>NZ_BCSH01000064.1 GCF_001570765.1 Nocardiopsis listeri NBRC 13360 | reverse complement strand
GGTTGCCGGTGGCCACCCGCCACACCAGGTCGGTGATGCGCACGTCCAGCTCGATCTTGACCTCGGCCATGATCAGCGAACGCACCAGCGCGTCGGCCAGCTCGGGCTCACGCATGAGTCCGCGGGTGGCGCGCAACAGCACGTCGACGGCACGACCAGCGGCGGTGTCGGCGGTGGGTGGACGGCGCACGATGCCGCCCTCCAGCAGATCCAGTTCCTCGGTGACCACGGCCACGACCAGGTCCATCTTCGAGGGGAAGTAGCGGTAGAGGGTGCCCAGGGCGACCCCGGCGCGCTCGGCCACCGAGCGCATCTGCATCGCCTCGACGCCACCGCGTACCGCCAGGGCGGCCGCGGTCTGGACGATACGTCGGCGACGCTGTGTCTGATTCCGCGTCATCGTTCCGATCGGTGCCTGCACCGCCACTGGGTCTCTCCCCTTCATCATCGGTCCACCGCGAAGGCGGTGGCCGAGAGCCACCTCAAGGCCGGCGTGAGATCGCCGACCGTCATGAGAACACGTTATCTAACGCTTTCCCTCCCAGGCAGCCGTCCGAACCCATGATCCGCACCTCATCGCCCGACGTGACAGAGGTAATACGAGATCATGATAGAGATTTTCGGGTCGATCGCCCAGCCAGGTAGAATATGTTCTACTTCGTCGAACACCTAGGGGCTGGACCGCAATCATCCGGCTTTGGCCGCACTCCGCCCAAAAGTCCCAGGAGCCCCTTCCCTAGAATCGAATGTGATTCGGTTTCCAGCGGAAAGGCCGTCCCACAATGCGCGAGGTTCCCCCGGTGGAGGACCTGGGCGAGGGGCTCTGGAGCATCCCGGTGCCCGTCCCCCACAACCCGATCGGCTTCACCTACGTCTACTCTCTCTCGGCCCCCGGTGGCCCCGTCCTCATCGACACCGGTTGGGACCACGACGATTCCTGGTCGGCCCTGGTCGACGGCCTGGCCCGGGCCGGTCACCGCGTCGACCAGGTCCAGGGCGCCGTCATCACCCACTTCCACGCGGACCACTCCGGTCTGAGCGGCCGCCTGCGAGAAGCCTCCGACGCCTGGATCGCCATGCACCCCCGGGACATAGCCGTCCTGGAGAGACAGGCGGGACGCGACCAGGAGGAACGGGCCACCGCGATGGTCACGCAGATGACCCGCGCCGGGTTCCCCACCGAGGACATCGATGCCTTCCGCGCCTCCCCCACCGTCTTCCGGTCTCCCGCCACCCCTGACCTGGCCCTCCAGGACGGCGAGCGGGTCGACGTGCCCGGGCCGGACCTTCGCGCCGTGTGGACCCCCGGCCACACCCCCGGCCACCTGTGCCTGCACCTGGCCGACCGGGAGCTGCTGTTCACCGGCGACCACGTCCTGCCACGCATCACCCCGCACGTGGGCCAGTTCCCCCTCGACGCCCCCGAGGGCGACCCACTCGGCGACTTCCTGTCCTCCCAGTCCCGCATCGGACGCCTGCCCGACGCCGAGCGGCTGCTATGCCTTCCCTCACACGAGGAACGCTTCACCGGGCTACCCGAACGCGCCCGGGCGATCACCGACCACCACGAGGAACGCCTGGCGCGGATGGCGGAGCTGCTCGGCCCCGGTCCCACCACCCTGTGGGAACTCACCTCCGGTCTGGAGTGGCGTCGCCCCTGGGAGGACATGCGGATCCTGGCCCGGCACATGGCCGCATCCGAGACCGCCGCGCATCTTCGCACCCTGGAGGAGCGCGGCCTGGTCAGGCGGGGCGGTTCGATGGAGCTCCCACGGTGGGCCACCACCACCTGAATCGACCACCCGGAATAGGATCCTCCTAGGCAGTGCTTCCTTAGCGCCTCCGCTTCGCTTTGGCGTGTCCGGGCGCCCCTTGGGGTCCGCAAAACAGAACAAAGCCACTGCCCGGCGCCGACCCCGAGTGAACTCGCGAGTAACATATGGGGGCGCCCGGACGGACCCGACGGCGACCGAGGACGAACGGCGACTACCGGGCACGCGACCCAACGAAGAGGTGGACTCTTGACCCAGTCGGGCACAAGCACGGGACCGACCCCAGAGCCGTCCGGCGACCGCCGCCCCCTACGCGTCGCCCTCCTGTCGTACCGGAGCAAACAACACGTGGGCGGACAAGGCGTGTACGTACGCCACTTGTCCCGCGAACTCGCCGCGCTCGGACACCAGGTCACCGTTTTCTCCGGCCAGCCCTACCCGGTCCTGGACGAGGGCGTCGCACTGGAGAAACTCCCCTCCCTCGACCTGTACAACGACACGAACCCCTTCGTCGCCCCGCCCCTGCGCCACTGGCGCGACTGGATCGACGTCCTCGAGGTCGCCACCATGTGGACCGCCGGGTTCCCCGAACCGCTCACCTACTCTCTGCGCGCCAACCGCGAACTCCGCCGCCGCCTCAACGAGTTCGACGTCGTCCACGACAACCAGACCCTCGGCTGGGGCCTGCTCGGCGTCAAGTCCGCCGGCCTGCCCCTGGTCACCACCATCCACCACCCCATCAGCGTCGACCGCCGCATCGAGATCGCCGAGGCCAAGGGCCTACAGAAACTCTCCAAGCGACGCTGGTACGGGTTCGTGAAGATGCAGGCCCGCGTCGCCCGCCGCCTCGACCCCATCCTCGTGCCCTCCCAGTCCTCCGCCGACGACATCGCCCGTGAGTTCGGGGTCGACCCCGCCACCATGGAGGTCACCCCGCTGGGCGTGGACACCCGCTACTTCCACCCGCGCCCCGACGTGGAACGCGTCCCCGGCCGCATCGTGTGCACCGCCAGCGCCGACAGCCCCCTCAAGGGTGTCGCCGTCCTGCTGCGCGCCGCCGCCAAACTCGCCACCGAACGCGACGTCACCCTGACCATCGTCAGCAAACCCCGGCCCGGTGGCCCCACCGACCTCCTCGTCGACGAACTCGGCCTGCGCGACCGCATCGAGTTCGTCAGCGGCATCGACGACGACGAACTGGGCCGCCTCATCGCCGGCGCGCAGGTCGCCGTCGTCCCCTCCTTCTACGAGGGCTTCTCCCTACCCGCCGTCGAGGCCATGGCCTGCGGCACGCCGCTCATCGCCAGCCACGCCGGCGCCCTGCCCGAGGTCGTCGGCACCGACGGCGACGCCGGCCGCCTCATCCCCCCGGGCGACCCCGACCTCCTCGCCGCCGAACTCGCCTCCCTGTTCGACGACGACGCAGAACGTGAGCGCATGAGCGCCGCCGCCTGGCGCCGCGTCCAGGAACGGTTCACCTGGAAGGCCGTCGCCGAGCTCACCGCGCAGCGCTACGCCTCCACCATCACCGCCGTCAAGGGGACCACTCTCGACGGCGACCACCGCCCCGCGCCCGTGCGGGCCCGCGCGAACGGCGCCTGACCCGCAGCACCATCCCTAGGGAGCCTCCACTGATCACCGTCGACTTCAACCTGTTCCCCGTCGGCCCGGGCCACCGCGTTCTCGACCTGGGATGTGGCGGTGGCCGCCACGCCTTCGAGATCTACCGCCGCGGCGCCGACGTGGTCGCCTTCGACCAGAACGTCGACGACCTCGCCGAGGTCGAGACCATGTTCGCGGCCATGGCCCACGAAGGTGAGGCGCCCGCGTCCGCCAAGGCCGAGACCGTCAAGGGCGACGCCCTCGACATGCCCTTCGACAACGACTCCTTCGATCGTGTCGTCGCCGCCGAGATCTTCGAGCACCTGCCGCACGACACCGCCGCCATGAAGGAGCTGTACCGGGTCCTCAGGCCCGGCGGCATCGCCGCCGTCACCGTGCCCAGCTTCCTGCCCGAACGCATCTGCTGGGCGCTCTCGGAGGAGTACCACACCAACGAGGGCGGCCACATCCGCATCTACACCCGCGCCGAGCTGGAGGCCAAGCTCAAGGCCACCGGTTTCGAGATCGGCCCGCACCACCACGCGCACGCCCTCCACGCCCCCTACTGGTGGATCAAGTGCGCCGTGGGCACCGACAACAACGACCACCCGGCGGCCAAGGCCTACCACGACCTGCTCGTCTGGGACATGCTCCAGGCCCCCAAGGTGACCCGGATCGCGGAGAGACTCCTCAACCCGGTCATCGGCAAGAGCGTCATCGTGTACGTGCGCAAGCCGATCACGACCGACGTGTCCGACTGATGGCCACCGCACCCGCGCCCAGCGACCCCGACGCCCTGCACCTCCCCGGAGTCCTCAGCACCGAGCAGCTGTACCGGTCCGCCGACTACCTGGTGCGCGCCCAGGAGCCCGGCGGCGCCATCCCATGGTTCCCCGGCGGTCACACCGACGTGTGGGACCACGTGGAGTGCGCCATGGCCCTGACCGTGACCGGTCTGACCATGCCCGAACACGCCGAGGCCGCCCGGCGCGCCTATCGGTGGTTGGCTGGAAGTCGGCACCCCGGCGGCGGTTGGCCCGCCAAGTTCCGGCAGGGGAGGCCCGTCACGGGTCTGCGAGAGGCCAACCACGCCGCCTACCCGGCCGTGGGTGTGTTCCACCACCTGCTCACCACCGGCGACACCGCGTTCGCCGAAGAACTGTGGCCGACCGTGGAGAGCGGGCTGGAGTTCGTGCTGACGCTGCGCGGCGACCACGGGGAGATCCTGTGGGCGCGGGATGAGGACGGAACACCCGGCGACCACGCCCTGCTCACGGTCTGCTCCAGCGTGCACCACGCGCTGCGCTGCGGCGCCGCGTTGGGCGCCCGGCTGGGCAGGGAACGTCCCGGGTGGGAGGCCGCCGCCGACCGACTCGCCACCCTCATCAACGAACGTGAGGGGCTGTTCGCCGACCGCTCCCGCTTCTCGATGGACTGGTTCTACCCGATCCTGGGCGGGGCGGTCCGCGGTGACGACGCCAGGGCTCGCGTCGCGGAACGCTGGGACACCTTCGTCGTCCCCGGCCTGGGTGTGCGCTGCGTGAGCGACCAGCCGTGGGTGACCGCGGCGGAGTCCTCCGAGCTGGTGCTCACGCTGGCCGCCATGGGCGAGACCGACGCCGCGATACGCATCCTGCGGGAGATCCAGCACCTGCGCGACCCCGACGACGGCGTCTACTGGACCGGTTACCAGTTCGCCGAACAGGTGCGCTGGCCGGTCGAACGCAGCACCTGGACGACCGCCGCGATCGTGTTGGCCGTGGACGCGCTCACCCGCACCACCCCCGGTTCCCGGGTGTTCCTGCACAGCTGGGACACCGAGCCGGTGGTCGCCTGAGGATCCACCCTCACACAAGGGCGAGGGCCCCGTACCGATGTGGTACGAGGCCCTCTTCGCGTGGCGACGCTAGCCGTCTTCGCTGCGTGTCGACGGTGGCATCTCCGGAATTCCAGGGCTCTCCGGGATACCCGGTTCCTCCGGCTCCTCCGGGAGCTCGGGGATCTCCGGTTCCTCCGGGAGCTCCGGGATCTCGGGTTCCTGAGGTTCCTGAGGTTCCTGGGGCTCCTGAGGTTCTTGCGGTTCCTGAGGCTCCTGCGGTGCCTGGGTCGCCGGATCCGGCGCCCAGTTCTCCGTGGTGCCGTCGAACGCCGGGTCCGGGAACGAACCGCGCTCGTAGCCCTCCATCGCGCGGGTCATGTACGAGTTCCACATCGAGGCGGGCAGACCGCCACCGGAGATGTTGTGCCCCGGGATGCTGAAGCTCTCGTTGTTCCCGCTGTACACGCCCACCGCCGTCGACAGCTGCGGGGTGTAACCCACGAACCAGGCGGCGACGCTGCCGTCGGTCGTACCGGTCTTGCCCGCGACCGGGTGGTCCCACAGTCGCGCCGCCGTACCGGTACCTCCGGTGACGACCCCTTCGAGCGCGTGGGTGACGTCCGCGGCCGTGGTCTCCTCCAGGGCACGGTTCTCGACGACGTCGGGGCGCTCGTTGTCGCCCGCCTGGTTCACGACCTCCTTGACGACGTGTGCCTCCATGTGCACACCGCCGTTGGCGAAGGTTCCGAACCCACTGGCCTGGTCGACCGGGCGCACGCTGCTCGCTCCGAGCGGCATGACCGGCACCAGCTGGTTGTCGTCGATACTGCCCTCGGGAAGACCCACGTCGTAGGCGGTCTGGCGGATCTCCTCGAAGCCGACCTCCTGCGCCAACTCCACGAAGCCCAGGTTGTTGGAGACCTGGGTGGCCTGGGTCAACGTCATGACCCCACCGGGAGAGTTGCCCGCGTTCTGCACCCGGGATCCCTGGACGTCCCGCGGACCACGCCCGTCCACCGTGGAGTTCAGGCCGTAGCCCTGCTCCAAGGCGGTGGCCAACACGTACGGCTTGAACGCCGAACCGGCCTGCGCGGCGCCCAGGAAGGCGCTGTCGTACTGGTTGGTGACGTAGTCGTGACCGCCATAGAACGCCTTGACCTCGCCTGTGGCGGGGTCGATGGTGGTCAGACCGATGTTGACGCCCTCGGGAAGGTTCTCCGGCGGCACCATCGCCTCGACCGACTCATAGGCCGCGTCCATCATGCCCTTGTCGAAGGTCGTGACGATCTTGTAGCCCTGCCGGTTGATGTGGTCCTCGGTGTAGCCCAGACGCTCCAGCTCGCTCAGGGCCTCCTGGAGCATGTATCCCTTGTAGCCACTGATGTCGGCGCCCCCCATGGGCTTCTCCGCTTCAGGGGCGGGGAACTCCATCTGGTCGGCCTCGGCCTGGGTGATGGCCTCGGTCGTGACCAGACCGTTGATGACGTACTGCCACCGGTTCTCCATCGCCGGCGTGGTCTCCACGTCGGCCTGACCGAAACGGGTCGGCTGCTGGATGGCGGCGGCCAGGAACGCGGACTCCTCCGGGGTGAGCTCGTCGACGTCCTTGTGGTAGTACGCCTGGGCGGCGGCCTGGATGCCGTAGGCCTGACGACCGAAGTAGATGGTGTTGAGGTACTGCTCCATCACCCACTCCTTGTCCTCGTTCTGGTCCACCTTGATCGCGATGATGATCTCTTGGACCTTGCGGGCCACGGTCTGGTCCAGGGACACGCCTTCGTAGTAGTTGCGCACCATCTGCTGGGTGACGGTCGAGCCACCCTGCACCTGCTCACCGGTGATCGTGGACCACACCGCGCGCGTGGTACCACTCAGTGAGACACCCGGCTCGGTCCAAAAGCCCCGGTCCTCCGCGGAGATGACGGCTTCGACGACGTGGTCGCCGCCGGCGACCATCTGCTCGTAGTCGACCACCTCACGGTCGGTGCCGCGATAGGCGAACTCCGTCTCACCATCGGCGAAGTAGAACGTCGACCCCTGCTCGACCGCGTCGGCCTTGGCCGCGTCCGGGATCTCCACCGTGGTGTAGAAGAACGCGAACACACCGACGCCCGCGACGATCATCAGGCCCGTGACGATGAGGAACACGCGCAGGATGCGCCACCACAGCGGCTTCTTGGTCTTCGGCTTCTTGTCGCCCTTGGCCTTGTCGCCGGGGCCCTTCGGACCGCCCGGGCCACCGGGTGGGCCTTTGGGGCCTCCGGGGCCGGTCGGACCACCGGATGCCGCGGCCTGAGCCGAGGCGGCAGCGGCGGCCCCTCCGGCGGCCGCGGTGGCGCCGTCGCCCTTCTCGGCCTCGTCCTTGGCCTGTTCCTCACGCTCCGACGTGTAGTCGGAGAACCGTCGAGGCCGCGGCCACATCTCGTCATCGGCCGGCGCCGCCTGCTGCTCGGCGATCCGGTCGCTGTCCTCGGAGTTCTCGTCCGTCCTCTCGTCCGGCAGGGAAACGAACGCGGTGGCCGCCACCGCGGGCATCGCCTCGGTCGGCTTCGCCTCGTCCTCGCGGCTCGGCTCGTCCTCGGGTTCGGTGGTCGCCTCCGCGGCGGCCACCGGAGAGTCCACCCCCTCCGGTCCCGCAGGGCTCTGAGAGCTCTCAGTGCTCTCAGTGCTCTCAGGCGCCGGGACGGGCGTGGAAGCGTCTTCCCTTCCCTCCGAGCCCTCCGGCTCCTCCACGTTCGCCTGAGCGAGGTTCGGGAGCGGGAAGACACCGGTGGCCTCATTGTCGGGGTCCTCGGCGCGGACGCTTTCCGCCGCCTCGGTCGCCACCTCCTCGGTTCCTTCCTTGTCCTCCTCGCCCTCTGCCGCGAAGGGGACGGCGGAGGTGGAGGAGGCGGAGTCCGATTCGTCTTCGTCTTCGGCTTCGGCGGCCTCGGAATCGGTGTTCAAATCGGAAGAGGGCACGTCGTCCAGACCGTAACCCTGATCGGCCAAAGTCTGGGCCACCCGCTCACGGAAGAACGTGCCACTGGTCTTGAATGCGGCGGCTCCGCCAACGATGAATTCCGGCTCAGGAGTGTCGTTCCCTCCGGAGTCCCCCTCCGATTTGTCATCATCGGTAGCGGGTACATCACCCTGGGGCGTCGCCTGACTGGACAGCTCCTCTGCAGAGGTGTCGTTCGTCTCCGGCGTATTCGAGTCGGGACGCTGTCCATCCGT
Source organism: Nocardiopsis listeri NBRC 13360 (assembly GCF_001570765.1). Lineage (GTDB taxonomy): Bacteria > Actinomycetota > Actinomycetes > Streptosporangiales > Streptosporangiaceae > Nocardiopsis > Nocardiopsis listeri. The sequence continues at coordinate 1,134 of NZ_BCSH01000064.1, read as the reverse complement.
CCCGCCATCGCCGTGTGTGCTCTCGCTCAGCTCCCCGCCCCCATGGCAAATCACGTCCGGCACCGTGCCGTCCTGGTGTTTGACGCGCGAGTGCCCCTGATCGGTTCAGTTCGAGTCAGGACTGAAGCGGTATCCCGGGGAAAATCGCCACCATCATCGCTCCACCCTCACCGTCACGATACCCGCCCGTAACTGTGTCAAGGCCGAATCCGTAACCGCCCGGTGACTTCTTACCGAGGACTTACCCTCATCCGGCGTGTCACATGGTGTTCGATGAATCCCCGTGGCCCCGAGGACCGAAGGGCCCTCGATGCCACGGGGACCACGTCGGATCAGGAGGTACGTTCCAACACCCGCATGGAACCGAGCACGCGTACCTCCTTGAACCGTCCGGTCTCCAGAGCACGACGGTAGATGTTGTAGGGCGGACGCCCCCCGTCCTCCGGGTTCGGAAAGACGTCGTGGATGACCAACGCGCCACCGACCGCGATGTGCGGAGTCCAACCCTCGTAGTCGTTCTGGGCGGCCTGCTCACTGTGACCACCGTCGATGAAGAGCATGCCCAGTTCGGTGCCCCAAACGGCCGCGACCGCCGTGGACGCCCCCGCGATCGCGATGACCTCCTCGTCCAGCCCGGCCCGCGTGATCGTGCGCCGGAAGTGCGGCAGTGTGTCGAACTTCCCCGTCTCCGAGTCGATCAGGGTGGCGTCGTGGTACTCCCACCCCTCTTGGTGTTCCTCCGACCCCCGGTGATGGTCCACGGTGACGACCTTCGCCCCCGCCACCCGAGCCGCCGCCCCCAGGAACACGGTGGACTTCCCGCAATAGGTCCCGATCTCCACGATCGGTCCCCGGTCGGCGTACTCCACAGCCGTCTCGTACAGGGCCAGGCCCTCATCCGTGGGCATGAAGCCCTTCGCCGCTTCAGCGGCCGCCAACAGCTCCGCCGGGATTGTCTTCGTCATCCGGAGATTGTCCCATTCCCCATCCCCTACTTCCCCACCCCGACCCCGTTATCCACAGGCCAGGGGTTCGGGGTGGTCGTGGGATCGATGGACATGATCTCATCGATCTCGGGGGAGCCGCCGGTTCCACCGGCTTCCTGCTGCCCATATGAGCCACACAACAAAAAAA
>NZ_BCSH01000063.1 GCF_001570765.1 Nocardiopsis listeri NBRC 13360 | reverse complement strand
CCCCGGGTTTCCAGAGAACAGAGCCTGACGGCGCCCGAACGGCAACCCCTGCCGCTGAGCGCCTCCGCTAGCGCTTCGGCGTGTTCGAGCGCTTGCGCCGGCGTTCCACGGCCCCTTCCACACCGGGAGGGGCCGTTCGCGTGTCCGGCGACCGGTCCGGGAATGTACCGAGCGCTCCTTGGATTGTTCGATACTGGAAGACAACGGTGGGCACGCCCGGTCCCACCACCCACCCCCTCCCGCCTCACCGGGCACGAAGGCATCATCTTTTCCGGAGGTAAGCACCATGTCCGCGTCGCTGGAGTCCGCGCCGATCCCCGCAACCGAGGTCGGAGCCGACGCCGGGCTCGGCGAGCTCTGCGTGCTGATGAAGCTCGGAGAGATCGTCCTCAAGGGTTCCAACCGCAAGCTGTTCGAGCGCCGGCTGCACAACAACATCCGTTCCTCGGTCCGCGACCTGGGCGACATCCGTCTCTCCCAGCGCGGCGCCGGCGTGATCATCGTGCGCAAGCCCGAGGCGTCGGACCTGGAGATCGCCGAGATCGCCGACCGCATGGCCAACGTCATGGGCGTGGTGTGGGTGCACCTGGTGCGCCGGGTCCGCAAGGACCTCGACGCCATCGTGGACCTGTCCGTGCGTTCCATGGCCGACCGCGAGGGCACCTTCGCGGTGCGCGCCCGCCGCCGGGACAAGCGTTTCGAGATGAACTCCGGTGAGCTGGCCGGCTTCCTCGGTTCCAAGATCATCGAGGCGCACGGCTACAAGGTGAACCTCAAGCGTCCCGACAACACCCTGTACGTGGAGATCGACAAGGACGAGGCGTTCGTCTTCACCGACGGCGTCCCCGGCCAGGGCGGTCTGCCCGCCGGGATGAGCGGTCGTGGCCTGGTCCTGATGTCGGGCGGCATCGACTCGCCCGTGGCCGCGCACCGGATGATCCGACGCGGGCTGAAGGTCGACTTCCTGCACTTCTCCGGGATGCCCTTCACCGGCCCCGAGTCGATCTACAAGGCCTACAGCCTGGTCCGGCAGATCGACCGCTACCAGGTGGGTTCGCGCCTGTTCGTGGTGCCCTTCGGCAAGGCTCAGCAGCAGCTGAAGAGCTCGGGCATCGAGCGCCTGCAGATCGTCGCCCAGCGGCGGCTGATGCTCAAGACCGCCGAGGCCCTGGCCGACGACCTGGGTGCGGAGTGCTTGATCACCGGCGACGCCCTGGGACAGGTCTCCAGCCAGACGATGACCAACCTGACCGCGCTGGACGACGCGGTGGACATGCCGATCCTGCGGCCGCTCATCGGCATGGACAAGACCGAGATCATGGACCAGGCCCGCAAGATCGGGACACTGGCCATCTCGGAGCTGCCCGACGAGGACTGCTGCACGATGCTGACCCCGCGTCAGGTGGAGACCGCCGCCAAGATCGCCGACCTGCGCACGATCGAGAAGCGGATGGACGCCGAGGAGCTCGCCGAGTACCTGTTGACCACCGCTCAGGTGCACAAGCCCAGCTTCCTGGGCGACGCGGCGCCCAGGAAGGGCGTCGTGCCGGCCGCGGCCACCGCCGTGCCCGCCCTCTGACCGACCGACCACGAAGGGAGCGGTGCCCCGAGGGCACCGCTCCCTTCGTTCTGACGCTGCCCACTGCACCACGGAGGGTGCCCGAACGCGCACCGAAGCGTCGGCGCAGGCTCAGAACGAGCAGGGCTACACGTCGGCGAGCTCGCGCGTCGGGGCCGGGGTGAGCGTGCGTCCGCTCAGGGTGGCCAGGGTGCCGGCGACGTCGCGCAGCACGCTCAGGTCCTCCTCCACCAGGGCCTGGGGGCCGTCGCAGAGGGCGGTCTCCGGGTTGGGGTGCACGTCCACGATGACGCCGTCGGCGCCGATGGCGATGGCCGCGCGGGACAGCGGCAGGACCAGGTCGCGCTTGCCACCGGAGTGGGACGGGTCGACGATCACCGGCAGGTGGGTGAGGTTCTGCGCCACCGGGACCGCGCTGATGTCCAGGGTGTTGCGGGTGGCCTTCTCGAAGGTGCGGATGCCGCGCTCGCACAGCACGACGTCGAGGTTGCCGCGCTGGGCGATGTACTCGGCGGCCATCAACCATTCCTCGATGGTGGCGCTCATGCCGCGCTTGAGCAGGACGGGCTTGCCGGCGTCACCGGCGGCCTGCAAAAGCGCGAAGTTCTGCATGTTGCGGGTGCCGATCTGGAGCATGTCCGCGTAGGAGGCGACCAGGTCGACGTCGGCGGCGTCCACGACCTCGGTGACGATCGGCATGCCGGTCTCGTCGCGCACGTCGGAGAGGATCTTCAGGCCCTGCTCGCCCAGTCCCTGGAAGGCGTAGGGGGAGGTGCGGGGCTTGTAGGCGCCACCTCGCAGAAGGGCGGCGCCGGCGGCCTTGGCCATGTGGGCCGCGGCGAGGGTCTGCTCGGGCGTCTCGACCGCGCAGGGACCGGCGATGACGGTCATGTTCTCACCGCCGATCGGCACGCCCCGGACACTGACGACGGTGCGGCTGTCGTGGTTCTCGCGACTGACCAGCTTGTACGGGGCGGAGATGCGCAGTACGTCGCCGACCCCGGGCTTGGCTCGCAGACCCAGGTCCTGGAACCGCTCGACGTCGCCGACCAGACCGATGATCGTCCTGCTGACACCGCGGGTCACGTACGCCTCACCCCCGGAGGAGGTGACCAGCTCGACGAGTGCGTCGATGTTGTCGGCGGTGGCGTCCGGTGCCATAACGATGACCATGTGGGTTGTCCCTGTTCGTCGGTTGGGCGGCAGTGCCGCTGAGTCGTCTCGCCTGGCCGGTCCGGTCCGGTGGAACGCAAAGGAGCCCCGGGCCTTTTCCGGCCCGGGGCTCCTCGTGAGTCGTCTGTGTCAGCGCAGGGCTTTACAGGCGACCGGGGAGATGGGCCGGTAGCCATAAAAGCGCCAAAAGTTCCGCTGCATGGCTGTGACTATAGCGCACGGCCACGGCGGGCGCGCACGTCCGGGGTGAGTGATCTGGCTCTCGTCGGCGCCTGACAGGATGGCAGACGCCGTGCTCCCACATCGGTGTGGAGCGCGTACGGTCCGTCGGCGGACGCCGGCGGGCGAACGAGTCTTGCGGAGGGAACCGAGTGTCCGAGGGGTCGGCGGCCGACGGTACGGGAGACGACCGGGAGGGGTTGCCGCCGGGACAGGCGGTACGCCGCGAACACAAGCCGCTGCACTACGGGCGGGTCCCCTCCTTCCGACCGGGACGGTGGGACTTTCGCGTGTTCGGCGCCACCGAATCGTTGGGCACCTACCGGTGGGACTGGAACGAGTTCTGCGAACTGCCCCGTGCCCGGGAGGTGCGCCACTTCCACTGCGTGATGCGGTTCACCGTCCCGGACGTGCACTGGGGCGGGGTGCGCGCCACCGACCTGGTGCGGCTGGCACCGCCCGCCCCCGAGGCCACCCACGTGATGGCCTGGGGCGAGTACGGCTACAGCGCCAACATGCGCATGGACGATTTCCTGGCCGACGGGGTGCTGCTGACCACCCATCGCGACGGGGCCCCGCTCACCCCGGAACACGGCTTCCCCCTACGCCTGGTGGTGCCGCACCTGTACGGGTGGAAGAGCGTGAAGTGGCTTCGCTCGGTGGAGTACATGGTGGGCGATCGCCGCGGGTTCTGGGAGGACCGCGGCTACCACAACCGGGCCGACCCCTGGGGCGAGGAACGCTTCTCCCACCAGGAGGAACCCGGCGATGGCCCGCCCCTGTGAGTCGGAGCGTCGCGAGCGTCGACTTCCGGTCTCAGGTGGCTGATCGGGGCACACGCATCTCGAACTCGGTGCCCTCCCCGGGCTCGCTGTGGATCTCGGTGCTCCCGCCCAGATCGCGCACGCGTCCGAGGATGGACTGGTCGACCCCCAGACGGCCCTCGGCGCGCGCCCGCTCCAGCCGGTCCGGTGGGATGCCGGGGCCGTCGTCGCGCACGGTCACCACGACCGCGTCGGGTTCGTCCTCCACGAGCACCCAGGCCCGGGTCCCCTCCGGACAGTGCCGTTCGACGTTGTCCAAGGCGGCCGCGACCGCGGCGGTCAGCTCGCGTGCGGTGAGGTCGGGCAGTTCTACGCGGGTGGCGGGCGCGGCGACGGTGACCCGTACCGTCTCCAGGGGACGCAGCAGGTCGCGCAGGTCCAAGGGACCCGCCGCCCCGGCGGGTGCGCCCGGGAGCGCCGCCGGGGCGCCCAGGCCGTCCGCGACCAGGGACCGGAGCCGGACCTCCTGTTCGCCGGCCATCCGCCCCAGATCCGCGGCCTCTCCCCCGATCTCGTCACCGCGCCGTCGCACCAGGGCCAGCACCTGGAGTACCGAGTCGTGGATGGAACGGGCGAGTTGCTCCCGTTCCCGGATGCGCGCCTCCAGGGCGACGGCCTGGGCGAAGCGTTCCTCCGCCTGTTCGGACACCCGCGCCATATAGCCCACGGCCAGGCCGGTCAGCAACAGCAGGACCACGCCCCGGGCGGTGGCCCCGGTGATGGCGGCGTCCATGATCACGCGCAGGGTCAGGTCCGCGATCCCATAGGCGATGGCGACCGTGGCGGCCCCTCGCCGACCCCGGATGACGCTCGCGGCCAAGGCGGCACCGGCGAACCAGTAGGCGCTCAGCGGCGGGGCCTGGGTGAGGTAGAAGGGGGCCGCGGCAGGGGCGGTGGCGAACAGACAGCCGAACGCGACCAGCAGGTCGGCGCACAGGAATCGGGAGGTGCGCCGGGAGGGGACGGCGTAGACCTGGTGGGTGACCACCGTCCAGATCGCCATCACCACCAGGGTGAGCCAGGCGATCCAGGGGCGCTCCAGGTACTCGTGGTTCCGGGCGACCATGACCAGCGCGTGGACCAGGGTGATGGCCCGGTAGAGGGCGAAGGTGCGCCAAAGGGGGACGTCGAAGCCCAGGGCTCAGACCACCGCCCCATCGTCGGGACCGTTGTCGCCCGAGGAACGGGAGTCGGTCATGCGCAGGATCAGCGCCACGAAACTGCCCAGGAACACCAGGACTCCCAGCAGCATCGACCAGTCGGGCAGGGAGATTCCCAGGAAGGCGGCGCCGAAAAGCAGCACCGGCACACCCAGGAGGCCGAACCAGGCGGCGATACCGACCCGGTCCCCCTGGATCAGTGGGGAGGGCGGTGGGGGTTCGTAGTGGCCCTCCCGCTCGGCCTCCGCCCGGCGCCGGTCCTCCTCACGGGCCTCATCGTCGTCCTCGGTCTCGCGGGATAGGTCGGCGAGGATGTCACCGAGTTCGGTGTCGCGCTCGTCGGGTGCGTCGAGGTTCTCCGCGTCCGGCCAGGCGATCCGATCACGCTGTTCACCGGCGGACTCGTCCTCGTCGTAGAAACGGGCGACCAGGTCGTTCCAGACCGCGTCGTCGTCGGAGCGCCCGGTCCCGTCGGCCAGGTCGGTCGCGGGGCCGTCAAGGAGATCGCCGCCGATCGGAGGTTCGGGGCCCTCCTTGGCGGCGGAGGCCTCCGGGCCGGGTTCGTCCTCCCCCTCGGTACGGGGGTCGGAGCGCGGTGCGAGCAGGTCGGTGCCGGTCAGGTCGGGCAACTCGGAGCCCAATACTTCCGCGGCGGCGCCTCGTTCCTCGGCGTCGACGTACAGATGGTCCGTCGGTGGGTCCTCGACCTGGCCACCGGTGGGCTCCAGGACGTCCTCCGCCAAGGGGATCGCGTAGGCCGCGATGCCACTGCGCCGGAGTGCCTCCAGCATGAGGTCGGCGTGGGACGGCGCGAGGAGGATCAAAGGGACGTAGGCGTCGGCGAGCAGGCCGTTGCCCCGACGTTGCGTCATCGGTCGGCTCCTTCCTCGCTTCTACTGAGCTCTCGCACGAAGGCGAGGCTGCCCTCGAAGATGGTGGCGGCGTCATGGTCGAGGGTCGCCACGTGGTAGCTGTCGTGGAGCAGGTGGATCGTCAGCCGGGTGTTGATCGCTCTCCTGGCGAGGATACGCAGACTCTCCGGTCCCACGACGTGGTCCTGTGCGCTGCGGTAGGCCAGGATCGGCGCGCGCAAACCGGACATGCCGCCCTGAACCTCGCGCCACAGCTTCGGGAGTGTCGCGGCGGCCGCGGTGGGGACCCGGTCGTATCCGCCCTCACCGGCCGGTTCGAGGGCGACGTCGCTGCCGACCCCGGGGGTGGAGGGCAGGAAGCGGGCCGCGAGGTGACGGATGGGCGCGATGAACGGGAGTCGGTGATCCTCCACCGTCAGGGACGGGTTGACCAGCACGACGCCCCTCACCACGTCGGGGTTCTCCTGGGCCAGGCGCAGGCTGAGGGCCCCGCCCATGGACAATCCCATGACGTACACCTCCTCGCACCGCGCGGAGAGGTCGAGGAGCGCCGCCTCCACGGCGGCGTACCAGTCGTCGCTTCCGGTGGTGGCCATGTCCTGCCAGGTGGTGCCGTGGCCGGGCAGGCGGGGCAGTTCTACGGTGAGTCCGGACTCGGCCAGGTACTCGGCCCAGGGGCGCATCGAGTAGGGCGAGCCGGTGAACCCGTGGCAGAGCAGCACACCAGTGCGGGACCCGACGTGACTGTAGGGGTCCGCCCCCGGGATGAGGGGATGGGTGCTGGTCGGTCTCACTGGGCGTCTCCCGGGGATCGTGCGGCAGGGGGATCGGGATGGTGGACTCCCCAGCCGTGAGGCTAGTCGCTCGGACGAGCGTTTGTCATCGAGTGCACGGTAACGTTCCCTTGCCCGAACCATGCGTGGGCCGGGCGTGTTCCCGGGTTCGCGTGTTCCCGTGGCGTGGGTCGGCCCCCGACCGAGCCCGACCGGTGAGTATCCTCGATTGTGCCCCGCGGTACGGCCCCTCCCCACGACGGACACCGGCGTCCGGTTCCGGACACGTTGGTGGTCACTCGTGCGTGGTGGGAGGATGACCCGAGTCAACCTCCCTCGTCGCCGTGTGGGGTGTTCGTTGTCGGCCGAGCGGGACAGTGAGACGTGGCAGACCCTGCCCCAATGCTCCCCGCGTGTGCAGGGGTGATCTGAAGCGATGTTCTATTGGGTGGTAAAGGCGATCCTGGGGCCGGTCCTGGCCGTGTTGTGGCAGCCCCGCGCCGAGGGCGTGGAGAACGTGCCCAGACGGGGCCCGGCCATCATGGTCAGCAACCACCTCTCGTTCTCCGACCATTTCTTCGGGCCCTTGCCACTGCCCCGTAAGATCACCTTCCTCGCCAAGGCCGAGTACTTCACCGGCACCGGCGTGAAGGGGTTCGTCAGCAAGGCGTTCTTCACCGGCGTGGGCCAGATCCCGATCGACCGGTCCGGCGGCAAGGCCAGCGAGGCGGCGCTGCGCACCGGTCTGCGCGTACTCAAGCGCGGTGACCTGCTCGGCATCTACCCCGAGGGCACCCGTTCCCCCGACGGCAAGCTCTACCGTGGCCGCACCGGTGTGGCCCGACTGGCGCTGGAGGCCAAGGCCCCGGTCGTCCCGATGGCCATGATCAACCTGGACAAGATCATGCCCCCCGGCCGCACCGTCCCCAAGCTGGGTGTGCGCCCCAAGGTCGTGTTCGGTGAGCCGCTCGACTTCTCCCGCTACTACGGGATGGAGAAGGACCAGCGGGTCCTGCGCGCGATCACCGACGAGATCATGTACGCGCTCATGGAGCTGTCCGGCCAGGAATACGTGGACCGCTACGCCCAGTCGGTCAAGAACGAGCTGGAGGCGGAGGCCAAGGAGGCCCGACGCGAGGAGCACGCCGACGCCAGGGACCGTCGACGGTCCCTGCGCACGGAGCGCAAGGCCGAACGCAAGGCCCTCAAGGAGGCCAAGAAGGCGGAGAAGGCGAAGGCAGACCCCGAGAGCGCCTGAGGCTCCGGGCAACGCCCGAGGGGGCCGGTACCGGAGGAGATCACTCCTTCGGTACCGGCCCCCTCACATGTGCCCGACCCGCCGACACCGTGTCGGCGGGTCGGGCGGGTCGGGCGGGTCGGTACGGACCGATCAGTGCCGGGCCAGGTCGCCGGCGCCGACGATGCCGGCGGCACCGCCGAGTTCGGCCACCCGGACCTCGGCCAGGCGACGCCCCGGTCGGCCGGAGACGTGTCGGGCGAAGGACGCCCGGACCGGGTCGAGGATGATGTCGCCCGCGTCGGAGACGCCTCCACCCAGGACGAAGCACTCGGGGTCGAGGATGGCCGCGAGGTCTGCCAGGCCCAGCCCCGCCCACTCCCCCACGGTCCGGAAGCATTCCAAGGCGGCGGCGTCGCCCTCCAACGCGGCCTGGGTGATGCACTCACCGCCGATGCCGTCCACGGTCCCGCCCGCGATCTCGAGCATGCGACGGGCGTGTTCGGGTTCGGTGCGGGCCAGGTCCTGGCCCTCGGCGACCAGCGCACGGCCACTGGCGTACTGTTCCCAGCAGCCGTGGTTGCCGCAGGCGCAGCGGCGTCCGTGCGGCACCATCCGGTAATGCCCCACCTCCGCGGCCACACCGAAGCGTCCGCGGTGCAGTTCTCCCCCGAGGACGAGACCGCCTCCGATCCCGGTTCCCAGGGTGACGCAGACGACGTGGTCGCTGTCGCGGCCGGCGCCGAAGCGGAACTCGGCCCACGCGGCGGCGTTGGCGTCGTTCTCGATGACCACGGGCAGTTCGACCCGTTGTTGGACGCGTTCCTTGAGGGGTTCGTCGCGCAGCCCCAGGTTGACGGCGACCTGAACGGTGGAGCGGTCCTCGTCGACGAAGCCCGCCACACCCACTCCGACCGCCTCGATGGGCGTGTCCGGGATGCGGCCGCGCAGCTCCTCCACCGCCTTGGCGACGGTGTCGGCGAGCTGGCCGGGGTCGTTGGCGGGGGTCGGGTACTTGACCTTGTCCAGGATCTGCCCGTCGTGGTCGACGACACCGGCGGCGACCTTGGTTCCACCGATGTCTACGCCGATGGTCGGCATGGGGGCGGCTCCTTCACACTTTCGCCCAAAACCTGACATAAGTAGCGGGCTTGATGTAATCAGGTTTTCAAATGGTGCAAACCCCTCGATTAAACCAGGCTCCACACGCCGGGAACACCCCGGTGACGACTACGCCTCACCTCGGCTCTCGTCCTCCTCGCCGGCGGAGGGATCGTCGGTCGAGGACTCACGGCGCATCCGCTCGTCACGCGCACGGTCGTCGCGCTCGCGTTCCTCCCTCTGGGCGCGGGCGCGTTCGGCCTCCGCGCGCCCCTGTTCCAGGCCGCGCTCGACCACGCCCCAGGTCCGCCCCAGCGCGCCGGCCAGGGACAACCCCGCCCGCCCGAGGTGACCGGCGACCTCCGGGGCGCTCTTGCGCACGATTTCGGCGAGTTCCTCCAACGGAGGGCGTTCCCGTTCGCTCTCCATCCGGATGGCCTCCTCCCACACGTCGCCCTTCGGCTGTGGGTTGGTGACCGCGTTCACGCCGCGCCGCACACCCGCCGCGAGCAGCTTGCGCTGGAGCGTGTCGACCAGCCGCAAGGCATCGTCGATGAGGTCGGGGCCCTCGTTGCGGGAACTGTTCCGTCCGTCGTTGTTCTCGGTCATCTCTGGCGAGCCTCCTGTCGTCCGTGGCATCACGGTAACCGCACGGGGAAGGCGCGCGCGGACCACTCAGGGCAGGTTCAGGGAGGAGTCAGGGATGACTCGGGGCCCCGACCACGTTGGGAGGAATCGGAAGGGGCACACGCCGGCGGAAGCGACGGGTGGCCGAACCGACACAAAGAACTGGTATGTACAGGATGTGCACGAAGGTCACGGCAGGCGATAGTCTCTTGCCCCGCGTGAGGAGCAGCCCTGATCACCCACCTGACCTGCGTACATTCCAGACGGGTGCCGGGCATGGCCTCACACTGGCACCGACGCGGGAAGGGCCGGGAAAGCGACCTGGGCAGTGCCTTCTCCCGCCCCCAGCACGTCAAGCCCGCATCACCGTTGGATACCGAACGACAACCCTTCCTACTCACGAGTAGGATCGTGTTGTTACGGTCGTCACGTCCCCATCCACCACACCCGTACATGTCCAGGAGCAACCACGTGCGCGAATACAGCTCTCCCGCGAAGCCCGAGATCTCCGACGAGGCACGGCTGACCGACACGCTCTTTGCGCGCGCGGCCACCGAGCCGAAGGCCGTCGCCGCCCGCCGTCAAGAGCAGACCGGAGCCGGCCCGTGGCTCGACGTGACCGTCGAGCAACTGCACGATGACATCGTCGGATACGCCAAGGGCCTCATCGGTGCGGGCATCGGGCAGGGAGACCGCGTCGCCCTCATGTCGCGCACCCGCTACGAGTGGACCGCCATCGACTATGCCGTCTGGGCGGTCGGCGCCATCGTCGTACCGATCTACGAGACCTCCTCCGCCGAGCAGGTCCAGTGGATCCTCTCCGACTCCGCGGCCAAGGCCGTCTTCGTGGAGACCGACGCCCACGCCGAGCGCGTCGAGTCCGTCAAGGACCAGACCCCCGAGCTCGCCAACGTGTGGAAGTTCGACGGCGACGACCTGGAGACCCTGCGCTCCGGCGGCTCCGAGGTCAGCGACGAGGACCTGGAGAAGCGTCGCACCTCGGTCAAGGCCGACGACCTCGCCACCCTCATCTACACCTCCGGCACCACCGGCCGGCCCAAGGGCTGTCAGCTGACGCACCGCAACTTCCTCTTCATCGCGCACTCGGCCCTGGAGGGCCCCGCCAAGCCCATCATCAAGGAGCACGAGGGCGTCCCCTCCACGATGCTCTTCCTCCCCTTGGCTCACGTCTTCGCGCGTTTCGTCCAGGTCATGGTCATCGAGGGCAAGGCCGTCCTGGGTCACTACCCCAGCACCGGCCCGGACCTGATCGACGAGTTCTCCGTCTTCAAGCCCACCTTCCTCCTCGCGGTCCCCCGCGTGTTCGAGAAGGTCTTCACCAAGGCCCAGCAGAAGGCCGAGAGCGAGGGCAAGGGCAAGATCTTCAACCTCGCCGCCGACACCGCGATCGAGTACAGCCAGGCGCTGGGCAGGGGCAGCGTGCCGTTCACGCTCAAGCTCAAGCACGGCCTGTTCAAGAAGCTCGTCTACAGCAAGCTGATGGACCGTCTGGGCAACGAGGCCAAGTACGCGGTCTCCGGTGGTTCCGCCCTGGGCGCGCGTCTGGGTCACTTCTTCCGCGGCGCCGGCCTGACCATCGTCGAGGGTTACGGTCTCACCGAGACCACCGCCCCGACCTCGGTCAACAGTCCCGGCTTCAACAAGATCGGCACTGTCGGCCAGCCGATGCCGGGCACCACCATCCGTATCGCCGACGACGGCGAGATCCTGCTCAAGGGCGACCACATCATGGTCGGCTACTGGCAGAACGAGAAGGCCACCGCCGAGGCTTACGAGGACGGCTTCTACCGCACCGGTGACCTGGGTTCCCTGGACGACGACGGGTTCCTGAGCATCACCGGTCGCAAGAAGGAGATCATCGTGACCGCGGGCGGCAAGAACGTCGCCCCGGCCGTCCTGGAGGATCGGATCCGCGCCCACGCCCTGGTCAGCCAGTGCATGGTCGTCGGTGACAACCGCAAGTTCATCGCGGCCCTGGTCACGATCGACCCCGAGTCCTTCCAGCTCTGGAAGGAGCAGAAGAACAAGAGCGGTGAGATCTCCGACCTGACCACGGACGCCGACCTCAACGCGGCGATCCAGGAGGCCGTCGACGACGCCAACAAGGCCGTCTCCAAGGCCGAGGGCATCAAGAAGTTCAAGATCCTGCCGCACGACTTCACCGAAGAGGGCGGCCAGATGACCGCTTCCTTGAAGGTCAAGCGTCACGTGGTCTCCAAGCAGTGGAGCAAGGAGATCGACGACATCTACGCGGGCTAGGCAGTGTTTTTTAGAGCCTCCGCCGGCGCTTCGGCGTGTTCGGGCGCCCCAAAAAGTCAGGAACCTTCGGTGCCTACGGTGTGATCCTCGTTCCTCGGATCCCGCCTACGACACCTCCCCGGGCTTGCAGAAGACAGGGCCTGACGGCGCCCGAACGGGTGACCCCCCGTGGTTCACAAAACAGAACCTGGTCGACGCGTGGGTTCCAATGATCTTCGAGAGGGGGTCGACGCCCGGTCGGGCGTCGACCCCCTCTCTTCGTGCCAGGGGCGGCCGGAAGGCGTGAGAACACCTCCGGGAGGGGACCGGACACGCGCTGGGAACCCGAGGTCGCCTCGACCGGGTTCGAGGACGCAGCGTGCGATACAGCGCCTCGAAGGCGGACGCACAACGCGAAGGACCCGGCCGCGCTCGACGGCCGGGTCCTTCGACTGTTCGGGGCGCACCCCGATGGACCTTAGTGGCCCTTGCCCTCGTTCTCGGCTCCATGGTGCAGGTGGTGCCCGGTGTGGGCCTCCACCCCCTCGAAGGAGACGTTGTCCTTCGTGTACCAGTGGGCCAGCGCGCGACGGAACCTGCCCATGCCCTTGCGGGCGTTGGGGTTCTCCACGCCCTTGTCGTCGGTCTCGGGCTCCTCCAGCGCGGTGGAGGAGATGACCGGCTTGCTCTCCAGCACGTGGGTGGTCTCCGCCGAGCTCTCCTTGTGGACCTCGATGAATTCACCGCTGGGGAGCTGCTGGATGATGCCGCTCTCGTAGCCGTGCTCCAGGGTCTCCCGGTCACGACGTTGCAGACCCAGGCAGATCCTCTTGGTGATGACGTAGCCCAGGACCGGACCCACGAAGATCAGTACACGGAAGATGTACGTGGTCAGGTACAGGTTGATCGAGAACGTCTCCGACAGGATGTCGTTCGAACCGGCGAGCCAGAGCAGGCCGTAGAAGACGATGCCGCCGACGCCCAGAGCCGTACGGGTCGGAGCGTTGCGCGGACGGTCGGCGACGTTGCGGGCACGCTTGTCACCGGTGATCCACTGCTCGATGAACGGCCAGGCTCCGAGCGCACCGAAGAGCAGACCCATGATGCCCAGACCCGGGATCAGCACCGCCGTGACGATGGGATAGCCCTGGCCGATCGGGATCGTGAAGTCGAGCGTGTTCGGGAAGATGCGCAACGAACCCTCCAGGAAGCCCATGTACCAGTCCGGCTGGAGACCGGAGGTGATGGACGTCGGCGTGAAGGGGCCGAACAGGTGGACCGGGTTGATCTGGACGAACGCGCTCAGACCGGCGATCACGGCGAAGGTGAAGAAGAAGAATCCACCCGCCTTGACCGCGAAGGCCGGGAACATGGGTGTTCCGACGACCTTCTTGTCCGTTCGTCCCTGCCCTGGATACTGCGTGTGCTTCTGGTGCCAAAGGATCATGAAGTGCGCCACGATGAGCGCCAGCAGGATCGCCGGGAGCAGCAGCACGTGCAGCATGTACAGACGCGTGATGATGTCCTCGCCGGGGAACTCCCCGCCGAACAGGAACATCGAGATGTAGGAGCCCACCAGCGGGATCGCCAGCATCACGCCCTGGAGGATCCGGATACCCATGCCCGAGGGCAGGTCGTCCGGCAGCGAGTAGCCGAAGAGGCCCTCGACCATGGCCAGGGCGAAGATGGCGACACCGATGAGCCAGTTGATCTCACGCGGCTTGCGGAACGCACCGGTGAAGAACACCCGGAGCATGTGCACCACCAGCGAGGCCACGAAGATCAGGGCGGCCCAGTGGTGGATCTGACGAACGAGGAACCCGCCCCGGACATCGAAGTCGATGTGCAGGGTCGAGGCGAACGCCTCACTCATGGGAACGCCCTGGAGGCGTTCGTAGGAGCCGTCGTAGACGACCTCCAGCATGCTCGGCTTGAACCAGAGCGTGAGGAACACGCCGGTGACGAGCAGGATGATGAACGAGTACAGCGCGATCTCACCCAGCATGAACGACCAGTGGTTCGGGAAGACCTTGCGCAGGTTCTTCTCGCCGGTCTTGGCCAGGTGGAAGCGGTCGTCGATGAAGTTGCCGACGCCGCGCAGCGCCTTGGGTGCTTGCGTGGTCTTACTCATCGACTAGTCCTTGTATTCCCAGAACGTCGGCCCGGTCGGTTCGTTGAAGTCACCCCGGGCGACGAGGTAGCCCTCGTCGTCGACGCCGATGGGCAGCTGCGGCAGCGGCCGGTGGGCCGGGCCGAAGACGACCTTGGCGGCGTCGGTGGCGTCGAACGTGGACTGGTGGCACGGGCACAGGATCCTGTGCGTGGTGCGCTCGTAGAGCGCCGCGGGGCAACCGACGTGAGTGCAGATCTTCGAGTAGGCCACGATGCCCTGGTGGGTCCAGTTCATGTGGGTCTCGTCGCTGCCCTCACGGACGGGGGTGTCCATGCCGGGCTTCCAGTCGTCCTCCGGCACCTTGATGAGCAAGATGACGGACTTGGCCTGGTCGGTGAGGCTCATCCCGTGCGGGTAACCCTCGTCGTCCAGGGCCGGGAGGGCGGAGATCATCCCGTACGGGTCGTTCTCCAGGTCCTCGGCCCTGAGGTGACGGTGGGTGCCCTCGACGTACATGCGCATGCCGTCGGTCCAGCGCGTCTCCTTCATCTTGTCGCCGGGGAGGGGCCCGGTGTCGCGCAGCAGCACGATCGGGGCCAGACCCAGCGGCAACATGGCCAGGATGAGCGTGCGGCGCATCAGCGGACGCTTGGTGAAACCGCTCTCGTCGGCGCTCTTCATGAAGAACTCGCTGAAGGAGCTCTTCTCCTCCTCCTTGGAGGGAAGCTCGTCGTAGGGAGAGGCCACCTCGTAGTGGGGCATCACGTTGCGCGCCCACACCGTCATTCCGGCACCGATGGCGAACATCGCCAGGGTGAGCGTGCCACCCAGGAGCGCGTTCGAGTACTGGCCGATCTGCGGGTCCGCGATCGCCGGCTCCCCCGCCGCGTTCGGCGGGAAGAGGAAGTAGGAGACCAAGAACCCGATACCGCCGAGGAAGGCGACGAGGAACCAGATCGAGGCGACCTTCTCGCCACGACGCTGCTGCTCCTCCGAGCGCTTGTGCGTCTCCGAGGCCAGGTAGGGCCCATTGTGCTCACTGTCGGAGTGAGCCGAAGTCTCGGTCACCACGTCGGTGGTGTCCGTCGGGGTGCCGACGACACGCTCGTCGGCACCGCCCTCGTTGTTGTCGTTGTTGTTTTTCTCAGTCATGGGCACGCTGCTTCGCCGTGATCCAGATGGCGCAGGCGATGATCAAGGACAGACCGATGGTCCATCCGATGAAACCCTCCGCCACCTGGCCGACACGCTCCAGGTCGAAGAAGCCGCCGGCGTTCGGTTCCGCCTGCAGCGTCTTCACGTAGGAGATGAGCTCCTGCTTCTCCTCGGGAGTGATGACGCCATCACTGAACATCGGCATGGCGCCGGGTCCGCTGACCATGGCCTCGTAGATCTCACGCGGAGTCGAGTCATGGAGCTCGGGCGCCCAACGTCCGTCGGTGAGGGCACCGCCGCCACCGGACCAGCTGTGGCAGTGCGCACAGTTGGTCAGGTAGAGCTTCATGCCCATGTCGACGTCTTCGGCGCCTTCGATGTAGGCGTCGTACTCGGTCTCGTAGTCCTCGAGAGCGGTTTCGTAGGACTCTTCGTCCTCGAAGTCCGCACGCTCGGGTGGGGTGCCCGGAACGTCGTAGGGGATCTCGGCCCCTGCGTCGTCGGTCCTGATCGACTCGTTGTAGTAGGCGATCAGGTCGGCCAGATCCTGCTCGGACATGACCATGTCCCTGCGCGGCATCTGGTTGTCGGGGTCCATCGACGGCATACGGCCGGTACTGACCTGGAAGTCGACGGAGGCGGGCCCGACCTCGCGGAGGTCGGGACCGTTGGTCATTTCCCGGTTACCGTCTTCGTCCTCGGCGAAGGTGCCGCTGCCGTCGTAGTTATGGCAGCTCGCACACGTCTGGTCGAAGATGGCCTTGCCGTTGGCCACGTCCACGTCCTCGGGGGACGGGGCCTCGGCCGAGAGCGTCTGCGCACGCGCCTCGTCCGAGGTGGGGGCCAGAGCGGCGAATCCCACCCCGAACAGGGCTAGCGCGAGGATGACGACGGCATACCCCGCCAGGGGATGCCGCCGCCGCGCGGTAATCCATTTCACGGTTTCCCCGTTTCGGGTCACTGGATGAAGTAGATGGTGAAGAACAAAGCGACCCAGACGACGTCGACGAAGTGCCAGTAGTAGGACACGACGATCGCGCTGGTCGCCTGTTGGTGAGTGAAGCGCTTCGCGGCGTACGTGCGTCCCAACATGATGAGGAACGCGATCAGACCACCGATGACGTGGAGTCCGTGGAAGCCCGTGGTCAGGTAGAACATCGACCCGTAGGCGCTCGACTGGAGAGTCAGCCCCTCGTGGACGATGAGCTCGTAGTACTCATAAGCCTGTCCAAGGATGAAGAACAGGCCCATGAAGAACGTGATGAAGAACCACATGCGCAGCTTCTTGACGTCGCCGCGCTCTGCGGCCCAAACGCCGAATTGCGCGGTGAAGCTGGAAGCCACCAGGACAATGGTGATCGTCGAGGCCCACGGCACGTTGAGGTGGACGTCCGCCCACTCGCCGAGCTCGGGGTTCCCGTTGGTCACCGATCGGATGGTGAAGTACATCGCGAACAGCGCGGCGAAGAACATGAGTTCGTTGGCCAGCCACACGATGGTGCCAACACTCACCAGGTCAGGACGCTTTGCCGCACCATGCGCTGATGCGGTTGCTGTTTTTGGGTTCGCGGTTGCTGTCGCCACGGGAGCATTATTACGGCATCCCGCGAAGACCCGTACTCGACCCCCCGTAAGGCGACGGATCAGCCCCGGGATCGGCCATCCTCTGCGGCTCGGGTGACGGCGTGGTCGTGACTCGGGCGTTACTGTAGCCGCCCCGACCGTGATCCGGGGCACGCCACGCGCTTATACGCGAGAAGTGGCGCGAACCTGCACGGCTGCGGCGTTCCGAGACGTTCAGTACCCCCTCGAAAGTTCCTCGAACCCTCCGAAAACAACGGCCCTGCATCAAAATGATCACCTTTGGACAACGCCGACCCGAGGGGCCCCGAACGAAGGTCCCTCGGATCCTGGCATCCTGTGGTGTCCAAGGTCTCAACGCCGCAACGTCCACCCGCCCTCATCCGGGCCGGAGGAGCATGAGGCAATAGAGTCGGAGTCGAAACAGTCAACGAACGCCACGGTCGCACCCCCCATGGCGGCGACCGAGGGCTGACGCGATGGGACGGTTGCGCGATGAGCGGTACGGACACGGGCGCCAGGATGCGCGTGCTGGTCTACAGCGACAAGGCCGACACCCGTGAGCAGGTCCGGACGGCCATCGGCCGCCGGCCCGCCACCGATGTCCCCAAGGTCGAGTTCGTCGAGTGCGCCACGGCGCCCGGCGCCCTGCGCAAGTTGGAGTCCAAGGACCCCGCCGAGCGCATCGACGTGGCCATCTTCGACGGTGAGGCCGCGCCCACCGGTGGTATGGGCCTGTGCCGCCAGGTCAAGGACGAGATCTTCCAGGGCCCGCCGATCCTGCTCCTGGTGGGCAGGCGGGACGACCGTTGGCTGGCGACCTGGTCCCAGGCCGACCAGGTGGTGAGCCACCCCATCGACCCGGTCGCGCTCGCCGAGGCGCTGGCCGAGCTCATGCGCCGACGTGCGGTCGCGCTCACGGGGTGAGGACGACTGTGGGGCGTGACGCGCACGGCCGACTGACGGCCGTAAAGGACAACGGCGAGAGAGACCTGCGCCGTCGATCGGTGATGGGCGGAGCCCTCGACCACGGCGCCGACACCGGGCGATGGCGCGGCCGCGCCTACATCGCTCTCTCCTTCGCCCGGGGACGCTGAACGGGGCGGGCGCACTCGTGTGCCCGCCGCCGGCGCCCCTTTCCCTTTCCACGCCCTTCAGCCAGGAGTTCCACATGAACGTCCCCGTTTCCTCGGCCGCTCCGGCCGAGAACAACGCGCTCGATACCAACGTCCAGGAGACCTCCGCCGTCCAGGAGCGGACCTGGTCCAACCTGATCACCGCCCTGCTGGGCGGTGTCTCCCTCAGTGCGGCCGACACCGAGTGGGCGATGAACGAGATCATGTCGGGTTCGGCCACCGACGCCCAGGTCGCGGGGTTCGCGATCGCCCTGCGCGCCAAGGGCGAGGGCGTGGCCGAGGTGACCGGACTCGCTCAGGGCATGCTCGAACACGCGGTTCGTATCGAGGTGCCCGGGCCCACGCTCGACATCGTCGGGACCGGTGGCGACCGCGCGCACACCGTGAACGTGTCCACCATGGCGGCGATCGTGTGTTCGGCCGCGGGCGCCCGGGTGGTCAAGCACGGCAACCGCGCGGCGTCGTCCTCGTGCGGGACGGCCGACGTGCTGGAGCGTCTCGGTGTGGTCCTGGACCTGCCACCGGAGCTGACCGTGCGGTTGGCCGAGGAGGCCGGTATCTCCTTCTGCTTCGCTCCGCTGTTCCACCCGTCGTTGCGGTACGCGGCCAAGCCGCGCCGTGAGCTGGCGGTGCCGACCGTGTTCAACTTCCTGGGTCCGCTGACCAACCCGGCGCAGCCCACCACCTCCGCCATCGGCGTGTTCGACGAGCGTATGTGCGAGGTGATCGCGGGGGTGTTCGCCCGCCGTGGTTCCTCGGCGCTGGTGTTCCGCGGCGACGACGGCCTGGACGAACTGACCACCGCCACCACCTCCACCGTGTGGGTCGTTCGCGACGGTGAGGCACGTCGGGAGCGCCTGGACCCGAGGGACCTGGGCATCGCGCGTTCGGGGCCCGACGCCCTGCGCGGCGGTGACGTGGACTTCAACGCCCAGGCGGTGCGCGACATGGTGGCGGGTCGGCCCGGTCCGGTGCGCGACGCGGTGCTGCTCAACGCCGGGGCCGCGCTCGCGGCGGTCGACGGTATCGAGGGAGACCTGACCGAGGCGGTGCTCACCGGCTACGAGCGGGCCGCGGCCGCGGTGGACGAGGGCTCGGCGCGGCGACTGCTGGAGACCTGGGTGAGCGCCAGTCAGGAGCTCGCCAAGGGCGTCTGAGGCGCCTGCGCGGCCTGTGGGGGCCTTCGAGGACGAGGAGGGGCGCGGTGGATTCCGATCCACCGCGCCCCTCCCGTGTTCGCCTGCCCGACCGGGTCTACCAACCGATCGCGAAGGCCGACTCCAGGTCGTGCTTGGAGTAGGTCTGGAAGGAGATGTGGGTATCGGAGGAGGTCACACCGGGAACCTTGTTGACCCGGCCGGGGATCACGTCCGCCAGGTCCTCGTGGCGCCGGACCCGCACCATGGCGATGAGGTCGACGCCGCCGGTCACGGAGTAGACCTCACTGACCCCGTCGATGTCGGCGATGGCCTCGGCGACCTCGGGGATGCGGTGGACGTCGGCCTTGATCATGACGATCGCGGTGATCACTGTGCCTCCTGGCGTTGGTAGAGCGGGTGCGGGACGAGTACTGCGGCTGGATTCTGTTTCGTGGACCACGGGGGTGCCGTTCGGGCGCCGTGAGGCCCTGTCCACTGGGAACCCGGGGAGGTGCCGGCGGTGGGATGGCACGCTTCTCCGCTATCACACCAAAGGCGCCGCCGTGTCCCCTTGAACCCATTCCTGACTTATTCGGCGCCCGAACACGCCAAAGCGCCGGCGGCGGCGCTGGACAACTAGTACACGTCCGATAGGCGTGTTCCGGAGCGCCATCGCAGTCGGTAGACCGCCAGTCCCGCGACCACCCCCGCGACGAAGCCGTAGACGTGTGCCGCGTAGGCCACGCTGGATCCGCCGCCAGGGGCGGTCGAGGACGTGACGTAGAGAAGATACTGAAGCGCGAAGTAGCTGCCCACCACGGCCCACCCGGGCAGACGCATCGGGATCACCCCGAACACCAGGGTGGTGACCCGACTTCGGAACTGGACCACGAGATAGGCACCGAGCACCCCGGAGATGGCCCCGGAGGCTCCGATCATGGGGATTCCGCCGTCCTGGTCGACCAGCGCGTGCCCGAACGCGGCGACCACCCCGGTGGCCAGGTACAGCAGCAGGAAACGGACCTTGCCGAGCCGGTCCTCCACGACGGGACCGAACACGAACAGGTACACCATGTTGCCGAGCAGGTGGGCGGAGCCGCCGTGCAGGAACATCGAGCTGAGCACCGAGAACCAGACGACCTTGCCGTCGATGGGTCCGCATTCGGGGGTCAACGGTTCGGCAAGGTCGACCCGACCGAGCATCTCGTCGGGGATGGCGCCCCAGCGCATGAAGTACGCGTCGATCGAACACACGCGTTCGAACAGGTCGACGGGGTACCAGACGGCGGTGGCGGCCTGCGGAGAGAGCAGGTAGACGAGCACGTTGACCGCGATCAGGCCGTAGGCCACGACCGGAGCGCGGCGGACGGGGTGGTCGTCATTGAGCGGAAGCGCGGCCATGGGCCCAGTGTGTCATCCGAGTGTGTGCTTCGGCTCCCCGCAACGGGCATGTCCACTCACCTTCGACCTCCACCAGGCGTGCGCCGGGCGTGACGAGCCAGTCCAGGATCAGTTCGCTCTCCCCGGCGGTGGCGTTGGGGACCGGCCCGTGACCGGGCGGGACGCGCTCGGCGGTGGCGACCAGGGAGGCCAGGAAGGCGGTCGGGTCGGTGCCCGGGGTGAGGACGGCGCTCGCGGCCAGGCGTCCGTGACGGACCACGATCGTCTCCCATCCGGTGGCGCCCGGGCGGGAGGCCACCAGGTGCGGTAGCGCGGCGATGGCGGTGAGCCGTTGGACTCGGCGAGCGCCGCGCAGGAAGGCCATGAGGCGGTCGCGCAGACTCGCCGCCTCTTCGTAGCGCAGGTCCTCGGACAGCTCGCGGATGCGTCCGGTGAGGGCGTCCAAGACCACGGCCGGGTCGGTGGTCATCGCGGTGCGGGCGGCCTCGGCGTGGGCCGTGTAGGCGCCCAGGGGCTCGGTGCCGTCGCAGGGCGCGCCACAGCGGCCTAGTTGGGCGAGCACGCACTTGGGGACCACCCGTTCGGGAGGGGCGAAGGTGTGGGTGCACTGACGCAGTGGCAGCGCGTGCAGCAGCGCCTCCTTGGCCTCCTCCGCCTCGCGTGCCGAGTTGTAGGGGCCCAAGTAAGGGGCGCCGTCGTCGCGGACCGCCCGTACGACCGACAGACGGGGGTAGGTGTCCGTGGTGAGCTTGACCCAGCGGACGTTCTCCGGGTTGCGGGAGCGACGGTTGAACGGTGGTTTGCGTTCGGCGATGATCCGCAGTTCGCGGACCGAGGCCTCCAGGTCGGTGGTGCACACGATGGGCGTCACCGACACCACCAGGCCGGCCATCTCCCGGATGCGGCGGCGCGACTCGGCCGCGGTGAAGTAGGAGGCCACGCGCCGACGCAGGTTGTTGCTCTTTCCGACGTACAGACTGCGTCCCTGCGCATCGTTGAACACGTACACGCCGGGACGTTCGGGCAGGTCCTCGGCCAGGTGGCGTCTGGCCCGCTGGGCGCGGGTGGCGGGCTTGGCGACCGCGCGCAACTCCTCCAGGCTGGTGACGCCCAGCGGGGTGAGGCGTTCGATGAGCCCGGTGAGCACGTCCACGGTGGCGCGGGCGTCGTCCAACGCCCGGTGGGTGGGGGCGACGTGGGCTCCGAAGTAGGTGGCGAGCGTGCCCAGCCGGTGGTTACGGACCTGGGGCGCCGGGAGCAGGGCCCTCGCCAGACGCAGGGTGTCGACCACCGGGAGCGCGGGCCACTCCAGACCCGCGCGTTCGCAGGCGGCCTTGAGGAAACCGGTGTCGAAGGGCGCGTTGTGGGCGACCAGAACGGTGTCGCGCTCCTCCTCCAGGAACGCGAGCAGCTCCGGTAGGACCTTCTCGATCGGCGGGGCCGTGGCCACCATCGCCTGGGTGATGCCGGTCAGCAGGGTGATGTTGGCCGGGATGAGCATCCCCGGGTCGACGAGGGTGGTGTACTCGCCGATGATCCCGCCGCCGCGAACACGTACGGCCCCGATCTCGGTGATCCGGGACTTGGAGGCGCTGGTTCCGGTGGTCTCCAGGTCGACCACGACGAAGGTGGCTCCGGCCAGTGGAGTGCCGAGGTCCTCGATGCTGGTCTGGTCGCCGAAGGGCGTCACGGGCTGTCCAACCACGCGGTCAGGTTAGTCGGGGGTGACGACCGAACCCGTCCGGGATGACGGTAGACCCACCCGACATGGAAAGATGTGGGTGTGGGCGGTACCGACGTCGAGTGATCGATGGGTCCGGCGACGGCCGCCACGAACACGCAACGACACCGAGGAGGAACCGTGGGGATCGCGATGCCGGGTGACGATGAGCGTTGGCGATGCACCGGGTGCGGCAATCTCACGCGGTTCGACGTGACGCGCACCGTGCGTTCGCAGGACTACGTGCATCAGGAGCTGTCCGGCGCCGGCGCCGTCGAGGAGCGCACGGTGCTGGCGGAGACGATCGAACGGGTGAAGTGCCGTTGGTGCGGCGCCACCGACAGTGTGGAGATCGTCCCCCGTCCTGACGCCGAACGGTCGGTCCCCGACACTTCGGCGGAGAGCCCGACGGGTCGGTCATGAGCTCCGGCCCGGCGACGGGCGGCGCCGGCGAGGAGGACCGCTCCGAGCGGGAGGACGGTGAGGAGCACCTCGTACGCCCCCTGCCCGAGCCGGTGCGTGCGCGGGTCGTGGAGTACGGATCCGACGTGTTGGGCGGCATGCGCACGTCGGACCTGCCGCCCGTGCTGCGCAGGGTGGCCAGGTTCGAGCCCCGTCGACGCGCACGACTGGCCGGACCGCAGATCGCCGCGCAACTGGAGACCGATCCGGAATTTCGCGGTCTGGTCGCCACTCGCGTGGAACAGGTGTGGCCCGAACTCGCCGAGGGAATGCGGTCCGGGGTGGTCCCGCCCGCCGCCGATCCGGTGACGGTGGCCGCCTGCGCGTACCTGCTGCGTCCCCCTGGGTGGGCCGGGATCATCGAGGACGTCCACCTCGAACTGGACCGTCGGCACAGCGCCAAGGAGGTGGATGAGGCCGCCGAGGCGTTGGAGGGCGTACGCCGGGAGCTGGAGGAGGCCCGCCGCGACCTCCAGACGGACCTGGAGCGGCAGCGCGCCACCATCGTCGATCAGCGTGCCGAGATCGCCGAGCTGCGCCGTAAGGTGCACCACGAGCGTCAACGCGCCAAGACGGCCACCGCCGAGGCCGAACAGGCCCTGGCCGAGTTCCGGGACCGTCGGGACGAGACCGAGGGGCGGGTCAGCGGCCTCGAAGTGGAGAACCGTCGGTTACGTTCCCGGCTGGCCGACGCCGAGGCCCAGGTGGAGAACTCCCGCCGCGCGGTGCGCGCCGGCCGCAACGCCGACGAGGCGCGGCTGCGTGTGCTGTTGGACGTGTTGGTGGACGCCTCACACGGACTGCGTCGCGAGCTCGCGCTTCCCACCGGTCTGGACAGCCCCGCCGACCTGGTCGCCGAGGCCCACGCGGAACGGCGCCGGGTCTCCTTGGGCGGGCTGCCCGACGACGACCCGGGTCTGCTGGACCATCTGTTGACCGTGCCTCGGGTGCATCTGCTGGTGGACGGCTACAACGTCACCAAGACCGGATACGGGAACCTGGCGCTGGCCGACCAGCGCAATCGCCTGCTCACGTCGTTGGAGGGGTTG
Organism: Nocardiopsis listeri NBRC 13360; assembly: GCF_001570765.1. Classification (GTDB taxonomy): domain Bacteria; phylum Actinomycetota; class Actinomycetes; order Streptosporangiales; family Streptosporangiaceae; genus Nocardiopsis; species Nocardiopsis listeri. The sequence goes on along the minus strand of NZ_BCSH01000063.1, from coordinate 25,599 downwards.
GCCAGTCGCACCAAGGCGGAGATCACCTGTGTGTTCGACGGCGCGGACGTGGACACTCCCCCGGTGACGCCCAGCCGCCGGGTCCGATTGTTGTTCAGCGCGCCCGGGGAGACCGCGGACGAGGTCATAGTCCGGTTGGTGCGGGCCGAGCCCCCGGGCCGGCCGATCGCCGTTGTGACATCCGACAAGGAGATCGTTCAGGCGGTGCGCGGGGTCGGCGCTCGGGCCGTTCCCTCCCTGATCTTCCTGCGAAGACTCGACTGAGAACGCGCCTGCTGTGATCACGGTCACCACCGAACGTGGTGGTGGCCGAAGCTCGTTGTGGTTGAGAGGGGAAGGCGCGTCCGCTAGGTTCGTCCCGAACGTGAGTGCTTCGTCGGGTAGAAGGCCGCCTTTGCGCCACCCCATCCCCGGCGAGGGCCCGCACACTCATATCGGCCCGTCCCAAGGCGTGGGCCGCCCCCGAGACTTTCCGTCTCCCAGTCACCCCTGCGGACTTCTCAGACACTCAAGGAGCGTGGACCGCCATGAAGAACCCCGGTGGTCGGCGTACTGCTCGCCGAATCGCTACGACCGGCCTCGGTGTGGTCGCCGCCGGCACCTTCATCGCCCCCGGCGTCGCCCATGCGGAACCGACCCAGGACGAGGTCGAGGACCGCATCGAGGAACTGAACCAGGAGGCCTCGGAGGCCGTCGAGGCCTACAACCAGGCCGAAGAGGACTACGAGACGGCCAAGGCCGCCTACGACGAACTCGACGAACAGGTCGGGGACGAGCAGGAACGCTACGACGAGCTGCGCGAGCAGGTCCAGCAGTTCGCCAACGCCACCTACCAGGGCGGCGAGCTCGACTCCACCACGAACATCCTCACCTCCGACGGGCCCGAGGCCCTGCTGGCGCAGAACGCCGACCTGAACTACCTGTCGGAGACCCAGCAGTCCCAGCTCGACGACTTCGGCGACTCCTCCGAGCGTCTCTTCGCCCTCAAGGACGAGGCCGAGAAGTCCCTCGAGGAGGCCGAGGACACTTTGGAGGAGAGCGAGGAGGCCAAGGACGAGGTCGAGAGCGCCATCGAGGAGCAGCAGGAACTCCTGGCGCAGTTCCCCGACGCGGACAGCTCCGGCGAGGGCGCCGACGACAGCGCCGGGCAGTCCCACGGGGGCAGCGGCAACGCCTCCGGCGCGCTGGACTTCGCCTACTCGAAGGTGGGTCTGCCCTACGTCTACGGCGGCACCGGCCCCAACGGCTACGACTGCTCCGGTCTGGTCCAGGCGTCCTGGCGGGCCGCGGGCGTGGACCTGCCCCGCACCACCTACGCCCAGGCCGGGCTCGGTACCCGCATCAACGACATGGGCTCGCTCCAGCCCGGCGACATCATGTTCTTCTCCGGCCAGGCCCACAACGGCCTCTACGCCGGCAACAACCAGATGGTGCACGCCCCGCGCACGGGCCGCAACATCGAGGTCGTGGGACTGGCCGCCTACTGGGCCGGTCAGTTCGAGTTCGCCGTACGCCTGTAGCGCGCCGCGCGCCGACACTCGTCGAGGCCGTCGACCCCTCCGGGGCGGCGGCCTTTTTCGTTTCTCGGTGACACCAGGTAACGGCAAGTCAGGGGTTTCGGACAGACCGCCTGATGCACCGGAACATCACGAAACAGTTGAGAGCGGCCCAAGGGATGCACTAATGTTCATCGCCGAGCGTGGTCGCTCCTCTTCACCGAACCCCGTCGGTGACGATCACGTCCGGGTCGGGTCACTCCCCGCAGCCTTTCGGTCGACCTCTTCGACTTGGTCCCGCCCGGCGCACTCCCTTGTCCCCACTTCACCCGGGACGAGGGGAGAAAGGTGTTGCCAGTGTCTGCATTCCGTGGCGCCTCCGGTCGCCGATCGGCCGTCATCGCCTCGATCTGCGTCGGGGCCTTCCTCGCCCCCACCGCCGTGGCGCACGCCGAGCCGACCGCCGACGAGGTGCGAGAGGAGATCGAGAGTCTCGAAGAGGAGTTCATCGAGCTCAACGCGGCCTACAACGACGCCCAGGAGGCGCACGAGGCCGCGGAGGAGAAGCTCGAGGAACTGCTCGACGACATCGAGACCGCCGAGGAGACCATCGACGAGCTGAGCGGCGGGGTACGCAGCCTGGCCAACATCGCCTACACCGGTGTCGACCCGACCTCGCCCACCCACCTGATCGGCGCCAGCGGCCCAGAGGACGCCTTGGAGCACCAGGCCGACCTCACGTACCTGTCCGAGCAGCAGCAGGCCGGCCTGGATCAGTACGTCGACGAGCTGGAGCACCTGGAGTCCCTGCGCGAGGAGGCGGAGTCCACCGAGGAGAGCGCCGCCGACGCGCTGGAGGAAGCGGAGGAGGCCACCGAGGAGGCCGAGGCCTCCATCGCCGAGCAGGAGGAACTGCTCGAAGAACTCTCCGCCGAGGAACAGGCCGAGGCCACCGAGAACGTCGGCAACGACAGTGGCAGCGGCGGCGGCGACAGCGGGGGCGGTGCGAGCTACACCGGCCCGGCCACCGGCAACGCACAGGTCGCCTTGGACTTCGCCTACGCCCAGATCGGCAAGCCCTACGTCTGGGGCGGCACCGGACCGGGCGGCTACGACTGCTCCGGTCTGACCCAGGCCGCCTGGGCCCAGGCGGGCGTCAACCTGCCGCGCACCACCTACGACCAGGTCAACGCCGGGCAGCGGGTGTCCTGGGAGAACATGCAGCCCGGTGACCTGATGTTCTTCTACGGCGCCAGCCCCACCCACGTGGGCCTGTACGCGGGCGACAACGTGATGGTGCACGCCTCCACGTCCTCGCGCCCCATCGGCACGGTCACCCTCAACGACTACTACCGCTCCAGCTTCACCACCGCCGTGCGGCCGTGACCGCTCGCCTCTCCGGTTCGCCCGGGCCCGTGGTGCACGTTCACCACGGGCCCGAGGCGTCCTTCCTGAACCACTGAAGGAAATCCCCCTAGACTCACCAGGGTGTCGCGAACCCTGATCATCACCAACGACTTCCCACCCCGCGTGGGCGGCATCGAGTCCTTCGTGCACGAGCTCGCCCTGCGCCGCCGGCCCGGGTCGGTCGTGGTCTACTGCTCCTCCCCCGAGGCCGCCGACCAGGCGGCCGACCCCCACTTCGACCTCCGCCTGCCCTTCCCGATCGTGCGGGACGCGGCCAAGGTGCTGCTGCCCACTCCACGGGTGGTGCGGCGGGCGCGGGTGATCGCCGAACTCGAAGGGTGCGATTCCGTGCTCTACGGCGCCGCGGCCCCGTTGGGGCTGGCCGCGGCCCACCTGCGTCCCCTTCGACAGGTCGCGCTCACCCATGGCCATGAGACCGGTTGGACCGTCCTGCCCGGGCCCGCCTCGGCGCTGCGTCGGATCGGTGACACCGTGGACACCGTCACCTACCTGGGCGAATACACCCGGCGCCGGTTGGCGCGCTCCCTGTCCCCCGCCGCCGGCGCGCGCATGCGTCGGTTGGCCCCCGGGGTGGACACCGACCGTTTCCGGCCCGGCACCGGAGGCGAGGAGGTGCGTGAGCGTCTGGGGTTGGGCGACCGCCCCGTGGTGGTGTGCGTGTCGCGCATGGTGCCGCGCAAGGGACAGGACACCCTGATCCGTGCCTGGCCGCGGGTTCTGGCGGACGTCCCCGACGCGGTGCTGCTGTTGGTGGGCGACGGCCCCTACGCCTCCCGGCTGCGTTCGGCCGCCGCGGGAATGGACTCGGTGCGCTTCACCGGCCCGGTCCGGGCCGAGGACCTGCCCGCCCACTACGACGCGGGCGACGTGTTCGCCATGCCGTGTCGGACCCGGCGGGGCGGACTGGACGTGGAGGGGCTGGGGATGGTCTACCTGGAGGCGTCGGCCACCGGATTGCCGGTGGTGGCGGGCTCCTCGGGCGGCGCCCCGGACGCGGTCCTGGAGGGCGAGACCGGACACGTGGTGGACGGATCCTTGCCCGGGCCCGCCGCCCGCGCGATCATTCGGCTCCTGAAAGACCGCGACCGCGCCGCCCTGATGGGCTCACGCGGTCGCGAATGGGTTTGCCGGGAGTGGGGTTGGGATCAGGCCCTGAGGCGCCTTGAGGACCTCCTGAGAGGCCCCGAAGGGGGCTGAGGCGTTCCCGGGACGCTTGGAGCCCGAGGGGATCCGGGGGCTTCCGGGGGCCGTGCCTCCTAGAGTTCCTCTCCGTGGACGTCCCCGGGAGTGCCCGAACCGTCGGTGTTCTGGGGCTCACCGGTGGCGCTCTGCTCCAGCCATTCCTCCCAGGAACGCTGGTAGAAGCCCCAGCCGTTGTCCCACTCCAGCTCGCGGTCGGTACCGGTGGTCTCCAGGACGTCGCCCATCAGCGACTCGTCGTGGAACCAGCGGGCGTCCTCGACGGTCATGTTGGTGCACCCGTTGGAGGTGTTGGCGCTGCCCAGGTTGCCGGAGTTCCAAGGGGCGGCGTGGGAGAACTCGCCGCTGTTGGAGGTGCGCACCGCCCAATCGACGTCCAGGCGGTAGTGACCGGGTTCCCCCTCCTCGATTCCGACGGTGGCGGAGTCCATCACCAGGGACTCGTACTTCTCCATGGTGAGGTGGACACCGGAGGTCGTGGTGTTGAAGCGTTCGTCGGCGGCCCCGTTGCTCACCGGGATGGTGCGGACGTTCTCGCCGTCGACGGACACCTCCATCTCGTGGTCGGGGACATGCATCGTGGAGATCATCTCCCGGCCGACCTCGAACTCGATGCGGTGGTCGCTCACCCCGAAGACGCCGTCGGAGGCCTCCACCCCGGCCAGGTGCAGGTCGACCGCGATCTCCTGGTAGGGCTCCCAGTACTCCTCGGGTCGAAAGACCGCCATCTGGTCGGAGACCCAGTTCCAGGCCCCCTGCGCCTCCTCCTCGGAGATGACCTCCATGGAGTTCTCCACCTGCTCCTTGTTGGTGACGGGCAGGTCGAAGTTGATGATCACGGGCATGCCCACCCCGACGGTCTGCCCCGAGGTGGGGAAGTTGGAGACCAGTTCGAGGCTCTGCCCCTCCGTGGTGTCCTGCGTGGTGAACTCGGAGACGACCTCGGTCTCCTCACCCTCGTCGTCGGTGGCGGTCGCGGTCACCGTGATCGCCGACCCGGGATGCAGGTTCCAGTCGGCCATCCAGGCGTTCTCGGCCTCGTTGAGGGTACCGGTGACGTCGTGGACCGTGGGTTCCTCCGCCGCCTCCACCGCACCGTCGCCCGTCTCCCCCGCCGCGGACGGGTCGACCTGGTCGATCCGCACGTCGGTGATGGTGCCGCCCTCGGCCGCGACCCGGACCGGGGTGTTCGGCGCGACCTCGGTGGCTCCCGGTTCGGGCGTGATGGTCACCTCGGGACCGGCCTCCTCGATGACCTGCTCGTCCGGCTCCGGCTCCTCATCGGTGCTGCAGGCGGTGAGCAGGACGAGCACGGCCATTGCCAGGGCCCCTCGTGAGTGGGCTCGTCGCTTCACACAGTCCTCCAACGTCCATTCGGTCGGCGCACCGGAGCGTCCGGCCCGGGCCGGAGCCTTTCCGCGCCCTTCGGGCAACGCTAAAACAAGAGCCCCGGCGTCCGGCACGCGCCTGACGGACGCGTGTCCGGCCACCGGGGCGGTGACACTCAAATCTTACCCTGGGTGACCATCTTCTCTCGAAGAACAATCGCCTCCGGGGCCGATCTCAGTGCTGGAACTCCTTGCGGTAGTACTCGAAGACCCAGCCGATCGTGGTCAGGATGATGGCTAGGAAACCGAGGAACAACATCCACCAGCCGATCGCCATGCCGACCGCGGTGAAGGCGACGGCCAGCGCGACGAACATCGGCCACCAGCTGTGCGGGCTGAAGAAGCCGTACTCGCCGGAGTTCTCGGAGATCTCGCCGTCGAGGCGCTCCTCGGGCGGCAGGCCGTGGTGGTGCTCACTGCGGCGAGCCGACTGCCAGAGCCAGAACCCGAGCATCCAGCCGAAGCCGATGCCCACGACCAGGATGGTGGAACCGACCCACTCGATCTGGCCGGTCTCCAGGTAGGACCAGTAGATGTACAGGGCACCGACCAGACCGAAGAAGGTCGCGATCCCCATGAACAGGTAGGCCTGCATCTTCATATGGGCCGCCTCCTACTTCTTCTCGGCACCGGCGGCGACGGCACCGGGGGCCGCGACGTGCGGGTGGTTGAGGTCGAAGGCCGGACGTTCGGAGCGGATTCGCGGCAGCGAGGTGAAGTTGTGCCTGGGCGGCGGGCAGGACGTGGCCCATTCCAGGGAGCAGCCGTAGCCCCAGGGGTCGTCCACCTCGACCAGCGGCGCCTTCTTCGCGGTGACGTAGATGTTCCAGAAGAAGATCAGCGTGGAGGCCGCGAGCACGAACGAGGAGATCGAGGAGATCTGGTTCAGCTCGGTGAAGCCGTCGTCGGGCAGGTAATCGGCGTAACGCCGGGGGAAGCCCGCCACGCCCAGCCAGTGCTGCACCAGGAAGGTGCCGTGGAAGCCCAGGAACAGCAGCCAGAAGTGGAACTTGCCGAGCTTCTCGTTGAGCATCTTGCCGGTGAACTTGGGCCACCAGAAGTAGAAACCCGCGAACATCGCGAACACCACGGTGCCGAACACCACGTAGTGGAAGTGCGCCACCACGAAGTAGGAGTCGGTGACGTGGAAGTCCAGCGGCGGCGAGGCCAGGATGACGCCGGTGATGCCACCGAAGAGGAAGGTCGCCAGGAAGCCGATCGTGAACAGCATCGGCGTCTCGAAGGAGAGCTGCCCCCGCCACATCGTGCCGATCCAGTTGAAGAACTTCACCCCGGTCGGGACCGCGATGAGGAACGTCATGAACGAGAAGAACGGCAACAACACCGCGCCGGTCGGGAACATGTGGTGCGCCCACACGGTCACGGACAGACCGGCGATGGCGATGGTGGCGGCCACCAGGCTCTTGTAGCCGAAGATCGGCTTGCGGCTGAACACCGGCAGGATCTCGGTCGCGATACCGAAGAACGGCAGCGCGATGATGTACACCTCGGGGTGACCGAAGAACCAGAACAGGTGCTGCCACAGGATGGCGCCACCGTGCGCCGGGTCGAACACGTGGGTACCGACCATGCGGTCGGCGCCCAGCGCGATCAGGGCACCGGTCAGGACCGGGAACGCGATGAGCACCAGGACGCTGGTCAAGACCACGTTCCAGGTGAAGATCGACATGCGGAACATCGTCATACCGGGTGCGCGCATGCACAGAGCGGTGGTGATGAAGTTGACCGCACCCAGGATGGTGGCCAGACCGGACACGACCAGGCCCAGGATCCACAGGTCACCGCCCAGACCCGGTGAGCGCACCGCGTCGGAGAGCGGTGTGTAGGCGAACCAACCGAAGCTGGCCGCGCCGCCCGGGGTCAGGAACCCACTGATCGCGATGAGGCTACCGAAGAGGAACAGGTAGTAACCGAACAGGTTCATCCTCGGGAACGCCACGTCGGGCGAACCGATGTGAATCGGCATCATGACGTTCGCGAACCCGACGAACAGCGGGGTCGCGAACATCAGCAGCATGATCGTGCCATGCATGGTGAACATCTGGTTGAACTGTTCGTTGGACATGAACTGCATGCCCGGCGAGAACAGTTCCAGACGCATCAGGACCGCCAGCACCCCGCCAAGGAGGAAGAAGGCGAAGGAGGTGATCAGGTACATGTACCCGATGATCTTGTGGTCGGTCGACGTCATCCAGTTGACGAGGAGCGACCCCTTGCGCGACGGTGCCTGACCATCGATGCGAGGCTTGGTCGCCTCGGTTGCCGTCGTACTCATCACTCGTCATTCTCCTCGGTCGCCTCGGCGCCGGAGCCTTCGGCCCCGGTGCCCTCGGCCCCGGAACCATCGGCCGAGTCGGTGGAGTCCTCCACCAGACCCTCGGCGCCGGCCTCCTCGGAGGCCAGTTGTTCCTGTTCGGCGGCCCAGGCCTCGTACTCGTCCTGCGGCAGGACCTCGACGTTGAAGAGCATGCGGGTGTGGTCGACACCGCACAGCTCGGCGCAACGACCGACGTACGTGCCCTCGGTGCCATCGGTCATATCGACCTGGAACGCGTTGTCGCGTCCAGGGACGACGTCCATCTTGAAACCGAACGCCGGGATCCAGAACGAGTGGATGACGTCGGGAGAGTGGAGGTCGAAGTGGACGATCGAGTTCTCGGGCAGGACGAGGGTGGGCTGAGTGGAGCGGTCGGCGGTGCCGTCCGGGTTGGGGATACCCACCTCGGAGTGGAGCACCTCCCCACCGTTCTCCTTGGTGTCGTCCATGTAGTTGAACTGCCAGGCCCATTGGAAGGCCACGACCTCAACGTGCACGTCCGCGGGCTCTTCGGTCTCCATCAGGTACGCCTGGTCTCGCGCGGTGAAGAAGAAGAGCACCGAGATGACGACGATCGGCAACACGGTGTACAGCGCTTCGATGGGCATGTTGTACCGCACCTGCGGTGGCAACTGCTCAGAGCGCTTGCGGTGGAAGAGGATCGTCCAGATGAACAGTCCCCATACGAGAATGCCGACCGCGAAAGCGGTGACCCACGAGCCCTGCCAGAGCGCGAGAACACGCTCGGCCTGCTCGGTGATCGGTTCCGGCATGCCCAAACGAGTGAGCTCGTTCGACGCGCAGCCGGTCGCGGCCAGCCCCAACACGGCGAGCGCGGCGCCGCGTGGTGCCCATCGGCGCAGTGTCGAGCGCCGATTTTTTTGGCGGGTCGGACTCACGGATTGCCTTCCCAGCGGTGAAGCCCGCGGATCCTCCACGGGCGGCCTAAGTATCCAAAGCTTTTCAGGGGGAAACATTATCGCGAACCGGTCGAGGTGCCGTTCATGGGCTCACCTGGTCAGCGTGTTGTGCCAGGCGTGCCCTCCCGGAACGCTCGTCCGTCTCGCGGAGCCGGGCCAGGTCGCCCGCGAGGGACTTCCTCCCGGCTGGCTACGAGGCGCGGCCCGGCGTATCCCCGGACCCTCGGCCGGGTTCCCGCACATCACCGCCGTGGGCGGGGGTGTGCGCGTTCTCGGCACGAGACTAAGGCGAGCGTATCGCTGGGTTTACGACACCCTTAACCGGGTGCGCCTTTTCGAGCGGCCCAGGTCAAGATAAGGACACAGGACGACGACCGACGAGGAGTGGACGTGCCCGAGCGACCGACCGAACAGCGACCCCTGGTCACCGTGGAGGCGGTGGGCCGCAAGTGCCCTGTTCCGATCATCATGTTGGCCGCCCGATTGCACGAAGTGCCCATCGGTGCGGTCATCGCGGTCACCGCGGACGATCCCGCCGCGAGCGCGGACATACCGTCCTGGTGCCGGATGAAGATGCACGAGTTCGTCGCGGAGCGGCCCTTGGCGCGGGGTAGCGCTTTTCACATCCGACGGATGTACTGACCGTCCGGAGACGTCCTCCGCACTGGAACGGGACTTTCGGTTCCGTTGCGATAACGATTGGTACCGGCCGGTTTTTCGACACGGCGCGGAGCACCCGCCCGCCCCTCCCCCGAAGGTGAGGCGAGGGGCGGGCACAACACGAAGGCCGCGCGGACCGGGGTCCGCGCGGCCTTTCCCGCGGTCGGGGCCCACACCCGGTCAGGGGCCGGTCCCTTCGGTGCGGGAGGTGCCTAGCGAGCGTAGAACTCGACGACGAGCTGCTCGTCGAAGGGAACCGGGATCTGCTCGCGCTTGGGGCGGTCGATGACCGCGACGCGCAGGTCCTTGTGGCTCACGGCCAGGTAACCGGCGATCTTGTCGTCGGCGTGGACGCCCTCGGCGGCCTCGACGAAGGGGACCATGGAGCGGGACTTCTCCCGAACGCTGATGATCTGGCCCGGCTTGACCTGGTACGACGGGATGTCGACCTTCTTGCCGTCCACGGTGATGTGGCCGTGGTTGACGAACTGACGCGCGGCGTAGATCGACGCGGCCAGACCCGAGCGCAGGACGACCGTGGCCAGACGCAGCTCGAGCTCGGTGAGCATCTCCTCACCGGTACGGGCGGCGCGCTTCTTGGCGTTCTCGTAGACGCGGAGCAGCTGCTTCTCGGTCAGGTCGTAGTACCAGCGCACCTTCTGCTTCTCCGCCATACGAACGGAGTAGTCGGAGCTGTTGCGACGAACACGACGACCGTGCTCACCGGGCGGGTACGGACGCTTCTCGAAGTAGCTGACCGCCTTACGGGTCAGCGGAGTGCCGGCGCGCCGGGACAACCGCACCTTCGGTCCGGTGTAGCGCATGCATAGTCCTTTCAGGATGAATCAGGGAATCCCAGGTAAGGCTGGCCTAGAACTGGGAGGCGCCGGAGGCGCCCGAGCCCCGTGCCCGCAGATGCGAGGCGAACGGAAGGCGGGTTCCCCACCGCCGCGCGCGACCCCGCGCGAACGGCTTGGGCGAATGAACCGGTACGCGTTTCAGCGCGCCGGGGCGGCACAGGTGCACCTGTGCGGGTCGCGACCATCCACTTTACGGGGTCCGGAGCACCACCCCGACCACAACCGCGGTTCTCGTGGCCGTGGGCGGTGCCCGGCTCCCGGATCGCGAACCGAAGAAGCTCTAACGGAGGCCCCGAACACGGGCCGAAGCACCGGCAAAGGCCCAAAGCTACAGGTACGGCTTGACCTCGGCGGCGGCGTCCGCGCCGTAGGAGCGCTCGATCCGCTCCAACAGGCTCTCGGAGGTGAGGGTGTACTCCTGCGGGCCGTCGGCCTCAAGGCAGTGCACGGCGGTGGCGTTGCCGACCTGGGCGGCGCGTTCCAGGGACAGGCCCCAGGAGTGCGCGGCCAGGAAGCCGGCACGGAAGGAGTCGCCCATGCCGGTGGGATCGACCAGCTCGCCCACGGCGGCCGCCTCGACCCGGATACTCTCCTGGCCCTGGCGATCGATGCGAGCGCCCTTGGCGCCCAGGGTCGTGACGCGGGTACCGACCTTGGTGAGGATCTGCTCGTCGGACCAGCCGGTCTTCTGCTCGGCCAGGGCCTTCTCGTACTCGTTGGAGAACAGCAGACCGGCTCCCTCGATGAGGGTGCGCACCTCGGGGCCCTCCATCCGGGCGAGCTGCTGGGAGGGGTCGGCGGCGAAGGGGATGCCGCGGGTACGGCACTCCTCGCTGTGGCGGACCATCGCGGCCGGGTCGTCCGCGCCGATGAGGACCAGGTCGAGTCCGCCGAGCCGGTCGGAGATCGGCTGGATCTCGATGTTGCGGGCCTCGGCCATGGCGCCGGCGTAGAACGAGGCGATCTGGTTCTGGTCACGGTCGGTGGTGCACACGAAGCGCGCGGTGTGGCGCAGTTCGGAGATGAGCACGGAGGAGGTGTCGACTCCGTGACGGTCCAACCAGGAACGGTACTCCTCGAAGTCCTGTCCGGCCGCGCCGACCAGCACGGGATTCAGGCCGAAGGCGCCCAGACCGAAGCAGATGTTGGCCGCGACGCCACCACGGCGCACGTCCAGCTCGTCGATCAGGAAGGACAGGGACAACTGCTGGATCTGCTCGGGGATGATCTGCTCGGCGAACCGACCCTCGAAGGACATCAAGTGGTCGGTGGCGATGGATCCGGCAACCGCGATACGCACGGGAGGTGGGCTCCTTGGTGGGAAAGAGGAATCGGCGCTCGGGGCGAGCCGGCCGAGCCGCCACGGGCACGTGCCCGTTCGGACCTGCCAAGGGTACCCATGACGCGGGCCCAATAGCCTTCCCCCACCCAAAAAACGGAAAGGGAGGATGGACGCGGACGCGCGTCCATCCTCCCCATCGACCCGGTTCCGAGCCACGGGGGTGACCGAACACCCCCGAGCGAAGCGGCGGCGCTTAGTTGAACGAGTCGCCGCAGGCGCAGGAGCCGGTGGCCATCGGGTTGTCGATGGTGAAGCCCTGCTTCTCGATCGTGTCGACGAAGTCGATGGTCGCCCCGGTGAGGTAGGCGGCGCTCTTGCGGTCGGTGACGACCTCGACCCCGCTGAAGTCCGTGATGATGTCACCGTCGAGGTCGCGCTCGTCGAAGTAGAGCTGGTAGCGCAGCCCCGAGCAACCACCGGGCTGCACACCCACGCGAAGGCGCAGGTCGTCGCGGCCCTCCTGGTCGAGCAGGGACCGGACCTTGCCGGCCGCCTCGTCGGTGAGGATGACTCCCTGCGCGGTGTCCTCGGTCTGAACCGTCATGTCGTAAAGCTCCTCTGAAAAGGGGTTGCGGCCGCCTGGCGACCCCGGTCGCTCACGAGGCAGGCCCCGAGGGTCCTGTCCTCTTCAACGGGTCCCAACACCGGGGACCGATGAGGCATTCCACCGTTCGGCCACTGTGTTCGCCCTGTCACCGCAAGGCCCCACGGTGTGCGTGTGACCTGGGCGACGTACGGGCCTGCCCGTATCCACCAGGGTAAGCCGGGCCGCGCCCCAATGCCATCTTCCGAAGGTCACTCCGGGCCGTCCCGGGTGGGTGTCAAAGCCCCGGCGCGCCGTAGACGGGGAACCAGCGGGACCGGTCCTTCTCCATCGGCAGGTCGTCACCGATCGCCGCCTCCACCTGAAGCTCCAAGGCGTTGTCCCGACGCTTGCCGCCCGCGGGCGCGAAGGGGTAGAAGGTGCCTCGTTTGTACAGGTACACCAGGCCCACCGAGCGACCGGAACCGTCGGTGAAGCCCACCAACGAGCAGAGCAACGAGGGACCGTAGCCGTTGACCTCCAAGGTGGAGTTGACCGCGTGCAGGTCGGTGACCAGGCCGCTGATGTCGGTGTCGGCGAGTGCGTCGCCGCTCGCGTCCTCCGGGGTAGAGGCGCCGCGCACCACCAGCCACGTGTAGCCGTAGTCGTCGGTGGTCTGCTCCACCGGCGGACCTTCGTCGGCGTCGAGCAGCGCGGTGACGTCGCGTTCGACGTCGGCGAAGGCGGCGCCCTCCGCGGCTCGGAAGGCCACCGAACCACTCCCGGTGGGCACCAGGCCCACCCCGGCCCGCAGGGTCAGCGCCGCGGTGGGCAGGCCGAAGAGTGCGTCGAGATCGGGCTCGACCGCTTTCGACCGTCCCAGCAGTGCGCGCCAGAAGCTCATGAGGGTCCTCTCTGTATCCCGGTCCCGGCTCCCCGGACCCGATCCCGTCTCAGGCGCCGCGGCCGAGTTGGCGGGAGATGTCGGAGAGCTGGGCCAGCCGCTGTTCGACCGGCGGGTGGGTGGCGATCAGCTGACTCATGCTGAACCCCTTCTTCGCGAAGGCCGGAGCGAAGAAGAAGGCGTTGAACGGCTCGACCTGGCGTAGGTCCCGGGTGGGGATGGAGGCCATGTCGCCGGTGATCTTGGACAGCGCGCTGCCCAGCGTCGAGGGGCGGCCGGTGAGGTAGGCCGCGGCGCGGTCGGCGGACAGTTCGCGATAGCGGGACAGGGCGCGGGTGAGCAGGAAGCTCAGTGCCCAGGCGATGGCGCTGACCAGCACCACGAGCAGGGCGATGACGGCGGGCGCGGGGCCGTTGTTGTTGCTCCGGCCGCCGCTCGCACCGGTGAACATGGCGAAACGCAGTCCGGCCTGGGTGAGGAAGCCGGCGACGATGCCCAGGAATCCGGCGATGGTCATGACCATGACGTCGCGATGGGCGATGTGGGAGAGCTCATGGGCGATGACGGCCTCCAGTTCGGGACCCTCCAGGCGGCGCATCAATCCGGTGGTCACGCAGATGACCGCGGACTTCTCGCTGTGACCGGTGGCGAAGGCGTTGGGCACGTCGGTGTCGGCGATGCCGACCTTGGGCTTGGACATGTCGGCCATGGCGCACAACCGGTCGACCAGGGCGTGCAGGTCGGGGGCCTGGTCGGGGGTGACCTCCTTGGCACCCATGGAGAACATGGCGATCTTGTCGGAGGAGAAGTAGGAGAACAGCGCGAACGCGCCGACCAGGATCAGCACCAGCCAGATGTTGAGTCCGGCCAGCACCAGCCCCACGATGAACGCCACGTAGACCAGGATCAGGAGGAACATGGTCGTGACCATCCGGGTCGTCAGGCCCCGGTCCGGACGGAACTTCGAACCAGCCACGGCTTTCCCCTCCACGATGTCTGTTCCGGAGTGTAGTTCGACCAGGTGAGAAAAGGGTTAAAGCGGAAGCGTCGCGTGTTCGTCGCTCCGGTGTCACCGAGAAACACCACGGCCGCCGTGACGGATCACGGCGGCCGTGGGCGAAGAACACGCGCGAAGACACTGGGCGCGGGCCGGACCGGAAGGGAACCGGTCCTGCTCCGCGTCGTCGGCACGGGACCCACCCGGACGGTGGTGGTGGATCCCACGAGGCCACATGTCCGCTTCCGTTGTCCAGGGACGGGCTATCCGGGGATGAGCCCGTCGTCCTGCAACATCTTGCGGACCTCTTCCATGCTCGCGTCGGCGTGCGGCAGGATGAACTGCGAGGGCTCCAGGGAGTCGGCCGGCAGGGGCCTGCTGTCCTCACGCACCTTCGTCAGGAGGTCGTTCAGGGCCTTGCGGAACTTCTCCTCGTCGCCCGACTCGATCGCGGTCTCGAGAGCGGCGTCGAAGGAGTTGAGTACGTCGAGGTCGGCGTCGGTGAGGTCCACCTGGCCCTCACCCATGATGCGGACGATCACTGGCCCTCCCGGCTACCGTTACCACCCTCGATCTGCTGCGGAGCGGAACCACCGCTGCCGCCGCCCAGTTCGAGCTTCATCCGCTCGAGCTCGGCGTCGACACCGCTGGTGCTGGCCATACGGTCCAGCTCGCTCTGGATGTCGTCACGCGGACCGGTGCCCGTGACGTCGTCGAGGGCGCCGGACGCCAGCAGTTCGTCGACGGCTCCGGCACGGGCCTGCATCTCGGAGGTCTTGTCCTCCGCCCGCTGCACGGCCATGCCCACGTCGCCCATCTCCTCGGAGATGCCCGAGAACGCCTCACTGATCTGCGTCTGGGCCTGGGCGGCGGTGTAGGTCGCCTTGATGGTCTCCTTGCGCGTGCGGAAGGCGTCGACCTTCGCCTGCAGGCGCTGGGCGGCCATCGTGAGCTTTTGCTCCTCGCCCTGGAGGTTGGCGTGCTGCTCGCGCAGGCCCTCGATCTGACTGGTCAGACCGGAACGTCGGGTGAGGGCCTCGCGGGCGAGGTCCTCGCGACCCTGGCCCAGTGCCGCCTTGCCCTGGTTCTGCAGCTTGTCGGACTGTTGTTCGAGCTGCTGGATCTGGAGCTCGACGCGCTTGCGGGAGGTCGCGACGTCGGCGACGCCTCGGCGCACCTTCTGCAGGAGCTCGAGTTGTTTCTGGTACGAGTAGTCGAGGGTTTCCCTTGGGTCCTCGACGGAGTCCAAGGCCCTGTTGGCCTTCGACTTGAAGATCATCGAAAGTCGCTGAAACACGCTCATCGGCGTGGCCGTCCCCTTCTCGCTGCGTACATCGGCAGTTCCCAGCGGGCGCTTTGCCCAACCCTACGCGGTCTGGCCCGCGGTCGCCATAAAGCTATGACCGGCTACCCTGAGGGTGTGTTCCGACGTCGCTCCGCTTCCGCAGCCACGGATTCGGCCGCAGCCGAATCCGCCAGCCCTGAGGCCTCTGAGGCCACCCAACCTAAGGGATATACCCCCAAGAAGGGTGTGCCCACCCCCAAGCGCAGGGAATCCGAACCGGTCCCGCGCCGGCCGGTGAAGGCCCCCGAGACACGGAAGGAGGCCTACCGCGCCTACCGGGACCGTCTGGATCGCCAACGTTCCAAAGGCGTCACGCGTTCCGTTCCCGGCGCACCGAAGGGTGAGGACGCCCGGTACTACCGGCCCCAGGACCTGAGCCCTGCCCGTGCCTACGCGCGCGACTTCATCGACGCGCGCCGTAGTGCCAGTGAGTTCTTCCTGCCGTTCTCGATCCTGGTCATCCTGCTGCTCTTCGTGAACAATCCCGCGTTCCAGGTGGGTGTCGCGTACGTGATCTGGCCGCTGATGATGGTCACCATCATCGCCGAGGGCGTCTTCGTGGGCCGCACCGTGAAAAAGCGCGCCACTCAGTACTTCCCCGACGACGACCTGCTTCGCGGCATCGGCATGTACGCCGCCATGCGCCAGCTGCAGTTCCGTCGGCTGCGCCTGCCCAAGCCCCGGCTCAAGGTCGGCGAGGACCCCACCCCGAAGAGCGCACGCTGAGCGCCCATCCCCTCCCCGTCGTCCCGAAGACCCGAGGACCGGTGCCCGCACCGGTCCTCCTTCCTTCGCCCGGCCCCTCGCCGCGACGATTCCCGGGAACGTTCCCAGGCGCCGTGGGGCCGGTTGTGGTCACCCCATGGCCACACCACTAGAGTGCCCGTCATGGAATTTCGGCATCTGGGCAACACCGGTCTCATCATCAGCGAGATCGCCTACGGCAACTGGATCACCCACGGTTCCCAGGTCGAGGAGGACACCGCCACCTCCTGTGTCCGCGCCGCACTCGACGCGGGCATCACCACCTTCGACACCGCCGACGGCTACGCGCAGGGCAAGGCCGAGGAGATCCTCGGACGGGCCCTGAAGGGCGAGCGTCGCGACGGACTGGAGATCTTCTCCAAGCTCTACTGGCCCATGGGCGAGGGCAAGAACGACCGGGGCCTGTCCCGCAAGCACGTCGTCCGCGGCTGCGAGGACTCCCTGCGTCGGCTGGGGACCGACTACCTGGACCTGTACCAGGCGCACCGGTTCGACTACACCACCCCGCTCGAAGAGACTATGCGGGCCTTCGAGGACCTGGTCCGTCAGGGCAAGGTCCTCTACATCGGTGTCTCCGAATGGCGGGCGGAGGAGATCGAGCGGGCACTGAAGATCGCCGACGAGATGGGCTTCGACCGGATCGTCTCCAACCAGCCGCAGTACAACATGCTCTGGCGGGTCATCGAGTCCGAGGTCGTGCCGCTCTCCGAACGTGAGGGCCTCGGCCAGATCGTGTGGTCGCCGATCGCCGGCGGCATCCTCACCGGCAAGTACAAGCCGGGCCAGGAACTGCCCGCCGGTTCGCGCGCAGCCGACCCCAAGAGCGAGAAGTTCCTCGCGGACAAGGTCTCCGACCAGGCCCTGTTGGAGCGGGTGCAGGGGCTGGAGCCGCTGGCCGCCGAGGCCGGTCTGTCCCTGTCGCAGTTGGCCGTGGCCTGGGTCCTGCAGAACCGGAACGTGTCCACCGCGATCATCGGCGCCTCTCGTCCCGAGCAGGTGCGGAGCAACGTGGAGGCGGCCGGGGTCAAGCTCGACGCCGGACTCATGGCCCGTATCGACGAGGTCCTGGGCGACAGTGTCCAGCGCGACCCCGCGCTCACCAAGAGCCCGGAGAACATTCGCGGCTGAGGGCGTGAGCCGAACATGAGGAAGGGGCCCGATCGCCGACGCGATCGGGCCCCTCGCCGTTGCGTCGGCTCAGTCCTCGTCGCCGGTGAGGGGCATCGTGTAGACCTCGCGGTCCTCCTCCAGCAGGGTGACGGTTCCCACGCCCTCCTCCGCCAACTCGGACCAGGTCTCGCCCAGCCAGCTCTCGGCGTCGCCACGCGAGGTGAACGTCTCGGCGGGTACGTCGCCCGCCTCCACCGGTGCGCCGTCCGCCCCGTGGTATCGCCACGTCCACGCCATGTCCGACCGCCCTTCGTCGCCGCTGCCGCGGTGGTCGTCACCGCGACCTGTGCCGAGCTTAACCAAGGCCCGGCCCGAGATGCGGTTTACTTTCCCAGGTGCGTATCCGATTTCTGGGGACAGCGGGCCCCGCGGGCTGGCCCGCGCCTCAATGCACCTGTGCATCCTGCAACAAGGCTCGTTCGGACCGTCGACTTCCGCTGAGGGTGACCGTCGACGACCGGTTCCGTCTTCGTGAGTCCGGGACCGTCGGCCCGGTACCGCCCGACTACACGGTCACGTCCACCCCCGAGGGGATCCGGGTGGAGGCGCCCGACGGTGGTCGACTGCTGTACGCCCGTTCCGGCCCGGGCGCACAACCCGGCGGGCCGCCCGCCGAGGAACTTCCGGACGGCGCTTCGGCCTACACCTCGGCCTCCGAGAATCAGGTGGACATGGTCATCGTCGACGCCGCTCTGCGCCCGGAGGTGATCGGCGAGCTGCGCCGCTCGGGTGTGATCGGGGTGACCACCGCGGTGGTGGCGGTCGGCGGCGACCACCGGATCCGTTCGCCCCGCGAATTCGTCCGTCGGGCCCGGTTGTGGGGCGCCCTGGCGCCCACCGACGGCACGACGATGACCTGTCCGCCCTCGGTGTGGCCCGAGTCCCGACCGCGCGGTCCGCACCGGACCCTGGTGACCGGCGGTGCCCGGTCCGGCAAGTCCACCGAGGCCGAACTCCGGCTGTTGGCCGAACCGAAGGTCGTGTACGCCGCCACCGGTCCGATCCCCGACGACGCGACCGACCCCGAATGGGCCGAGCGGATCGCCCTGCACATCGGTCGCCGCCCCTGGTGGTGGCGGACCGAGCAGACCACCGAACTGGCCGGCCTGCTGCGCGAACGGCGGGGCGCGGTGTTGGTCGACTGCCTGGGGACCTGGCTGACGGCGGTGATGGACCGGAGCGGCCTGTGGGAGGAGGAGCCTCCCCCGGACGCCGAGGCCCACGTGGACGCGGCCATCGAGGAACTGCTGGAGGCCTGGCGTTCCACTCCGGCGTACGTGGTGGCGGTGACCAACGAGGTCGGTTCGGGGGTGGTTCCGGCGACCCGTGCCGGGCGGCTCTTCCGGGACCGGCTGGGACTGCTCAACCAACGGGTCGGCGCCGAGTCCGAGGAGGTCGTCCTGGTCACGGCCGGTCGCGTGGTGGAGCTTCGGTGAGCCGCGTGGGCGACGGGGACACCGTGGCGGGACTGCGCATGGCGGTGGGCACCTTCACCGTGTGGCCGGTGCGCGTCGAACGGGTGGACCGCGCGGTGGCCGGCCGGGCGATGCTGTGGGCCCCCGCCCTGGGAGCCCTGCTGGGCGCGGCGATCGGGTCCGTGGCCGGTTTCGGTACGTGGCTGGGGTGGTCCGCTCCGCTGGCCGCGCTCCTGGCGGTGGGCGCCGGAGCCCTGTTCACCCGAGGGCTGCACCTGGACGGTCTGGCCGACCTGGCCGACGGGCTGGGCAGTGGTCGACCCGCCGCGGACGCCCTGGAGGTGATGCGGCGCTCCGACATCGGACCCTTCGGTGTGCTGACCCTGTTGGTCGCGGTCGGCGCCCAGGCGCTGGCCTTGGCGGAGCTGGCGGAGGTCTCCTTCTGGGCGGCGGTCGTGGGCGCGACGACGGCCGGGGCCGCGGGGAGGCTGGCGGCGACTCTCGCGTGCCTGCGCCGGGTCCCCTCGGCTCGCCCGGACGGGTTGGGAGCGTTCGTCGCGGGCACGGTCGGCGTTCCGGCGGCGGTGGTGGTCTCCGCGGGTGTGCTCGCGCTGTGCGCCCTCGGATTGCTCCACTCCCCCGGATTCGCGCTCGCCTGCGCGGCCGGCACCGTGCTGGGGGTCGTCGTGGCCGCGGGGACGCTGCGGCACGCGGTACGTCGGTTGGGCGGGATCACCGGTGACGTTCTGGGGGCCTTGGTGGAGATCGCCGTGACGGCGACGCTGCTGGTGGCGGCCGCCCGCGCCTGATCGGTGCCCCCGCACGGGAACCGATGTAGCCATGATCACATTTATTCACACGGAGTTTCGGTGGGACTTCGCGGGGGCAACGAACCGCAGCGCCGCCGTTCCCGTGCGACGCCCCCTGAAAGTGACCAAAGGCGCCCACATCGCGCGGGAGGCATCCGACCTACCGGGGGGACGGCTCGCGACGCGCCAAGCCGCGGAAGGCCGTGTCAGAGCCGCGGCGAAGCGGGGCGCCGCGTCGCCGCGGGGGCCACGAGAGGACTAGCATCAGGGACGTGAGCACGACGTTGTCAGTAAACACGGAGTCCCCCAGTTCGCTCGACGCCGACGCGGTTGTCGTCGGTTATCACTCCGGAGGCGACGCTCCGGAGCCCGCGTCGGGCGCTCATTCCGTCGACGCCGCCTTCTCCGGCGGCCTCGGCACTACCCTGTCGCTCCTGGGAGCGAGCGGCGCCCCTGAGGAGGTGCACACCCTTGCCTCCCTCGGAGCCGTCAAGGCCCCGGTCGTCGTCGCGGTCGGTCTCGGCCCGGCGCCCACCGACGGTCCCGTCGACTCCGACGTGCTTTCCCGCGCGGCCGGTGCCGCGCTGCGTACGCTGAGCTCGCGTCCCGAGGGCGCGGGCCGTGTCGTGTTGGCCCTGCCCGCGACCACCACCGACCAGGTCGGTGCCGTGGCCCTGGGTGCCCGACTCGGCGCCTACGCCTTCGACCGTTACCGCACCACCGAGGCCGCGCAGAAGAAGGCGACCAAGAACGCGGAGGCCACGCTGACCCTGGTCAGTGCCGCCTCCGGTGCCGAGGACGCCATCGAGCGCGCCGCCGTCCTGGCCGAGGCCGTCTCCTACACCCGCGACCTCGTCAACACCGCCCCGGCCGACCTGGTCCCCGAGGACCTGGCCACCGCGGCGCAGGAGATCGCCCAGCAGGCGGACCTGGAGATCGAGGTCCTCGACGAGCAGGCCCTGTCCGAGGGCGGCTACGGCGGCCTCACCGGTGTCGGTCAGGGTTCGTCGAACGCGCCGCGCCTGGTGCGTCTGGCCTACAGCCACCCGGAGGCCGCCAAGAAGGTCGCCTTCGTCGGCAAGGGCATCACGTTCGACTCCGGCGGTCTGTCCCTCAAGCCCGCGGGCTCGATGGACTGGATGAAGTCGGACATGAGCGGCGCCGCCTCCGTGCTGGCCGCCATGCGGGCCATCTCCACCCTGGGCCTGAAGGTCAACGCCGTCGGCTACCTGGCCGTGGCCGAGAACATGCCCAGTGGTACCGCCCAGCGTCCCTCCGACGTGCTGAGCATCTACGGCGGCAAGACCGTCGAGGTCCTCAACACCGACGCCGAGGGCCGTCTGGTCATGGCCGACGCCCTGGTCCGCGCCCAGGAGGACGAGCCGGACCTGGTCGTGGACATCGCCACCCTCACGGGCGCACAGCTCGTCGCCCTGGGCACCCGCGTCTTCGCGGTCATGTCCAACGACGACGCCGTCCGTGACGAGGTCGTCGCGGCCGCGACCGCCGAGGGTGAGGCCTCCTGGCCGATGCCGCTCCCGGCCGAGCTGCGCGCCGGTCTCAACTCCGCGGTCGCCGACATCGCCAACGTGGCGGGCGAGCGCTGGGGCGGAATGCTCTCCGCGGGCATCTTCCTCAAGGAGTTCATCGAGGAGGGCAACAAGTGGGCCCACCTCGACGTCGCCGGGCCCTCCTTCAACCAGGGCGGTCCGCACGGATACACCCCCAAGGGCGGCACGGGTGCGGGTACCCGCACCCTCGTCCGCATCGCCGAGGACTACGCGAGCAAGTAGTCGGTCGGGGCGGCGCTCGACAACACCGAGCCCGAGCGCCGTCCCGAAACGGCACCCCACGGTCCGCCGACGGCGGACCACTTCGGCCCCGAACGGCCGTGGGGACCCATCACCATCAGCCACTGAACTAGGAGTTCGTTCCCGTGAGTGAGAACGGCGGTACCTTCGACCTTGTCGTCCTTGGCGGCGGCAGCGGCGGCTACGCGGCGGCGCTTCGCGCCGCCGAGCTGGACATGAACGTCGTCCTGATCGAGAAAGACAAGCTCGGCGGCACCTGCCTGCACCGCGGCTGCATCCCCACCAAGGCCCTGCTGCACTCGGCCGAGGTCGCCGACTCCGCCAAGGAGAGCGAAACCTTCGGTGTCAAGGCGTCCTTCGAGGGCATCGACATCGAGGCCGTGCACAAGTACAAGGACAAGGTGATCGGCGGCCTGTACAAGGGCCTGAGCGGCCTGATCAAGGCCCGCAAGATCACCGTCGTCGAGGGTGAGGGCAAGCTCACCGGCAAGGACGAGGTCACCGTCGACGGCAAGGTCTACAAGGGGAAGAACGTCCTCTTGGCGACCGGTTCCAAGCCCAAGACCCTGGGTCTGGAGATCGACGGCGAGAAGGTCATGACCAGTGACCAGGCCATGGAGCTGAACCGCGTCCCCGAGTCCGTCATCGTCCTGGGCGGCGGTGTGATCGGCGTGGAGTTCGCCAGCGTGTGGCGTTCCTACGGCGCCGACGTCACCATCGTCGAGGCCCTCAAGAACCTGGTCCCCATCGAGGAGGAGTCCAGCTCCAAGCTTTTGGAGCGGGCCTTCCGCAAGCGCAAGATCAAGTCCGAGCTCGGCAAGCCGTTCGAGTCGGTCAAGACCACCGACTCCGGCGTGGTCGTCACCCTCGAGGGCGGCAAGACCCTGGAGGCCGAGGTCCTGCTGGTGGCCATCGGTCGCGGCCCGGTCTCCGAGGGCCTGGGCTATGAGGAGCAGGGCGTCACCCTGGACCGCGGCTTCGTCCAGGTCGACGAGAACCTGCACACCGGTGTGGGCAACGTCTACGCGGTCGGCGACCTGATCCCGACCCTGCAGCTCGCGCACGTGGGCTTCGCCGAGGGCATCTTCGTCGCCGAGCACATCGCCGGGCAGAACCCGCCGGCGATCGACTACGACGGTGTTCCCCGCGTCACGTACTGTGAGCCCGAGGTCGCGTCCGTCGGTCTGACCACCGCGGTGGCCAAGGAGCGCGGTCACGACGTCGTCGAGATGAACTACAACCTGGCGGGCAACGGCAAGAGCCAGATCCTGCAAACCCAGGGCGCGGTCAAGGTCATCGCCGAGAAGGACGGGCCCGTGCTGGGCGTCCACATGGTGGGCAGCCGTGTCGGCGAGCTGATCGCCGAGGGGCAGCTGATCTACAACTGGGAGGCCCTGCCCTCCGAGGTGGCCCAGCTGATCCACCCGCACCCGAGCCAGTCCGAGGCGTTGGGCGAGGCACACCTCGCACTGGCCGGCAAGCCGCTGCACGTCCACGACTGATCGTTTCGCCAGGGGGCGGGCCTCCTGAGGCCCGCCCCCGACCACATCCGCGCTGCCCATCAAGGCCTGGGCAGGTACCGCGTCCAGATCCAACGAGGAACCCATGCCGACTTCCGTTTCCATGCCCGCCCTGGGTGAGAGCGTCACCGAGGGGACCGTCACCCAGTGGTTGAAGAACGTGGGCGACACCGTCGAGGTGGACGAGCCGCTCCTTGAGGTCTCCACCGACAAGGTGGACACCGAGATCCCGTCCCCGGTCTCCGGGGTGCTCACCAAGATCCTCGTCGACGAGGACGACACCGTCGAGATCGGCGCGGAGATCGCGATCATCGGTGGCGAGGGCGAGTCCGCCGACGCCCCGGCCGAGCCCGCCGCCGAAGAGCCCGCGCAGGCGGCCGAGCCGGAGCCGGAGCCCGCCCCGGCCGCCGAGGAGCCCGCCGCCGAGTCCGCTCCCGAACCCGAGCCCACCCCCGAGCCCGCCGCCGGTGGCGACGAGGGCACCGGTACCCCGGTGAACATGCCCGCCCTGGGTGAGAGCGTCACCGAGGGGACCGTCACCCAGTGGCTCAAGAGCGTCGGTGACACCGTCGAGGTGGACGAGCCGCTCCTCGAGGTCTCCACCGACAAGGTGGACACCGAGATCCCGTCCCCGGTCTCCGGGGTGCTCACCAAGATCCTCGTCGACGAGGACGACACCGTCGAGATCGGCTCCCGGATCGCCCTCATCGGTGGTTCCGGCGCCGCTGCCACGGACGAGCCCGCCGCTCCGGCCGCCCCGGCCGAGCCCGAAGCCAAGGCCGAGCCCGAACCCGAGCCGAAGCCCGCGAGTGCTCCCGCCCCGTCCACGCCCGCTCCCGCCGCACAGGAGCAGGACTCGACGGGCGGTCCCTCCGTGGACATCGAGACGCTCAGCGGAACGGGTCGCGCCTCCGGCACCGACGCCGTTACCGAGGCCTACGTGACGCCGCTGGTTCGCAAGCTGGCCTCCGAGCACCGTGTCGACCTGAGCCGTGTCTCCGGCACCGGTGTGGGCGGACGCATCCGCAAGCAGGACGTGCTCAAGGCCGCGGAGGAGCAGAAGGCCGCCGCGTCGGCGCCCGCCGCTTCGACCCCGGCCAAGAAGGTCTCCTCGGACACCTCGCTACGCGGCCGCACCGAGAAGCTGAGCCGTCTGCGCAAGTCGATCGCGGACCGCATGGTCGAGTCGCTGCGCATCTCCGCCACGACGACCCAGGTCATCGAGGTCGACGTCAGCAAGGTGGCGCGTCTGAGCGAGCAGGTCGGCGCGGACTTCGCCGAGCGCGAGGGCGTCGAGCTGAACTTCTTCCCGTTCTTCGCCGCCGCCACGGTGGAGGCCCTCAAGGCCCACCCGAAGGTCAACGCGGTGATCAACGCCGCCGACCAGACGGTGACCTACCACGACGTGGAGAACCTCGCCGTCTCGGTGGACACCGAGCGGGGCCTGCTCGCACCGGTGGTCAAGAACGCCGGCGAACTCGGTCTCGGTGACCTGGCCCGCAGCCTGACCGACCTGACCGAGCGCGCCCACACCGGCAAGCTCGGCCCGGACGAGCTGGGCGGCGGCACGTTCTCGATCTCCGAGACCGGCCACACCGGTGCGCTGTTCGGCACGCCGATCATCAACCAGCCGCAGGTCGCCATCCTGGAGACCGGCACCGTCGTCAAGCGTCCCGTCGTCGTCGAGGACGAGGCCGTGGGCGGCGAGGTCATCGCGGTCCGTTCGATGGTCTACCTGTCGATGGCCCACGACCACCGTCTGATCGACAGCGCCGACGCCGGCCACTTCCTGCAGACGGTCAAGGAACGCCTGGAAGAGGGCGCCTTCGAGAGCGAGCTGGGTCTGGCCTGACCCTTTCTCGTAGCGCCTGGAACGGCCCGGGGCCGGCACCGTACGCGGTGCCGGCCCCGGGCCGTTCCCATGCCGGAGCCCCCCATGGTGAGCATGGTGTCACCTTCCATTGCCTTGACCTCAAGCTAACTTGAGCTCGTACGCTGGGGGCGTACGTCCCTTCGCGCCCAGGAAAAGGACCCACATGCACCAGGAGAACCTTCGAGTGGCCGTCCTCCTCGGAGGCGGTCCCCGGGGACGCACGGGGCCCGTCATCGCGGCCTGGTTCCTCGACCTCGTAGCGGCCCGTCCCGGTGTGGACGTCGATGTCCTGGACGTGGGCGAGCACTGGGCCGACGACCAGGGCGCCGAAGCCACCGGGTTCTCCCGCGCGATCGACGCCGCGGACGCCTTCGTGGTGGTGACCCCCGAGTACAACCACGGCTATCCCGGTCCGCTCAAGAGCGCCATCGACTCGGCCCGCAAGGAGTGGTTCGCAAAGCCGGTCGCCTTCGTCTCCTACGGAGGGATGTCGGGCGGTCTGCGCGCCGTGGAGCAGCTGCGCGGGGTCTTCAGCGAACTGCACGTGACGTCGGTGCGTACCTCGGTGAGCCTGCACAACGCCCAAGGTCTGTTCATGGCCGGCACCGGGGGCGAGGAACTGCGCGGCGCGGAGGCCGCGGTGGACGAGATGCTCGACCAGCTGGCCTGGTGGGGCGAGTCCCTGCGCCACGCCAGACGCGACCGCCCCTACCCCGGCTAGGTAAGTGCTTCCAGGGTGTCGGGTGGGGGTGTCGGGTGTCGGGTGTGTGGGTGGGGCGCCTGAGGTCGAGAATCTGCCGGTGGTCTGGCGGGGGCTTCGGGCTGCTGGTGGGGC
>NZ_BCSH01000062.1 GCF_001570765.1 Nocardiopsis listeri NBRC 13360 | reverse complement strand
GCCAAGCGACGCCCGACAACCCCAAGGCTCCCGACCCCAGACGCCCCACCGGCCACACCCACACCCCACACCCACCCCCTGGAATCACCCATCCAGGCAAAGTCGGGTTGGCTCGAAGCGGATACGCGGTTTACCGTGCCCGGATGGCGATGATCGGTACGAACGGCACCCACCTGTCCTACGAGGAGGCCGGGGAGGGGCCCGCGGTCGTGCTCGTGCACGCCGGGGTGGCCGACCGGCGGATGTGGGACCACCAGTTCGCGGAGCTGTCCCGAACGCACCGGGTGGTGCGTTACGACTGGCGTGGTCATGGGGGGTCGGCCGACCACGAGGGCCCGATCCCGCACCACGAGGACCTGCTGGGGCTGATGGACGCGTTGGGCATCGGAGAGGCCACCCTGGTGGGGGCCTCGTTCGGCGGTGCCTACGCGGTGGACGCGGCGTTGGCCGCGCCCGAGCGGGTGAACGCGCTGGCACTGGTCTGCCCTGGTATGTCCGGACACGAATGGCCCGAGGCCTTCGTCCGGGAGTCGCGGAAGATGTCCCTGGCCGCGGTGCCGCACGAGCGGCTGACGGTGTACCAGGCCGGCAACGCCTCCCCCGACCCGTCGGACGTGGCGGCGATGGCCGAGGCGCAGGGCCGGTTCATGGTGCTCGGAACAGGCCGATCACCCGAGGAAATGCCCTTGGAGGCCTGGGACCTGTCCCTGCTGATGCTGCGGGAGCTGTTCGCCCGCAGCTGGTCGAGCCCGCCCAACGAGAACCTGTGGCCCGATCCCCCGGCCAAGGGTCGACTGCACGAGATCACGGTGCCGACGTTGGTGGTCAAGGGCTTGTCCGAGATCCCTCAGATCCAGGAGGTCGCGGACCTGTACGCGGCGGGCATCGGTGACGCCGCCCTCCTGGAACTCCCGGAGACCGGACACCTGCCCTCCATCGAACGTCCCGGCGAACTGACCGCCGCCCTCGCCGGATTCCTCAAGGAACTCCCCCACCGTCCCTGAACGGCACGACCGGAAACGGAGGTCTCCGGATCGTCTCAGGCCGGGGTGAAGACGACGATCGGCTTCATGTGGCCGGGGCGGTTCTCGCCCAGCGCCACCACGCTGCCGTCCGGGGCGAACAGGCCCACCGGGCCCTCTCCCAGAGTGCTCTCGCCGATGCGGTTGCCGTGCCGGATCGCGCGGGTCTCGGTCTCGTCCAGGGTACGCACCGGGAACGCCGCCGCCACCGCTCGGGCCAGCGGAACCTGGGTGAACTCCCTGGCGAGTTCGTCCAGGGTACGGGCCTGGGACAGGTCGTAGGGTCCCACGCGAGTGCGGCGCAGGGCGGAGAGGTGGCCGCCCACTCCCAGGTCTACGCCCATGTCGCGCGCCAACGAGCGGATGTAGGTGCCGCTGGAGCAGGTGACGACCGCGTCCACGTCGACGAATCCGCCATCGGGGTCCGCCACGTGACGGATGTCGGTCACCTCGAACTCGGAAACGGTGACCTCACGGGCCTTGAGGGCCACTTCCTTGCCCTCGCGAGCCGACTTGTAGGCGCGCTTGCCGTCCACCTTGATCGCGCTGACCTGAGGTGGGACCTGTGAGATCACGCCGGTCAGCTTCGCGACGGCCTCCCGGACCTCCTCGTCGGTGACGGCGGAGGCGTCGGTACGCGCACCGGGTTCCCCCTCGGCGTCGTCGGTGTTGGTGAGCAGGCCCAGTCGGATGGTCGCCTCGTAGGTCTTCTCGGTCAGGGTCAGGTGACCGAGAAGCTTCGTGCCCTTCTCGATCCCCAGCACCAGCACCCCGGTGGCCATCGGGTCCAGGGTGCCCGCGTGCCCCACGCGTCGGGTGCGCGCCAGACCACGAGTCTTGGCGACCACGTCGTGCGAGGTCCAGTCGGCGGGCTTGTCAACGACCACGACGCCGCTCTCGGCCATGGTGCTCCTTCAAGGGAAAGGGGGCGGGACGGCGACCGACGCCGCCGTCCCGGGTGGTCACTCGTCCTCGTGGTCCTCGTCGTCCTCACGAGGGACCTTGTACGGGTCGGCCTCGCCCGCGGGCTTGGCTCCGGTGGCCCGCTGGGCCACCTCCTCGTCGGACTGACGCGCCTTGACCAGCAGTTCCTCGATGTGCTGGGCGTTCTCCTGCACGTCGTCGAGGACGAAGGCCAGGCTCGGCGTGTGCCGGATACCGGTCTGTTTGCCGACCTCGCTGCGGATCACGCCCTTGGCGCTCTCCAGTGCGGCCGCGCTGGCCGCCTTTTCGTCGGGGGAACCGAACACCGTGTAGTACACCGTGGCGTCCCGCAGGTCAGCGGTGATACGGGCGTCGGTCACGGTCACGAATCCCAGGCGCGGGTCCTTGATCCGCCGGTCCAGCATCTCGGCGACGATGCGCTGGATCCGGTCGGCGATCTTGCGCGCGCGTGCTGCGTCGACCATCGTCAGTCTTCCTCTTCGTTGAAGAGCCGCTGCCTGGCGGACAGCAACTCCAGTTCGGGACGGCCCGCGACGAAACGCTCGCAGGTGTCCATCTGGTCCCTGGCATGGGCGGCCGTGGGAGCGACCACCGCGACACCGATCTTCGCCCGACGGTAGAGGTCTTGGTCGCCCACCTCCGACACCGACACCGAGAACTTTCGGCGTAGCTCGGAGATGACCGGCCGGACCATCGAACGCTTCTGTTTGAGCGAGTGGACGTCTCCAAGGAGCACGTCCAGCGTCAACGCCCCAACGTACAAGTGATCACCTGTGGTGTTGTGCGAGCCGGCAAAGGTGGGGCCCCGGACACGATGGTCCGGGGCCCCAGGTGGATCAGTCCACACGACTAGTCGCGGGGCTTCTCCTTCATCTCGTAGGTCTCGATGACGTCCTCGACCCGGATGTCGCTGTAACCGACACCGATACCGCACTCGAAGCCCTCACGGACCTCGGTCGCGTCGTCCTTGAAGCGTCGGAGCGAATCGACGTTGAGGTTGTCGGAGATGACGACCCCATCGCGGATGAGACGCGCCTTGCTGTTGCGGCGGATGAGACCGCTGCGGACGATCGAACCGGCGACGTTGCCGATCTTGGGCACCTTGAAGACCTCGCGGATCTCGGCGCTGCCGAGCTGGACCTCCTCGTAGATGGGCTTGAGGAGACCCTTGACCGCGGCTTCGACCTCGTCGATGGCCTGGTAGATGACCGAGTAGTACCGGATGTCGACACCCATGCGGTCCGCCAGCTCGCTGTTCTTGCCCTCGGGCCGAACGTTGAAGCCGACGATGATCGCGTCCGCGGACGACGCCAGGTTGATGTCGTTCTGGGTGATCGCACCGACACCGCGACCGATGATCCGGATGCCGACCTCGTCGCCACCGGCGTCGATCTTGAGCAGCGACTCCTCGAGCGCCTCGACGGAACCGGACATGTCGCCCTTGATGAGGAGGAGCAGCTCGGAGCGCTCGCCCTCCTTGATGGCGGACTGCCAGTTGTCGAGGGTGACCCGACGGGCCGACTTCGCCTGCTGGGCGAAGCGCTCGCGCGCCTCCCGCTGCTGGGCGATCTGCCGCGCCACCCGGTCGTCCTTGACGACCAGGAAGTTGTCACCGGCGCTGGGCACGTTGGTCAGACCCAGGACCTGGACCGGACGCGAGGGTTCGGCCGTCTCCACGCTCCGGCCGTGCTCGTCGAGCATGGCGCGAACGCGGCCGTAGGCGTCACCACAGACGATGGAGTCACCGACGTTGAGCGTGCCTCGCTGGACCAGCACCGTGGCCATGGAACCGCGACCGCGGTCCAGGTAGGCCTCGATGGCCAGACCCTGAGCGTCCATGTCCGGGTTCGCCTGCAGGTCGAGCGCGGCGTCGGAGGTCAGGACGATCGACTCGAGCAGCGTGTCGATGTTCTCGCCCTTGAGCGCGGAGATGTCCACGAACTGGACGTCGCCGCCGTACTCCTCGGCCACCAGGCCGTACTCGGTCATCTGGGCACGCACCCGCTGCGGGTCTGCGCCCTCGACGTCGATCTTGTTGACCGCGACGACGATCGGCACCTCGGCCGCCTTGGCGTGGTCGATGGCCTCGGCCGTCTGCGGCTTGACGCCGTCGTCGGCCGCCACGACCAGCACCGCGATGTCGGTGACCTTCGCACCACGGGCACGCATGGCGGTGAACGCCTCGTGACCGGGGGTGTCGATGAAGGTGAGCTTGCGCTCCTCACCGTCCACGTGGGTGGAGACCTGGTAGGCACCGATGTGCTGGGTGATTCCGCCGGCCTCGCCACTGGAGACGTTGGTCTTGCGGATGGTGTCCAGCAGTCGGGTCTTACCGTGGTCGACGTGACCCATGACGGTGACCACCGGCGGGCGCGGACGAAGTTCGGCGGTGCCGCCCTCGTTCTCACCGAACTCGATGGAGAAGGACTCCAGGAGTTCGCGGTCCTCGTCCTCGGGGCTGACGACCTCGACCTTGTAGCTGAGCTCTTCACCGAGCAACTGCAGGGTCTCGTCGGGCAGCGACTGGGTCGCGGTGACCATCTCACCCAGGTGCATCATGACCTGGACGAGCGACGCCGGGTTGACGTCGATCTTGTCGCCGAAGTCCGAGAGCGAGGCGCCACGGGACAGTCGGATCGACTGACCGTTGCCGCTCGGGATCTTGACGCCACCGAAGGACGGTGCCGCAAGGTCGTGGAACTCCTGACGCCGCTGCTTCTTGGACTTGCGCGCACGTCCGGGACGACCGCCCGGACGACCGAACGCACCGGCCGTTCCGCCACCGCGGCCACGGCCGCCGCCACCGGGACGACCACCGAAACCACCCGGACGCGGACCGCCGCCGCCACCGGGACGCGCGCCGGTCGGGGCGCCGCCCCGACCGCGACCGCCGCCACCGGGACGACCACCACCGCCACCACGACCGCCACCCGCGGGCGCGGCCGGACGGGACGAGGGCATGTTCATCGGGCTGGGACGCGGGCCTCCGGGACGCGGAGCGCCACCGCCACCGCCGGGACGCGGAGCACCGGCGGCACCACCCGGACGCGGGGCGCCGGGAGCGCCACCGGGACGCGGAGCACCGGCGCCGCCACCGGGACGCGGGGCGCGGTCGCCCTGCGGGCCGGGACGCGGGCCCGGACGGGGACCGCCCGGACGCGGAGCGCCGCCGGTACCACCCTGGGGACCGGGACGCGGGCCCGGACGCGGAGCACCGCCGCCACCGGGACGCGGGGCCGGCTTGGACCCCATTCCGGAGGCGTTGGACGCGAACGGGTTGTTGCCCGGACGCGGGCCGGGACGGGGACCGCCCGGACGCGGGGCGCGGCCGCCGTCACGGCCACCACGCTCACCGCCACGCTCGCCGCCGCGCTGCGGCCGGTCGCCGCCACGCTGCTGGGAGCCCGCGGCCGGCTTCGGGCCCGGCTTCGGCGCGTCACCGCGCGGGGCCTTGGGCGCCGGCTTGGGGCCGGGCTTGGGCGCGGCCTCGAAAGTCGGCACCGCGGGCTTGTCGACCGGGGTGGACGGCTTCTCGGCGGCCGGCTCGGCCTTGGCCACCGGAGCCGCGGGCTTGGCGGCCGGAGCCGGCTTCGGACCCGGCTTGGGTGCGGGCCCCGGCTTGGGCGCGGGTCCCGGCTTGGGAGCCGCGGGACGCGCGGGGGCACCGGCGGAGGGCTTGGGGCCCGGCTTGGGAGCCGATCCACCCTTCTTGCCACCGTCGGAGCCATCGTTGAAAGCTTCTTGAAGGCGTCGAACGACGGGGGCCTCTATCGTGGAGGACGCCGAACGAACGAATTCGCCCATCTCGTTGAGCTTGGCCAGGACGGCCTTGCTCTCTACACCGAACTCCTTAGCGAGTTCGTATACCCGGACCTTCGCCACTACTCTCCTTCAGCTTCGGTCCGGGACAGGGGCTTGTGCCGGACCGTCGTTAGCTCGAGTTACTCATCGCTGCGTACTCATCAGGCGCTCATCGCAATCTCGACCTGCTTCCTCATCGCTACACAACAATGGGCCGGCTCATGCGTGCCGACACGGCACAGCACGCCGACCTCGGTCTCTACAACCTCGAGGTCGGCCCAGACATTCCAACCCTATCCGGATAGCGGCGCGCTCAGCCACCTGGGGCGTCGTCGAACAACGACGCCACACGTGAGACGTCCCACCGAGTGGGACCTCCTCCGCTCCGGCTCCGGAAGGCGCGTGACCACGCCCTTCGGCGCTCCGCTAGTTCGAAGCACCTGCGGTCGTGGTGCAGATAGGCTCCGCGCCCCGGATGTCGACCTCGGGTGTCGGGCTTGATGGCCGTGCCCTCGGCCACCAGCCGCACGAGGTCGGACTGGACTGTCCGCGACCGACAACCCACGCACGTTCGCACGGGACGGTCAGGACCGTCTTCGGCCACCATATCGTGTCGGGGCATGGTCGTGACCCGTTCAGCCGGCCGAAGCGGTGTCGTCGGTGTCCTCGGCGGGGCCGTCGACCTCTTCTTCAAGGGGGCGGGCGGGCTCCGCGTCGGAGCGGATGTCGATGCGCCATCCGGTCAAACGCGCGGCCAGTCGGGCGTTCTGGCCCTCCTTGCCGATGGCGAGCGACTGCTGGTAGTCGGGAACGACGACGCGTGCCACACGCGCGGCCATGTCGAGGATCTCCACCGAGTTGACCCGTGCCGGGGACAGCGCGTTGGCGACGAACACGGCGGGGTCCTCGGAGTGGTCGACGATGTCGATCTTCTCCCCGTGGAGCTCGGCCATGACGTTGCGGACACGGCTGCCCAGCGGACCGATGCAGGCGCCCTTGGCGTTGACGCCGCCCCGGTTGGAGCTGACCGCCATCTTGGTGCGGTGACCGGCCTCACGGGCGATGGCCGCGATCTCGACGGTGCCGTCGGCGATCTCGGGCACCTCCAGCTCGAAGAGCTTGCGCACCAGGTTGGGGTGGGTACGCGACAGGGTCACCGAGGGACCGCGCAGTCCCTTGCGCACCTGGACCACGTAGGCGCGCAGGCGCTCGCCGTGGGTGTAGTTCTCGGTGGGAACCTGCTCCTGCGGGGGCAGGATCGCCTCGATCTTGCCGAGGTCGACCAGGACGTTGCGCGGGTCCTTGCCCTGCTGGATGATGCCCGACACGATGTCGTGCTCGCGGCCGGCGAATTCGCCCAGGGTCAGTTCGTCCTCGGCGTCGCGCAGCCGCTGCAGGATCACCTGCTTGGCGGTGGAGGTGGCGATGCGACCGAACCCGGTGGGGGTCCCGTCGAACTCGCCGACGGCCACACCCTCCTCGTCGGTATCGGTCACCCAAACGACGACGTGGCCGGTGGAACGGTTCAGTTCCACTCGTGCCTTCTTCTCAGGGCCCTCCTCGCGGTGGTACGCGATCAGGAGTGCGTCTTCGATCGCCTTGGCGACCAGTTCGACGGCGATGTCCTTCTCGCGCTCCAGGCTGCGAAGGACGCTCATGTCAATGTCCACGGGGCTCCCTCTCTAGTCCGCCGCGTCGGTGTCGGCTTCGCGACGGAATTCCACCTGGACCTTGGCCTTGGCGATCTTGTCGTAGGCCAGGGTTCGGGACCGACCCTTGACGTCCAGGGTCACGCCCTGGTCGTCGGACTCGGTCACGCGTCCGGTGAGGTCTCCGCCCTCGACGAGGTTCACCTTCACCAGGCGACCGCGGGAGCGGCGCCAGTGGCGGGGCGTCGTCAGCGGACGGTCGACCCCTGGCGAGGTGACCTCCAGGACATAGGGCGTCTCACCCATGACGTCGGAGGCGTCCAGCGCCTCGTTGACGTCCTGGCTGATCTCGCCGACCAGGTCCAGGTCGACCCCGTTGTCGGAGTCCACGACCACGCGCAGCACTCGACGTTTGCCCGCCGGTGTCAGCTCGACGGCCTCCAGGTCCAGCCCGGCCTTGGCCAGGACCGGCTCCAGCAGCTCGGCGATGCGCTCTTCCCGCGCCTGCGCTCCCATGCGTGTCAGCCCCTCAAAACGGCGAAATCCCGCCCGCTCGGCCGTGAGCCGTTGAACGGGGCGGTCCAGCTCTGTACGTAGTCCTCTTCCGCTTTCGCGTCGGACGCGAAAGCGCCGCACGTCGCGCACGACGGCGGTTGTCGTGCAAGGGTATCCACTCCCGGGCCTCCTCCAGGTCGCCCCGCTCCTCGGGGCGTGCCCTCGGGTGTGCACGCAGGCCGATCTCCCCTTTCCCGCGGGGAGGAAGCGGACCGGCCTCGACGCCTCGACCGGCGTGGAAAGATGGGTCCCGACCGCCGCTCGACGGCGGGGCCGTCGACACCGCCCCGGGCGCGGGGCAGGGGAAGGAGACCGCGTGCAGGGGAACGTCAGCCGCCGCACTGTGCTGGGCGTCACGGTGACAGGTGTCGTGGCGGCGGGCGCCGTGGCCGGTCTGAGCGGGTGCGGCACGGCCGACTGGTATCCCTACGACGTGACCCCGGACGTGTCCGTCCTGCGCTCCCTGATCCGGGAGAAGGAGCGGACGGTGGTCCGGTACGAACAGGCGTTGGCCGACGGGGTGGGCCCCGGTGACCTGTTGGAGGGGTTCCGAGAACACCACCTGGCCCACCTGGACGCGTTGTTGGAGGCCCTGCCCGAGGGAGTGGGCCCCTCAGCGGAACCGGAGGAGGCCGAGGGATCGGGTGGGACGGAGACCGATCCCGGTCCGCCCTTGGACACCTCGGGGCTACGGCTGGTCGAGGTCGCGGCCTCGTCGTCGCGCCTGGACCAGGCGGCGGCCGTGACCGACCCGGGACTGGCCCAGCTGGTGAGCGCGATCGGTGCCTGTGAGGCCGTACACGCCCATCTGCTGGACGAGGCCTGAGGGCCCATCGACATAGGCGAGGTAGTCAGGTGAGCGAGACCCCCACCCCAAGCGAGGACACCGACCCCACGGCCGAAGCCCTGGCGGAGGCGCTGCGCGCCGAGCACGCGGCGGTGTACGGGTTCGAGTTCGTCGGCGGCGCCGCCGGTGACCAGGGGCGGCGCGAGCGCGCGTCCACCGCCGCACTGGAGCACAAGGCGCTGCGGGACGCGCTGCGCGACGCCGCCGCCGAACGCGACCTGGAGGCACCGCCCGCCTTGCCTTCGTACCCGATCCCGGAAGGTCGCGACGGGGACGGCATGGACACGTTCGCGGCCGAACTGGAGGGCGCCACGATGGAGGCGTACCTGTGGCTGACCTCCTCCGGTGACACCGACCTGCGCGTCACCGCCGCGCGGGCCTTGCAGGAGTCGACGCTGCGCTCGCTGAAATGGGGCGCCGAACCCGACGCCTTCCCCGGCTTCGAGAGACCTTAGTGACGGGTGGACCCACGCGGGAGGGGCTCCCGTGTGCAAGCCGGGAGCCCCTCTCCGTGCTCGATCCTTCGTATCGATGTCCTACTCGGCGCAGGCGGCGAGGGCTCGGTCGACGATCTCCTCGATCGGGACGTCGGAACGCTCACCGCTCTTGCGGTCGCGCAACTCGACCACGCCGTCCTTGAGGCCACGGCCCACGATGATCGTGGTGGGGATGCCCACCAGCTCGGCGTCGGTGAACTTCACACCCGGGGCGGCCTTGCGGTCGTCCACGAGCACGCGCAGACCCTTGGCCTCGAGCTCCCGGCCGATGCGCAACGCCTCGGGGACCTCATCGCCCTTGCCGGTACCGACGACGTGCACGTCGGCGGGGGCGATCTCACGCGGCCACACGATGCCCTTGTCGTCATGGGACTGCTCGACGATGGAGGCCACCGCGCGGGAGACGCCGATGCCGTAGGAACCCATCGTGACGCGCTTGGGTTTGCCGTCCGGGCCCAGGGCGTCCACCTGGAAGGCGTCCGCGTACTTGCGACCCAGCTGGAAGATGTGGCCGATCTCGATGCCGCGCGCGGTGTACAGGGTGCCCTTCCCGTCCGGGGAGGGGTCGCCGTCGCGCACCTCGGCGACGTCGATGGTGCCGTCCGGGGTGAAGTCGCGCCCTGCCACCAGGTCGACGACGTGATGGTCGGCCTCGTCGGCACCGGTCACCCAGGCGGTACCGGTGACCACTCGCGGGTCGACCAGGTAACGGACCTTGTTGTCGATCAGGGCCTTGGGGCCGATGTAGCCCTTGACCAGGAACGGGTTGGCGGCGAAGTCGGCCTCGTCGAGGATCTCCACCTCGGCGGGTTCCAGCGCCGCTTCCAGCCGTTTGAAGTCGACCTCACGATCACCGGGAACGCCGACGGCCAGCAGCTCCCACTCCTTGGCACCGGGGACGCGGGTCTTGACCAGGACGTTCTTGAGGGTGTCGGCCTCACTGAAGTCGCGGCCCAGGCCCGCCTCGTTCAGGAAGTCCACCAGGGTCTGGATGGTGGCGGTCGCCGGGGTGTGGTGGACCTTCGCCTCGGGCAGCCCGTCCAGGGGCAGCGCCTCGGGGGCGGGGACCCTCACGGCCTCGACGTTGGCGGCGTAGTCGGACCCGGTGCTGCGCACGAAGGTGTCCTCGCCGGTGGGTGCGACCGCCAGGAACTCCTCGGAGGCGGAGCCGCCCATGGCGCCGGAGGTCGCCGAGACGATGACGTACTCCAGACCGAGCCGGTCGAAGATCCGGATGTAGGCGGCGCGGTGCTTGTCGTAGGACTCCTGGAGGCCCTCGTCGTCGATGTCGAAGGAGTAGGAGTCCTTCATGTGGAACTCACGGCCGCGCAGGACGCCGGCGCGGGGACGCGCCTCGTCGCGGAACTTCTCCTGGATCTGGTACAGGACGACCGGGAAGTCCTTGTAGGAGGAGTACTCGCCCTTGACCAGGAGGGTGAAGAGCTCCTCGTGGGTGGGACCGAGCAGGTAGTCGGCGCCCTTGCGGTCCTTGAGCCGGAAGAGGGTGTCGCCGTACTCCTCCCAGCGGCCGGTGGCCTCGTAGTACTCCCTGGGCAGCAGGGCCGGGAGCAGGACCTCCTGGCCGCCCATGGCGTTCATCTCCTCGCGGACCACACGGGAGACGTTCTCCAGGACGAGCTTGCCCAGGGGCAGCCAGCTGTAGACGCCGGGGGCGGCCCGACGAACGTAGCCGGCGCGCACGAGCAGCTTGTGGCTCGGCACCTCGGCGTCCGCCGGGTCCTCACGCAGGGTGCGCAGGAACAGGTTCGACATCCGCAGTAGCACGGCCACTCCTCGGTGAACGCACCCGAAAAGGGTTCGGGCGCGATGATCGGAAAAACGTTGGGAGGACCCAGGCTAGCGCCCCGAAGAGGGGGTTCGCGCGTCGGTTCCGAAGGGGTCCGCGGTACGCCTACCTTGGAGTGATCTCCACGGCAGAACAGGACGAGGACATGGGCCGACGTGTGCGTGACAGGGTCGAGGCCGAAGAGGGGGTCTCCGTCGTTCCCGGGGTGGACCTGCTCGCCGACGCGGACCGACCGAACTCGTGGTTCCTTCTGGTGGAGGGCACCCCGCAGTCGCACGTGGACCTGTCCGACCCCACCTATCTGGACTTCTCCTACGTGCGACGGATCGCGCACGCGGTCGACCTGGTGGCGCCCCCGGGAGAGTCCGTCGACGTGCTGCACCTGGGCGCCGGCGCGCTCACCGTGGCCCGGTACGTGGCGCACACCCGCCAGGGTTCCCATCAGCGCGCGGTGGACGTGGACGCGGCCCTGGTGGAAATGGTGCGGCGCAGGCTGCCCTGGGACCGGCGCGCGCGACTACGGGTGGGCATCGGTGACGCGCGCGAGTGGATCGGCGCCCGGCACGACTCCAGCGCCGACCTGGTGGTGGCGGACGTGTTCGCGGGAGCGCGGACCCCGGCGCGGTTGACGTCCGCGCAGTTCTACGCCGAGGCGGCCCGTGTGCTGCGACCCGACGGATTCCTGGTGGTCAACGTCGGTGACGGTTACGCGTTGAAGCACACTCGGGCGCAGGTGGCGACGGTGCGTTCGGTGTTGCCGCACGTGGTGATGTCCGCGGAACCGGGGGTGTTGCGCGGCCGAAGGTTCGGCAACCTGGTGCTGGTGGCGGGCCATCGTCCCCTGCCCGAGGAGGAGCTGGGTCGCGCGGCGCATCGTGATCCCGAGATGGCGCGGCTGGTCGCCGGCGAGGACCTGGACCGGTTCACCTCCGGGTACGCCTCGGTCCACGACACCGACGCGGTGGACTCCCCCGCTCCGCCCGTGGACCTGTTCTGACCGCCCTGACCGAAGACGGACATAATCCCGCACACATACCGAGAATCTCCTAGTGTCATCGGCATGTCCATCCCCCGCCCCACCAAGGTCGACCTGGAGCGCGCACCGGACCGCGACCGGGAGGACCGGCCGCCTCCGCTGTGGCTGCACATCGCCGTGACCTGGACTGTCACCGGACTGTGCGTCGGAACGCTCGTCCTCGGTGCCCTGTGGTTCCTCGGCTTCCCCGAGATAGCCCGACCGGACACACTGTCGTTACGCGCCTTCGAGGGCGTGGTGGTCCGCGCGTTCGCCATCATGGCCGGGCTCACCGGCATCGCGCTGCCGGTGATCGCCTACCACCGGCAACGCAACAACAACCTGGAGAACCCGCGGGCGCTTCGAGCAGCGGAGCGCGACGGGGTCAAGCTGTTCAACGACCGGTTCACCACCGCCTACACCGAACTGGGCAACGAGCAGGCCGCGGCTCGGCGCGGTGCACGCGCGGGCGCACCTGGCCGACGACGCGCCCACCCCCGAACTGCGCCAGACGTGCATCAACGTGCTGTGTTCCTACATGCGCATGCCGCACTCCCCCGCACCCGAGGAGGACGAGGTCGGCACGGTCGCGCGTCAGGGACACGAGGCCTTCCGAGAGGTACGGTTCGCCGTCATCCGGGGCATCGGAGACCGGTCGCGCGATGAGCGCTCCTCCTGGCATGGGCACCGCTTCGACCTGTCCAACGTGGTCTTCGACGGTGGCGGTCTGCGCGGGGTGCACCTCATCGGCGGCAAGCTGTTCTTCGATCGTTCGGTGTTCGCCGCAGGGGAGATGGACTTCCGCTACTCACGGGTGTCCGGAGCCCGGATGACCTTCCGTGGCGCACGATCCACCGGAGGCACGGTCAACTTCCGGCATGTGCGCTTCGAGGGTCCCTTCACCGACTTCCACAAGGCCGAGTTCTCGGGCGCACGGGTCCTGCTGCACGACACGCGGATCGCCCCGGAGGCGATGGGCTTCACCAGGGCCGGCTTCACCGGTGGACGGGTGGAGTTCGAGTCCGATGGCGAGGGCGGGGAACCCGCGCTCGGGGATCCCCCGAACGGACTGGTCGAGGCCGTGGCTGCGGGCACCCCGGGGGTGGTGCGTCTGCCGGGGAACCGGGGCGAACCCACGGCGACGGTCCCGGGCGGCGAGGAGGACGCCCCCCTTAACGCCCGGTGAGGAATCTGTTCCAGAAAATGACCGGAAGCGGACATCCGGCCCCTTCCGGTCCGGCGAACCCCTAGCTTGGTGCGGAGCGCGCCTTTTCCCCAGCGCCCTCCGGACCGTGGACACTCCCCCTTGTCCCGCCCGGAGGACTTGCGGTCGCCCGCTCCCCGTTCACACCCGGGGACCGGGCGACCGTCTTGCGTTCCGGGCCGCTGATCCCCGGGCGCAGGTCCGTCTCCGAGGACCCTCCCCTGGATGACACGGTTCGCGCCACACGGGGCCGCGTTCGACTTCGAACGGTTGGTGGGCGCCGCCGTGGCGGTGGTTCCGAGCATGGTTCCCACGGTGCCTGTGGAGTCGGCACCGGTACTGACGATGGTGCTGCTGCCCACGATTCCGGTCATGCTCCCGGGACATGTCCGGCTGTACCGAATGACACGCCGACCGGCCGCCGGACCCACCTTCTTCACCTGACCTCCCACCTGCGATGACCCAGTTCAGCTGCGTGGGTCGGGCTCTCGACCCCACGCGGTCCCATGGTCGAGGCGGCGTCGAGGATCGGTCTCCGGTTGGGAAAGACCCGCGGTGGGAAGTTCAACCTTCGGGAAAGCTCCGAGCCCTTGAGGAGGGACCGTGACCCACTCCCTGATCACGACCCCGCACCAGGCCGGGTGTGGCTGTGGTTCCGGCTGCGGCTGCGGATGCCAAAGCGGTGGCTCCTGCAACTGCGGCGGAAACTGCGGTTGACCCCTGGGAGGCGTCCGGCGACCACCGGCCCTCCACCCCCTACCGGTGGGCTGCCCCTCCCCTTGGGGGCAGCCCCTCCCACCGACCGGGAACCGAATGTTTCCGGCGGTTTCGCACGCACCGACTCGCGACAACGGGCAATGATGCGTGTACTGTGAGTCACAGCGTTTTCCTGTAGGGAGAGACGCCGGGTACCCACCCGTTGGGGGAGATCAGCGATGCCGCCGTTCACCAGTCCAGCGAGCCGGAGGGGACGACCCTCCGAACACGCGCGCCTGCTCCGGTGCGTGCAGGAGATACTGGAACGCTCCGATCGGGCCGTGCCCTGGGACCCGGATACCGTCGGACTCCCCGACGCCCACTCCGACAGCGCCCTGGCCCGCATCAACGACGTCGCCTTCTACGCGAACGCGCGCGATGAGGTCACCAACCTGGCCGGGGTGTGCGTGCACCTGCTCCTCTTGCACAGCCCCGAGGGGGACGACGGGTCCCGATGCCAGGGCTGCCGCCTCCCCTGGCCCTGCCCGAGCTTCGGTGAGATCTCCCGCCTCCTGGGCTGAGCCTTCCACCCCGCACAACGGACGTCGCCCGCCGAAGTCGGGGCGCGATCCGACTTCGGCGGGCGACGGTCTTCTCTCTGTCCGCCGTCGACGACATCCCGCGACCGAACGGTCAGGGTGTCCCCAGCGGGCGGTACATACCCAGAGAATAAACTGGAACTTGTTCTACCGCAAGGCCCGCATCAGATCCAGAACAGGCCGAGAGCCCGGTGAAATACGGACGACCAGCTTTTCTGGAACAAGATCCATTCCGAGCTCATACCTGGTACTGGACGGCGGCTCGGTCAGCGAGCAGCGGGCGGATCACCGCGAGCGCGGCCTGGTGGTCGGGGTGGTCCCGGTAGGCGACGAATCCCGCCTCGTCGGCGACGTCGGCCACCACGGCGAAGTCGAAGGTGTCGGAACCGATGCCCAGGTCCGGGCCGAAGGCGTACGCGTCGAGCGCGGAGATCACGTCGGGCAGGATCCCCAGCGCCTCTTCCACCCGCGCGACCTGATCGGGGGTGGTGCCGTCCTGCCAACGGAACAGAGCGATGTGTCGAAGTGCCATGTCGCCGAACCTATCGGGAGTCGCGATCCGGCGCGGGGGTGGCCAGGCCCAGGGGCGGGGGACAGCCCCTGGGACCGACCTTGGTCGGCAGACGCGGTGACCGTTCCCCGTCGGAACGAGGGCTCTCCCACCGATCACCTGCGGGGCGTGCCGTGCAACTTCGACGTTAACGAAGCATCGGCGACACGAACACCCCTGTCGGATAACCGGAACGTCTCGATTGAGCGAAAAGCGGTGGCGGCGACGCCACGCCGACCTGCGACGACGGAACGTCACCGCGGCATGTCTTCATCCTGACGGGACGGGGAACCACACCACGCGTGCGCACGGAACATGGTCGGCGCACAAAACCCCCCGCCGGAAACCGCAATACAATACCCTCCGCAACGATCAGTGAAACGGTTGCAGAGGGTTGCAATTCCAGCGGGGGGCGAACAAAGAAGAGGGCGACGAGAAGTCGACCCGCGAGTCAGCTAATCCTGGTCGCCAGTAGATACGCGCTTGGAGAATCGGCGTCGACTATTTCGCCGACCCGCCAGACCTGACCCCCGACGCTGAACACGTCACCCACTCGGACATCGATCATGGGAGTGGGACGCCACTCCTTCGGCCCACCGATCTTGGCCACCGGGCGGCCCTCGTCGTCGATCCAGAAACTCCCGCCACCAACGGGACCCCCGGCGAAGCGGTCGTTTCGACCGTAACTGATCTTCTCTTGCGCACCGATCTCGTGAGCCACCGTGGATGCAATCCCAACCGTCTCGGGTTCCGTTGAAAACGCTTCTATATTAACCCGCCCCCTGTCATTACACAGAGGACAGAGGGAGCGTCCCAGCGTTTTGAGAAGAATAGCCGACAAAGGTAATGCGCGGGCCGGGACCTTGGTCCTGACCCGCGCATGAGATCTGCGGAGAGTGACGGCTAGTCGCCGGATCCCCGGTCACCCTTGAGGCGACCCACCAGGGTCTCCAGTGCGGAGCTGAACGGATGGTCGTGCACCATGTACGTCCACGTCATCGAGGGGCGCTTCACCCCGACCCCGCTCACGTCCAGCTCACCGTCGACGACCTCCAACTCGGCGAAGCTCTCGGCGGCGCGGGCGCGGGCCTCGTCCAGGAAACCCTTGAAGACCGGGACGGCCTCACGGTTGAACTCGTCCAGAGGGTCGCGACGACCCAGGTAGCGCAGGTGGATGCCCTCCCGCAGCTCGGACAGGAACGCGTTGTGGTCGGTCCAACCACGGTCCAGGTGGTAGAGGGTGATCATCCGCGAGGCGTCGCCGACGCGCTCGGCGTCCAACTCCGCCACGAGTTCCTCGTGACGTTCCTTCTGGTCCTTGGCGATGTGTCGGTCGCCCTGGTCCCCGGTCAGTACCAGTTCGCGGTGCTCCAGGACCACCTCGCGCTGCACGTCGATGAGCTTGTTGTAGCGCCAGGTGTTGCGGTGCACCTCCAACAACCGGCCCTCGGAGACCCGCTGGGCGTGGTCGACCATGTCCAACCACGCCTCGTCGGTGATCTCGCCCTCGGAGGTGGTCTTGTAGCCGGTGCTCTCGGAGGCGTTGTTGACGATCAGGTCGTCGTCCATGCTCACGAAGAAGATGGAATCGCCCGGGTCGCCCTGTCGGCCGGCCCGGCCGCGAAGCTGGCCGTCCAGACGACTGCTGGGGTAGCGACCGAAGCCCATCACGAACAGGCCACCGGTCTCCACCACCCGTTCACGGTCGGACATGTCGCTGCCGCCGAGCCGGATGTCGGTACCGCGTCCGGCCATCTGGGTGGAGACGGTGATGGCCCCGTAGGTGCCGGCCTCGGCGATGACGGACGCCTCGTCCGCGTCGTTCTTGGCGTTGAGGACCACGCACTCCAGTCCGGCATCACGCAGCCGACCGGCGAGCAGTTCGGACTCGGCGACGTCCTGGGTGCCGATGAGGATGGGGCGGCCGCCCTTGTGGACCTTCTCCACTCTCTCGATGAGGGCGTCCTCCTTCTCCTCACGCGTGGCGTACAGGCGCGAGCCCTGGTCCTCACGGACGTTGGGCTTGTTGGAGGGGATGACCGCCACTTCGAGCTCGTAGAACTCGCGCAGCTGCTCGGCCACGGACATCGCCGTACCGGTCATGCCGGCGAGCGTGGGGTAACGCATGACCAGGGCCTGGACGGTGATGGAGTCCAGGACCTCTCCGGTCTCGCTGATCGCCACCTTCTCCTTGGCCTCGACCGCGGCCTGCAGGCCGTCCGGCCAGCGTTGGAGCAGCGCGATGCGACCACGGGACTCGTTGATGATGCGCACCTCGCCGTCGCGCACGACGTAGTGGACGTCGCGTTGCAACAGCACGTGCGCGTGCAGGGCCAGGTTGACCTGCGGCAGGAGTGAGGAGTCTTCCTCGGAGTAGAGGTCGACGCCGTCCAGGGCCTTCTCGACCGCGTCGATACCGGCGTCGGTGAGCTGGACGTTGCGTCCCTCGTCATCGATCTCATAATGCGTGCGCGGCTTGAGGTCGCGCACCACGTCGGCCATCTCGATGTCGGCGGGCACGGCCTCGGCGGCGCCGGCCAGGACCAGCGGCACGCGGGCCTCGTCGACGAGCACGGAGTCGGCCTCGTCGATGATGGCGACGTGGGGTTCGGGGACCACCCGGTCCGCGACGTCGGTGACCATGCGGTCGCGCAGGACGTCGAAACCGAGTTCGCTGACGGCCGCGTAGGTGACGTCACAGCCGTAGGCGGCCTTGCGCTCCTCGGTCTCGGAGTCCTCGTTGATCCAGCCGACGGTGACGCCGAGCATGCCGTAGAGGGGCTGCATCCACTCGGCGTCGCGTCGAGCGAGGTAGTCGTTCACGCTGAGCAGGTGGACACGCTTGCCGCGCAGGGCGAACCCGGCGGCGGCGAGGGCTCCGGCGAGGGTCTTGCCCTCACCGGTGGCCATCTCGACCACGTGACCGTCGAGCAGCGCCATGACGCCCAGGAGCTGGACGTCGAAGGGTCGTTCGTCGAGGGTGCGGCGTGCGGCCTCTCGGCCCACGGCGCACAGGTTGACCAGATCGGCCGTGGAGTAGGGCAGCTCGGCGTAACCGAGCTCGATAGCCTTCTCCTTCAGCTCGTCGTCACTGAGTTCACGCAGACCCTCCTCTTCGGCCTCGATCGCCGGCAGGAGCTTGGTATAGGGCCGCAGATCCACCGCACCGGGCTTGCCCAGTAGGCGGCGGACGCTTTCCGCCATTCGTCCGAACACCACGCCAGAGTAACGCCGGACACAACCCATTGGTTCCCCCCGGGTGATCGCATGTGCACAACGATGCCGCGAAACCACCCGAAGGGAACTCGTTCGGGCAACGAACGGGACCGCGTACCCGGTGGCGGCGTATCTAGTTGACCAGTTGGCTCTGGCCCTGACTCGATCGACCGCCCCGCGAGCGCTGTCGGGCCTCCAGGGCCATGGCGTGCTTGACGAGGGTGAGCAGGACCTTGACCACCGACCTGCGGTCGCGTGCGTCACAGCGGACGACGGGCACCTCGGGGGCCAGGTCCAGGGCGTCGCGCAGTTCGTCGGCGGTGTAGCCCGCCTCGGGGTCGAACTCGTTGACGGCCACGACGAACGGGAGTCGGTACTGACGTTCGAAGTAGTCCAGTGCCTGGAAGGTGTCCTCCAGGCGTCGGGTGTCGGCGAGGATGACCGAGCCGAGGGCACCGCGGACCAGGTCGTCCCACATGAA
The DNA here is from genome assembly GCF_001570765.1 of Nocardiopsis listeri NBRC 13360. Taxonomy (GTDB): domain Bacteria; phylum Actinomycetota; class Actinomycetes; order Streptosporangiales; family Streptosporangiaceae; genus Nocardiopsis; species Nocardiopsis listeri. The sequence continues at coordinate 30,323 of NZ_BCSH01000062.1, read as the reverse complement.
CCAGAAGCGTTGCTGGCCGGGTGTGCCGAACAGGAACAGGGTGAGGTCGGTTTCGAGCGAGATGCGACCGAAGTCCATGGCGACCGTGGTGCTGGTCTTGTCCGGGGTGTGCGAGAGGTCGTCCACACCGACGCTCGCCGACGTGACGGCCGCCTCGGTGCGGACCGGGGGGATCTCAGAGACAGCCCCGACGAACGTGGTCTTACCGACCCCGAAGCCCCCGGCGATGATGATCTTGGTGGACAGTTCGGTGGGTGCGTGGACGTTGTTCGTGCTGTTAGCTGAGTGGATCACAGTTTGTCCTAGCGAGAGTGCCGGGTCTGGACGGACGGTTGGCTCACTCGACCCGGTCTGGAGGGGCGCGGATCCGCTCGGGTCCGAACCTCCACGGGAGGATCCGCACCTGGAACCTAACACCGGGAGGACACTGGATTCCGGGGTTTGGGCAGAGTGGTCGGGCCGGCCGGAACGACACCAAGGTGAGGGGGGTTCCGGTCGGAACGTGACCGTGGACACTCTGACGCCGGATGTCCGACTCCTAGCCCGGAGTCCGGATTCGGGCACGGACAGTAGCAAGGAAAGCACATTCCCGTACCCCCGTGGTGGCACTTTACGACATTGCGCGCGGCCATTTTCGGCCGCTTTCGGCCGCGTGGATCCCTGTCCGGCGCCGCTCCCTGCCTCTACGGTGGAACGCAGGGCACCCAGCCGAGTGAGGTCGCCGTCGACTCCTGGCACGAGCACGCGACCCACGGGGCCCCGGCGGCGCCTTGGGGCGCACGACCGCCACCGACGTCTCGCTCTTCGATGTCGAACCGGCCGTACCACCCCGTTCGGGCGTTCCCGAGCCCCACCGGCCCACAACCGTCCACGTGGGCCGGTGGTGGCCCACCTCCGCCCGCTGCCGCCGCCGCTCACGATGCCCGGTACTCGCCCGGTGCGTAGGATGGACCGCACGCCCCATCCCCGAACAGCGCGCACCCGTGTGCCCGCGTGTTTCCGGCGGGGACGGTGAATCCACAGGCAGAGAACACTCCCAAGGGAGCCGAGAACCCCACATGTCCGATCAGCGCGTCGTCCGACCCACTCCCATCAGCGGTTTCCCCGAGTGGACCCCTCAGGTCCGGGCCGTGGAGCAGCGTTGGCTGGACCATATCCGCGCCGGGTTCGAGTCCTTCGGCTTCGCGTCCGTGGAGACGCCCTCGGTGGAGAACCTGGACGTGTTGATGGCCAAGGGCGAGACCTCCCAGGAGGTCTACACCCTGCACCGTCTCCAGGCCGACGCCAAGGACGACTCCGACGCCAGGCTCGGGCTGCACTTCGACCTGACGGTGCCCTTCGCCCGTTACGTCGCCCAGCACTTCAACGAGCTGACCTTCCCGTTCAAGCGCTACCAGATGCAGCGCGTCTGGCGTGGTGAGCGCCCGCAGGAGGGCCGGTACCGCGAGTTCACCCAGTGCGACATCGACGTCATCAACGTGGACTCGGTACCGCTGCACTTCGACGCCGAGCTCCCCCGCATCGTGCACCGGGTGCTCAGCGGGCTGGACATCCCCGCCTGGACCTTGAACGTCAACAACCGCAAGGTGCTGCAAGGCTTCTACGAGGGCCTGGGCGTCAAGGACCCGATCTCGGTCATCCGCGCCGTGGACAAGCTCCACAAGATCGGGGACGAGGGCGTGCGGGAGATCCTGGTCTCCGAGGGCCTGACCACGGAGCAGATCGACCCCTGCCTGGCACTGGCCCGGATCAAGGGCGACGGCGCGACCGTCGTCACGGCCGTCCGCGAGCTGGGGGTCGTCTCCGAGCTGCTGGACGAGGGTCTGGAGGAGTTGGCGTTCGTCATGAACGACCTGGCCGACCTGCCCGAGGGCGACGTGGTGGCGGACCTGTCCATCGCCCGTGGCCTGGACTACTACACCGGCACCGTCTACGAGGCCTCCTTCGACGACGACCCGGAGTACGGCAGCATCTGCGCAGGTGGACGCTACGAGAACCTCGCCGGCCAGTTCATCCGGCGGAAGCTGCCCGGAGTGGGCCTCTCCATCGGCCTGACCCGCATCTTCGCCAAGCTCGTCGCGGAAGGACGCATCGAGGGCGGCCGGGTGTGCCCCACCGACGTGATGGTGGTCGTGCCCAACGCCGAGCGACGCACCGAGGCGCTGCGCACCGGCGAACTGCTGCGCGGACGCGGGTTCAACACCGAGGTGTTCCACTCCATCGCCAAGGTCGGCAAGCAGATCCAGTACGCGTCCAAGAAGGGCATCCCCTTCGTCTGGTTCCCGCCATTCGAGGAGGGCGGCGACCACGAGGTCAAGGACATGGAGCGTGGCGAGCAGGCCACCGCCGACCCCACGGACTGGGACCCGAAGGGTTGATCCTCGTTTTCGGGCCCGGGGGAACCTCTCTTCCCCCGGGCCGTCCCGGCCTCGATTCGCGAGGGTCACGGTGGGCCCTTAGCAAATTACGGCCCGGCATGGGCGGTTTCCGCCCCCTCGTGCCGGAACCGGCCATCCACGAGACAGCCGCGGACACCCGGTGCCAGACTGGGACCGGCCGCTTCGTGGGCGTCACGGACACGGGGCGGTCGACATCGGTGTCCTAGTAAACGAGGCCATGTCTCCTCCCCGCCACAACCTGCCCCTGTCCGCCGGCGAGTTCATCCGGTTCGTCGGACGTGAACGCGACATCGTCGACCTGGGTCGCCTGCTCGGGACCGCCAGGATGATCACGCTGACCGGCACCGGTGGAATCGGCAAGACCAGACTCGCCCTCCACCTGGCCGAACGCGTGCTGCGTCAGTTCCCCGACGGAGTGCGCTTCATCGACCTGAGCGAGGCCTCCACCCACGAGGAGGCGCTGCGCACCGTCGCCGCCGGGTTGCAGGCCGCCCAGGGCGACTCCACCGCCCTGATGGACGGCATCATCACGGCGCTGCGCACCCAGCACCTGCTGCTGCTCCTGGACACCTGTGAGCACGCGGTGGGGCCGATGGCCGAACTGTGCGAGGCCGTACTCCGCGACTGTCCGCGGGTGCGTATCCTGGCCACCAGCCGTCAGCCGCTCCACGTACCCGAGGAGAGCGTCTGGCGGGTGCCGCCGCTGTCCCTGCCCTCGCGGCCTACCCCCACCGACCCCTACGCCGCCGTCCCGGTGCCGATTCCGCGACGGGACGCCCAGCGCTACGAGTCGGTGCGGCTCTTCCTGACCCGCGCGCACGCCGCCCGCGCCGGCTTCGAGATGACGCGGGAGAACTCCGGCTACATCGCGGAGATCTGCCGCATGCTCGACGGCCTTCCGCTGGCCATCGAGTTGGCCGCCGCCCGGGTCCGGGTCCTGTCGGTCCAACAGATCCTGCGCAGGCTCGACGACCGTTTCCAGTTGCTGACCAGCGACGGCACGGAGAACCTGCCGGCCCGCCAACGCACCCTGCGGGCGGTGTTGGAGTGGAGCCACGGCATGCTCTCCGACGCCGAGCGCGCGCTCCTGCACCGACTGTCGGTGTTCTCCACCTGGTACCTGGAGATGGCCGAGGAGGTGTGCTCCGGCGAGGGGGTCGAGCCCACCGACATCCTGCCGTTGCACTTCTCCCTGCTGGACAAGTCGCTGATCGTGGTGGACGCCGAGATCAACGGCACCGCCCACTACCGGCTCACCGAGACCGTGCGCGCCTACGCCATCGAACGGCTGGAGGAGGAGGCGGACGTCGACGAACGCTGGTCACGTTTCCTCGCCTTCGCCGTCCAACGGTTGGAGGACGCGGCCGAACGCGGCTGCGCTCCCAACGACTGGTCCGAACGGTTGGGCCGGTTGCGCAAACACGACCACAACCGGGAGAACCACACCCGGGTGGTGGCCTGGGCGCTGTCCACGGGGCGGGTGGACGAGGCCCTGCGCGTGTGCGTGGCGCTGCGTTCGTACTGGCTGATGCGGGACCTGTCCGCCGAGGGAGGTCGTCTCCTGGAACTCGCCCTGGCCGTGTCCCCCGACGACCAGGCGCCCCCGCTCCGGGCCAGGGCCCTGGCCCTGCACGCCGAGCTGCGCCTGGAGGTCGACCCCGCCACACGGGTGTCCAACCTGGCCATGTGCGCCCTGGAGTCGGCACGGGCCTGCCGGGAACCCCGCGCCGCCGCCTCCGCCCTGACGACCCTGGCCACCCTCTCCTTGCGCACCGGTTCGGTGGATGAGGCCGAACGTCAGGCGGGCAAGGCCATGGGGTGGGCCATGGTGGCCGGGGACCCGATCACCGAGGCCGACGCGCGCGAGGTCCTGGCTCGCGCGGCCCGGCACCGCGGCGCTCCGAAGGAGGCGGTCGCCCACCTGGAGGTGAGCCTGTCCACGGCGCGCACCCTGGGCGACCGGTGGATCGAGGCCCGATCCCTGCATGGTCTGGGGTCGATCGCGGCCGAGGCCGGAGAACACGAGGCCGCGCGCGAAATGCTCTCGGAGGCACTGGACGTCTTCGGTGAACTGCCCTCCGATCCGGCGGTGGCGCGGTGCTCCGCCGACCTGGGCCGGTTGCACCTGGCCTGGCGCGACCCCCTGTCGGCACGCGCTCCCCTGGCCCGCTGCCTACAGGCGAGCTTCACCTCGGGTCGCAGGATCTCGGTGGCCCGGGCATTGGAGGCCCTGGCGGAGCTGGCGCTGGCCGAGGAGGAGGCCACCCGGGCCGCCGCGTTGGCCGGTGTGGCCACCGACCTGCGCAAGTCCCTGGAACAACCGTCGGCCGAGACCGTCCGGCTACGCTCGGCGGTGGAGCGTAGGGTGGGTGCGACCCAGGCCGCTCAGGCGTGGAACGCGTGGCGTTCACTGCCGTTGGAGCAGGTACGCGACCGCGCCCTGGCCTTTCCCAGGCCTCAGGGGGCCCGCGCCGGTGGCCCCGACTCGCTCACTCCTCGTGAGCGGGAGATCGCCACACTGGCCGAGAAGGGTTTGTCCAACCGTGAGATCGCCGAGGAGTTGATCATCAGTCAGGCCACAGCCGCGCGTCATATCGCGAACATCTTCAGAAAACTCTCGATTTCGTCCCGGACGCAGTTGACCGGCTGGACCTCTCCCCGAGAACCTGGCTGAGCACCCCTCGTACGCGCGACGACACTTGCACAGTGCGCGTGCAGCCGCTAAACCAGGAAGTCCGACCTCGACCACCCCGAACCCCTGTGACCCCTGCCTCGCGGCGGTGAACACACCCCCGACCAGCCCCTAATTGTGAAGGCCATGGCACCTTTGACCGCGCCCGCGCGGCACAACCTCCCCCGGCCGGGCACCAGCTTCGTGGGCCGGGAGCCGGATCTGAGCGATCTGCTCCGTCTACTCGGCTCCAGCCGGTCGGTGACCATTCGTGGCGCCGATGGGATCGGCAAGACGCGGCTGGCCCTCCACGTGGCCGAACAGTCCACCGTGTCCTTTCCGGACGGGGTGTGGTTCGCCGATCTCACCGATGTGTGCACCCGCCTCGAGGTGTACGCGCGAATCGCCGAGGCCGTCGGCATGGTCGAGGAGGCCGGGCAACCCCTGGCCACCACCGTGACCGAGGCGCTGCGCGGCCGTCGGCTGCTGCTGGTCCTGGACTCGTGCGAGCACGTTGCCGAGGAGGTCACCGAGATCGGCGACGCCCTGTTGGCGTCCTGCCCCTCGGTGTCGTTGATGCTCACCAGCGAGCAGGCGGTGCGGCTGTCCGGCGGCACGGTGTGGATGGTCCCGCCGATGTCCCAGCCGGTGGTGGCGCGCAACGCCCCGCCGCCCGACCCCGCAGGTACCGAACCGGTGCGGTTGTTCCTCGACCGCGCGCGTACTCGTGACCCCCGCTTCGAGGCCTCCCCCGAGGAGCTGGACGCGATCTCGGCCCTGTGCGACCTGGCCGGCGGCATGCCGCTCGGGATCGAACTGCTCGGCGCGGAGGCCCCGGAGTCCGGTGTGCGCCCCCTGCTCCAGGGGTTGCGCGCCCACCTGGCCTCCCCCGAACTGCGCCCCGGTCCGGGCCAGGCGGTCTCGCGCAGCCAGGTGCTGCCCGTGGTGCTGGACTACGTGTACCGGAACCTGCCCGAACCCGAGCGGGTGTTGTTGCGCCGGCTGTCGGTGTTCCGAGGGTGGGACCTGGAGCTGGCCGAACAGGTGTGCTCCGACGAGGGTCTGCCCGAGTCCGCCATCCTGGATCTGCTCACCTCCCTGCTGAACCGCTCACTGGCCACGGTGACCGGCGAGTTCGAGGGACGTGTGCGTTACCGGCTGCCCGAGGCCGTGCGCAGGTTCGCCGAGGATCGTCTGGTCGCCGAGGGCGAGGACGTCCTCTTCCAGGATCGTCTCCTGGACCGGATGCTCGTGTTGGTGGAGGACCTGAGCGGCAAGCTGGAGTCGTCCCGTTCGATGCCCTGGTCCGAACGCGACGCCGGACGGCGTCGCGTGCTCGCCGAGTACGACACGCTCCGATCGCTGCTGCGCAGGTCGCACCACAGGGCCGCGGCCGAACCGGGGCTGCGGCTGTGCGTGAGTCTCGCCGCCCACTGGGTGAGTCACCACAACTATTCCGAGGGCGCCCACTGGATGGACCGGCTGCTCGATCTGGAGGAGGCCGCCAAGGCTCCATCCAGGGCCCGGGCCCTGGTCGGTCGCGCCCAGTTGGCACGTGTCCGACGCGACCACGACCTGGCCCGCAGCGCGGGCGAAGAGGGGTTGCGGCTGTGCCGCGAGGCCGGGGACGACCTCTTCGTGCGCACCGCGTTCAACCTGTTGGCCCTGGTGGAGGTACGTGACCGTTGCGTCGAACGCGCCTCGATGCTGGTGGAGGAGGCGCTGCGGCTGTGCCGCGAGGCCGGGGACATGTGGGGCGAAGCGATCGCCCTGAGCACCCGAGCGGCCCTGGTGGCCCAGCAGGGGGATCATTCCACCGCCGACCACCACTACAACGCGGCGTTGACCCTGCTCCGCGGGATCGACCACCGATGGGGCGTGGGCGTGGTCCTCATCGGTCAGGCCCGCGCCGCGGAGATCGGCGGGGACCTGATGACCGCCGACCGTTGCTATCGGGAGGCCCTGGACACCCAGCGGATGATCGGGACGACGGCAGAGGAGGCCCGCTGCCTGGCCGGCATCGGTCGGGTGGCGCACGCCCAGGGCTCACCCGGGCAGGCCTACGACTACCTGAGCGAGGGGCTCCTGCTCAGTCACCAGAGCGGACAGCGCGCGGAGGCCGCCCGGATCCTGACGTCGATCGCCCGGGCCGCGTTCGAGGACGACCTGCGCGAACCCGCCTGTCGATTGGCCGGGGCGGCCGTCGCCCTGCGCGAGCGGGTCGGACTGCCCGCCCAAGGCGCCCCGTGGCCCTTCGTGGACGTGGAACCGGTCCGCCGGCGTCGCCGCCACCTGGTGGCCTGGTGGGAGCAGGGATACCGCATGGGGCAGGCCGAGGCGGTCCAGGAGGCCGAGTGGTTGGTGGCCGAGGCGCGCCGCCCTCCGGAGAAACGCTCCCAGGCCTCCTCCCCGGTCGGAGAGGGAGGGAAGGCTCCGGAGAAGAAGCGGAGCGGCTCGCCGGGACGTAACGGAACGGGACGTCGACGCGCCCCCGCCGCGACGTACTCCCCCGACGTCACCAGGCCGCAGGACGGCTTGACCAAGCGTGAGTTGGAGATAGCCCTCCTGGTCAGCACCGGGCTGAGCAACCCGGAGATCGCGCGGGACCTGTTCATCAGCCCGTCGACGGCCGCCCGTCACGTCGCCAACATCAACCGCAAGATGGGGTTCCACTCGCGCACGCAGATCACCGCGTGGGTGGAGCGCCACAGAGCCGGCTGAGGGCCCGGGAGGCACCTCCCGGCTCGTGTACGCCCTCGTCCGGGGGCTGTGTAGAAATACCACGTCCCGAATCTACATATGCATATGCATGGCAAGATGCATGTGCATATGACTGTGAACACGCTAGGCTTCAAGCCATGGGACGTCAGGCTCGCGACGCCATGGATCCGAGCTCGACAACGTCCCGGAAATGGCCGTCGGGGGCCTGGCCGAACACCGGTCGCCCGTCGCGCCTTCGGTCCCGAGGTGGCCCTCGGGACCGGTGGGCACCCGTGTCGGTGCGAGTGGGGAACCGGGGAGGGCTCCGCTCGCGACGAGTAGCCGACACGGCGCTTTTCGGTCTCGTCACGTGGAGGGGGCGTGACGAGACCGGAAGGCGAACCCATCACCGCTTCGGCCGACTGGGGGAACGTATGGGGGTAGGGCTGTCTTCTGGAACCGGACGATCGGGTAGGCATCTGCCACGTCGGGACGACCCGATCGGCTCGCTCACCGGCGGCCTGTGCGAACGGCTGCGGCTGCGTCCCGGGCTCGGCGGATCGATCAGGGGCAGATCCGGTCGCACCGACGGACTCACCTTCGCGGCCACGGTCGAACAGGCGGCGGCCGGACTGAGCCGGCGCGGTCTGTGTCTTGGTGACGTGGTGGGCGTTCTCGCACCCGTCTCACCCGACCGCTTCCTTGCCTCCTACACGGTGATGGCGGTCGGCGGCCGTGCCCTGACCGTCCTGCCCGAGTCCGACGCCGACACCCAGTGCGCGGCGCTCGCCGAGACCGACGCCCGACTGCTGTTGGTCAGCGAGGACCTCGCCGCGCGCGGGCTGGAACTGGCCGAACGATCGCGGGTCCGCCAGATCATCACCTTCGGTTCGGCTCCGGGCACCACGCCCTTCGACGAACTGCTCCTGCCCAGCCCCGACGGCAACGGTTACAGCCCCACTCGCGGGCTCTTCGACAACGGGCTACTGGGATACGAGAGCACCGGCGACGACATCCTGACCACCCTGTACACCCACCACGACCTGTTGGCGAGGTTCGCGGAGCTGCGTCAGACGCTGAACCTGACACCCGACGACGTCGTGGCGGTGGATCGACGAGGGGACGAGGCCACCAGGTCGGCGTTGGTCGCGCTCGCGCTGTGGACGGGGGCGTGCGTGGTCGCAGGAGAGGGGTGTCCGCCCCCGGAGGGGCGTGGGGTGACGGTGGAGTGCGCGCCCGATCCGGTCCGGGTCGGTACCCCGTACGGGGCCGGCTGAACCGCTCAGGACCCGCTGGAGGCCGCCTCGTCGTCGATCTCGAACCAGGCGACGTGGGTGGCCTCGCTCCAGTACTCACCACTGCGCGTCGCGCAGCTCTCCACGATGAACTTCCCACGGCCGAAGTCGCCGCCGTCCTCGCGGGTGTGCTCGTCCGCGGGACCATCGGGTTCTCGTTCTCCCTGATCGGCGACGGCCACCCGCAGTCGTCCCTCGTCCGAGCGGATGAACAGTGTCATGACCCCGCCGCTCTGACCGGAGCGGGAGTGCAACAGGGCGTTGGTGGCCAGTTCGCTGACGGAGAGCTCGGCGTCGTCCAAGGCCCCCTCGGAGTGGCCGGTCCGGGAAAGGAACTCGCGCACTCGGGCACGGATGGAACGCACCGCGGTCAGGTTCCCCGCGCAGCTCCACACGGTGTGGTCGGTGACCCCACCGGTCATGTCGGCCACGTCGATCGCCGGCGCGGCCGACGTCGCGGCGTCCGAGGTCCGCGGGGGCACGTAGTCCCGGAGTTGCCTCGCCTCAGCCATCCGGTCACTCCAATCACCCGCGTCGGGCGCGCGGGTCGCGCCGCCTGCATTCACCTTAGACAAGGGTGCACCGGGTACAGAACAGCACACCCACGTTCGTGGCGCCGGCGATTGGCCACAAAACCCCTTCCCGTGTCCTCCCCGATATGGACAAAGGAAACAGCTCGGGACCCCAGCGGCACCCATGTGAGGTGTAACACGTTGGCAATACCCTGCCGAAACCGGCCTCAGGGTCGGTCCGCGACCACCTGCCACAGACCCACCTCCACCAAGGTATCGGTCACCTTGCGTCACCGAGCATTCTGCAAAGCGAGAAAAGTCTCGCCTAAACACCACGGTTTCGCGTCCCGGTGACAACGATGGGGACACAACACCGAGCGTGGAAACGCCCCACCGGCACTCACGGGTCACACGAAAGCGCACATGTCACACCACCACGGTTTCGCGCGGAACGGCCCGCTCCACGTGGGGTTTCCGCCGACCCGGAGACCTCCCACTCCGTCACTCGCCGGAAACCCATGGTTCACATCCGCCCCGGTTTCGACCCCGCTTGACGCCCTATGCAGGGACAACAAGGATCTTTGGGACCGACTCTTCCATCTCACCCGGGGATGCGCCCCCACTCTCCGAGTGCCGGTGCCCTGTCGGTCGAACCCTGTCCGTATCCCCAACCGAGGTGTCACGTGCCGACCCTGTCCGAAGACTCCACCCCCGTTCAGCGCCTCACCAGTCGCCGCAGCCTCCTCAAGGTCTCCGCCGCCGGCGCCGCCGTCGCCCCGGTACTCGCCGCGTGCGGCGGTGGTGACTCCGATTCCGGCGGTGGCGCCGAAGGGGACCCCCAGCGGGGTGGCCGACTGCGGGTCGGGGTGGCCGGCGGTGGATCCGGTGACACCCTCGACGCGCACGACCCCACCGACAACGTCGACATCGCGCGCAACTACGCGCTCTACGCGGCGTTGATGCGCTTCGCCAACGACGGCACCATCGAGCCGTACCTGGCCGAGTCGCTGGAGGCCAACGAGGACGGGACCGAATGGACCCTGGTCCTCAAGGAGGGGCTGACCTTCCACGACGGCTCCCCCGTCGACGCCGAGGCGGTCGTCTATTCGCTGCGGCGCATCCTCGACCCCGAGAACCCCATGCGCGGCGCGGGCGACATGCCCGGAGTCGACCCCGAGAAGTTGGAGATCGTCGACGACCTGACCGTCCTCATCCCCGTCGACGAACCGCTGGTGACCCTGCCCGAGGCACTCGCCGAGTACTACAACTGCGTCGTCCCGGTCGACTACGACCCGGAGAACCCGATCGGCGCCGGACCGTTCAAGTACTCCGAGTTCGTCGTGGGCGAGTACAGCCTCTTCGAACGCCATGAGGGCTTCCACGTCGAGGGGCAGCCGTACGTGGACGAACTGGAGATCATCGACTTCCCCGACGACGACGCCCGCGTCAACGCGCTCAACAGTGGCAGCGTCGAGATCATCAGCCAGGTGCCGCACGCCCAGGTCACCATCATCGAGGCCGACCCGAACCTGGAACTCATGGAGTCCGAGACCGGCATGTGGCTGCCGTTCACGATGAACATCGAGGAGAAGCCGTTCGACGACGTACGCGTCCGTCAGGCCTTCCGGCTCATCGTGGACCGCCAGGAGATGATCGACCAGGCCCTCTCCGGCTACGGCCAGGTCGGCAACGACATGTACGCGCGGATGGACCCCTCCTACCCCGAGGACTTCCCACAGCGTGAGCAGGACATCGACGAGGCCAAGCGGCTGCTGGACGACGCCGGGTACGAGGACGGCCTGGACGTCGAGCTGGTCACCTCCGACATCAGCGCCGGTGTGGTCGCCGCCGCCGAGGTCTTCCAGGAACAGGCCCGTGAGGCCGGGGTGAACGTGAGCCTGCGCCGGGTCAACCCCAGCGACTACTGGAACCCCGAGGAGGGTTTCCCCTACCCCCTGGGCCAGGACTTCTGGAGCGCCCGCAACTACATCACCCAGACCGCGCAGGGCTCCGTCGTGGGCGCCCCCTACAACGAGACCATGTGGGGCGAGCACGAGGAGTGGCTCGACCACCTGACGCAGGCGCGCCAGACCGCCGACGACGACGAGCGCAACGAGCTCATCCGCAAGGCGCAGGAGATCGAGTACGAGGAGGGCGGCTACATCGTGTGGGGCTTCGTGAACCTGATCGACGCCCACTCCAACCGGGTGCACGGGCTGGAGCCCGCCGTCTCCGGCCACCCCTTGGGCTCGTACGCCTTCCACACCATGTGGATGGAGCAGGACTAGGCGGTGTTCGGGCGCCCCCGAACCTCCCCGGATTTCCGTAGTCCCGCTATCGAAAGCTCACCATGACTCGACTCATCGTCGTACGCCTCTTCTTCGGCGCACTGACGCTCTGGGCGGTGTCCCTCGTGGTCTTCGCGGCCACGCAGGCGCTACCGGGCGATGCGGCCCAACTCATCCTGGGCCGCGACGCCACCCCGGAGCGTTTGGAGGCACTGCGCGACCAGCTCGACCTGCACAAGCCGGTGGCCGTCCAGTACGCGCAATGGCTGCAGGGGATCGTCCAGGGCGACCTCGGCACCTCCTTCTCCAACCGGCAGCCCGTATCCGAGTACCTGGCCTCCCCCGTCCAGAACTCGATGACCCTCATGGGTCTGTCCGCTCTGGTCGCCACCCCCATCGCGCTGTTCGTCGGCGCGTTCAGCGCGCTGCGCCGGGACCGCGGCTTCGACCACTCCGCCTCCATGGGCACCCTGGTCCTGGCCTCCGTCCCGGAGTTCGTGGTCGGCATCCTGTTGATCCTGCTCCTTGGCCCGGGCGGTCTCGATCTGTTCCCGTCGGTCTACGCCCGTGAGGGTGGACCGGAACAGTGGGTGCTGCCGGTCCTCACGCTCTCCCTGGCCGTCGCCCCACCGATCGTCCGCATGATGCGGGCGACGATGATCGAGGTCCTGGAGAGCGAGTACGTGCAACAGGCACGCCTCAAGGGCGTCTCCGAACGCGTTGTGTTGTGGCGGCACGCCGCGCCCAACGCGATCGGCCCCGTGGCCCAGGTGGTCGCCCTGCAGTTGGCCTGGTTGGCCGGCGGAGTGGTGGCCATCGAGTTCCTGTTCAACTTCCCCGGCGTCGGCAAGGTGCTCATGGACGCCATCGAAGACCGTGACGTGCCACTGATCCAGGCCGTGGTCCTGCTCATCGCGGGGATCTACATCCTGGTCAACCTGATCGCCGACGTGGTCGGGCTGGCGGCCAACCCGAAGGTGAGGGTCGCGAACCGATGAGTGGACCTTCGATGAGCACCACCCCCAAGACGCCGGTCCGGCGTCCGGGGCTGTTCCGGACCGCGTGGCGGTTCGGGCGTACCAGGATCGGGGTGGCCCTGACCGGCCTCGTCGTACTGGTCGCCGTGGTGGGCCCCTTCGTGGCCCCCTACACACCCACCGAGTTCGTGGCCAAGCCGTTCGAATCGGGTGTGGACGATGTGCTGTTCGGCGGTGACAACCGAGGCCGCGACGTGCTCACCCGGTTCCTGTGGGGTGGATGGACGCTGTTGCTGTTGGCCGGCTCCGCCGCCGGTATCGGCGTGGCCGCGGGCACCGTGATCGGCATCATCGCCGGTTACCGCCGAGGCTGGGTGGACGACGTCCTCATGCGGGTCAGCGAAGTACTACTGGCGTTCCCGCAGCTCATCGCGGCGCTGCTGGTGATGTCGATCATCGGCCCGAAGGTGTGGCTGATCGTCACCGTGATCGCGGTGTCGCACATGCCACGTGTAGCCCGGGTGATCCGTGAGGCCACCCGCAAGGTGATCGAACAGGACTACGTGAAGGCCGCCGAGGCGATCGGGCTGCCTCGTTGGCGGATCATGGCGGTGGAGATCCTGCCGAACGTGACCAGCCCGCTGTTGGTCGAACTGGGCCTGCGCCTGACCTACTCGATCGGGGTGGTGGCCGTGCTGGGCTTCCTCGGCATGGGTATGCAGCCGCCCACCGCCGATTGGGGCCTGATGATCAACGAGAACCGACAGGGGATGGCCGTGCAACCGTGGGCGGTGGCCCTCCCCGTGACGGCGATCGCGATCCTGACGGTGGGCGCCAACCTCATCACCGACGGGCTGTCCCGCGCGGCGATCGGTATCGACCGGGGGGTCGAGAAGTGACTGAGCGTCCGGAACCGACGGGGGCCGATGAGCCCACCGGCGAAGAGACCGTGTTGAGGGTCGACGGCCTGACGGTGATCGGTCGTCCCTCGGACGTCGAGATCATCAGCGGCGTGTCCGTGACCGTGAACCGAGGAGAGATCCTCGGCCTGGTCGGCGAGTCCGGCTCCGGCAAGACCACACTGGGGCTCTCGCTGCTGCGCCACCTCAAGCGGGCCACGGAGATCACCGACGGCCGGGTGTGGGTCGGCGAACGCGAGCTCGCGTCGCTGAACGAGCGGCAGGTGCGGGAGCTGCGCGGCCGCGCGGTGGCCTACATCCCGCAGTCGCCCGCGTCTGCGCTCAACCCGGCGTTGCGTCTGGGCACCCAGCTGACCGAGGCCGTGCACGACACGGACGCGACGCCGGGACAGGTCACGGAGCGGGTGAGCGAGGTCCTACGCGAGGTGGCGCTGCCCGACGATCCCGCGTTCCTACGCCGATACCCGCACCAGTTGTCCGGTGGCCAGCAGCAGCGGGTCGCGATCGCGATGGCGTTCGTGGGACGCCCCGACCTGATCGTGCTGGACGAGCCGACCACCGGTCTGGACGTGACCACCCAGGCGCACGTGTTGGGGACCATCCGGTCGATGACCCGCGAGTACGGGACCGCGGGTGTGTACATCAGCCACGACATGGCGGTCGTCGCGGACCTGGCCGACGACATCGCGGTCATGTACCGCGGTGAGCTGGTCGAGCACGGGCGCGCCGACGAGGTGCTGTCGAACCCCCGGCACGAGTACACACGGCGGCTGCTGATGGCGGTGCCGCTGCTGCGCACCTCCGGGCACGAGGACCCTCCGGAGCGGGACGAGGAGCCGCTGCTGCGGATCTCCGGGCTGTCCGCCGGTTACGGGCGCACGCGGGTGTTGGAGGGGATCGACCTGTCGGTCTCCCCCGGCGAGTGCGTGGCCCTGCTGGGCGAGTCGGGGTCGGGCAAGACGACCCTGTCGCGTTCGGTGGTGGGGTTGCACCACCAGTTCTCCGGCGAGATGTCCTTCGACGGGCAGGCCCTGGCCACGAACAGCTATCGGCGCACCGCCGAGCAGCGTCGCCGGATCCAGTACGTGTTCCAGAACCCCTACGAGGCGCTGAACCCGCGCAAGCGGGTGCGCGACCAGATCCTGGGCCCCTACCGGCACCTGGCGGGTCGCCCCGCCAACGCGGATTCGGTGGTGGCCCAGGCCTTGGAACGGGCGGCACTGCCCGCCTCCTACGGGGAGCGGTTCCCCGAGCAGCTCAGTGGTGGTGAGCGTCAACGGGTGTGCATCGCCCGCGCGGTGGCGACCCGGCCGGACCTGCTGGTGTGCGACGAGATCACGTCGGCCCTGGACGTGTCGGTGCAGGCGGAGATCGTCAAGCTCCTGCGGTCGTTGCAGGACGACGGGATGGCGCTGCTGTTCGTCACGCACAACATCGCGTTGGTGTCCAATATCGCCGACCGGGTCGCGATCCTCAACGGAGGGGAGATCGTGGAGTACGGGCCGGTGGGACAGGTGATGTCGACCCCCGAACACGAGTACACGCGGGCGTTGATCGCCGACACCCCCGACTTCGAACTGTCGTTCCCGGGCGCTCCGGAGCGCCCGGGAATGGAATCCGAGGACCGGGTCACCGACGGCTGAACGCGGCGGTGAGGGGCCGGGGACGCGTGACGCGTCCTCGGCCCCCCGACGTTCATTCGCCGCCGTCGGCGCGCGCGGCGGCCACGAACCAGCTCGTCAGCGTGGCCGGGTGGGTGATGGCCGTGCCCACGACCACGGCGAAGGCGCCGCGGCGCAAGGCCTCGGTGACCTGTTCGGGCCGGTGGACACGCCCCTCGGCCAGCACCGGGACGTCCAGGGCTCCCGCGAGGCTCTCCACCAGGTCCAGGTCGGGCCCCTCCCCACCGGTCGTGGTGGGGGTGTAGCCGGACAGGGTGGTGCCCACCAGGTCCGCGCCCGCCGCCACCGCGGCGAGTCCCTCCTCGTGGGTCGCGACGTCGGCCATGACCAGCCGGCCCGTCTCCTCGTGGACCGCGCGGACGATGTCGGCGGTGGCGCTCCCGTCCGGCCGCCTGCGGCCGGTCGCGTCGATCGCCACGATGTCGGAGCCGGCGCGCGCCACCTCCAGCGCCAGGCCCAGGGTCGGAGTGATCACGACCCCGCTGTTCCCCTCCTTGACCAGACCGATCAGCGGCAGGTCGGTGGCCTCGCGGATCCGGACCAGGTCGGTGAGTCCCTGGGCCCGGATCCCCACCGCGCCGCCGTCCTGCGCGGCCCGCGCGACCCGGGCCATCGTGTCCGGGTCGCGCATCGGCTCCCCCGGGTAGGCCTGGCAGGAGACCACGACCCCCGACCGGAGCCGCTCCGCCACGTTCGTCATCGGTGTTCCTCCCACATCGTCTCTTCGACTTCCCGCCACACCAGGTGGGCGGCGCCCAGCAGGGCCGCGTCCGCCCCCAGCGCGGCGGGGACCACCGACAGTCCGCGCAGAGCCGGGACCAGGCCCCGTTCGATCTCCTCGGTCAGCGCCGACCACCAGTGGGCCCCCGCCCCGGCGACTCCGCCCCCGACCACGATGACGTCGGGGTCGACCACGTTGGCCAGGCCGGCCAGCGCCGATCCCAGGGCCGTGGCCCCCTCGACCAACACGGAGCGGGCCACCGGGTCACGGTCCGCCAGTGCCACGACCTCCTCCAGCCGTGTCACTGCGGCATCCCCGCGTTCGGTGTACTCGGCCACCAACGCGGGGCCGGAGGCGACCGACTCGACGTGGCCCTCGGCCCCGCAGGGACAGCGGCGGCCGGCCGCGGCGGCCACGGGCACGTGTCCGACGTGGCCCGCGGCCGCCCGTGCCCCGCCGTGGATCCGTCCTTCGCACAGCAGGGCACCGCCCACCCCGGTGCCGACGGCCACCAGCACGACCGTCGAGCCTCCCCGGGCCGCGCCCCGGCGGTACTCCCCCAGGGCGTGGGCGTGGACGTCGTTGACCACGGTCACCGGCACCCCGAGTTCCGCGGTCAGGTGCCCGCGAAGGTCGGTACCGGCCCAGCCGGGCAGGGAGTCCGTGGCCGAGAGCACCAGCCCGGTGTCGGGGTCGACGACCCCGGCGCTGCCGACGCCGACCCCGACGACCTCGTGGTCGGCACCCACCTCACGGGCCAGTTCGACCGCTGTGTCGAGTACCGCACGGGCTCCCCCGGCGGCCGGGGTGGGGCGCTTGGCGCGGGTGAGAACGGCCCCGTCGGCGGTGACCGTGGCCGCCCCGGTCTTGGTGCCGCCGATGTCCAGGGCCACCGCGACCCTGCTCACAGCAGCCCGACCTCCTCCAGGATCGCGCGGACGCGCCAGGTCTCCTCATCGGTGAAGGGCCGCATCGGAGGCGCCGGTACGGGGTCGTCGATGACGCCGAGGAGGGCGAGCGCGCACTTGAACGCGCCGAGCCCGGCGGTGGATCCGCCGGCGGTGGCGGGGTCGGCCGCGCGGACTATGCGGAACAGTCGGATCAGGCGCTCCTGCTCACGCCGGGCGGTCTCCCAGTCACCGGCCAGACAGGCCGCCATCAGACGCACGTAGCCGGCGGGGTCGACGTTGCCCAGTCCGGGGACCACGCCGTCGGCGCCCATCAGCATCATGGCGTCGACCACGGCCTCGTGTCCGGTGAGCACGGAGAACCCCGGGATCTCCCGGCCACCGATCACCAGGTCGCGAAGGCCCGGGTCGTCTCCGCTGGAGTCCTTGATCCCGTCGATGATCCCGTCGGCGGCCAGCCGGAGGACCTCGTCCGCGGACAACTTGCTGTGCACCGACACCGGGACGTCGTAGGCCAGGATCGGCAGTTCGGTCCGGTGACGCACCACGCGGAAGTGGCGGTCGATCTCGGCGGGGTGTGTGCGCGTGTAGAAGGGCGCGGTCACCACCAGAGCGTCGGCCCCCTGCTCGGCGGCGGCCTCGGCCCGCTCCACGACCCTGTTGGTCGTGGTCTCGATGCAGCCGGCCATGACCGGGACCCGCCCGGACACCGCACCGACGACCGTGTCCAGGACCGTGTCGCGCTGGGCGTCGGTCAGGTAGGCGGACTCACCGGAGCTGCCCAGGGCGAAGATCCCGGAGACCCCCGCGTCGAGCAGGGAGCCGACCAGCCGCTCCAGTGACACGGTGTCGACCTCGCCGTTCGTGTCCAGGGGGGTCACGATCGGCGGAACCACACCCGTGTACTTCGGCGTGCGCTGACTCATGCGGTGCTCCTCGCGTTCGATTCGGGGTGGACGCAGTTCCATGTGTGCCCGTTGTCGGAGTCGCCGACCGGGAACTCCTCGGCGCAGGCGTCGGTCGCCTTCCAGCAGCGGGTGCGGAAGGGACAGCCCGTGGGCGGTGCGGTGGCGGACGGTACGGGTCCGCGCAGGATGATCCGCTCCGAGCGCTGCGTCAGACTCGGGGTGGCGGAGAACAGGGCCCGGGTGTAGGGGTGACGGGGGTCCGCGACGATCTGTTCGGCGGGTCCCTCCTCGACGATGCGCCCGAGGTACATCACGGCGATGCGGTCGGCGAGGTGGCGGACGGTCTGGATGTCGTGGGACACGAACACCATGCCCAGGCCCAGGCGGGACCTGAGGTCGACGAGCAGGTTGAGCACCTGCGCGCGGACGGACACGTCCAGGGCGCTGGTCGGTTCGTCGGCGACCACCACGTCCGGTTGCAGGGCCAGGGCTCGGGCCACGGCGACGCGCTGTCGTTGGCCGCCCGACAACTGGGCCGGGACGGCCTCGCCCACGTGTCCGGGCAGACCGACCAGGTCGATCAGCTCGTCGACGCGCGCCTCGCGTTCGCTCATGGTGCCCCGGCGGTGGACGTCGAGCGGGTCCCGCAGGATCCCGCGGACCGACATGCGCGGGTTGAGCGCGGTCGAGGGGTCCTGGAAGACCACGCCCATCGCCGAGCCGAACTCCCGCCGGCGTCGCGAGGTGGGCATCGCCCACAGGTCCTCGCCGCGGAAGCGGACGGTTCCCCGGGTGGGTCGTTGGAGTCCGGTCGCCACCTTGGCCAGGGTCGACTTCCCACAGCCGGACTCGCCGACGATGCCCAGGACCTCGCCGCGCGCGATGGTCGCGGTGGCGTCGGTCAGGGCGTGGACGCGGTCACGGCGCAACAGCCCCCCGGTGCGTGCGGTGTGGACGACGTGTGCCCCGTCGAGTTCCACGATCGGCTCGGTCACAGCAGGGCCCCCTTCGGCTCCGGGGCGGGATGCAGGCATGCGTAGTCGTGGCCGGGACCGTCGTTGGTCAGGGAGGGCGGTGCGGTCAGGCACTCGGGGGTGACGGCGGAGCAGCGGCCGGCGAAACGGCAGCCCGCACCGAAGTCCTGCGCGGCCGGTACGACCCCGGGGATCTGGTGGAGGCGTTCGGCCCCCGCCTCCAGGGACAGGACCGAACCGAGCATTCCCCGCGCGTAGTGGTGGCGCGGCCGGGTGAGCAGGTCGCGGACGGGCGCGACCTCGGCGAGCCGGCCCGCGTACATGACGGCCACGCGGTGGGACATCTCGGCGACCAGGGCGAGGTCGTGCGAGACCAGCACCATCGCGAAGCCGAGTTCGTCCCGAAGCCTGCCGAGCAGTTCCACCACCTGGGCCTGGACGGTGACGTCCAGCGCCGTGGTCGGTTCGTCGGCGATGAGCAGCCGCGGTTTGCGGGAGAGCGCCATGGCGATGAGCACGCGTTGGCGCTGACCCCCGGAGAGCTCGTGCGGGTAGCTGCGCATGGTGCGCTCGGGGGTGAGGCCGACCAGGTCCAGGAGTTCGGCCGGGCTCTGGTCACCGCCCCGGCTGGTGAGCTGGCGCAGCTGGGTGCCGACCAGGACCGAGGGGTTCAGGGACGACATGGCGTCCTGGTAGACCATCGCCAGCTCGGGTCCGGAGTAGGCGCGCCGCTCCTTCCGGGAGAGGGACAGCAGGTCCTTGCCGTCGTAGAGGATCTCGCCCGTCACCTCGGCCTGGCGGGGCGGCAGACCCATCAGGGCGAGGCTGGTGAGGCTCTTGCCGCAGCCGGACTCGCCGACCAGGCCGAGGGTCTCTCCGGCTCGGACGTCGAAGGAGAGCCCGTCGACCACGGACACGTCGCCGTGGCTGCCGGGGAACCCGATCCGCAGGTCGCGCACGGACAGCAGGGTGGGCGCGTCCTCGGCGACCGGCGGTACGGTCTCCTCGCGTTCACGGACGGCCGTGGCGAGACGGCCCAGGACCTCGGTGCGGTCGTCGTCCTCGGCCGGGAGGTCGGTGGTGGTCTCGGCGGAGTCGGTCGCGCCGCCCCCGCTGCGCACCGCGCTCTTGGGCGCGGCCCAGGCGTCGGTGAGTCCCTCGGAGAGGATGTTGAGGGCGAGCACCGTCAGCAGGATGGCCAGGCCGGGGAAGAAGGTGGCCCACCAGCCGCCGGACAGCAGGAGCTGACGTCCGTAGGAGATGACGTTGCCCCAGCTGGGCAGCGGGTCCTGGATACCGGCGCCGATGAAGGCCAGGCTGGCCTCGTAGACGATCGCGTCGGCCACCAGGATGGCCGCGAACACCATGACCGGCGCGGCGCAGTTGATCGCGACGTGCTTGATCAACACGTAGTGGCGGCGGGCACCGATCAGGCGTTCCGCCGATACGTAGTCCTCCCCGTACTGGGTCAGGACGTTGGCGCGCACGACCCTGGCCAGTGAGGGCACGTAGATCACCGCGATGGCGGCGATGAGAACGGGGATGCCACTGCCGAAGACCGCGACCAGCACGGCGGCCAGGGCGATCCCGGGGAACGCCATGAGCACGTCCAGCACCCGCATGATCGACTCGTCGATGACGCGGTGGGAGGTGGCGGCGACACCGCCGAGGATCCCGCCCACGAACAGGGCCAGCAGGGTGGCCCCGATGCCGATCAGCAGCGAGTAGCGCGCCCCGTGCACGACCCGGGAGAAGACGTCGCGTCCGGCCCGGTCGGTGCCGAACCAGTGTTCGGGTCCGGGCGGCTGGGCCGGGGCGCCCGTGGCCAGTGGGTTCTGGGCGAAGAAGGGTGCGGCGATCGCGATGACGCAGATCGCCAGCATGACCACGAGGGAGATCCTCGCGGCGAGGGACAGGCGGCTTTTCCCGGAGGGCTTGGAGAGCCCGGTCAGGCGGTCCGCGAGTCGAGGGCGCACGTGATCACACCTCTCGGATCCGTGGGTTGACGACGACGTAGAGCAGGTCGATCACGAGGTTGACGACCAAGAGGGAGATGGCGACCGTGAGCACGGCGCCCTGGACGAGGGCGACGTCGGCGTTGGTCACTCCGGTGAGCAGGAGTTGGCCCATGCCGGGCAGGTCGAAGATGGTCTCGATGACCACCGCGCCGCCGAGGGCGTAGCCGAACCGCCACCCCAGCACCGTCAACGGCGTGATCAGCGCGTTGCGCAGGGCGCCGCGCAGTACGAGCCACCGGGGCAGGCCGTTTCCCATGGCGGTGCGGACGTAGTCGCGGTCGAGTTCCTCCACCATCGAGGTGCGCACCAGGCGGGAGAGCTGTGCGCCGATGGGGATCGCCACCGCGATGGTCGGCAGGGTCATGGTCATGACCCAACCGGAGAGGGAGTCGGCCGGAGCGGTGTAGCCACCGGTGGGCAGGAGTCCGAGCCCGAGGGAGAACTGCTGGATGAGCAGGATCGCCAGCCAGAAAGGCGGGAGCGCCACACAGGCGATGGACACGATCCGGGTGACCTGGTCGGGCCAACGGTCCCGCCACAGGGCGCCGGTGAGTCCCATGAACAGGGCGAAGACGACGGCTCCGCCCATGCCCGTCATGGTCAGTTCCAGGGTGAGCGGGAAGGCCTCCGCGATCCGGTCGACCACGGGGGTGGCCGGCGGCGCGGTCATTCCCAGGTCACCCTGGAGCAGGCCCCCGAGGAAGTCGACGTAACGGACGGGCAGTGGTCGGTCGAGTCCGTGTTCCGCGGCGTAGGCGGCACGGGCCTCCTCGCTGGCGCCCACGCCCAGGGCGTTGTAGGCGGGGTCGTTCGGTGAGAACTGAAGGATCACGAAGACCAGCAGGGAGACGCCCAGGAGCATCACCGGTAGGACCAGTGTTCTGCGCAGGGCCAGGCGCATGAAGACGCGCATCGGGGTTTCTCTCCTCGTGGAGCGGGCGGGGGCCGGACCCGTTCGGGTGGGTCCGGCCCCGAGGTCGAGGTCAGACCGGGCCGACGTCCAGGAAGGACAAGCCGGTGGTGTTGATCGGCCGGAACCCTTCCAGCGCGTCGTCGTTCCAAGCCGTGATCAGCTTGCGGTGCAGGATCGGGTAGAGGGGGACCTCGTCGGCGATGAGGTCGATCGTCTCCGCCCAGAGTTCGGCGCGCTCCGCCTCGTCGTCGGTCCGGACGGCCTCGTCGAGGAGTTCGAGGACCTTGTCGGCCTCCTCGGTCTCGGACCAGTTGTAGTAGCTCGTGGGCCACTGACCGTCGAAGAACCAGCGCAGCAGAAGGTCGACGTCGTTACCGAAGACGGACGGGTCACCGGGGGCGACCATGGCGCGGAACTTGCCGCTCTCGACCTTGTTCGCGTACTGACCGCCCGACTCACCGATGTCCAGGGTGGTGGTGACGCCCACCGCGTCCCAGCTCTCCTTGATGAGCGGGACCACGTCCTTGACCCAGCCGGTGTTGGTGGCGACCAGGTCGATCTCCAGTCCGTCGACCCCGGCCTCCTCCAGCAGTTCCCGAGCCCGGTCGGGGTCGTGCCGGTAGACCGTGCCCGCTTCGCGGTGGTCGGGGTGCGACTCGGGCAGGAATCCGGTGGCGGCGGCGCCGCCGCCCAGCATCGCCGTCTCGACGATCTTCTCGTGGTCGATGGCGTAGTGCAGGGCCTGGCGGACCCGCTTGTCGTCGAAGGGCTTCTCGGCACAGTTGAACATGAGGAACAGCAGGCCGAACGACTGCTCCTGTTCGACGGTCGAGGCGGTCTCCAACGCTTCGGCGTCGAGGTAGGGCACGTCCTCGATCACGCTGACCCGTCCGGACTGGAGGGCGGTGACGCGGGCGCTGGGGTCGTCCAGCAGCATCCACACCATCTCGTCGGCGAGAGCCCCTCTCGGGCCGTTGTAGGCCTCCCACCGTTCGAAGGTGATGTTGTCCGCGGCGGTGGCCGACACCAGCTTGTAGGGGCCGGATCCGACGGGAGCCGAGTCGAACCCCCGCTGATCCTCTTCGACGAGGGCCTTGGGCACGATCTTGATGATGCCGAGTCGTTCGACCGCGAGCACGAAGGGGTGCTTGAGGACGATCTCCACCGTGTCCTCGTCCACCTCCGTCACCTCCTCGATGAAGGAGACGAACTGCGCCATCAGCGAGTTGTTCTCGGGGTCGAGGACCCGCTCGAAGCTGTAGACCACGTCCTCGGCCGTGACGGGGTCTCCGTTGTGGAACACCGCCTCCTCACGGAGGGTGACGCGCAGGGTCGTGTCGTCGACCTGTTCGGGCATGTCGGCGGCGAGCGCGTTGTAGGGCTCCCGGGTCACCGGGTCCAGGTCGACCAGGGCCTCGAAGATGTGCAGGTTGGCCGCCTGCGGCAGGGCCCCGGTCGCGGTCATGGGATCGAAACCGGTGGAAAGCGTGTAGGACAGACCTGCCTCGATGCGGTTCGAGGAGCCCCCTCCTCCCCCCGACGAAGCCCCGCAGGCGCTGAGCGATCCGGCCAGGGCCGCGGCGGTGCCCGTGGCACCGACGAACTGGAGGAAACGCCGACGCTCCATGGCGCCGGGGTCGAAGTGGAACACGATCACTCCTTGTGGGGGGACGGGCGGGATCCGAGAGGACGGGCATATGACGTCTGATGTCCGATGCCTGTAGGGTGTGACTCTAAGCACCAAACAGGAAAGGGGTCAATACGTTGACCGAGGAATCGACCAGGCCCGCCTCGCGGAACACTCTGCGCGGTCATGAGGTAACGGAGCAGATCAAGAACTTCATCCTCCGCAACGGCCTGACCCCGGGCGACCCGCTGCCCACCGAGACCGAACTGTGCTCCGAGCTCGGCGCGAGCCGCTCCAGCGTCCGCGAGGCGATAAAACGCCTCAGCGCCTTGGACATAGTCGAGGTCCGACACGGACACGGCACCTACGTGGGGCGGCTGTCCCTCAACTCCCTGGTCGAGAGCCTGACCTTCCGCGGCCGCCTGAGCAGCGAAGACGACCTCGCGACACTCTACGAACTGGTCACCGTGCGCAAGGTCCTCGAACAGGGCCTGGGCCGCGACATCGTCAACGGGTACGACGAGGAACAGCACCAGAGCCTCGGAGAACTGGTCACCGGGATGGAGGAGGCCGCCGAACGCGGCGAGAGCTTCGTGGAGGAGGACCGCGCCTTCCACCTGATGCTGCTGGCCCCCCTGAACAACCAGCTGGTCACCCAGCTCACCGGGGCCTTCTGGGACGTGCAGGCGGTCGTGGCCCCGCTACTGCTCTCCACGGAGGAGGACGCCCGCGAGACCGCCGCCGCGCACCGAGCGATCATCGACGCCGCGCACCGAGGAGACCAGGCCGGGTTCGTGGCGGCGGTGGCCGACCACTACGCCCCGATCCTCCATCTCCTCGAAAAACCCGCCATGACAGGGGTTGACCAAGACACACCCGACGCTTAGCGTCCTAGACGTCTGATGTCCGATGCCTCCGCCCCCTACCGGAGGTATCCATGAGAAAGCACGCGAGTCCCGTCGTCATGGCTGTGGGCCTGGCCGTCACCGCCGCCCTGGTGTCGCCCGCCGCAGCCGACGACGCCACCCCCGAGCCCCGGACCACCGCGGCCGAACCGATCATCGAACGCGTCGACCTGGCCAGTGCCGGGGAGGGCGCCCACACCTGGCGCATCCCCGCCCTCGAAGCGCTCGAAGACGGCACGCTGATCGCCGCCTACGACCGCCGCAACGACAACGCCGCGGACCTGCCCGGCGACCTCGACCTCATGGTCCGTCGCAGCCACGACAAGGGACGCACCTGGACCGAACCCCAGGTGGTCGTCGACTACGACGACGGCGTCGGAGCGGGCGACCCCAGCCTGCTCCTGGACCGCGAGACCGGCCGCCTGTTCATGTTCCACGCCCACGGACCCGACGGGGTCGGATTCTTCAACTCCTCCGACGGCAACTCCAACGACAGCCAGGACATCCTCCACACCGACTACTCCTACTCCGACGACGGCGGACGGACCTGGAAGACCCGGCGCATCACCGAGGACGTCAAGGATCCCGCCTGGTTCGGGATCTTCGCCTCGTCCGGCACCGGCATCCAACTCTCCGACGGTCGCCTGGTCCAGCAGTACGCCTACGACTCCGGTGACGGGATCTACGCCGTGAGCGTCTACAGCGACGACCACGGGGAGACCTGGCAGGCCGGGGAACCCGTGGGACCGGGCATGGACGAGAACAAGACCGTGGAACTGGCCGACGGTCGCGTCATGCTCAACAGCCGCACCTCGGAGGGCCCCTACCGCCTGATCGCCTACTCCGAGGACGGCGGCGAGACCTACGGCGACCCGGTCCCCGACCACGAACTGATCGACCCCACCAACAACGCCGGTCTGATCCGCTACGACGCCGGTGCCGAGGAGGGCACGGACCGGGCGCACAAGCTCCTGTTCACCAACACCAGGCACGAGAGCTCTCGGGAGAACCTGACGGTCAACATGTCCTGCGACGACGGTGAGACCTGGCCGGTGGCCAGGGCCATCGACCGCGGCGCGGCCGCCTACTCCACGATCGTGCCCCTGGGCGACGACGAGTTCGGTGTCCTCTACGAGCGCGGGGACGTCGAACACATCACGTTCTTGCGGTTCAACTCCGCCTGGTTGGAAGAGGACTGCTAGGGAATCCGAGCCTCACCCGGCCCCGCCCCCGGGACGTTCGGATCCCGGGGGCGGGTCATCGTCGACATCACCAGCAGGCCCAGGGCCGAGGTGCCGAGCAGCAGCGCCCCCATGGGCACCGCGGTGGTCTCGTCCCACCCCACCAGCGGCGCCACGAGGGCACCGATGAACATGGGCAGCGCGCCCAACAGCGAACCGGCGCTGCCCGCCCGGTTCTCCTGGCCCTCCATCGCCAACGCGAAGGAACCGGTGAGGACCACCCCCATGCAGGTCATGTAGACGAAGATCGGCACCACGAACAGCGACAGCGGGCCCTGAAGGAGCGCGGTGGCGAACACGATCGCGGTGGCCGCGACGGCGGTGACCACGGCGACGTAGAGCAGCGACCGCTCACCGAAGCGCTCACCGAGTCGACCCACCGCGGCGCTGCCCAGGATGATCGCGATCCCGTTGACCCCGAAAAGGAACCCGAAGACCTGTGGCGACACCCCGTAAAGGTCCTGGTAGACGAACGGGGTCCCGGCAACGTAGGCGAAGCTGCCACCGTGCAGCAGGCCGACGACGAGCGTGTACCCCAGGTAGCGACGGTCCCGCAGCAGGACACCCATCGCGGCCAGGCTCCCGCCCAGGGTGCCGGGGGTACGCCGATCGTTGGGCAGGGTCTCGGGCAACCGCACCGCCACCACCGCGACGATCACCACGCCCACCAGGGCCAACGTCCAGAAGATGGACCGCCAGTCGGTGAAGGGCAGCCACAGCACACCACCACCCAGGATCGGCGCGGCCATCGGCGCCACCGCGACGACCACCATGATCAGCGCGAAGAAGCGGGTGAGGGCGGGTCCGTCGAAGACGTCGCGCACGATCGCGCGGGAGAGCACCACCCCGGCGCTCGCGGTGAAGCCCTGTAGGAACCGGCCCAGGACCAGCACCGTCGTGTTCGGCGCGAGCGCGCACAGGGCCGAGGCCAGGACGAACAGCGCGACGCACACCAGCAGCGGTCCGCGCCTGCCACGGGCGTCGCTGACCGGGCCGATCACCACCTGGCCCACGGCGAGCCCGACCAGACAGGTGGTGAGGCTCAGCTGGACCCCTGAGGCGTTGGCCCCCAGATCCACGGAGATCTCCGGGAACGCCGGAAGGTACATGTCGATGTTGAGCGGGCCCAACACGGTGAGCATGGCGAGCAGGAGGGCCAGCCCCAGGCGGGCACGACCGGTCGGGTTGCGGAGCATCCGCCAACCGTAACCGGACCGCCCCGGACGGGCCCCGGGTCGATCCCTCGATCCGACACCGATCCGTCGGGAAAGGACGCGCGGGTCAGAAGAGCACGGACATGACCTCACCGACCTGGCGGAACCCGACCCTGCTGTAGGTGGCGCGGGCCGGGGTGTTGAAGTCGTTCACGTACAGGGTCACGCGGGGCGCGATCTCGGCGAGGGCGTAGTTCACCACCGCGGCCATACCGGCCGCGGAGTACCCGCGACCGCGCAGCTCCGGGTGCACCCACACACCCTGCACCTGGCAGGCGTGGGCGGTGACGGCACCGACCTCGGCCTTGAACACGACCCGACCGTCCTCGATGCGGGCGAAGGCACGACCGGTGCGGACGAGTTCCTCGACCCTGGCCCGGTAGAGCGCTCCACCGTCACCGGAGTCCGGCGGGACACCGACCTCCTCGGTGAACATGGCGACGCAGGCCGGTACGAGGGTGTTGATCTCGCTGACGCGTACACGGCGCACCAGTGGGTCGGCGGGCACCGCCGGAGGTCCGTCGATCTCCAGGACGGGTTGACTGGCACGGATCGTCCGGGCGGGTCCCCACGCCGGGGTGACCTGCTGCCAGAAGTCGCTGACCGCGTCCACGGGACCCACGATCGACGAGCATCGGCGGCCGCGCCAACGGGCGTGGTCGGCGAAACTGCGCACGGCGGCGGGCCCGGCGTTGACCGGGACCAGGTTGGCGCCCGAGTAGCACAGCGCCGTCAACCTGCCCCGCTCGACGTGTCCCCACACCTCGGCTCCGCCGACCCCCGCGATCCCGGTGGTCAGCAGGCGGGAGGTGACGAAGACGTTGCCGACGGGGTCGGTGTCCAGGAGCGTTCGGACGGCCTCCCGGTCGTGTTCGCCCAGAATTCGAACCGGTGAGGTCCGCAGCATCGCATCTCCCCCATATCCCCGATGACCGGGAGTGGTCACCGGGCCAAAGACGAATTCGCGCCGATTCCAGCCTATTCGACCGTTCCTGCGGACTCACCCTGGTATTCCAAACCGATGGGGCCCAGCCGGTCCACGGGCGTATGGGGCGCGGACTGCGTGGCGCGCGGTTCGGGTTCGGGGCGTGGGTCACAGGTCAGGTCCGGGCCCTCGGCACCGCGTTCGGGCAGGTTCCCCTCGCGCAGGTAGTCGACGACGGTCTCGTCCACGCAGGCGTTGCCGGTGAGGGAGACCCCATGAGTGACGCCGCCGTCCTCGATCACCAGGGAGGACCCGGGCAGGCGCTCGCGCAGGGCGTAGGCCCCCTCCACAGAGGTGGCGCCGTCGTCTGTGGCGTGCACGAGGAGCACGTCACCGTCGTAGGCGGGGTGTTCGTCGGGCCCGTCGCCGACCTGGAGCCAGGGGGCGGACTCACCGTCCCACGTGGCACACGGGGCGTTGTACCAGATGTTGTGCCACCCCATGAAGGGCGCGTCCTCGTGCACCCGCCGGGCGTCGGCGTTCCAGGTCTCCCAGTCCTTCGGCCATTCGGCGTCGGTGCACTGGACGGCGAGGTAGCCGCCGTACCCGGGGTCGCTCTCCGCGTCGTCGCCGTAGTTCTCGTGCAACTTCGTCAGGGGGGCGGAGTCACCGTCCCGGATCCGCGTGGACAGGGCGGAGGCGACCGCCGGCCAGGTACCCCCGCTGTAGGCGACGACGATGACGGCGCCCTCCAGTTCGGTGGGGCCGACCGTGTCCTCGGCGGGGTTCTCCCGTAGCTCGGAGCGCAGGTCGTAGTAGGCGTCGGCGACCGCTTCGCCGTCGGTGCCCAGCCCATAGGTGTCGTCGTGGCGGGCCACCCAGTCGAAGAAGTTGTGGGCGGCGCGGTCCAGGGCCCTGCTCTGCACCAGGTTGCTCTCGTACCAGGGGCTGTCCGGGTCGACGACGCTGTCCAGGACCACCGCGCGGACGCTGTCGGGATAGAGCGAACTGTAGACGGTGCCGAGGTAGCTGCCGTAGGAGTAGCCCAGGTAGTCGACCCGTTCCCGCCCCAGGGCGACGCGCATGGCGTCCATGTCGTGGGCGGTGTCCTCGGTGCGCATGTGGTCCAGGAGGGGACCGGCGTCCTTCGCGCAGGCGTCGGCGTAGGCCTCGGCGTCGGCTCGCAGGGCCTGTTCCTCCTCGGCGTCGGCCGGGACCGTGTCCTTTCGGACCGGGGCGAAGAAGTCGGGGTCGCAGGTGATCCCGGGGGTGGAGGCGCCCATGCCGCGCGGGTCGAAGGCGACCACGTCGTAGGTCTCGCGGAGTTCCTCGGGCATGCGCAGGTGGGTGTGCGAGGCCCACTGGCGACCGGCGCTGCCGGGGCCGCCCGGGTTGACCAGCATGGTGTGTTCGGCGGTGCCGGTGGCGGGCACGCGGGAGAGCGCGATCTCGACGCTCTCGGCGAGGGCGTGGGTGTCGGCGACTCCGGGTTCGTGGACCATCGGCACGGTGAGCGTGGCGCATTCGAGGTCCTCGCCCTCGACGGGGTCGAGGTCCTCGCATGGCGCCCAGTTCAGGGTCGTCTCGGGGACAGGAGCCTCGGGGACGGTGGGTGCGGCGGCCTGGGCCGGGGACAGTGCGGTCAGTGAGGCCAAAAGCGCGCCGCCACCGCAGTAGGCGACCCATCGTGTGCCCGTTCGTACCCGCACCCGTCCACCCCTCACTATCCCCTTCGGACCTTCCAGCGCATTCTCTCCATTACCGAGCGTGACATCAGGAAGCGACACGGACCCCGCCCGGGTATGCCGACGGTAAGATGTGCCCTGGTCGTTTCAGATGGTGACAAAGGGGCGCAATGCGGCTTGATCGTGTCGATGAGCGGATCATCGCGATACTCGGCGCGGACGCACGGATGAGCTTCGCCGAGATCGGCGGAGAGGTCGGCCTCAGCCCCTCCGCCGTCAAGCGCCGGGTGGATCGGCTGGTCGAGTCGGGCGCCGTGCGCGGCTTCACCGTCGTGGTCGAACCGAAGGCGATCGGGTGGACCACCGAGGCGTTCATCGAGCTGTACTGCCGCGCCCGCACCTCCCCCACCGAGATCCGCAAGGGGCTGGCGGGCTACGCCGAAATCACCTCGGCGTGCACCGTCACCGGCGAGGCCGACGCCCTGGTCCAGGTCCGCGCCCGCGACACCCACCACTTGGAAGAGGTCATCGAGCGCATCGGCGCCGAACCCTTCGTGGTGCGCACCAAGAGCACCCTGGTGCTGTCCCGCCTGGTCGAGCAGCCCATCCTCGCCGGCACCGCCGACCAGGCCTAGATGAGTGATTCCAAGGTGTGGGGGCTGGTGGGGCGCCTGAGGTAGAGATCCTTGGGGTTGTCGGGTGTCGCTCGGGTGTGTGGGTGGGGCGCCTGGGGTTTCTGGTTCCTTGGGGTGGTTGGGCGTCGCTCGGATGTGTGGCTGGGGCGCCTGAGGCCGAGTTCCTGCTGGTTGTTGGGCGGGGTGGGGTGGGTTCTCCCTCCTT
>NZ_BCSH01000061.1 GCF_001570765.1 Nocardiopsis listeri NBRC 13360 | reverse complement strand
GAGCATCAGCCGAAGAAGACCTCGGCCTCCTCGAAACGCTCGGCCGGGACCGTCTTGAGCGTGTCGGTGGCCTCGGCCAGGTCCACTCGGACGATGTCGGTGCCCTGGAGGCCCACCATCTTGCCGAAGGCCTTGTCGTGCACGGACTCGATGGCGTTCACACCCAGACGGGTGGCGAGTACCCGGTCGAAGGCGCTGGGGGTACCGCCGCGCTGGATGTGGCCCAGCACCACCGAACGGGCCTCCTTGCCGGTGCGCCGCTCGATCTCCTCGGCCAGGTTCTGGCCGATGCCGCCCAGGCGCACGTGCCCGAAGGAGTCCTTCTCGCCGGTGGCGAGCTCCATCTGGCCTTCCTTGGGGTGAGCACCCTCGGCGACCACGAGTATGGGGGCGTACTGCGTCTCGAAACGGCTCTGGACGTGCTTGACGACCTCCTCCATGTCGAAGGGCCGCTCGGGGATGAGGATGACGTTGGCGCCCGCCGCCATGCCCGAGTGCAGGGCGATCCACCCGGCGTGCCGACCCATGACCTCCACCACCAGGGCGCGGTGGTGGGACTCGGCGGTGGTGTGCAGCCGGTCGATCGCCTCCGTGGCGATGTTGACGGCGGTGTCGAACCCGAACGTGTAGTCCGTGGCGTTGAGGTCGTTGTCGATGGTCTTGGGAACGCCCACGACGTTGACGCCGCGGTCGTGCAGCTGACGCGCCACCCCGAGGGTGTCCTCGCCGCCGATGGCGATGAGGGCGTCCACGCCCAGCCCCGCCATGTTGTCCTTGACGCGCTCGACGCCGCCCTCGATCTTCATCAGGTTGGTGCGCGAGGAGCCCAGGATGGTCCCGCCGCGGGGCAGGATGCCGCGCACGGCGCTGACGTCCAGCGGCATGGTGTCGCCCTCCAAGGGCCCACGCCAGCCGTCCCGGAAGCCGATGAACTCGTAGCCGTAGTCCTTGATGCCCTTACGGACCACGGCGCGGATGACAGCGTTCAGACCAGGGCAGTCTCCGCCACCGGTCAGGACCCCGACTCGCATTCGACTTCTCCTCGACGTTGGATGTGTTCTGGTGCTCGGCACCATATGGTCTAGACCATAGTGGGAGCGGGGAGTCCGGGCCAACCCCGGAGGGTGATGGCCTTTCCGAAATCCACGGCCTATCAGGGACAGATGATGTCCGAAAGAGCCGGACGCCCCGGACGGTGGGAACCGACCGGGGCGTGCTCAGTCGTCCAGCCCCTGGTCAATGGCGTAACGCACCAGCTCCACGCGGTTGTGGAGCTGTAGTTTGGTCAGGGTGTTCTGCACGTGGTTCTGCACCGTGCGGTGGGAGATGGTCAGCCGCCGCGCGATCTGCTTGTAGGCCAGCCCCTTGGCCACCAGACGCAACACCTCGGTCTCGCGGGGCGTGAGCCGCGGCGTGCCGTCGTCCTCCTCCCGTGAACGATCGTGTTCGCTCGACAGTCTGCGGTACTCGCCGAGGACCAGACCGGCCAACCCGGGGGTGTAGACCGCGTCCCCGGCATCGACACGGCGCACCGCGTCCAGGAGTTCCTCGCGCCCGGCCGACTTCACGAGATAGCCCGTGGCGCCGGCCTTGACCGCGGCCAGGACGTCCTCGCTCTCCCCGCTCGCGGACAGCACCAGCACCCTCGGGGGTTCGGGCAGGGCGACCAGTGCGGCGGTGAGCTCCACCCCGGTGGTGTCGGGCAGGTGCAGGTCCACCACCGCCAAGGTGGGACGGGCCGCGGGTGCGATGCGCATCGCCTTGGCGCCGTCGCCCGCGGTGCCCACGACCGTCATCCCCGCCTCACCGAGGTCTCGGGCGACCGCGTCGAGCCACATGGGGTGGTCGTCGACCACCAGTACCCGGATGTTCTCGCCGTCCATGCCGCCGAGCGTAGCGGGAGCGGGCCCGTGAGCACAGCGGGCCGGCCGCCTCGGTCCGAACACCGGAAGAAGGGGCGGGGAGCGCGCGCTCCCCGCCCCTCCCGGCGATGGTGGACCCACCCCGGCGGTCAGTCGTCGTCTTCGTCGTCCTCGTCGATGACCACACCGCCGGGGGTCGCCGTGATCGTGATCTCGGTGCCCTCCGGGGCCTCACCGGAGTGCGACTGGTGACCGATGGTACGGCCGCCCAGGATGCGCTTCACCTCGACCTTGAAGCCGGCGTCCTCCAGGGTCTCGCGGGCGTCCTTGATCTTCTCGCCGAGCACGTCGGGGATCTCCACGTCCGGCGGGCCGGTGGACACGGTCAGGGTGACGGTGGACCCGGGGCCCACGTTGGTGCCGGTGTCGGGGGTCTGGTCGATGACCTGCCCCTCCTTGACGTTCTCGCTGTCCTCCTCGACGATCTCGACCGTCAGGCCCAGCTCCTCCAGGGTGGACTCGGCGTCCGCGCGTTCCTCACCGGCCAGGCTCGGCACGGGGATGCCCTTGCTGACGGTGAGCGTCACCGTCTCCTCACGATCGGCGGTCGCCCCCGCCTCGGGTTCGCTGGAGATGACCTGCCCCGGATCGTCATCGGGCGACTCGACCTCCTCCTGCTCGATCCGGTCGGCGACGAAGCCCAGGTCCTCCAGGTCCTTGAGGGCGTCGGCGATGTTCTGCCCGGCGATGTCGGGCATCTCCACCTCCTGCGGCCCCTTGGAGACGTACACGGTCACCGGGTCGCCGGGGGAGAGCCGCTCGCCCACCTCGGGGTCGGTGGAACCCACCTCGCCCACGGCGACATCGCTGTAGACCTGGTCCTCGGACAGGTCGTAGATCAGTCCGGCCGACCGGATCTCGTCCCGGGCGACCTCGGGCGTGGCGCCGACCACGTCGGGGACGGGTTCGTAGCGGCCCAGCAGGAACCACCAGCCGACCACGCCCATGAGCAGCGCCATGGCGGCCGCGCCCACCGCCGGCAGGCGATTGCGCGAGAACCAGGAGCCGCCCTCGTCGTCCGGGCCGTAGTCGTCGTAGTCGGCGGCGGCGTCCATGTCGACGACCATGGTGGCGTTCTCGGTACCCGGTCCCGCGCCGCCCGCGATCAGCTGGGGCGCGGTCATGGTGACGCCCGCCGCGCCGGTGGGCGCGACCGGGGCCATGCGCTCCTGGGCGCCCGAGGGCGACTCGGGCAGAGTGCTCAGGACCTCCAGCACCTTGGCCAGGTACTGACCGGCGTTGCCGGGCCGATACCTGGGGTCGCGCTCGGTGGCCTTGGTGACCAGGGCGTCCACATCGGGCGAGAGCCCCGGCAAGAAGTGCGAAGGCCTCGGCACGTCCTCGTTCACGTGCTGGTAGGCGATGGCGATGGGGGTCTCACCGGTGTGCGGCTGACCGCCGGTGAGCAATTCGTAGAACATGATGCCCGCGGCGTAGACGTCGCTGCGGGCGTCGGCGACGCCCTTCTCGATCTGTTCGGGTGCCAGGTAGGCGGCGGTCCCCATCAGGGTTCCGGTGCGGGTCAGTCCCTGGTTGGACTGCTCGACCGCGCGCGCCAGACCGAAGTCGGCGACCTTGACACGACCGTCCTCGGTGATGAGGACGTTCTCGGGTTTGACGTCACGGTGCACCATGCCGGCCTGGTGGGCGGCGCCCAGGGCGGCCAGCACCGGGGCCATGAAGTTCAGCGCCTGACGGGAGGGAAGCCGACCGCGCTCCTTGAGCAGGTCGCGCAGAGTGCGTCCCGGTACGTATTCCATGGCCAGGAACACGTGTCCCTGGTCCTCGCCCTGGTCGAAGACCTGGACCACGTTGGGGTGCGAGAGCTTGGCGACGGAGTGCGCCTCGTTGATGAATCGCTGGACGAAGGAGGGGTCCTGGGCCAGGGACGGGTGCATGACCTTCAGGGCGAGTCTGCGGTCCAGCCTGAGGTCGTGGGCGACGTAGACCGTCGCCATACCACCACCGGCGATCCTGGACTCGACGAAGTAGCGACGGTCCAGCGTCGCGCCTACAAGCGGGTCGGAAGTCGTCATGTCCACGGCGGAGTTGTGTCCTTGCTGCGGGGAGCGCGGGAGATCGCGGCCGATGGCGCGTACCCGACACCAGATGTCGAACCGACACGATAGCGGAATCCGGAGTCGGTTCTGCCCCGCGGTTCATGGTCGCGGCGGCCCCGCACCATGCGACACACGGGCCGTCCGTGTGCGCTCGGGGGGTGCGCGCGCCTGGGCTGTCTCGGTGGGTGCGGTGCCCTCTCACGGCACGCACATTCCATCCAAGGTAGGGGACGACACCAAACCTTCGCTTGGCGCCGCACCGGTCGACTCTTGACCGAAGGCCGAGACGACCGCTCCGACCTGCCCGGACACGGATCCCGGCCGGGCGGGGCGGGTGGTACTTCGCTCAGACCACGTCGGGGCTGGAGGCCAGGGCGTGTCGTCGGATCGGGATGCGCCCGGCACGGCGGGCGCCTCGGCCGGCCCGAACCGCGTCGCGCATGGCACGCGCCATCAGGACCGGGTCCTGCGCACGGGTCACGGCAGTGGCCAACAACACCGCGTCGCACCCCAGTTCCATGGCCAGGGCCGCGTCGCTGGCGGTGCCGATGCCGGCGTCGACGATGACCGGCACGCCGGCCTGTTCGACGATCAGCTCCAGGTTGTGCGGGTTGCGGATGCCCAGGCCGGAACCGATCGGAGCGGCCAGCGGCATGACGGCGGCGCAGCCGAGCTGCTCCAGACGTCGGGCCAGGACCGGGTCGTCGTTGGTGTAGGGCAGCACCGTGAAACCGTCGTCCACGAGTGTCTCCGCGGCCTCCAACAGCTCCACCGGGTCGGGAAGCAGCGTGTGTTCGTCGGCGACGACCTCCAGCTTCACCCAGTCGGTCTCCAAGGCCTCGCGCCCCAGCCGGGCGGTGCGCACGGCCTCCACGGCGGTGAAGCAGCCCGCGGTGTTGGGCAGCGGGCGGATGCCGTTGCGGGACAGGACGTCCCACACCGATCCCTGTGTGCCCGGGGCGACCCGGCGCATGGCCACGGTGGTCAGCTCCGTCCCCGAGGCCAACAGGGCCTCTTCCAGCACATCCAGGGAGGGCGCGCCGCCGGTCCCGGTGATGAGGCGGGAACCGAAGGGGACACCGGCGATGACCACGGGGTCCTCGACGGTGTCGACGTCGGGGCGGGTGTCGAGGGTGTCGGTCATGGTTCAGCCTCCCTGTACGGCGGTCAGGACGTCCACGCGGTCGCCCGGGGCCAGGTCCGTGTCGGCCCACGCGGTGCGCCGCACCACCTCGTCGTTGATCGCCACCGCGATCCCGCCGGGGATCGCACCGTCGCCGGCCGAGGTGAGGTCGCGTACGACCGCCTCGACCGTGGTGGCCGTGCTCTGGCGACTCTCGCCGTTGATGATCAGTTCCACAGTCACTCCCATGTCGTCGACTCGTCTCACGCGCCGCCACCGGACAACGGCCGGTCGGCGGCGAATCCATGCGCGTATTCGGGCAGGGCCCCGGTCGTGAGCGCCCGCACCATGACCTCTCCGGTCACGGGGGCCAACAGCACCCCGTGTCGGAAGTGGCCCACGGCAAGGTGCAGACCCGGCACCCGGGTGGGGCCCAGCAGGGGTCGATTGTCGGGGGACCCGGGGCGCAGACCCACGCAGGTCTCGGTGATCTCCAGTTCGGTGACCCCGGGGACGAGTTCACGCGCGTCCCGCAGGACTTGCCAGAGCCCGCCCGCGGTCAGGGCGGTGTCGTACCCCGATTCCTCCTGGGTGGCGCCCACGACGACCTCGCCGTCGGCGCGGGGCACCAGGTAGACCGGGAAGCCGCGGACCAGGCCGCGCACCGTCCGCTCCACGAGCGGGGGTTCACCCTCGCGTACCCGGGCGCGCAACAGCTGTCCCTTGACCGGCCGGATCGGCGGCAGCACCGGCGCGGGCAGGATGATCCGGCCGCTCAGGCAACCCGCGGCGAGGACGACCTGGTGGGTCGGCAGAACGGTGCCGTCGGACAGGTGTACTCCCAGTCGGGCCCCGTCGGGGCCGGGAGAGGAGACCTCGGTCACGGACCCGGCCACCTCGCGCGCGCCCGCGCGCTCGGCGGCCCGGGCCAGGGCCGGCAGCAGGCGGCGAGGGTCGACGGAGTGATCCTCGGGGGCCAGTACCCCGCCCCGCACCGAAGGGGCCAGGTGGGGTTCCAACCGGCGGCACTCTCGACTGTTCAGCCGCTCGGTGGCGATGCCCAGACGTCGTTGCAGGTCATGGAGTTCGTCGAGGACGGCCAGGTCGTCCCGGTCGAAGGCGACCAGGAGCGTTCCGGTGCGATGGTGACCCACCGACAGGTCGGAGTCCGCCTCCACCTCGGCGACGAAGGAGTCGTACATCCGCGCGGAGCGGACGCCGAGTCCCATGAGTTCCTCCTCACCGAAGACCGCCTCGGTGGCGGGCGTGAGCATGCCCGCCGCGACGACGGAGGAGGAACGCGCGTCGGCGGGTTCGGTGACGGGATCGGGTTCGACCAGGGTGACGTCCAGACCGTGTCGGGCCGCCCGCCAGGCGACGACCCTCCCGATGACGCCGCCACCGACAACGACCACGCCATCGGTGTGGGAACCGGCCCCGTAGTGGGAATCCTCGAAGTCGCGCATGGTGCGCGCTCCCCTCCCTTCGCCGGCATGATCCGGATCAGGTTCGTGCGGTCGGAGACTGTTCGGTCTCCCTCTCAGCCGGGTCCACCCGGCTCCCGCGGGACATGTCTGTTCGTTTCCCACCATCCTAGGCCAGACGACCCTTCACGGGTTCGGGCGGTCCTCGGTGGCCGGTGGGATGTGGCAGATTGGGAGGGTGACACACAAAGACCTCGACATCGACGAACTGGTCGGCGACTGGCTGACCCTGCGCGAGGCGGCCGAGCCGCTGGGCGTCAGCCCGAACCGGATCAAGACGTTCATCCGCGAGAACCGCCTCATGGGCGTGGTCCGCGGTGGAGAACTCTCCATCCCCGCCGCCTTCCTGGACGGTGACGACCTCCTCAAGGGGCTGCCCGGCACCATCGTGTTGCTCTCCGACGCGGGTTTCTCCACCGAGGAGGCCCTGCGCTGGCTCTTCACCCCGGACGACACCCTTCCGGGAACCCCGATCCAGGCCATGCACGAGAACCGGGGTACTGAGGTGCGCCGCCGCGCCCAGGCCATGGCCTTCTGAGCGGTCTGAGCGGTCGGTGCTCGCTCGGCGGGGCGAAGCGGGGGTGGGTCCTTGGGCCTCTCATCGTCCAGGGCCTAGTGTGTCGGGTGTGAGGACCAACCACGGAACCAGCCTGCGCGAGCGCCTGGACGCATCCCTTCTGTACCTGTGCACCGACGCCCGTACCGAGCGCGGTGACCTCGCCGAGTTCACGGACGCGGCCCTTGCCGGAGGTGTGGACATCGTCCAGCTCCGGGACAAGGGGCTGGAGGCCCGAGAGGAGCTCGCCGCGCTGGAGGTCATGCGTGAGGCGTGCGAACGCCACGGCGCGCTGCTCGCCGTCAACGATCGCGCCGACATCGCTCGCGCTGTGCGCGCCGACGTCCTGCATCTGGGTCAGCGCGATCTGCCCGTGTCCATGGCCAGGGACATCATCGGCGCGGACCCCGTCATCGGGCGATCCAACAACGACATCGAAGCCGCCATGGCCTCCGCCGAGGAAA
Source organism: Nocardiopsis listeri NBRC 13360 (assembly GCF_001570765.1). Taxonomy (GTDB): domain Bacteria; phylum Actinomycetota; class Actinomycetes; order Streptosporangiales; family Streptosporangiaceae; genus Nocardiopsis; species Nocardiopsis listeri. Next base: position 43,095 of record NZ_BCSH01000061.1, on the reverse strand, counting down.
CCGGAAGCGACTACTTCTGCGTCGGACCGACCTGGGCCACCCCCACCAAGCCGGGACGCCCGGCCGCCGGCCCGGCCTTGGTGGAGAGGGCCGCCGCTCTGGGAACCGAACGACCCTGGTTCGCCATCGGCGGCATCGACCTGACCACCATCGACGAGGTGCTCGACGCCGGCGCCTCGCGTGTCGTCGTGGTGCGCGCCATCACCGAGGCGGAGGACCCCCGCGCCGCGGCGGTCGCCCTCAAGGAACGGCTCACCGCGCGGCTCTAAGGACCTGAACCGACCCGCCGGTTCAGGACGCCAGGAACACCTTGCCGACCACAGGCCGCTCGGAGAGCGCCAGGTGGGCCTCCACTCCATCGCCTGTGTCGACGAGCCTCCTACCTCGATCAAGGTCGAGGTCAGGTGTTCGGGGCGGGGAGGACGAGACCGCCGCGCACGCCGCACGGCGGTGCTCGGGAAGAGGCCGTCGAGGTCAGACCGCGACGTGCGCCAACGCGCTCGGATGACGGCGCAGGAAACCCTCGATGGATTGCGCCGGGTGCCCGGTCAGACTCGGCACGGTATCGGCCACCACGTCCATCTCCCCGTTCGCGATCGCCGCGTACGACGACGCCCACCCCTCGATCTCCCACTCCGCGGCTCCGGTGGGACGGCGTGACTCCAGTGCTTCCTCCCACGTCTGGGGCACGTAGTGGATGGTGCGGCCGGTGAGCCTGCCCAGCTTCTCCACCGTGGCGCCCACCGACAACGCCTCCGGGCCGGTCACGTCGTGGGTGGCCCCCTCGGACGCGGCGATCACCACCGGGTCGGTAAGGACGGCGGTGGCCACGTCCGCCACGTCGTCCCGGGACACCCACGCGACCCGACCGTCACCGGCCGGGCCGCGCACCACCCCCTCGTCATCCACCCAATGGGGCAGCAGGTCCAGGTACAGGCTCGGTCTCAGGAACGTGTGGGACACGCCGGTGGATCTGATGTGCGCCTCGGTGAAGAAGTGCGTCCGGGCGAAGGTGAAGGTCGAGGCGGGGCCCGCCCCGAGGAACGACAGGTACACGATCCGGGAGACCCCCGCCTCGACCGCCGCATCCACCGCGCTGACGTGGTTCTCCATCCGTTCCTCGGACTCGGTGGCCGAGACCAGGAACAGGGTGTCCACACCCCGGCAGGCCCGCGCGAACCCGACGCCGTCCTCGTAGTCGGCCATCGACGCGCTGCTGCCCGGGTACTCCGGGGCGCGGTTGATGTCGCGCACGATGAATCGCTGTGTCGACCCGAGGCGGGCGATCCGGGCGGCCACGCGCCCGCCCACCGCTCCCGTGGCTCCGGTCACCCCTATGGTGTGGTTTGTCATGTGATCGTCACCCATGACAGCCATCCTGGAGTATGGGGGCGTGCCGGCAGCTCATCGGCACGCCCCTTTTTGAGCTCATCGGTCAGCGGGTGGTGTGCTCTTGGGGAGCTTCCTCGTTCCCATCCGTGACAGGGGCGACCGTACGGGTGGTGCGCCGGTAGGCCAGGCGGCGCAACAGTACCTCGGCCGGGCCACGACGCCCCGCGCGCTCCAGGGTGTAGGCGCCCACCACGGTGAGCAGCCACACCCCGACCGCGTACAGGAACATCGTCCACGAGGACATGTGCGCGGCCAGCCCCAGACCCCAGGCGGTCAGCAGCGGCGCACACAGCACGGACTGGGCCAGGTAGGCGCTGAGGGAACGCTTCCCCGTGGCGCTCAGCGCGGTCACCAGGACGCCCCGGGTCCGTCCCCGCCCCTGGATCCGGTACGCCACCAGGGCGATCAGCGCGACGTACCCGAGCCCGCAGAACAAGCCGGTCAACATGTGCGGAATGACCAGCGCCTGCCCCTGGACCGGGGACAGGCCCCACACACCGGTCTGGGCCGACACCAGGGGGAGACCGCCGAGCCAGCCGACGGTGACGCCCACGATCGCGACCCCGCGCAGCAGGGGCAGGTTCCGCTCCGGCTCCTCCAGGATTCGGCGGCGCGCGGCCCAGAACCCGAGCAGGACCGCGGCGGGCAAGGCCGGGATCAGCAGCCCCTGCCCGACGCTGAGGGGCCAGGCCAGCATGCGCATGACCGCGGCGGACAGGATGGACGTCTCGACGACGTCGGTGGTCGTGATCAGAACGTCCTGATCGTCCATACCGACCTCGCCGAGGATGGGCAGGAGGAGGAGGGTGATCACGGACAGGAGCGCCAGCAGGCCGGTCAGCACGGCGCCCCACACGAGCAGTGTCCCGCTCCTGCGCCGGAAGAACAGCCATCCCAGGATCAGCCCGACCATGCCATAGGCGCCGAGGACGTCGCCCATCCACAGCAGCAGTGCGTGGAGGAAACCGAAGACGAGGAGCCACAGGTTGCGGCGGCGCAGCAGGGCGTCGGCGCTCTTGGCGTCGGCACCCGCCGCCTCCTGGCGCCCGGCCAGCTGCACCATGCCGTACCCGAACAGGAAGGCGAACATCGGATAGCTGCGCATGTCCACGGCCATGACCGTGAAGAACTGCACGACGTGGTCCAGTGCGCCTTGGGGGGTGGGATGCTCGGTGATGCCGGTGTTCGGCGCGGCCTCCAGGTACCAGACCGTGTTGGCCAGGGCGATGAAGAGCAGCATGAAGCCGCGGGCGAGGTCCGGGGCGAGTGCCCGTTCGACCGTGGTGGTCGGCCCGAGCGGGGCGGTGTTTCTGGCCATGGGAGGGAAGACTCCGGGTTCAAGATCTATCGTGGATTCCGATTCATGTCGGAATCGGGCTGTGGTCGTAAACGGGAAAAGGGTATAAAAAACCCCGAAGTCCCCGGAATCAATCCTTCGGGGCTTCGGGGTCGGTGCTCGGGTGGACCGCCGATCAGTGGGAGCGGCGGGTGGCCGCAACGACCAACTCGCGCAGCGGGCCACGCGCGCTCTCGTCCAGTTCCGGGTCCTCCAGCGCGGCGAGCGCCTGTTCGGAGTACTCCTCGACCAGCGACTCACAGGCGGTCAGGGCGCCGCTGGACTCCACCAGGGAACACATCCACTCCACCGAGTCCGTCGACAGGTCGGGGGCGCCCAGCAGTGAGCGGAAGCGCTCGGCGTCGGTCTCACCGGACCGCGCCAGGGTCTCGGCCACCACCAGGGTCCGCTTGCCCTCGCGCAGGTCGTCACCGGCCGGCTTGCCCATGGTGGTCGGGTCGCCGAACACGCCCAGCAGGTCGTCGCGCAGCTGGAAGGCGAGCCCCAGCGGGACGCCGTAGTCGGTGTAGACCCGGGCGAGTTCGTCGCCCCGTCCGGCCAACGCGGCCCCCAGGTGCAGCGGACGCTCCACCGTGTACGCGGCGGTCTTGTACCGCATCACCCGAAGGGCGGCCTCACGGGTATCGACGCCGCGGACCTGCTCCAAGGTGTCCAGGTACTGTCCGGCCATGACCTCGGTGCGCATCGCGTCGAAGGGGCCGCGCCCGTCCTGTAGCGTCCGCGGCACGAACCCACAGGCCTGGTACATCTCGTCGGACCAGGTCAGGCACAGGTCACCGATGAGGATCGCGGCGCCACGACCGAATCCGTCGCTGTCGCCGCTCCAGCCCTCGTCGGCGTGCAGCCGGGCCATGCGCTTGTGGGTGGCGGGGGCACCGCGCCGGGTGTCGCTGTTGTCGATCACGTCGTCGTGTACGAGCGCGCAGGCCTGGAGGAACTCCAGGGACGCGGCCGCACGGATCATCCTGGCGTCGCCCTCGGCCCCGCCCGCGCCGCGCCAGCCCCAGTAGGCGAAGGTGGGGCGCAGCCGCTTGCCGCCGGAGACGATCGTCTCCAAGGAGTCCATGGCGGGGGCCAGCTCGGGGCCGATCTCCAGCAGCCGGACACGGTGTTCGGCGCAGAAGTCGGACAGTTCGCGGTCCACGTCGGAACGGATGACGGACACGGCTGAAAAGGCAGTAGAAGGGGCCATGCCCAGCAGGTTAGTCCCTGGCGAAGAGGGGAGAGGCCCGGGTGTTCGGCGGCCGGGCCGGGCCTGCGGGGCGGTTCCCGGTGATGGAATTCTCGGTGTCCGAAATATGGACAAGACAGGACACGAGCGCGCCGCTCGGAGCGTGGGTCGGCGTCATTGAGAACCCTGATGAATAGGGGTTCTTGGGTCCATATCGGGTCTAACCGGAGGTTCCTGGTAAAAATCCTTCTGTCTCGCATGGTGGTACGTGAGACGGTATCGCCGATAGTGATCTTGGAGCATGAGATGAGGTGTCCGCGAATCGGAGGTCCTGGCCTAGGGTGTGAAGCATGCTCGCTGCACCCACGCGCCCCGTGGCGCCCCGAGGCCCGGCCCCCAGGCCGCGCCATATCCGAGACCTGCTCGACTCGGGCGAGCCGCTGTTCTCCTTCGAGTTCTTCCCGCCTCGCAACGCACGTTCGCAAGAGCGGCTGTGGCGGGCCATCCGGGAGATCGAGGCGTTGGGGCCCTCGTTCGTCTCCGTCACCTACGGAGCCGGCGGCGGTACCCGCGACCTCACGGTGGAGACCACCGAGCGCATCGCCACCGACACCACGCTGATGCCGGTCGCGCACATGACACTGGTCGACCACTCCGTCGCCGAACTGCGCCACCTCATCGGTCGCCTGTGCGACGCGGGCGTGTCCAACATGCTGGCCGTGCGCGGTGACCCGCCCGGCGACCCCGACGGCGCATGGGTCCAGCACCCGGAGGGCCTCACCTACGCCGAGGAACTGGTCCGCCTGCTCAAGGAGAGCGGCGACTTCTCCGTGGGCGTGGCCGCCTTCCCCTACAAGCACCCGAGATCGGCCGACGTCGAGATCGACACCGACCACTTCGTGCGCAAGTGCCGGGCGGGCGCCGACTACGCCATCACCCAGATGTTCTTCGACGCCGAGGACTACCTGAGGCTGCGCGACCGGGTGGCCGCTCGGGGCTGTGACGTCCCGATCATCCCCGAGGTGTTCCCGGTGGTGAAGACCGCCTCGATCCGGCGCTCGGAGATGCTGTCGGGCGCCCCGTTCCCGCCCGCGCTGGCCGAGCGTTTCGAGAGCTTCGGCGACGACGCCGAGGCGGTGCGGGCGTTCGGGATCGAGCACGCCCAGAAGATGTGCGAGCGGCTGCTCGCGGAGGGCGCGCCGGGCATCCACTTCATCACCTTCAACCAGTCCACGGCCACCAGGGAGATCTACCGGGAGATCGCTCCGGAGCGGCAGAGCTCGTCAGCGGCAGACGCGCGGCCATGATCGAGAAGGGCTGGTCCGGGCTCCCCGGGAAGGAGAACCGGTCCAGCACCTCGACGAACCCGCACGAGCGGTAGAGGTGGCGTGCCGCCGAAGGGCCCGAACGCGTGGACAACACGGCCGTGCGTTCGGGTCTTCCCTCGCACAGTCGGTGCAGCATGCGTCGGCCGATGCCCTGGTTCTGGGCGTCGGGGTGGACGTGCACCTCGGCGATCTCCAGGGGGTCGCTCAGATAGCGCTTGAGGTGACCCCGCTGCCCCCGGACGCGCATACCCGTGGTGACGACGTCGTGCCACCACTGGCCATTCGTGCCGTGGAAGGCGTAGGCGAACCCCACCGCGCGCTCGTCCTGGACGGCCAGGATGGCGCGGAACCCCGGGTAGCGGGTGTGGCCGTGCATGACGGAGGCCCGGCCCGGCAACTGTTCCGGGGGCGGTCGCATGGCGGCCTCGTAGACCTCCAAAAGCGCCGGAACGACGTGCGCGAAAGCGCCGGGGTCGAGTTCACGTAACTCGGTGTCGACTGCCACGGGTCCAGGGTAGGCGGTGGCGCCGCCGTTCGACCTGGTTTTCCCGGGGCCGGTGCGCCCGTTGTCCCCCCTGATCCTCCTTGACGCTCCGCTCGTGGGGGTGTTAACTGGTGCCTATCGAACAGGAGTTCGATGCGCCCGCCGATGTGCGGGTGGTGCGAGGCCGGGTCGGGGAGGGGAAGCCCTTACCCGGCCTCGTCGTACTTCCCGGACGCCGCCCGAGGGGGCCGGACACGCGAAGAGCCGGGTGTCGCCCTTACAGGCGGCGCCCGGCTCTTCGTAAACGATCGTGCTTGTTCTTCGTGCCCGGGGTCAGAAGGCGTCGACGGCGCGACGGGCCTCGGGGTCGAGGACGCCCCAGTTGATGAGCTCCTCGGTGAGGTCGCCCGGGGACTTGTCGTAGATGACCGCGAGTGAGCGCAGGTCCTCGTGACGGATGGACAGCACGCGCCCGTTGTAGTCGCCCCGCTGGCTCTGGATGGTGGCGACGTAGCGGGAGAGCGGACCGGCCTTCTCCTGCGGGAGTTGCTGCATGCGCTCCAGGTCGATCACCAGCTTGGGTGTCGGGCCGAGCGGAGTGGGCGCGGCGCCGCCGGGCAGCAGCTCCGACATCGGCACGCCGTAGAAGTCGGCGAGCTCGGCCAGCTTCTGGACGGTGACGGCGCGGTCGCCGCGCTCGTAGGAGCCCACCACGACGGCCTTCCAGCGTCCGTGGGACTTCTCCTCCACTCCGTGCAGGGAAAGGCCCTGTTGGGTGCGGATGGCACGCAGTCGCGCACCGAGGGACTTGGCGTATTCGGATGGCATCTTTTTGTCGCTCCCGGCCGTGACGGTGGCTGGCGTGAGTGGGGGAGACGTCCGCTCGTACTCGGCGGGCCGCCTGGGCGGTCCAGCGGATGGTCACGGGGTGCAACCCCACCCGGTAGTGGTTACAGACAGTGACGGTAGAGGGGTGTCGGTGTCCAGGTCAAGCCGTTGGTGTGAAACGCGACTAATCAGTGGCCAAACCGTGCGTAGGTGAGACGCCTCTCATTTGTGGAGGAGTCGGGGCGAGCGGGGCGCTCCATGGGGTCGGAAAGCCCACTCCTACAGGGAATTTCGTGTCTCCCGCGGATTGGGTGCGATTCCGAAGTGTCATGAAATGGATACTCTTTGCTGGGCAATCCGTGGCATGTAATGTGATGAGCATCACAGTCACCCTTTCGGGGGTGGGGGCGCGCCCAAAGGTGCCGGAGTCCTCGCTGGTAGCGTGGGCCCGATCGACATCCTTTAACGACCTGTTCTGTGAGGCAGGGAAGGGGTCACTATTTTGCATGCGCGAAAACCCGCGCGGGACGACAACGAGATCTCACCCCCCGCGTCGGTGCCCGAGGTACCCGAAGGCACACGAGCCGTCCTCGACGGCAACGAGATCAACCGGGCGCTGACCCGGATCGCCCACGAGGTGCTCGAACGCACCAAGGGCGGCCAGGACGTCACCCTCCTGGGCATCCCCTCCAGAGGCGTCCCCCTCGCCGAACGCCTGGCACGACGGATCGAGCGGGTCGAGGACCTCGACGTTCCCGCCGGTTCCCTCGACATCACCATGTACCGCGACGACCTGCGGCTCGCTCCCGCCCGCGCCCTCGGCAGGACCGAGATCCCCGCCGGTGGCCTCGATGATCGCGTCGTCGTCCTCGTCGACGACGTCCTCTTCTCCGGACGCACCGTGCGCGCCGCGTTGGACGCCCTCGGCGACCTGGGTCGCCCCCGCGCCGTTCAGCTCGCCGTCCTCGTCGACCGCGGCCACCGCGAACTGCCGATCCGCGCCGACTACGTGGGCAAGAACCTGCCCACCTCCCTGCGCGAGAGCGTCACCGTCCAACTGGAGGAGAGCGACGGCCTCGACGCCGTCCTCCTCGGGCCCTCGCCCGCCGCCACCCTCAAGGAAGGGACGCGGCCCGGTTCCCTCCAGCGCTCCAAGGACACGGAAGGGGACCTTTGATGCGTCACCTGCTCTCCGCCGGTGACCTCGACCGGGACGAGGCCACACTCATCCTGGACACCGCCGGCGAACTCGCCCAGGTGGGGGACCGCTCCGTCAAGAAGCTCCCCACCCTGCGCGGTCGCACCGTGGTCAACCTCTTCTACGAGGACTCCACCCGCACCCGAACCTCCTTCGAACTGGCCGCCAAGCGCCTGTCCGCCGACGTCATCAACTTCTCGGCCAAGGGCTCCAGCGTCTCCAAGGGGGAGAGCCTCAAGGACACCGCGCTCACCCTCCAGGCCATGGGCGCCGACGGCGTGGTCATCCGACATGGCGCCTCCGGCGCGCCCCACCGCCTGGCGAACTGGGTCGACGGCTCCGTGCTCAACGCCGGCGACGGCACCCACGAACACCCCACCCAGGCGCTGCTGGACGCCTTCACCATGCGCGAGCGCCTGGGGCGGCTCGAAGGGCTGCGCGTGGCCGTGGTCGGCGACATCCTGCACAGCCGGGTCGCCCGCTCCAACGTCCTGCTGCTCACCACCCTGGGCGCGCACGTGACCCTGGTCGCCCCGCCTACGCTGCTGCCGGTCTCGGTGCACACCTGGCCCTGCGAGGTCTCCTACGACCTCGACGAGGTACTGCCCGAATCCGACGTGGTGATGATGCTGCGCGTGCAGGCCGAGCGCATGCACGACTCCTTCTTCCCCTCGGTGCGCGAGTACAGCCGCAACTACGGCCTGGACGGAGAACGCCTGAGTCGGATGCCGGAGGAGGCCATCGTCATGCACCCGGGCCCGATGGTGCGCGGCATGGAGATCTCCGCCGAGGTCGCCGACTCACCCCGCTGCACCGTCACCGAGCAGGTCGCCAACGGTGTCAGCCTGCGCATGGCCGTGCTCTACCTGCTCCTCGGCGGTTCCTAGGGGAGACGGGTGCCCGAACGCGCCACCGCGGGTTCGCAGGCCCCTCCCGCCGCCCACGAACTTCAACGAACACGAGAAAGCCGACATCTCCATGCCCGAAAACCAGGGAACCCACCTGATCCGCGGCGCACGCCCGCTCGGTGACGACCCGGTCGACCTGCTGTTCGAGAACGGCCGGATCACCGCGATCGGTCCCGACCTGCCGGCCCCCGACGGGGCAGAGGTCGTGGACGCTACCGGTCTGATCGCCCTTCCCGGCCTGGTCGACCTGCACACCCACCTGCGCGAACCCGGCCGTGAGGACGCCGAGACCGTCGCCTCCGGCTCCCGTGCCGCCGCGATGGGCGGCTACACCGCCGTGCACGCCATGGCCAACACCGACCCCGTCGCCGACACCGCCGGCGTGGTCGAGCAGGTCTGGCGTCTGGGCCAGGAGGCCGGATACTGCGACGTGCGCCCGGTCGGCGCCGTCACCGTCGGTCTGGCCGGTGAACGACTCTCCGAGATCGGCGCCATGGCCGACTCCGCCGCCCGTGTCCGGGTCTTCTCCGACGACGGAGTCTGTGTCTCCGACGCGCTGCTCATGCGCCGCGCGCTGGAGTACGTCAAGGCCTTCGACGGCGTCATCGCCCAGCACGCCCAGGAACCGCGCCTGACCGAGGGCGCCCAGATGAACGAGGGCCGCGTCTCGGACCGACTCGGCCTGCCCGGCTGGCCCGCGGTCGCCGAGGAGGCGATCATCGCCCGCGACTGCCTGCTCGCCCAGCACGTCGGCTCGCGTCTGCACGTGTGCCACGTCTCCACCAAGGGCTCGGTCGACATCATCCGGTGGGCCAAGGAACGCGGCTGCGACGTCACCGCGGAGGTCACCCCCCACCACCTGATCCTCACCGACGACCTGGCCGAGAGCTACGACCCGGTCTACAAGGTCAACCCGCCGCTGCGCACCGCCGAGGACGTCCAGGCGCTGCGCGAGGGACTGGCCGACGGCACCATCGACATCGTGGCCACCGACCACGCCCCCCACCCGGTCGAGGCCAAGGAGACCGAATGGTCCACCGCCGCGATGGGCATGATCGGACTGGAGACCGCTCTCGGGGTGGTCCACAGGACCATGGTCGAGACCGGTCTGCTCACCTGGGCGCAGGTCGCCGAGCGCATGTCCGCCGCTCCCGCCCGTATCGGTCGTGTCGGCGGGCACGGCCGTGAGCTCGCCGTGGGCGAACCCGCCAACATCGTTCTGTACGACCCGGCCGCGCCCGTCGAGGTCGACGCGGCCGCCATGGCCGGCAAGAGCGGCAACACGCCCTTCCGAGGCATGAGCCTGCCCGGTCGGATCATCGCCACGTTCCTGCGCGGCGTCCCGACCGTCCTGGAGGGGAAGATCAAGTGAGTTACCAAGCCCAGGCCGGACCTGGCACGACAGAGGGGGCAAACGTGTCCGAGGAGATCGGTGGACCGGCGATTCTGGTGCTCGAGGACGGTCGCGTGTTCCACGGCCGATCCTTCGGCGCCGTCGGTGAGACCTTCGGCGAGGCCGTCTTCAACACCGGCATGACCGGCTATCAGGAGACGCTCACGGACCCCTCCTACCATCGCCAGATCGTCGTGATGACCGCCCCGCACATCGGCAACACCGGGGTCAACGACGACGATCCCGAGTCGACCCGCGTCTGGGTCGCCGGCCTCGTGGTGCGCGAGCCCTCCCGCATCACCTCCAGCTGGCGCTCGAAGGGCGCCCTGGACGACGAGATGCACCGCCAGGACGTGGTCGGCATCGCCCTGACCGGGACCCGCGCCCTCACCCGCCACCTGCGCGACAAGGGTGCCATGCGCGCCGCGATCAGCAGCGTGGAGACCGACCCGAAGACGTTGCTCGCGCGCGTCCTCGAACAGCCCCCCATGGTCGGCGCCGACCTGGCGGGCGAGGTCAGCACCGACACCGCCTACGAGATCCTGCCGCCCGAGGGCGTCGAGACCCGACACCACGTCGTCGCCGTCGACCTGGGCATCAAGTCCATGACGCCCCAGCGCCTGACCGAGCGGGGCTGCCGGGTCACGGTGGTGCCCTCCACCACTACCGCCGAGGACATCCTCGCCCTGGACCCGGACGGCGTCTTCTTCAGCAACGGACCCGGCGACCCCGCGGCCGCCGACGGACCCGTGGCGACCATGCGCGGGATCCTGGACGCCGACAAACCGCTCTTCGGCATCTGCTTCGGCAACCAGATCCTGGGCCGTGCCCTGGGCCTGGGCACCTACAAGCTGCCCTTCGGGCACCGAGGCGCCAACCAGCCGGTCATCGACACCCGTACCAAGAAGGTGGCGATCACCAGTCAGAACCACGGTTTCGCCGTGGACGCACCGCTCGACACCCCGTTCGACACCCCCTACGGCCGGGCCGAGGTCAGCCACATCGGCCTCAACGACCAGGTCGTCGAGGGCCTGCGGTTGCTGGACCGCCCCGTGTTCAGCGTCCAGTTCCACCCGGAGGCCGCCGCGGGCCCCCACGACGCCGCCGATCTCTTCGACGAGTTCGTCGACCTGATGTCCGCCCAGCCCGCACCGGCTGCCAAGTAGTAAGAGGTACAGAGCATGCCGCGCCGTAGTGACCTTTCATCCGTCCTCGTGATCGGCTCCGGCCCGATCGTGATCGGGCAGGCGGCCGAGTTCGACTACTCGGGAACCCAGGCCTGTCGCGTCCTCAAGGCCGAGGGTCTCCGGGTCATCCTGGTCAACTCCAACCCGGCCACGATCATGACCGACCCCGAGATCGCCGACGCCACCTACGTCGAGCCGATCACCACCGGGATGATCGAGAAGATCATCGCCAAGGAACGCCCCGACGCGCTCCTGCCGACGCTGGGCGGACAGACCGCGCTCAACGCCGCCGTCGCCCTGGACGAGGCGGGGATCCTGGCCAAGTACGACGTCGAACTCATCGGCGCCAACATCGAGGCCATCCAGTCCGGTGAGGACCGCGAGACCTTCAAGGGCATCGTGGAGCGCATCGGCGGCGAGTCCGCGCGTTCGCGTATCTGCCACACCCTCCAAGAGTGCCTGGACGCCGCCGAGGACCTGAACTACCCCGTCGTGGTCCGCCCCTCCTTCACCATGGGCGGCGCCGGCTCCGGCTTCGCCCACGACGAGAACGAGCTGCGCCGCATCGCCGGCCAGGGCCTGGCGCTCTCCCCGACCACCGAGGTGCTCCTGGAGGAGTCCATCCTCGGTTGGAAGGAGTACGAGCTGGAGCTGATGCGCGACGCCAACGACAACGTGGTCGTCGTCTGCTCCATCGAGAACCTCGACCCCATGGGCGTGCACACCGGTGACTCCATCACGGTGGCCCCCGCCATGACCCTGACCGACCGCGAGTACCAGGAACTCCGCGACATCGGCATCGCGGTCATCCGCGAGGTCGGTGTGGAAACCGGCGGCTGCAACATCCAGTTCGCCGTCCACCCCGAGACCGGCCGGATCATCGTCATCGAGATGAACCCGCGTGTGTCCCGTTCCTCGGCGCTGGCCTCCAAGGCCACCGGCTTCCCGATCGCCAAGATCGCCGCCAAGCTCGCCATCGGCTACACGTTGGACGAGATCCCCAACGACATCACCAAGGAGACCCCGGCCAGCTTCGAGCCCACGCTCGACTACGTCGTGGTCAAGGTGCCCCGCTTCGCCTTCGAGAAGTTCCCCGGCGCCGACGCCGGCCTGACCACCACCATGAAGTCGGTGGGCGAGGCCATGGCGATGGGCCGATCCTTCCCCGAGGCGCTCCAGAAGGCCATGCGTTCCCTGGAGAAGTCCGGGGTGGGCCTGACCTGGGCGGGTGAGCCCGGCGACAAGGACGAGCTCGTGCGCGAGGCCGCCCGACCCACCGAGCACCGCCTGCGTCAGGTCCAGCAGGCCCTGCGCGCCGGAGCCACGGTCGAGGAACTGCACGAATCCACCAGGATCGACCCGTGGTTCCTGGACCAGATGCTGCGGCTGGAGGAGGCCGCGCGCGCCCTGGCCGTCGCGCCCAAGCTCGACGCCGCGCTGCTGCGCGAGGTGAAGGGACTCGGTTTCTCCGACGTCCAGATCGGTGAGATCACCGGCAAGTCCGAGGACGTCGTCCGCGAACTCCGGCACGCCCTGGGCATCCACCCCGTCTACCTGACCGTGGACACCTGCGCCGCCGAGTTCGAGGCCGAGACGCCGTACCTGTACTCCAGCTACGACGAGGAGACCGAGGTCCCCACCGGGGACCAGCCCAAGATCATCATCCTGGGCTCGGGACCCAACCGCATCGGTCAGGGCGTGGAGTTCGACTACTCCTGCGTCCACGCCTCCTTCGCGCTCTCCGACGCCGGGTTCGAGACCGTCATGGTCAACTGCAACCCCGAGACCGTCTCCACCGACTACGACACCAGCGACCGGCTCTACTTCGAGCCGCTCACCCTGGAGGACGTCCTGGAGGTCGTGCGCGCCGAGCAGGCCGCCGGACCGGTCGTCGGGGTCATCGTCCAGCTCGGCGGTCAGACCCCGCTGGGCCTGGCCCGGCGCCTCAAGGACGCCGGAGTGCCCATCATCGGCACCAGCCCGGAGGCCATCGACCTGGCCGAGGACCGCGGCGAGTTCGGCAAGGTCCTGGACGCCGCCGGACTCCCCGCGCCCAAGTACGGCACCGCCTACTCCTTCGAGCAGGCCAAGGCCGCGGCCGACGAGATCGGCTACCCGGTCATGGTCCGACCCTCCTACGTACTGGGCGGCCGCGGCATGGAGATCGTCTACAGCGAGGCGATGCTCGCCGACTACATCGAGCGCAACGCCGAGGTCAGCCCCGAACACCCGGTGCTGATCGACCGCTTCCTCGACGACGCCATCGAGATCGACGTCGACGCCCTCTACGACGGCAAGGACCTCTACCTGGGCGGCGTCATGGAGCACATCGAGGAGGCCGGCATCCATTCCGGCGACTCCGCGTGCACCCTGCCCTCCATCACGCTGGGCAGCGAGGACATCGAGCGCATCCGCTACTCCACCGAGGCCATCGCCCGCGGCACCGGGGTGCGGGGGCTGCTCAACGTCCAGTACGCGCTCGCCTCCGGCGTCCTCAACGTCCTGGAGGCCAACCCGCGGGCCTCTCGAACGGTGCCGTTCGTGTCCAAGGCCACGGCGGTCCCGCTGGCCAAGGCCGCCGCCCGGGTCATGGCCGGCAGCAGCATCGCCGAACTGCGCGCCGAGGGCATGTTGCCCGCCAAGGGCGATGGTGGCGACCTGCCCGCCGACGCACCGGTCTCCGTGAAGGAGGCGGTGATGCCGTTCAACCGCTTCATCGACAAGCACGGTGAAGGCGTCGACACCATCCTCGGCCCGGAGATGCGCTCCACCGGTGAGGTCATGGGCCTGGACGTGGAGTTCGGGGCGGCCTTCGCCAAGTCCCAGCTGGCGGTCGACAGCTCGATGCCCACCCAGGGCAAGGTGTTCGTGTCGGTGGCCAACCGGGACAAGCGTTCGATGATCTTCCCGGTCAAGCGCCTGGCCGACCTCGGCCTGGAGATCCTGGCCACCGAGGGCACCGCCGTCGTCCTGCGCCGCAACGGCGTGCACGCCACCGTGGTGCGCAAGCACAGCGCCGGCCCCGGCCCCGACGGCGAGCGCACCATCGTGCAGCTCATCCACGACGGGGAGGTCGACCTCATCGTCAACACCCCGTTCGGCAGCGCCGGGCAGGCCGGCCCGCGTCTGGACGGCTACGAGATCCGTACCGCCGCGATAGTTCGGAACGTTCCCAGCGTCACCACGGTCCAGGGCCTGGCCGCCGCGGTGCAGGCCATCGAGGCCGGCGTGCGCGGGGACGTGGGGGTGCGCTCCTTGCAGGAGCACGCCCGAGCGCTCACGGCGAGTCGCGAGGACTCCTAGGCTGTAGCGGAACGTCCGGGCGGCGGCAGGGTTTTGCAGGACGAGTCGAGCCGGTGGCGAGGAACGAGCCTTAGGCGTGGACGAGGACGAAGAATCCCTGCTCATCCGCCGCCTGGACACGGGCGGACGCCCGAATAGTGCACGATCCGGGTGCCGTGGGAACGACCCCGCGGTACCCGGACCGTACCGCCGCGAGTCCAGAGAGGCTGCTACCACAGATGAGCGACAACGGACCGGTGCAGGTCAGGTGCCCCGTGCTGAACGTACGCAGGGTGGACGCCTACTATGCCATCACCGTCGTCGCGCCGGGTATAGCCGAGCGCTTCCGTTCCGGGCAGTTCGTCTCGGTGGCGGTGGGCGGCGACCATTCCAGCACGCTGCTGCGTCGCCCCTTCGCCATCCACGACGTCAAACCCGACTACGGCGGAACCGTGGAGTTCCTGTTCGCGGTGCGCGGTACCGGGACCGCATGGCTGGCCGAACGAAGGTCACGCGACCTGCTCGACGTGGTGGGCCCGCTGGGTCGACCCTTCCCCCTGCCCCGGGACCCCGTCAACTGCGTGCTGGTGGGCGGGGGATCGGGGAGCGCACCGCTGTTCCCACTGGCTCAGTCGCTGCGTCGGCGCGGCTGCCGGGTGGACTTCGTCCTGGGCGGCGCCTCCGCCGACCGGGTGTTCAGCGCGATCACCGCCCGCCGGATCGCGGAGACCGCGGAGTTCACCACCGACGACGGTTCCTTCGGTACCCGCGGGCGGGTCACCGACGTCCTCGGTCGGGTGATCGAGGACGCCCGCTCCGACGCCGTGTACGCCTGTGGGCCCATGCCGATGCTGCGCGCCGTCACCCAGGTGGCCGGTAGGCACGGCGTCCCCGTGCAGGTCGCGGTCGAGGAGACCATGGCCTGCGGCATCGGGATCTGCATGACCTGTGTGATCCCGGTGGTGGGGGAGGACGGGATCACGCGGATGGTGCGGTCCTGCGTGGACGGTCCCGTCTTCCGGGGCGAACGGGTGCGGTTCGACGACGTGGGCACCATCCCCTTCGACGCCTTGGGCGCACCCGGTTGGAAGGGGTCGGGGGCCGCCGGCGCGGCGGAGTCGACCCGCGACATCGCCTGACCGGCAATGATGAGTCACCCCAGGTCCCGGGCGCGGGTCGTCCGGGCGAGCACGAGCGAGCGAAGACACGTGAACGCAGACATCAGGACCCGACTCGGATCCCTGAAACTCCCCAACCCGGTGGTGACCGCCGCCGGGTGCGCGGGCTCGGGGCGGGAGTTGGCGCAATTCTTCGACGTTGCGGAGATCGGCGCCATCACCACCAAGTCCCTGATGTTGGAGCCGCGGGCGGGCCGTCCGGCCCCGCGTATGGCGGAGACCCCCAGCGGGATGCTGAGCACCATCGGCCTTCAGGGGCCCGGAGTGGACGTGTTCCTCGAACGCGACCTGCCGTGGTTGCTGTCCCGGGGCGGCCGGGCGATCGTATCGATCGCGGGCTCGGGGACGGGGGAGTTCGGTGAACTGGCCCGCCGGGTCTCGGACACCGAGGGGGTGGCCGCCATCGAGGTGAACCTGTCCTGCCCCGACCCGACCGACCCCGCCGGACGACACTTCGCCGACGACCCGGACCAGGCCGCCGCGGTGGTACAGACGGTACGCTCGCACGCCCGATCCGACCTGCCCGTGCTGGCCAAGATCGCGGTGGACGTCCCGGACGTGCTGAAGCTGGCCGAGGCCTGCGTCGGCGCGAGGGCCGACGGACTGACCATGATCAACACCCTGCGGGGCATGAGCGTGGACACCCGCACGTTGCGCCCCGCGGTGACCGGTGGGATGGGCGGGCTCTCCGGACCGGCGATCCGTCCGCTGGCCGTGGGGTGTGTCTATCGGGTCCACGAGGCCTTTCCCGACGTGCCCATCGTCGGGGTGGGAGGTGTGCGCACCGGATCCGACGTGTTGGAGTTCATGGCGGCGGGCGCGAGCGCCGTGGCCGTGGGGACGGTGAACTTCTCGGACCCCTCCGCGTGCACCCGGGTCCTGCGCGAGTTCACCGAGACGCTGGAGACCCTGGGGGTGTCCAAGGCCTCGGACCTGGTGGGCGCCGCGCACCGTTCGGGGTCGTGATCCGCCGGCCACCGGGCGGAAAGGCTCTGACCGGCCTGAACAGCGTTGAGATGGCTCTGTGTGGCCGAACGGGCGCGCCCGGCATCCAGAGTAGGGATCAAGGAGAGCGACCGCCTACGGCCGGCTGAAAGGCCGTTACGGGGAAGTGACGCGGGTCGGGTGCATGAAGCGCCCGATCCAGGGAACCGCACACCATGCGGTGTGCACATGACAGTGGATGTGCATTCGTAAGCACGTTCGTGAGAACGGCGGACGAGTGCCCGACCCCGGGCTCCGGCCGGGTCACACGATTGGAGAGACCGACATGACCGCTCCTTCCGCGCCCATCGCCGTCGCGATCGATGCCGGTGACATCGAGACCGCGGCCACTTGGGCGTCCGCCGTCGCACCGCATGTCAGCACGGTGAAGGTGGGCCTGGAGCTGTACCTGCGCTACGGGCCCCAGGTGATCAGCGCCGTACGCGGGGCCAACCGCGTCGGTGTCTTCCTCGACCTGAAGCTGCACGACATCCCCGCCACCGTCGCCGGCGCGGCGCGCAGCGTGGCGGGGCTGCGTCCCTCGATCCTGACCGTGCACGCGAGCGGGGGAGCGGACATGGTCCGAGCGGCGGTCGATGCCGCCCCGGACATCAAGATCGCGGCGGTGACCGTGCTCACCTCCATGAACGAGACGGATCTGGAGCAGGTGGGGCTGCTCGGTCCGGCACGGGACGCGGTCCGTCGCCTGGCGGCGCTCTCGGTGGGCGCGGGAGCGCGCGCACTGGTGTGTTCGCCACAGGAAGTGGCGATGGTCCGCGCAGAGGTGGGCCCGGACGTCACCCTCATCACCCCGGGCGTGCGCCCGGCCGATGCGGACAAGGGTGACCAGTCTCGGGTCGCGACCCCGGAGGAGGCGATCGAGGCAGGGGCGGACCTTCTCGTCATCGGTCGCCCGATCACCCGTGCCACGGACCCCGGTGCGGCGGCGGCCTCCATCGCGGCGGCCGTACGGCGCGCCGGGGTCCGTGTCTGAAATCCGGTGGTCGGTCCCGGAGCCGCTGCGCTGCGCGGATCCGGGACCGACCGCACGGATCGATCCCGGGTCTTCGCATTCGCCCCATCACGCACAGTTGTGGGTCACGGACGGTGATCAAATAGGCGTGTCCGAAACCCCGACATCGTGGCGAAGAGTGACCCGGGTCACCCCTGCGTGACCTGCGCTGGTCGTACGCTTCGCCTGCTCGGCAATCGGGACGAAAGTCCTGGTTTTCGTGCCCGCACGCAATTGAGTGACTACCCTGGGTAGTTCCTTCAATGAAATAGCCTCTGAAAGGGCACTTTACGTTGCCTAACAGGGGTCGGACCTACTAACTTTCGCAGGCGTCCGCCCTCTACAAACGAGTAGAAATCCGAGGTGACCCGGCGTGGCCCTTCCTCCCCTCACACCCGAGCAGCGCAGCGCGGCTCTCGAGAAAGCCGCCAAGGCCAGAAAAGAGCGCGCTGAGGTCAAGAACAAGCTGAAGAACGGCGGCATCTCGCTGTCCGAGGTGCTTTCCAACGGCCTCAAGGACGACGTCATCGGCAAGATGAAGGTTTCGGCTCTGCTGGAATCCCTCCCCGGTGTCGGCAAGGTCCGCGCGAAGCAGATCATGGAGCGGCTCAACATTGCTGAGTCGCGCCGTGTCCGGGGTCTGGGCACCAACCAGCGTGCCGCCCTGGAGAGCGAGTTCGGTGACCTCACCAAGTAGCTCGGAAGTACGGAGCAGATAGCCGAACACCGGACGTCGCGTCCCCCCACAGACGCGCGACGAGCCCCCGCATCCGGTGGGGTCTCATCGGTGAGAAGCGGGATCCGAGGCCGCGGCCGACGGACAAGGAGTGGGCCCTGGGTCACACTCCGTCCATCGCGCCGCGGCCTCGGTGGTATAAAGGGATCTCCCGCGACCGTACGCGGCCCGCCCACCGGTGGCCGCGTGAGCCGCCCGCGCGGTACCGTGCCGGACCTGGCCGGTCCCGGCGGACCGATGGCCCACCGCGCGGCGAACACGCCGAATGGAATCCTGATCTACATGCCTGCGCAGAACGCGGACCCCGCCCGCCCCACCGCGAAACGGCTGACCGTGCTGTCCGGACCCTCGGGCGTTGGCAAGAGCACCGTCGTCGCGCACCTGCGAGAGGTCGATCCCGACGTGTGGCTGTCGGTCTCGGTGACCACCCGTGCCCCCCGCCCCGGTGAACGGGACGGTGTCCAGTACCACTTCGTCTCCGACGAGGAATTCGATCGCCTCGTCGTCGAGAACCAACTGCTCGAATGGGCGGAGTTCGCCGGCAACCGCTACGGCACCCCGCGTGGTCCGGTCCAGGAACGCCTGGACTCGGGCACCCCCGTCCTGCTCGAGATCGAACTCCAAGGCGCCCGACAGGTCCGCGAGTCCATGTCCGACGCCCTGCACGTCTTCCTCGCCCCTCCCTCCTGGGAGGAGCTGGTGCGCAGGCTCTCCGGTCGCGGCACCGAGAGCGAGGAGGTCATCCAGCGCAGGCTGGAGGTGGCCAAGGTCGAGCTCGCCGCGGAGAAGGAATTCGACACGACCCTGGTCAACACCTCCGTACAGGACGTGTGCGACGAGCTGCTAGCGTTGATGACCGCGCCCAAGGTGTGATAATCGGGGTGACAGCGGCCGCGCCGGACATCGGTGGTGGCGCACACCCGCCTCACCGGGGCCCGAGAACCATTCCATCCAATCAACGTCACGGCTTATCGACGAGCCGGAGACCGTCCCTGGGGGTAACAAAGTGGCTGGTACCGAGCCCGTCGCCGAAGGCATCACCAACCCGCCGATCGACGACCTGCTGGAACTGGTGGACAGCAAGTACAGCCTGGTCACCATGGCCTCGAAGCGGGCCCGCCAGATCAACGCCTACTACGCTCAGCTGGGCGAGGGCCTGCTGGAGTACGTCGGCCCGCTGGTGGAGACCCAGGTCCAGGAGAAGTCCCTGTCCATCGCCCTGCGCGAGGTCAAGTCCGGTCTGCTCACCGCGGAGCCCTACGAGGGCCTCTGAGCCCGGTTCCGTTGCCGAGGGCCTCGCCCGCCCGTCGCCGACCACCGTCCTCGACGGACGCCTGCGGCGTAGCCTTTTCAGGTGTTCGGGCGCCGATCAGGTCGGGAATGGGTTGAAGGAAACACCGTGGTGCCCACGGTGTGATCCTCGTTCCTCGGATCCCGACCACGGCACCTCCCCGGGTCTCCAGGGCGGCAGGGCCTGACGGCTCCCGAACTGCGACCCTTCCGGGGTTCGGCAGAATCGAGTCCGAGCATCGCGGCGCCCGTCGCACACCCCGCCAGGGGCGTGCGACGGGCGCCTCCTGGTAGAACAACTGGTGTGAGTGACACAGAGAACGTTCCCCAGGTGGTCCTCGGCGTCGGCGGTGGCATCGCCGCCTACAAGATCTGCGAGCTCCTGCGCCGACTGACCGAGTCCGGCCACCGAGTCCGTGTCGTGCCCACCGAAGCCGCCCTGCGCTTCGTCGGAGAGCCCACCTGGGCGGCCCTGTCCGGGCAGCCCGTCGAGACCGGTGTGTGGGACCGGGTGCACGAGGTTCCGCACGTGCGCATCGGCCAGTCCGCGGACCTGGTGTTCGTCGCCCCGGCGACCGCCGACATCATGGCCAAGGCCGCCGCCGGGATCGCCGACGACCTGCTGACCAACACCCTGCTCACCGCCCGCTGTCCGGTCGTGTTCGCCCCGGCGATGCACACCGAGATGTGGGAACACCCCGCCACCCGGGCCAACGTGGCCACGCTGCGTTCGCGCGGCGCCATCGTCCTCGACCCGGCCGTGGGCCGACTGACCGGCGTCGACACCGGCCGAGGCCGACTCCCCGAACCCGCCGAACTGTTCGAGGCCGCCCGCCTGGTCCTGCGTCGCGGGACCGCCGAACCCGACCTGGCCGGTCGCCGAGTGCTCATCTCCGCGGGCGGTACCCGCGAGGCCATCGACCCGGTGCGCTTCATCGGCAACCACTCCTCGGGACGGCAGGGCTACGCGCTGGCCCGCACCGCCGCGGCGCGCGGCGCCGACGTCACCCTGGTGGCCGCCAACGTCTCCCTGCCCGACCCGGCCGGCGTGAGCCTGGTGCGGGTGTCCTCGGCGCTGGAACTGGCCGAGGCCATGGAGGCCGAACGCGCGGCGGCGGACATCGTGGTGATGACCGCGGCCGTCGCCGACTTCCGTCCGGTCGACAGCGCCGCGTCCAAGATCAAGAAGTCCGGCGCGGCCCCGGCCCCGCTCGAACTGGTCGAGAACCCCGACATCCTCGCCGGTCTGGTCACCACCCGGGAGAGGGAGGGCACCGACCAGACCATCGTGGGGTTCGCCGCGGAGACCGACGACGTGATCGCCAACGGCCGCGCCAAGCTGGCCCGCAAGGGTTGCGACCTGCTCGTGGTCAACCAGGTCGGTGGTGGACGCGCCTTCGGCACCGAGGACAACCAGGCGACCGTCCTGGGCGCCGACGGCACCGTGGTGGACATCCCCACCGGTCCCAAGGAGGACCTCGCCGACCGTGTGTGGGACCTGGTGGTGGAACGTTCGCCGGGGCGGACCCCCTGAGAGAGGGCGTGCTCGAACACCGGTGGGAATCCGGTCTCCTTCGAGGTGGACGCGTGAAAATCCCCATGTCATTACGCTAGATTCCTACCGCCGAGTACGTCACACTTCGAACGGGCCCTGTGTGCGACCTGCCAGGTCGACCAACGGGCGACCGTCCCCACTGGTCCCGTTACAGTGGACGAATAACCAACCCCGTCGGTCGGCATTGACCGCCCTCGGCGCGCAGCCGGGGCGAGCCGGACCGCACCGACCATGTCAGCCAGCAGCCGCTGCAAGGAGTCACGCAACGTGTCCCGCCGCCTTTTCACCTCCGAGTCCGTCACCGAAGGCCATCCGGACAAGATGGCCGACCAGATCAGTGACGCGATCCTCGACGCGATGCTCACCACCGACCCCGGCAGCCGGGTCGCGGTCGAGACGCTGATCACCACCGGTCAGGTCCACATCGCGGGTGAGGTCACCACTCAGACCTACGTCGACATCCCCGCCATCGTGCGCGAGAAGATCCTCCAGATCGGATACGACTCTTCCGCCAAGGGGTTCGATGGTGACTCCTGCGGGGTCAACGTCTCCATCGACGCGCAGTCCCCCGACATCGCCCAGGGCGTCGACACCGCCTACGAGGCGCGTGTCGAGAACGAAGAGGACGCCCTCGACCGTCAGGGCGCGGGTGACCAGGGTCTGATGTTCGGCTACGCCAACGGTGAGACCCCCGAGCTCATGCCATTGCCCATCAAGCTGGCGCACGCGCTCTCGGAGCGGCTCGCGGGTGTCCGACGGGACGGCACGGTGCCCTACCTGCGCCCCGACGGCAAGACCCAGGTCACGGTGGAGTACGAGGGCCAGACCCCGGTCCGTCTGGACACCGTGGTGGTCTCCAGCCAGCACTCCGCCGACATCAACCTCGAGGAGATGCTGACCCCGGACATCCGGGAGCACGTCATCGAGCCGGTCGTGGCCGCCTACGGCCTGGACGCCGACGACTACCGCCTCCTGGTCAACCCGACCGGTCGCTTCGAGATCGGCGGCCCGATGGGCGACGCCGGTCTGACCGGCCGCAAGATCATCGTCGACACCTACGGCGGCTACGCCCGCCACGGTGGCGGCGCCTTCTCCGGCAAGGACCCGTCGAAGGTGGACCGTTCGGCCGCCTACGCCACCCGCTGGGTCGCCAAGAACATCGTCGCCGCCGAGCTGGCCGAGCGCGTGGAGGTCCAGGTGGCCTACGCGATCGGCAAGGCGCACCCGGTCGGTGTGTTCCTGGAGACCTTCGGAACCGAGCGGGTCGCCCCGGAACTGATCGAGAAGGCCGTCAAGGAGGTCTTCGACCTGCGTCCGGCCGCCATCGTGCGCGACCTGGACCTGCTGCGTCCGATCTACTCCAACACCGCCGCCTACGGTCACTTCGGCCGTGAACTCAAGGAGTTCACCTGGGAGAGCACCGACCGGGCCGCCGCGCTGCGGTCATTCGTCGGCGCCTAGGGACTCCGAGAGGGGGCGTGCGGCCGTGACGGCCGCACGCCCCCTCGGTGCGTCCATCGGACATTTCCCCGCATGCCTCCCACACTCGGTGACTACTCAGTGTTACAAAATACGTGCTTTGAGTCATTGACGTGATGCTTCACGAGGGAGAACACCATGGCCGTGCCATCGGCGGTGTCCGCGGTCGGACTGGCCGCACTGATCGCTCTTCCCGGGCAACCGGCCCCGGACGAGGAGGGGCCGGTGCCCGGAGCGGGGAGTCTGCACGTCACCGTCGGCGAGCGCTCCGAGGAACGACTCCAGGTCGGTGACCGGGTCGAGTACACCATCAGGGTGCGCAACGCCGGCTACGAGGCCGTACCCGACGCCCAGATCGTGCAGTTCCTACCGAAGTCGATGCGTTACGTCTCCGGAGTCCCCGAGGGCGTCGAGGAGGGTCGGGCCGTCTGGGAGCGCCCACTGGAGCCGGGACAGCGGGACGTCCTCACCGTGACCGCCGAGGTCACCGCCCTGCCCGAACGCGGCGTACAGCCGGTCTCCACCGTCTGCATGCGCCCGGCCTCCGACGCGCGACTCGCCTCCTGCACCGCCAGCGTCCACCGAGTACACCACGAGCCGCCCATGGTCTGGGTGGTCGCGGGAGTGGCGCTGGTGGTGGCCCTGGCCACGGGCGTCGGCGGTTACCTGCGCTACCGGGGGACACGCCGGCCACGGGTCGAACCGGAACCGATCAACGACCACACCCCGGAGCCGACGCCCGAGGTCGGGACCACCCCCGACCACGCGCCGGTTTTCCACCTGGACGCACACCGCTGATCGCACGTGCGCATACCTGCACACGCGAACGGGCCGCACCCGCCCCGTGAGGGGGTACGGCCCGTTCGCGTGTCCTCGCCGTGAGAGGTGCCTCAGCTCATGTCGTCGAGGGCCTTCTCGGCCTCGGCGAGCCAGGAACGACGTGCCTCCAGGGCGGCCTCGTTCTCCTCGATCCGACGCTCGTCACCGGCGGCCCGGGCCTTCTCCAGCTTGGCCTCCAAGCCCTGGATCGCCGTCGACAGCTGGTCGACGGTGTCCTTGGCGCGAGCCCGGGCCTCGGGGTTGGTGCGATCCCACTCGGCCTCCTCGGCCCGGCGCACACCGTCCTCGATCTGCCGGAAGGCGCCCTCCAACTTGTCGCGGGCGTCGCGCGGCAGCTCACCCGCCTCCTCCCAGGCCTCCTGGAAGTCACGCAGCCGGGCGCGTGCACGACGCGGGTTCGAGATGCCGGGGATCTCCGCCTTGGCCTCGGCCAGGATCTTCTCCTTGGCGTCGGCGTTGACCCTTAGTTCGGCGTCACGCTCGGCGAAGGTGGCGTTGCGCGCGTCGAAGAAGGTGTCCTGGGCGGCCTTGAAACGCGCCCACAACTTGTCCTCGCTGGTCCGGTCGGCACGGCCGCTGGCCTTCCAACGCTGCATCAGGTCCCGGTAGGCGCGGGCGGTGGGCCCCCACTCGGTGGAACCCGACAGAGCCTCGGCCTCGGCGACGATGTTCTCCTTGTCGGAGCGCACTCCTTCGCGCTGCTGGTCCAAGTTGGCGAAGTAGGCCTTGCGTCGCTTGGAGAAGGAGTTGCGCGCCGCCGACATGCGCTTCCATAGCGCCTGCTCGGTGGGGCGGTCGGCCCGAGGGGCCTTCTTCCACTCCTCGATCAGCTGGAGCATGCGCTCGCCACCGGACTTCCAGTGGGTCGTCTCGGCGGCGACGCGTTCGGCCTCGGCGACGATGCGCTCCTTGACCTGGCGAGCCTGGCCACGGGCCTGCTCCTGAGCCTGCTTCTGCTCGACCTTGCGCTCCTCGGCGCGGTCGGCCAGCTTGTCCAGGCGCTTCATCAGCGAGTCCAGGTCACCGACGACGTTGGCGTCCTTGATCGAGTCACGGAGCTTGTCGATACTGCTCATCGCGGCGGAGGCCGACAGGTCGGTGCTGCGAAGCCGCTTCTCCAGCAACCCCACCTGGGTCACCAGGGCGTCGTACTTGTTCCGGTAGAAGGCGAGGGCCTCCTCTGGAGCACCCGCCTGCCACGATCCGACGACCCTCTCGCCATCACCTGTGCGCACATAGACCGTGCCGTCGTCGTCTACGCGGCCCCAAGGGTCCGTGGTCACCGTGTCCTCCTGCTGTCGTGAACCGGGCCGGGCGGGGCCGGGTTCGGGTCGTCGCGGCGGCGTCCGGGCCTCTGCGTGAGGGGAAGGCCACCGTGTCCTGCACGATATCCCCACGCTCCGGTGGACAACGACGCGCCGTGTTCAACGTCTGAGCAGAACTTTCGGGTCTGCTTTCGTCCTCGTCCGGTCGGTCCGATCCCGCCACCTCGGAAAAGAGACGCAGGTCGCACGGCCCGACACGACACGACGACGGTGACCAATATGGCATTACCACGCGCTTTGGCAAAGAGCCCGGGCATGCGGGGTGATCGAATGGTGATCAAACGCCTTCTCATATGTGCTTTTCGGTTCGCCGCCCCTCCTCGCTCTCGATAGGCTCTCCTGGACAGGTCCGTGGCACCCGTGTCCGGGCCGACCACGCACAGACCACGAACGCTCCACGAACAGGACGACCACCGCCGTGCTCATCGCCGCTCTCCCCACCGGGCCCCTCGCCGCGAACTGCTACGTGCTCGCACCGGCCCCGGGCGGCGATTGCGTGATCGTGGACCCCGGCCAGGGGGCCACCGCCCAGGTGGCCGAGGTCCTGGCCGAACACGACCTGACCCCGGCGGCGATCCTGCTCACACACGGGCACTTCGACCACGTCTGGTCGGCTGCCGAACTCGGTGAGGCCCACGGGGCCCCGGTGTACCTGCACGCCGACGACCATGGTCTGCTCTCCGAGCCCGCAGCCGGCGTGGACGCCGGTTTCGCCGCCCAGTTGCAGATGTTGCTGGGACCAGGGCCCTACCCGATGCCCACCGACCTGCGCGAGGTCGAGGGCGGTCAGAGCCTCACCCTGGCCGGGGTGGAGTTCGCCGTCGAGCACACGCCCGGCCACACCCCGGGTTCGGTGGTCTACACGGTGACCGCCGAGGACGGGGAGCCGGTCATGTTCGCCGGTGACCTGGTCTTCGCCGGATCCATCGGCCGCACCGACTTCCCCGGTGGCAGCACGGAGGCGATGAACCGCAGCCTGGCCTCCGCGGTCCTGAACCGTCCCGACGCCACCCGGATCCTGCCCGGGCACGGCCCGGCCACCACGGTCGAGCGTGAGCGCGCCACCAACCCCTACCTGCGCGATATCGCCGGCTGACCCCGAGTCCATACCGGCCCTCCTCGTGGGAACGACATGACCATCGAGCAGAACCGCAGCGTTGACCACCGCACTGCGGGCACCCGCCCGTACGACGGACGAGATACCCGCACCGGACCCCGCCCGAAGCGGGTTCCGGTGGTCTCCACACCGCGCCGACCGACCCCGCCGACGGTGGCGGATCACGATCGCCGGTGTGCAAAGGATCGGCCCGTATCCCTGCGCAGGTCGGGCACACTTGACATGAACGAAGACGCTGAAGGAGAAGTTCGTTGATCCGCACGCATGAGGCAGGTGCGCTGCGCGCCGAGCACACCGGCGCGACCGTCGTCCTGGCCGGATGGGTGGCCCGCCGCCGTGACCACGGCGGCGTGGTCTTCCTCGACCTGCGCGAGGCCTCCGGGGTGGTCCAGGTCGTCGTCCGCGAGGACGACCTCGCCCACGACCTCCGCGCCGAGTACTGCATCAAGGTCACCGGTTCGGTCCGGGTCCGACCCGAGGGGAACGAGAACCCCGAGATCCCCACCGGCTCCGTCGAGGTCGTCGCCGACGAGATCGAGGTGCTCAGCGAGGCGGCCCCGCTGCCGTTCCAGCTGGACAACGCCGCGGACGTGGCCGAGGAGACCCGGTTGCGCTACCGCTACCTGGACATCCGCCGCGACGAGATGGCCGAGAACCTGCGGATCCGGTCCAAGGCGACCTACATCGCCCACGAGACCATGCGCGACCTCGGGTTCACGTACATCGAAACCCCCTATATGACCCGGTCCACCCCCGAGGGTGCCCGCGACTTCCTGGTCCCGGTCCGCCTGCAACCCGGGCACTGGTACGCGCTGCCGCAGTCCCCGCAGTTGTTCAAGCAGCTGCTCATGGTCGGCGGCATGGAGCGCTACTTCCAGCTCACCCGTTGCTTCCGCGACGAGGACCTGCGTGCCGACCGTCAGCCGGAGTTCACCCAGATCGACCTGGAGATGAGCTTCGTCGACGAGGAGGACATCTTCGCCGTCGGTGAGCAGCTCTTCACCCGCCTGCTGCGCGAGGTCCGCGACATCGAACTGCCCGAGCGGTTCCCGCGGATGAGGTACGCCGAGGCCATGGACCGCTTCGGCTCGGACAAGCCCGACCTGCGCTTCGGCAACGAGCTGGTCGAGATGACCGACTACTTCGCCGACACCACCTTCCGCGTCTTCAAGGCCCCCTACGTGGGCGCCGTGATCATGCCGGGCGGTGCCGGGCAGACCCGCAAGGAGCTCGACGCCTGGCAGGAGTGGGCGCGTTCGCGCGGTGCCAAGGGCCTGGCCTACGTGCTCGTCCAGGAGGACGGCACCCTGGGCGGCCCGGTCGCCAAGAACCTGTCCGACACCGAGCGCGAGGGTCTGGCCGCCAAGGTCGGCGCGGCCCCCGGCGACGCGATCTTCTTCGCGGCGGGCAAGCGCGCCGAGGGCCAGGAGCTGCTGGGCTCGGCCCGTCTGGAGATCGGCAAGCGCTGCGACCTGATCGACGCCTCCCGCTGGGAGATCCTGTGGATCACGGACATGCCACTGTTCGAGGAAGCCGACGAGGAGGGTTCCTGGAAGCCGGTGCACCACCCCTTCACCGCCCCGGCCGTGGAGGACGAGAACGACTTCCAGGACCACCCGGGCACCACGAACTCCCGGGCCTTCGACCTGGTGCTCAACGGATACGAGCTGGTGTCGGGTTCCATCCGTATCCACCGCGCCGAGATGCAGCAGCGCGTCTTCGACACGATCGGTCTGAGCAAGGAGGAAGCCGAGTCCAAGTTCGGCTTCCTGCTGGAGGCGTTCAAGTTCGGCCCTCCGCCGCACGGCGGCCTGGCCGTGGGCTGGGACCGGATCATCATGCTGCTGGCCGGTCAGCCCACCATTCGTGAGGTCATCGCCTTCCCCAAGACCGCGTCCGGCGGTGACCCGCTGACGGGGGCGCCCACGCCGATCACCGAGGCCCAGCGGGCCGAGGCCGGGGTGGACGTGGACCCGGAGGCGGAGAAGGCCGAGAAGGCCGCGAAGGCCGAGTAGAGCGGCTCAGGGCTTTTCACGGGGCGGTGTGCGGGGGGCGACCCGCGCGCCGCCCCGTCCTCGTGTACGGAAGGGACGGGGCGGGCGGAGCGAGACGCGTCAGCGTTTGCCGGCGCCGCACCGCTGACAGCAGATGTCCTCGTCGTCGGGGTTGCTGTGGGTGCAGAGGGGACAGGTCCAGTTCCGGATGACGTCGGATGGGCGGGTTCTCGGAGCGGGGCGGCCGGTGACAGGGTCCATGAGTGTGTCCTCGGAAGGGGGCGGCGAGTTCTCCGCTGCAGAATCGGTGCCCGCAAAGCCTCCTCTTTGAACTTTCCACATTCAGTCATATACCTGAAAATGGTGATTAAGTGACCAAAATGCGCGTCCGGAAAGCGGATGTGGCACGTACGTGGATGCGGTCGGGGCCGTCATCCCCTACCGTTGGGGGCGAATCACCCTCCCATACCGAGAACGGCACGCGTCCTGGAGTGAAGACGGTGCACCGGTGGGGCCGACCTCCTTTGGAGGCGCGGAGGGTGCGGAGTGCATTTGTGCGCCACACAGTCACGCGAGCGTAACGATTCACGCCCAGGTGTCGTCCGGGAGGGACATTCCTAGGTGGGGCCGACCGTGGATCATCCGTGTCGGCGGGGAGTGCGTCGGTACGTCGAGCGAGGTGACGCGCTCGAAAGCGAACGGAAGCCATCGTGCCCGTTCCGGTCCCTGCCCGGGCCGGGTCCGCTTTCGGACACTACAATGAGCCGAATCGGAACGTTCCAGGGGTGACCGCGTCTGAGCGCGGGTGTGGCGTCCGAGACGACATGAGGATGAGTCATACGTGAACGGAAAACGTGCTTCAGGCGATGGCTCCGAGGCAGCACTCGCGGGAGCGTTCCGCCATGCGCCCGAGCCCATGGCCCTCACCGCGGCGGACGGTGCGATTCGGCACGCCAATCTCGCGTTCACCGAGCTGTTCGGCCGCACCGTCGCCGAACTCGCCGGTACGGCCTGGTTCGACCTCTTGGAGGGTGAGGAGAGCACGCGCGGCTGCGAACTGCAACGCGGCGCCGTCAACGGCGACGTCCGCCGCGTCCGTCTGCGCCTGGCCATCACGGAGAAGGCCTCCCGCCTGGCGGAGGTCGAGGTCCGTCCGGTCCGGCCCGAGGCCGACCACGACGCCACCGTGCTCTTGGTCCACACCCTCTCCACCGAGGAAACCGACCTGAGGGTCGTCGGGGACCTGCGCACCGACAACTCCGACTCGGTCCTGTGGAGCCTGGACCTGAGCAGCGGACGCATGCGCGAGCTCTTCGGCCCCACCCCGCTGGGAGCGCTCTTGGCCGGCAACGACTGCGAGCTGGAGAACATCCTGGAGCGCATCCACCCGGACGACACCGCCCGGGTCCGCGACGCCATCTCCGCGTCCTTCAACGGACGCGACTACGAGCAGCGCTTCCGGGTCTTCGACCGCCTCGGCGACGAGCGTTCGCTCCATGTGCGCGCCCGCTTCGTCCCCGGAACCCCCGACCGCCTCGTCGGGATCGTCGACGACGTCACCGAGCACGTCCAGCTGGTCCGCCGGTTGGCCGATCGTCGTCGCACCGAGGCCGAACACGGCCGCCTGGTCACCGAGCTCTCCTCCAAGCTGGTCTCGGCCACCACCGTGGACAAGGTCATGGACCTGCTCAGCGAGGAGTTCCTGCCGATCTTCGGCGGGTTCAACGCGGTGGCCTTCTACGTCGACGAAGGTCTGCTGCGCGCCTCGCCCAGCGTGCTGGAACGCGGCGGCGTCTCCCACATCGACGGGCGACGCGCCGACGACACCGACTACCCGATGGGGGCGGTCATCCAGGACCGGCAACCCCGTTTCTTCGAGAGTCGCGCCGAGATCGTCAGCCGCTTCCCGTCCGCCGCCGAGATGATGCACAACGTCCGAGGCCAGGCCTGGGCCACCGTGCCGATCTTCGGTGACGGCAAGATCGCCCTGGGCGTGTGGCAGATGATCTGGGACCGTCCCCACCACGCCAGTCGCGACGAACGCGCTCTCATGCTCACCTTCGCCGGTCTCGCCGGGCAGGCGTTGCAGCGGATAAAGGCCCAGCAGGCCGAACTGGAGTTGGCCGACGCCGTCCAGCGCCGCATGCTGCCCCGCCAGGTCGCCAGCTTCCCCGACATGGACATCGCCACCAAGTACCTGCCCTCGCGTGCCGAGTGGCGGATCTGCGGCGACTTCTACGACGTCATCGAACTGCCCGACAACAAGGTGGGGCTCCTGGTCGGCGACGTGCAGGGCCACGGTGTGGAGGCGGCCGCCGCCATGGGGCAGATCCGTGTGGCCTTCCGCGCCTACGCCACCAATCAGTCCGACCCCGGCGTCGTCCTGGGGGAGACCAACCGGTTGCTCACCGAGACCGGTGAGATCGTCTTCGCCACCTGCGGGTACCTGGTCGTGGACCGGGAGAGCGGAGTCATGCAGGCGGCCTGGGCCGGGCAGCCTCCCGCGGTGCTCGCCTCCAATGGGGCCTACGAGCTGTGGTCGCCCGAGACCGGTCCGCCCATGGGTGTCATGCCCGACACCGAGTACACCGTCACCACCCGTGTGCTCGCGCCCGGTACCACCCTGCTGCTGTGTTCGGACGGGCTCGTGGAGAGCTCGGAGATGCCGATGAGCGAGGGGCTGGCCCTGGTGGGGGAGGCGCTCGCCGAACACGAGGAGAGCCCCAAGGCGGCCGCGCAGGTCCTGGCCGAGATGGCACCCGCCGGGCGCGGTGACGACATCGCCCTGCTCATCACCCGGATGCCCCCGCGCGCCGCGGCCCCTTCCGAGTAGGGGAGAGCCCGGACCGTCTCCGTTCTGGCCTACTCTGAATCGATGTCCGAAACACTGTTCGACGCCGCCGGGGACGAGGCGGCCAAGGGCCAGGAGCCGTTGGCCGTGCGCATGCGGCCGCGCACCCTCGACGAGGTCGTGGGCCAAGGTCACCTCCTGGGCGAGGGCAGTCCGCTGCGCCGCCTGGTCGAGGACGACGCTCCCATGTCCGTGTTCCTGTGGGGTCCGCCCGGCACCGGAAAGACCACCCTGGCCACCGTGGTCAGCCGGGTCACCAAGCGTAGGTTCGTGGAGCTGTCCGCGGTCAACGCCGGGGTCAAGGACGTGCGCGCGGTCGTCGACGAGGCCAAGCGACGCATGGGGATGAACGGTACCCGCACCCTGCTGTTCGTGGACGAGGTCCACCGGTTCAACAAGACCCAGCAGGACGCGCTGCTGCCCGCGGTGGAGAACCGTTGGGTCAGTTTCATCGGCGCCACCACCGAGAACCCCTTCTTCTCGGTGGTCAGCCCCTTGCTGTCGCGTTCCCTGCTGCTGTCCCTGGAGTCGCTCGACGACACCGACGTCAGGACGCTGGTGGATCGGGCGCTGACCGACGAACGCGGATTGGACGGGCGCTACACCCTCACCGAGGAGGGCGCTGACCACCTCGTCCGCCTGGCGGGGGGAGACGGCAGGCGGTCCCTGACCTACCTGGAGGCGGCGGCCCTGGTCTCCGGCCCACCCGTCGCCCGCCAACAACCCTCAACGGACGCCTCCGGCGCAGTGGTCCCCTCCGCCAGGGAAGCGGTACGGATCACCGCCGACCACGTCGAACGCGCCGTGGACCGGCACGCGGTCCGCTACGACCGCTCCGGGGACCAGCACTACGACGTCATCAGCGCGTTCATCAAGAGTATGCGCGGGTCCGACGCGGACGCCGCCCTGCACTACCTGGCCCGCATGGTGGAGGCGGGGGAGGACCCCCGGTTCATCGCCCGCAGGCTGATCGTGCACGCCAGCGAGGACGTCGGCATGGCCGATCCCAGCGCCCTTCAGACCGCCATCGCGGCCGCCCACGCGGTCGAGCTCATCGGGATGCCCGAGGCCCGGATCAACCTGGCCCAGGCGGTCATCCACATCAGCCTGGCGCCCAAGTCCAACGCGGTCATCGCCGCCATCGACGAGGCGATGGCGGACGTGAGGGCCGGAAGGGCCGGGCCGGTCCCCGCCCACCTGCGCGACGCCCACTACAAGGGCGCCGCGGACTTGGGCCACGGCAAGGGGTACCGCTACGCGCACGACTACCCGGGTGGGGTCGCCCCGCAACGACACGCTCCGGACGGGCTCACCGACCGCGAGTACTACCGGCCCACCCAGCACGGCACCGAACGTCGCCTGACCGAGGTCCTGAACAAGATCAAGGGCGTCCTGCGGGGCGGCGGGAACTAGTCCGAGAACAGCTCGGTCACTCGTACGACCTCCCGGGGGCCGTCGCCCTCCTGCTCCTCGGCGAAGGTGATCTCCACGATCAACGCCGGACCCCAGGACAGGTAGCCCTCGAAGTCGGCGCCGGTCAGCTCCCAGGTGCCGCGCCCCTCCTCATCGAGGAACACGTGCTCGGGCGCGGCGCAGAACCTGGCGCACAGGACCTCGGCGTCGGGGCTGATGATCGCCTCACCGGGTTCTCCGTCCTCGTCCCACTCCTCGGACCAGGCCTCGTGGCTGGGGATGCCCTGGTTGCGCGGGATCTCGCCCTCCCGTGTGACCGGCGTGTACACCCAGGAGCGCTCCTCCTCTCCGGGGTCGGGCTCCTCCTGCTCGGCGGGGTCGAAGCGCACCACCAGGGTCAGCGGGTCCTCTTCCTCCTCCGCCGCACTCGCGTCCTCGGTGGGGTCCTGCTCTGCGTCGTCGGCCACCGGTCCCGCCTCGGCGCTGTCACCGACGAGCCGGCCGATGCCCCAGATCCCGCCGCCGATCAGGGCCGCGGCCAGGACGGCGGAGCCGACCACGAACAGGGTGCGGGTCGGGCGCTTGTTGGACATCCGACCCTCCAACCGGATCACCTCGGGGACCCTGGGCGGTGGTTCCACCCCGTGCCACTCCCGTTCCAGGAGCCGGTTGATCTCCTCGCGATCGCCCGGGCCCGGGAGCGCGTCGTCCTCCGCGGTCTCGGTCTGCCACACCGCGATGACCGCGCCGATCACCTCTCGCAGGCTGGGGCGGCGATCCGGGGCGGGGTCCAGGGCGCGACCCACGACGGGTACCAGTCCCTTGGACAGGCCGTTCAGGTCGAAGGATCCCGAGGCCACCCGCTGGGCGATCTCCTCCGGTTCCCCGGTGCCGAAGGGCAGCCGCCCGGTCCCGGCGAAGGCCACCACCGCACCCCAGGCGAACACGTCCGCGGCGGGGGTCGGGGGGCCGCCCCGGTAGCGTTCGGGACCGAGCCAGGTGGCCCCCGAACCGAGCAGCCGCTCGGAGTCGGCGGCGATGGCGCACTCCATGATGTGCGGGCCGTGCGACTCCAGGAGGATCTCCCTGGGCCGAAGCGAACCGTGGGACACCCCCCGGGCGTGCAGGGACGTCAGCCCCTCGGCCAGCCCGGTGGCCAACGCGATGAGCTTGCCGAAGCCCAGGCCGCCCCGTTTGGTCACGAAGTGCGAGAGTCGCTCCCCCGCCAGGTAGGGCATGGCCACCCACGGAGGGTTGGCGTCGGCGTCGAAGGTCAACGGCACCACGACCCGCTCGGGGTCGGCCGCCGACAGGTTCCGCAATCGTCGTGCCAGTTCGACGTAGGCGCCGGGAACGTCGAGTTCGGGAGCCTTGAGCAGCTTCACCGCGACCAGGCGGTCGCCCGTGCTGGAGGAGGTGTCCACCGCGGCGTAGACGGTGCCGGTGGCCCCCTGCCCCAACCGACCCAGGACGAGGTAGGGGCCGATTCGCGACGGGTCGTCCGGATACAGGGGCGCGAGATCCGGTGGTACCAGTACGGAGATCTCTCGGGGAGAACGAGGGCTCATGGGTGTCCTGTCGGTGCTTCCATTGGCAGGCGGGCGGCGTGGTGTCCGGACATCGTAGTGAAGATCCCGCTCTGGAGTGATCCTCGCGGAAGACCGTGATCTCGTCGATCCCCGCGACCTCCACCGGTCAGGGGGAAGGCAGGGTGGTGGGCCTCTCGCCCCAACGGGTTCCCGGCACACCGTGGTGAGCCCGAGCGGACGTGGGGTGGACACGATAGGGTCGGCCGAAACCGGCTCGTCCCCGGCCCCTACCGGGCCCCGCGACGTTCCCGGACCGGGAGATCCGACCCGGCGCGATCGTCGGTTCCCCTCGCCCCCGTGTGCCCCGTACTCGCCCAAGGCGCGTTCGCACACCCTCGAAGCAACCCTGTCTATCTGCCTACGGAGCCTCAATGCTGACCGGAGGAGAGGTCGCCGCGCTCGTCGCCGCGGTGGTCTGGGCGGTGCTGGCCACGTTCATGTGCGTGGCGCTCGTCAAACTGATCAAGCTCATCAACGAGACCACCAAGGTCGTCTCCGAGTTGGGCGAACGTACCCCGCCGCTCCTGGACGACGTGGCCTCCACCATGGAACGCACCCACACCTCGCTGGAACGTGTGGAGGAGATCACCGCCAACGTGCAGGCCTCCTCCGAGGACGTCTCCACGATGACCGCGCTGACCCGTTCGGTGTTCACCGGGCCGTTGGTGAGGGTCGCCTCGTTCTCCTACGCCATCCGTCAGGTCCTGGGGCGGCGCAAGGCCTTGGCCGTGATGCGGGGACGTCGACGGAAGGAGAACCGGTGATCGGCCGACTGTTCTACGTCGCCGCGGGGGCGGTGGTGGGCGGTTACGTGGTCCACCGCCTCAACCGGGCCCGCAACGCGCTGACCCCCAATGGCATCGCCGATCGGGTGGAGAACCGTGTCGGCGAGTACAAGGGCGCCCTACGCGAGCTCAACGACGACCTGGCCGAGGCCGTTCGGGAGGAGGAGGCCGCGCTGCTGCGACACTACTCTCCGAAGGCGGGTAGGCGTTCGGTGCGTGGGAACGAGGAGACCGACGTCGCCGAGCGGTGACTGATGGTGAGTGGAAGCTCTGGAAGTTATTGCGAGATGTCCAGAATTGTCATCTGGTCGGTCTCACCCTGGGTAAGAGTGCCTCTATAGGGTTCTGGGAGTAGCCGTAGAACAGACGGAGGTTCGCATGTATCCGCCGCAACAACCCGACGACCCCTACGCCGCTGGAGCGTACGCCTACCAGCCCGGCCCGCCGGCTCCCACGGGGATGCCCGGGACCGCCATCACCGTGCGGGTCCTGATGTTCATCGGTGGTGTGTGCGGGCTGCTCTTCGGCGCGCTCTTCTGGCTCGCCGCGGCGATGGCCTCCGGCGAGGGGCAGTTCAGCCGGGACTTTCTCGACGGGATGGGCGAGGCCGGAT
Organism: Nocardiopsis listeri NBRC 13360; assembly: GCF_001570765.1. Classification (GTDB taxonomy): domain Bacteria; phylum Actinomycetota; class Actinomycetes; order Streptosporangiales; family Streptosporangiaceae; genus Nocardiopsis; species Nocardiopsis listeri. The sequence goes on along the minus strand of NZ_BCSH01000061.1, from coordinate 7,806 downwards.
TGCCGCTCTCCGGCGGTGAAGCCGGGGTGTTCTTCGGTGTCATGGGCGCGATCCCGTTCGTCTACGGGGTGGTGTCCATCGTCCTGGCCTCGATCATGGGCCGTCGCAGTGCCGGCGTGATGTGGTCGATCGTGGTCTTCCAGGGCCTGTCCGCGCTGCTCCTGGTCCTGGCCGTGATCACCGGCGGCTTCGCCTCGATCATCCCGCTGTTCTTCACCATCGGCATGATCGTCCTGATGGTCGTGCCCAACACGCGCGCCTTCTACGAGAACAAGCCGGCCGCCCCCGGGTACCCGGGCTACCCGGGCGCCTACTGAGCCGGTGTGGATTCGCGCGGGGGCCGACCCACGGTTCGGCCCCCGCGCGCCGAAGTCCCGCGCCGACCACCCCCGCCGATCCCGCCTCCCATGACGGTGTTCCAGGGCGTGAGCGTCATCCCAGGGCAGGGGAGAGTGGTCCGCACCCTGATGTTCATCGGCGGCACCATCGGAATCGTCCTCGGACTGTTCCTCGGAGCCCTGTACCTGTTCGGCTCCGAACTCGCCTCCTACGGGGCATGGGGCGTCGTGTCCGCCCTCATCGCATCGGGCTACGGCGTCTTCTCGGTCACGCTCGCCGCGCTCATGGGCCGTCGGAAGAAGGGCGTCTTCCGGGGCGTTGTCGCTTTCAACGTCGCCGCCTCCCTCTTCCCACTGCTCTTCGTCGTCACAGGGGACTCCTCATCGGGGGTCCCACCGGACTTCCACACCGTGATGACGGGTCTGACGTTCACACCGCGGGTGCGCGCCCACTACGGCCTCTGAACGATGCCGGTGACCACCCCGTGGAACCCGCTTCGGCGGGCCCCACGGGCGTTCCACGGTCCGGCGGCGGTGCTCGACGGCGATAGCCTGGTGGAACGACCGGACCGTCGATGTCGTCCCGGCCCACGGGACCCTCGGCGGCGGTGACAAACCATGCGCGCCGGCGCGGGGTTCCCCTCTACGATGGGCCCCTATCGACCATGCGTGACCACGGTCCCACTCAGGGACGACCCCGCCGCCGTCCGCAGCGGCGGAGCCGAAAACAGGAGGGCATCACAATGGAGACGGCAGAGATCGCGCGCCGCTTCCTCGGTTTCTTCGAGAAGAACGGACACACCGTGGTGCCCTCGGCAAGCCTGATCGCCGAGGACCCCACTCTGCTGCTGGTGCCCGCAGGCATGGTCCCCTTCAAGCCCTACTTCCTGGGTCAGCGCACGGCCCCGTGGGACACCGCGACCAGCGTTCAAAAGTGCATCCGCACCATCGACATCGAAGAGGTCGGCAAGACCTCCCGGCACGCCACCTTCTTTCAGATGCTGGGCAACTTCTCCTTCGGTGACTACTTCAAGGAGAAGGCGATCCCGCTGGCGTGGGAGCTCCTCACCTCCCCCGTCGAGCAGGGTGGCTTCGGCATCGACCCGGAGAAGCTGTGGGTCACCGTCTACCTCGACGACGACGAGGCCGCCCAGATCTGGCGGGACGTGGTGGGGGTGCGCCCCGAGCGCATCCAGCGCCTGGGCATGGACGAGAACTACTGGGACATGGGGGTGCCCGGCCCCTGTGGCCCCTGCTCCGAGATCTTCTACGACCGCGGCCCCGAGTACGGCGTCGAGGGCGGTCCGGCGGTGGACGACAACCGCTACATCGAGATCTGGAACCTCGTCTTCATGCAGTACGAGCGGGGTGAGGGCAGCGGCAAGGACTACCCGATCCTCGGCGATCTGCCCAAGAAGAACATCGACACCGGCATGGGCCTGGAGCGCCTGGCCTCGGTCCTGCAAGGCGTCGACAACATCTACGAGACCGACATCATGGGTCGGGTGCTGAACCGCGCCGCGGAGCTCACCGGAACCACCTACGGTACCGACGGTGACACCGACGTGATGTTGCGTGTGGTCGCCGACCACGTGCGCAGCGCCGTCATGCTGGTGAGCGACGGAGTCAAGCCCGGCAACGAGAAGGCCGGCTACGTGCTGCGCCGTATCCTGCGCCGCTCGATCCGCAACCTGCGTCTGCTCTCGGGCACCGACTCCTTCTTCCTGCACGAGCTGACCGCGGTCGGCATCGACGCGATGAAGGACATCTACCCGGACCTGCTCGACAAGGCCGACGTGGTCCACAGTGTGATCGACAACGAGGAGAAGAACTTCGCGGAAACCCTGCGCGCGGGCACCACGCTGTTCGGCCGGGCCGCCGAGCGCACCCGCACCGCGGGCGGAACCGTCCTGTCCGGATCCGACGCCTTCCAGCTCCACGACACCTACGGCTTCCCCATCGACCTCACCCTGGAGATGGCCTCCGAACAGGGTCTGAGCGTGGACGAGGTCGCCTTCCGCGAGCTCATGCAGCGCCAGAAGGACACGGCCAAGGCCGACGCCAAGGCCAAGAAGCTCGGCAACGCCGACATCTCCCTCTACGGGCGGATGCACGAAGAGGCGGGCGACACCGACTTCCTGGGCTACTCCGACTCCGACAGCGAGTCCCACGTCAAGGGCATCGTCGTGGACGGTGAGGGCGCGCCGGCCGCGAAGGCGGGTGAGCAGGTCGAGATCGTCCTGGACCGCACCCCGTTCTACGCGGAGAGCGGTGGTCAGCTCGCCGACAAGGGCACCCTGACCGTGGACGGGCGCGGTGTCGTCGACATCGAGGACGTGCAAAAGCCCCTACCGGGTCTGTTCGTGCACCGCGGCACCGTGCGCTCGGGCGAGGTCGTCCTGGACGACACCGTGCACGCGTCCATCGACACCGGACGCAGGCACGCCATCGAGCGCTCCCACTCGGCCACCCACCTCATCCACTCGGCGCTGCGCAACGCGCTCGGCCCCACAGCGGGCCAGGCGGGTTCGGAGAACAGCCCCGGCCGGCTGCGCTTCGACTTCACCGCGGACAGCGCTCTGGGCGGCGGCCGCCTGGCCGAGGTCGAGGACGAGGTCAACACCGTCCTGGGCGGGGACATCTCGGTCCAGACCGAGGAGAAGAGCCTGGACGAGGCGCTGAAGATGGGCGCCCTGGCCATGTTCGGCGAGAAGTACGGCGACCGGGTCCGCGTCGTGGAGATGAGTGACTACTCCGTCGAGCTGTGCGGCGGCACCCACGTGGGTTCCACCGCCAAGCTCGGCATCGTCAAGCTGTTGGGGGAGTCCTCCATCGGTTCGGGCGTGCGACGTGTCGAAGCGGCCGTGGGCGTGGACGCCTTCAAACGCCTGTCCAAGGAGTCTGCACTGGTCGGTCAACTCTCCGAACAGCTCAAGACCCCGCGTGAGGAGTTGCCCGAGCGGATCGACTCCATGGTCTCCCGGCTGCGCGCCGCGGAGAAGGAGATCGAGAAGCTGCGCGCGACCCAGGTGCTCCAGGCCGCCGGCGAGATCGCCAAGGGCGCGCGCCGGCACGGTTCGACGCTGGTCGTGGCCACCGAGGCACCCGAGGGCGCGAGCGGGGACGACCTGCGCAAACTGGTGCTGGACGTGCGTGGCCGTCTGGGTGAGGACGAGCCCGTGGTCGTCTCGATGACCGCGGTGCCCAAGGACCGCCCTGTCGTGGTGATCGCCACGAACAAGGCCGCCCAGAAGGCCGGGATCAAGGCGGGTGACCTGGTGGGCGTCGCGGCCCGTGCCCTCGGCGGCGGTGGTGGCGGCAAGCCCGACATCGCCCAGGGCGGTGGCAGCGACGCGAGCAAGGTGGACGAGGCCCTGCGCGCCGTCGAGGCGCGCGTGGCCGGCGCCTGAGACACCTGAGACGCCCCGCGTGGATCCGGGAGGAGACCGCGCGGGGCGTTCGCCACTCCGGAGGTCCACGCTCCATGACCAAGACCCGAACCACCCGTATTGTGACTCTCCGTGGTTATGTGGTTGTTCTCATGGGCCGAATCCGTGACCGTACCGAACCCGACCGGGCCTGCCGGTCCGACTCGATGTGGAGCCCGGGTGATCTACACTCGGACGGTACGTGTTCGCCTTGGACACCCGCCGCAGCCCGACACGAGGCCCTCCACCCGGTCGGAGAACCCCGAGCCGACGGTTGCCGAGACCGAGGCTGCGCACCGTCATCGAATCGGGCATACTGTGGCGCGCCACAGCCGAACCCCATGGCTGTCTGCGCGGCCTTCCCGCGATCCCGCTGATGAACAGGACCACCGTGTTGAGGATCTCCCAACAGCGGTGCTGTGCCGTCGACCGCACAGCCCCTCCGCACTACGCCACCGCATCGGAAGAGGCGTCCTCGTGAGGCATGGAGTCCGATTGGCGGTCGACCCCGGTGACGCCCGTATCGGCGTCGCGGCCAGCGACCCGAGCGGAATGCTCGCCAGCCCCGTCGAAACGATCCCTCGCGGGAAGGGGGACACCCAGCGCATCGCCCTTCTCGTACTGGAGAAGGAGGCCCGCGAGGTCGTCGTGGGTTACCCTGCATCACTGTCCGGCAAGGAGGGACCGGCGGCCCGGTCCGCTCGCGAGTTCGCGAACTCCTTGGTCCGGCTCCTCGACCCCGTCCCCGTCAGGCTCGTGGACGAACGACTCACCACGGTGACCGCCCAGGGCCAACTGCTCGCCGGAGCCTCCTTCGGTAAGAAGGGCGCCAAGGGCGGCCGTGCCCGCCGTTCCGTGATCGACCAGGCGGCGGCCACCGTCCTGTTGCAGAGTGCCTTGGACCAGGAACGGTCGACAGGCCATCCCCCGGGCGAGATCGTCCGTGCCAGCCAGGGAGATTCATGACCGACAGGGATGACTACCCCGATAGTCCCTACCGTGGCCGTGCCGACCGGCAAGGTGGCTACGACTACGACCCGTTGAGCGACCCCCTGCCCGCTCAACCTCCGTCACGAGGACGCCGGGCACGCCCCGAACCAGGACGGAACGCCTGGAACGAAGCACCGGGCACGGGTGAGTTCCGGCATACCGGTCCCCCCACCCCCGGTGAACAACCCCCGCGCCGTTTCGGTGCCGCCGACGCGCTGCGCGGCAGCCGCGCGGCCCGCGGCGGGCAGCGATCCCAGCCCGGGCCCGTCGACACGGGGAGCCACCAAAGGCCCGGAGCCGACCCCACACAGGAGGCACTCGCCGCCCTGGCCGGCCTGGGCGGAGCCCCCCAGACGCCCGGACGCCCCCGCCCCGAGGAGCCCCCGGCGGAGCAGCCGCCTCGAAGGGCCCGTCGCGCGCGCCAGGAGGAGCCCCCCGAGGCCCGCTCGCCCCTGTGGGGCGACGACGAGGACGAACCCACCCCCGCCTTCTTCGCCGACGAACCCGAGGAGCAGCCCAAGGGCCGTCGCGCACGCCGTCGTCGGGCCAAGGACGACGAACGCCCTCGTGAAACCGGCGCGTTCGAGGCCGTTCCCGAGGAGCCGACCGGACGTCGTGGCCGACGCCGCGCCCGTCGCGCCGCCGAGGAGGAACCCACCGACACCGGGTCCTTCGCGGCCTCCGGCGGAGCCCGTAACGACACCGGTTCCTTCGACACCGGTTCCTTCGAGAACGGGCCGGACAGCGACGCCTTCGTCGAACCAGGACCCCGCCGCGGCCGCCGTAGGCGCGCGGCCGAACCGGGTAGCGGTGCCTTCCCCCTTCCCGATCTTCCCGAGGACCCCCGTGACCAGGAGGAGCCTCGCACCTCCACCGGTGCCCTTCCTCTGCCCGACGAGGAGGAGGAACCCCGGCCCCGTCGTGGCCGGCGCCGAGGCCGCCGAAACGAACCCGAACCCGAACCGGAGCCGATCGAGCCGGAGCCCGAAGCGGAAGCGGAGGAGGACGACTACGAGGAGGACAGCCTCGAGGACATCGCCGCCTCCTACGGCAACAGCCGGGCCAATCGCAAGCGTCTCAAGGCCGCGAAGAAAGCCCAGGCCAAGCGGCACGGATCGGGCAAGGGCGGTGGCCGTGCGCCGCGCCGCAGGCGCAAGGGCCCGACGATCCTGCTCGCCCTCGTCCTGATGCTGGTCATCGCCGGTGGCGGTTTCGTGGTCATGCGGAACTACGTTTTCCCGGAGGACTTCGATGGGACCGGTTCCGGCGAGGTCGTCATCACCGTCGAGAGCGGGCAGAGCGGCGGTTCCGTCGCCGCCGTCCTGGTCGACCAGGGCGTCGTGGCCAGTAGCCGAGCCTTCACCAACGCGCTCGGTGAGTCCGGCGGGGAGCTCACCCCCGGCACCTATTCCCTGGCCGAGGGCATGAGCGGGGAGGCCGCCGTGGCCGCCCTGTTCGACCCCGACAGCCGTGTCGGCGGTCGGGTCACCATCCGTGAGGGGCTGCGCGGCGACCAGATACTGGACGCGCTGGCCGAGAACACGGGTGTGAGCCGGGAGGAGCTGGAGGAGGCCTACGCCCGAACCGACGACCTTGGTCTGCCGGACTACGCCGTCGAAGGGCCCGAGGGTTACCTGTTCCCGTCCACCTACCGGTTCGAGCCCGAGACCGATGCCGCGTCCATGCTGCGCACCATGGTCACCCAGCACCGTCAGGTGAGCGAGGAGCTGGACCTGGAGGGAGAGGCCGAGACGCTCGGCTACGACGCCAACGAGGTGATGGCGATCGCCTCCATCGTCCAGGCGGAGAGCGGCAGCGCCGAGGACATGCCCAAGATCTCCCGAGTCGTCCACAACCGGCTCGACATCGACATGCCGTTGCAGATGGACAGCACCTGCTTCTACGCGATCGGTGAGTACGGCATCGCGCTGAACAGCGAACAGCTGGCCGCCTGCGAGGCCGACGACAGCGGATTCGACACCTACCACAAGACCGGTTTGGTCCCGGGCCCGTTCGTGGCCCCGGGTGAGGACGCCATCAGGGCGGCCTTGGAACCGGAGGAAGGGGAGTGGCTGTACTTCGTGGCCACCGACCCCGAGAACGGTGTCACCGAGTTCGCCGAGACCCACGAGGAGTTCGAGGTCCTCAAGGATCGTTTCGAGGAGACCTGGGGCGGTGACGGGAGCTGATGCGAGCCGCGGTCCTGGGGTCGCCGGTCGCGCACTCCCTGTCCCCGATCCTGCACACCGCCGCCTACGAGGCCATGGGCCTGACCGAGTGGTCCTACGGTCGGCACGAGTGTGACGAGAAGGGGCTGGCCCCCTTCCTCTCCGGGCTCTACGACGACTGGGTCGGTCTGTCCCTGACCATGCCGCTCAAGCGTCGGGCCATGGAACTGGCCGCGCGGGTCAGTGACCTGTCCACCCAGGTGGGCGGGGCCAACACGATGGTCCGGGACGACGACGGGTGGTCGGCGTACAACACCGACGTCGAGGGCATCGCGGTCGCGCTGAGCGAGGCGGGCGTCACCGCCCCGCGCGACACGGTCGTCCTGGGGGCGGGGGCCACCGCGGCCTCCGCCCTGGCGGCACTGCGTGAGCTGGGGGAGGTCGGCGCCGTTACGGTGCTGGCCCGCAGCACCGCCCGTACCGGAGAGGTGGTCGCGGCGGCCGGGCGACTCGGTGTTCCGATCGAGGTGGCCCCGCTGGCCGAGGCGGAACGGTACCTGGACGCCGACCTGGTGATGTCCACCCTGCCCTCCGGTGCTACCGACGCCCACGCCGAATCCTTGTCCGCGAGCCGCGCCGACCTGTTCGACGTCGTCTACGCGCCCTGGCCCACCAAGGCGGCCGAGTCGGTGAACGACCGGGGCGGACGTGTGGTCGGCGGGTTCCCGATGTTGCTGCACCAGGCCGTGGCCCAGGTCCGCCTGATGACGGGGACCACGGACGTTCCGGTCGCCGCCATGCGCGCCGCCGGCGAGACCGAGCTGAAGCGTCGGGCCGCGCTTCCCTAGATGAGTGATTCCAAGGGGTGGGTGTGGATGTCGG
>NZ_BCSH01000060.1 GCF_001570765.1 Nocardiopsis listeri NBRC 13360 | reverse complement strand
GGGGATCAAACGCCCGCCGCCCCCTCACTCAAGGCGGGCATGATTGGGGGAATGTGAAGGTGGAACGAGCAAGCGAACGCCTGTTGACCCCCGGGGAAGTGGCCTCACTCTTCCGGGTTGATCCCAAGACCGTGACCCGCTGGGCCGCATCCGGGCGGATCAGCAGCATCCGCACTCCTGGCGGGCACCGCCGTTTCCGGGAGTCCGAGGTACGGGCACTCCTCCTCGGGGAGCCCAGCGAGACCACCCCCTGACATAAGACAGAGCAACGTCCTCGACGGCCCCGGGCTCCGTGGGGTCTCCCGCATCCCTGGGCCGGGCCACGGGGAGTGGACAGCGAGAGTAGGCTGGAACCATGGTGTGGCTCGGTGGCCTGATCACGCTCGTATCGATCGTTCTATGGGTGTACGCGTTCTTCGACGCGTTGACCACCCCTGCCCAGGAAGCTCGGAACCTACCGAAGATCCTGTGGTTGGTCGTCATCGGACTGTTCGTGCCTGTGGGATGGATCCTCTGGTTCTTCCTCGGCCGGCCACGCAAGACCGTTCCTGTGCCGGGTGACGCGCCCTCTCCGGCCCAGGACGTGTCCGCGGATGACCTTGACCCGTCCGACTTCTCCAACCCCTCCGGCAGCCCGCACCCGCTCGGACCCGATGACGATCCGGAGTTCCTCCGTCGACTGAACCGACGCATCGATCCTGAGGATTAGTCGCCCCGAGTGGTACCGCCGCTCGAACCAACGTTGGGGGCCGCGCCCGAGGAAATCGGGTGCGGCCCAAACGCGTTTCAGGGAGCGGGTCAGGGCCTCACAGGAGTCCGGCCCCGACCTCCCGCGCCAGCCCGCGGATCGCGTGCGCCGATTCGACCTCGGCCGTGAACCGCGGCACCCAGGTGAGCCCGGTGCCCAGCGGCGTGTCCGGGTATCGCGCGTTGTGTTCGGCGACCAGGTCCACGGGGGTGAGACGACCGCCGCCCTCCGACATCGTCACGTTCCCGTGCTCCACGACGTCGGTACCGCCCCAGTTGCGGAGCAGTTCGCCGGCCCCGATCCCGTCGCGCAGGTCGAAGACGTTGTTCTCCGCGTACAGGTGTGACTCCAGGCCGACCCCCAGGCTGTAACCGAAGTGCTCCGGATCCCGGACGGTGTAGAGGTTGTTGTGGACGTGCACCTGCCCGAACCGCACCCGGGGCGCTCGCTCCCCCAACCCGTCGAAGTGGTTGTGCCGGTAGGTCACCCGCAGGTACCCGCGGTCGGTGGTCCGGCCGTCGCTGTTGCCCAACAGCATCGCCTTGTCCCGGCCGTGGAAGTGGTTGCGGGACACCGTCACCAGGTCGGTCTCTCGTACGATGTCGAGCAGTCCGTCGTGCACTTCGTACTTGCGGCCGAAGTACTCGGGGAGTTCGGTGCCGGGGTTGTCGCCGTCGTCGAAGGTGTTGTGATCCACCCACACGTTGGTGGCGCCGGAGACCTCCACCTGGTCGTACTCGGAGTTCCAGTTGCCGCTGTCGCCGTCGGTGGGGTCCCAGCCGGGGAAGCAGTCGTGCGCGTCGGAGAAGGTCAGGTCGCGCAGGATGACGTTGTCGACGTCGTGGACGCGCAGGTTCGCCCCGAAGAGGACGGCGTCCTCGCCCGCGCCCACGATGGTGGTGTTGGATCCGACCTCGACGCGAACCCGTTCCGCCTGTACCGCGGCGGAGGCGAGGCGGGCCTCTTCCAGGGGTCCCTCGGGGTCCTCCCGACCCCAGACCTGGGGATCGTAGGCCTTCAGGTACTCCTCCAGGGTGTATCCGTCGACCGCGTAGTCCTCGCACTTCAGTGGGGCGCCGTTCGGGTCGGTGTTGGCGTCGAGGTGCCCGTCGACGTAGACGATCTTGGGGGTGTCGTCGTCCTTGCCACCGACCGCGTCACGGAACTCCTCGAAGGTGGAGACCACGTGGACGTCCTCGGGAGCGGCCGACGAACCGCCGGTCGTTCCGTATCCGGCCGAGCCCCAACCGTCGCCCTCCTGGAGGGTCTCGCGACCGATGCCGTGGGGGTCGACGTCGGGTTCGGCGGCGGCCGGAGCCACGGCGACGAGAGTGGTCGTGGCCAGGACGGCCGCCAGGGTCAGGGAAGGAATCGGGGACGGTTTGCGCATCGGCGCTCCTCCGGGGGATGACGGATCGAGATCCGTATACAAACGTTTGCATGAACCTCCCCGATACTCCTGAACCAGTCAACCCTCCCCTACAGAGTTGTTGTGGGAAAATGCTGGAAAGCCGGGCCTTCGATGGGTCACGATGACAAAAGCGGCAAGGGTGAAAGGGCGCCCATGGGGCAAACGCTTGCCGTCTTCAAGACCGACCAGCGGAACGGAGTCCACGGGTGGCCGTCACCATCAAGGACGTCGCCAGGGTGAGCGGGGTCCACGTCTCCACGGTCTCGCGGGCCTTCTCCGCGACGCACCTGGTCAACGCCGAAACACGCGCGCGTGTCCTCGCCGCGGCGGAGGAACTCGGTTACCGCCCCAATCGGGCGGCGCGGGCGCTGTCCACCAGTAGGACCGGCAACCTCGGGCTCATCGTCGCCGACATCGCCAACCCCTTCTTCCCGCCCTTGATCAAGGCGGCCCAGGCTCAGGCCCGAGCCCGGGACTACCACGTGTTCATCGCCGACACCGACGAGCAGGCCCGGGTGGAGGAGGAACTCATCCGGTCCATGGCCAAGCAGGTGGACGGCGCCGTGCTGGTCGCACCACGCCTGACCAATCGGGTCATAACGGAGTTGGCACAAGAGATCCCGCTGGTCGTGGTGAACCGCCGGCTGCGCGGGGTGTCCGGGGTCCTGATGGACGTCGGAACCGGCGCCCGCCGGGCCATGGAACACCTCATCGAACTCGGCCACCGGGAGATCGCCGTGGTCGGCGGCCCCTCGCGCGCCTGGACCAGCGGGGAGATCGAACGCGCCACCGAGCACATCGCGCGGGACCACGGGATCCTGATCCAACGCGTGGGCCCCAACCCACCCACCGAGGAGGGCGGCCACACCGTGGCCGATGAGGTCGTGGCCAGTGGTGCCACCGCGGTCCTGGCCCACAACGACCTGCTCGCCTTCGGTCTCGTCCAGCGGGCCACCGAGCTCGGCCTCGACGTTCCGGGCGACCTCAGCGTGATCGGCGTGGACAACAGCCACGTGGCCCGGTACTCCAGCCCCGCCCTGACCACGGTGGCCATGCCGGTCGCCGAGGCCGGGCACGGGGCGGTCGATCTCCTCCTTCGCTCGGTGGACGCGGCAGGGTCCACCGGCACGGTCACCCTGGAGACCTCCCTGATCGTCCGCGGGTCGACCGCGCCTCCGGCGTCCGGCGAGGGCCTCCGCTGACGTCTCGGCCCTGAGCGGAGAAACCGAAGGGCGGCCCGATCCCTCGGGCCGCCCTTCGAAAGAGTCGCGTTCGCTCTCCGCCGCCGATCAGGCGTAGGAGTGCAGGCCGCTGAACATGTAGTTCACCGCGAAGAAGTTGAACATGACGGTCGCGAAACCGAGCACGTTGATCCAGGTGGCCTTGGGTCCACGCCAACCACCGGTGACCCGTGCGTGCAGGTAGGCCGCGTAGATGACCCAGGAGATGAACGACCAGACCTCCTTGGGGTCCCAGCCCCAGAAGCGGCCCCAGGCCTCGTCCGCCCAGATCGACCCGGCGATGACGCCGAAGGTCCACAGCGGGAAGGCGAAGAGGATGAACCGGTGGGAGATGCGGTCCAGCAGCTCCGAGCTGGGCAGCCGTCCGGCGATACCGGCGACCTTCTCCCCCAGTGCCCTCTTGCTCTCGGCCCGGTGCGCGACCAGGTAGGTGACGCCGGCGACACCGGACACCATGAACGCGCCACCCGCGATGATCACCGCCGTCACGTGGATCGGCACCCAGTAGGACTGCAGCGCCGGGATCAGCGGCCCCGGGTCGACGTACAGCCAACGCACACCGATGCCGAGCAGGAGTAGCACCGGGACGAGCACGAAGGCACCGAGGAAGCGGGCCTGGTAGCGCCAGGAGGCGAACAGCAGCGCGCCGACGGCGACCAGACACATCGCCACGACGAACTCGAACATGTTGCCCCACGGCCAGCGACCGGCGGCGATGCCACGGGTGATGATCTGGGCGAGGCTGAAGAGGAAGCCCAGCGCGGTCACGCCGAGGGCGATGCGACCGAGCACGCTTTGGGAGGCCCGTGCCTCCCCCTCGTTGGTACGGACGTCGACCTCGATGTCGCTGTCGCCGCCATCGACGGATCCGGCGCCGACCGGCATGAGGCGGCCGGCCTTGAGCTTGGTACGACGGCCGTACGCGGCCTCGATCGCGAACATGAAGAGCGCGGCGGCGTAGGTCACGATCATCGCGATGATGAGCGTGTCACTGGCCGAGGCCATGCTCTCGTTCACCGGTGCGGCGAGTATGTTCGTCACCGGTCACTCCCTCGTGTGGTCGACTCTTCGGTTGGGCTGGTGGGGTCGTCGGTGGACTCACTCCGGAGCCGTCCGGCGAGCCGTGTGGTGATCTCGTGGAACTCGGCGTTGTTGCCGGCCACCTCGGTCTTGCCGAGTCCGGCCAGCTCCACCCGGGTCCGTCCGTCCTCGTCCTCGGTGGCCCGCACCCAGACCCGACGGGGGCGTACGAACAGGGTGACGATCAGACCCACAACGGCCAGGGTCGCGGCGGTGAGCGCGGGCACCCGCGCCCCATCCCGGTTGCTCTGCAGGGTGACGTACTCCTGGACACCGGTGAAGGTGATCGATCCGGCCTCATCGGGAAGCTCCCAGGTTTCACCGACCGCCATCACGGGAGACTCACCGAGTCCCTCCATGTTCTGGGTCTGGATCTGGTAGACCGACTGCGGGTCGACCATGCCGAGGTCGCCTCGGTAGGCGTCCAGCGTCACCTTGGGGTTCTCCGCGCCGGGGTAGGTGGACACCAGTTCCCCTTCGGCCCCCTCGTCGGCGGTGGGCAGGAAGACACCCACGAATCCGAGCTCCTCGCCGCCGGTGTCGGGCACCTTGACGACACCGTCGGAGGCGTAGGTCATGGTCTCGCGGTGCAGGAACGGGACCGCCTGGTCGAAGACCAGGTCGCCCTCGGCGTTGTGGACCTCGAACCGCGGCGCGTAGCCGTGGCCGAGCAGGTACACCTGCACGCCGTCGACGCTCAGCGGATGGTTGACCTCCAGCCGGTGGGTCTTCTCCTCACCACCGGGTTCCTCGGTGTAGGTGACGTCGGCGACGTAGGCCTCCGCCTGGCCGCGCAGGTCACCGTCCTGGATGAAGGTGGCCTCGAAATCGTCCAGGTGCATGGTGAACGGGGCGAACTCGTCGGTGTCGGTCCAGTGCCCCGGGTAGATGGCGTCGTAGGAGGGCAGCGTGTTGGCGAACCCGTCGCCCTCCACGATGAGCATGTTGCCGCGGTAGCCGAAGAAGGAACCGGCGGCCAGCGCCAGGAGCAACCCGAGCAGGGCCAGGTGGAAGAGTACGTTCCCGGCCTCGCGCAGGTAGCCCGTCTCGGCGGACAACGAGTCACCGTAGCGCTCGGTCCGGTACCCCTTGAGAACCTTGCGCGCCTGTTCCAGCGCGGTGTCGGGGGTGGCGTCGGTGCCGAACCGTGCCACGTACGGCATGCGGCCCAGGTTGCGCGGGGTGGCCACCGGCCTGGCCCGCACGGCCTTGGCGTGGACCATGGCGCGCGGGATCACGCACCCGGCCAGCGACACGAAGAGCAACAGGTAGATGGCCCCGTACCAGGGCGAGGAGAACACGTCGAAGAGGTAGAACCGGTCGAGCCAGGGCGCCAGCTCCGGGTTCTCCTGGAAGTAGGAGGCGACCTCGTCGACGCTCACCACGTTCTGCGGCAGGATCGATCCGGGGATCGCTCCCAGCGCCAGCAGGAACAGAAGGATCAGCGCGGTGCGCATCGAAGTGAGCGTGCGCCAGATCCAGCGCGCCCATCCCAGGAGCCCCAGGCCCTTGGCGGGGCGCGGCTTCTCCTCGGGGTTCGTCGGTGTGTCGGTCTTGGTCGTGGTCAAGTCAGATCACCGTCTGGAAGTTCGCGGCCCATCCCTGCATGGCGATGGTCATCTCGGTCCACAACCCCGTCACCATGGCCAGGCCGACCAGGACGAGCATGATCCCGCCGACCGTCGCGACCGTGCGGGTGTGGCTCTTGAGTCGGTCGAAGGAGTTGAGCGCGCGCCGGTAGAGCAGCGAGGCCAGGATGAAGGGCAGACCCAGACCGACGCAGTAGATCAGGGACAGGAGCATGCCGCGACCGGCGCCGCCCTCGACGAAGGCGAGGGTCTGCACGGCGGCCAGGGTCGGTCCGATGCAGGGGGTCCAACCCAGCCCGAACAGGACCCCGAGCAGGGGCGCACCCGCCAGGCCGGCCCGGGGCAGACGGTGGAACCGGAACTCGCGACCGAGCCCCGGCACGAACCCCATGAAGGCCAGGCCGAGCACGATCGTGAGTGCGCCGAGCACCCGGGTGATGGGGTCGGTGTAGGCCATGAACAGGTCGCCGAGCCAGCCGATGAACCCGCCCACGGCGATGAACACCAGGCTGAAACCGGCGATGAACAGCACGCTTCCGGTGACCATCGTCCAGCGACGGGAGGCGAGTTCGGTGTCGATGTCGGTGACGGTTCCGCCCTCTCCCGCCGCCTCTTGGCGCTCCCGCACGTGCGAGCCGCTCATCCCGGACACGTAGGAGAGGTATCCGGGTACCAGGGGCAGGACGCACGGGGAGAGGAAGGAGACCAGCCCCGCGGCCAGGGCCAGCGGCGCGGCGAGCAGGAGCGAACCGGACAGGATCGTGGTACCGATGGGATCCATCAGCCATCGTCCTCGGCGGCGTCCTCGGTGCCCTCCGTGGCCTCGGCGCTCTCGGAGTCATCGGCCCCGTAGTCATCGCCCTCCTCCTCGGCGACCCGAGGACGTTCCTCGGGGTCGCCCAGGTCGAACTCGACGACCAGCGGGTCGAGGAGGTCGGTGAGCTGCCCATAGGTGGTGGGGCCGATGACGCGGGCGGCGATGTCGCCGTTCGGGTCCAGGATCAGGGTGCTCGGGATGGCGCGCGGCGGAACCGTCTCCCGGAACGCCTGTGGGATCTCGCCCGGCTGGTCGTGCAGGCTCGGGTAGGCCACGCCCTTGTTCTCGGTGTAGGCCCGTGCGGCGGTCTCGTTGTCCTTGATGTTCACGCCGAGGAAGTCCACGCCGAGGCCCTCGTACTCGGTGTGCACCTCGTCGAGCACCGGCTGTTCGGCACGGCAGGGACCGCACCAGCTGGCCCACACGTTGATGACGAGGATCTGCCCCTCGTAGTCCGAGAGGGCGAGGTCGTCGCCCTCGAAGGTGTTGCCTTCGACGTCGGGCGCGGGTTCGCGTTCGTCGGCCTCGAAGACGGTGGCGCTGCCGTCACCGGAGATGAAGCGGTCCTCTTCGCCGCCACTCTCGATCTCGGTTCCACCGGCGCAGCCGGACAAAGCGAGGACGGCGGCCAAAGCGGCGGCCGACAGGCGCGGCACGGCACGACTGCGTCGCGTACCCGTACTGGTACTGGGCATCCAGGCAACCTCGCGAACGGGGTGTGATCAGGGCGGACTACAACAACGACAAAGTGTAGTAGATGCCTTGAGATGCCCTTCGTCGCCCCGGGGCAAGAGCCGTTCGGCCCGTTCCCGGAGCGACCGCCGACGAGGGAAGGTCACCATGGGGGACGGCGCCGGGGGCGCGCCGTCCCTCAGGTGGCGGTGAACCGGGTGTCGAGCGTCTCCGCCCCACACCCGGATCCCACCGATCAACCGGCCTCGACGAAAGCCTCGCGGAGGTAGTCGTGCACGGCACGTTCGGGGACCCGGTAGGACCGCCCCACACGGATTGCGGGGAGAACTCCCGAGTGCACCATTCGGTAAACGGTCATCTTGGATACGCGCATGATCGTGGCGACCTCCGCCACGGTCAAGAACCTGACCTCTTCGAGAGGCGGCTTGCTCCCGTTCATCTTGCGACGCCCTCATTCCCGGACGTGATCAATTGTCTACCCTTCAGCCCTGGCACACCGGGCGTTGGCCGAACGACCCCGGAAACCGTGTTCGTCCCACCGACACGCCGGCGTGCCATGCCGTCACTACTGACACGTCCGTTTTCAGAGTAGAGCCGAGTTCCCCTCTAGGGAAGGTCGTTCGTGCACGCTTCCGGGTTGTCCGTTGTGCACGGGTCGGATGAGGTTTAACGGTGGGTATAAATGGCCCACCCTGCTCAAAGGAACCCGGCCCGGGAGAGAACGTAATCCCGAAGGGGGGCGTAGTCATCGGTCAGATAACCATCGTCCAAAGGCACCGTGACCAGTAGCTTTCCCTCGTGTTCGGCGAGAAACAGGGCCGGGTCGTTGCAGTCCGCGAAGCCCACCGTCGGCACCCCCATCTCCCCCGCGGCCCCGGCGAATCCATGATCGGCGATGACCAACTGCGGCCATGCCTCACCGCGACCTCCGAGCTCGTTCAGGATCGCCCGCATGGCGAACGGATGGTGGCTGTGCCGGGGCAGTCGGCCGTCGGTCACCATGGCGACGTCGTCCCGCCAGACCACGATCCGCCGATTGGGCGGGCGTTCCGTGGTCACCTCGTAGGAGTACCCACCGGCCGCGGTGATCACGGTGCAGCCGCGCTCGACCAGGGCGTCCTTCCACGCGGCGTAGGTCTCCTGGAGGTTGCGGGGGTGACCGGTGGCGAACATGACGCGTTCACGGCGTTCCGCGGCCAACACCAGCCGGTCGGCGAGGGCCTCCAGCGCGTCGATGGTCCGGTCCGGGTCGATCGTGTCGATCCCCCACACGTACTCCTCGTCGTCCACCACACCGCACCGCTTGCTCAGCAGTGAGAGGACCTCGCTGAAGGTCCAGTCGTGCGAGAAGGTCAGGCCGAACTGGTGATAGGGGTCCTTCTGGACGAGCCGTCGATAATGGCGCAGGTTGTTCTGCCGTGGGGTGTCGACATGCCCCGCGATCCCCGTGCGAACCAGATAGGTGATGAGTTCGGCGCGTGTCGGCGGCGTCACCTGCGTTCCCCTTCCTTTCCTGAGCGGCGATCGCGGTGACACGTCGGGCGGCCACCAAGGCGCCGACTCTCGTTCGCCCGGTATTCATCCCCTTCCTACCCGCCATGGGCCGGCCACTCCGCGAACACGCGGATTTCAACCATCGTGTGACCCGACCACCCGGGCAGGTGGGATCGGGGGTTCAGAGAGTGGGGTCGATGCCGTGGCTGGGGAAGATCGCGGTGCGGGTGGCGTGGATGGCCCGGTCGATGGGGTCGCCCGGGTCGTAACCGTTCTCGAAGGGTGTGAAGGTGACCTCGCGTCCGTCCGTCATGTACAGCGGCGCGAGTTCGCCGGTGCGCTCACGTACGAAGTCGCGCCACTTCTGCGGGGTCTCGAGGTCGGGGTCGATGGGGGCACCTGCCGCTTCGCCGAGCAGGTGGCTCCAGGCCCTGGGCACGACGTGGACCAGGCCGTACCCGCCACCGCCGAACATCAGCCAACGACCGCCCGCGGTCTTACGGGCCAGCTTGTGCAGTTCCTGGTAGGCGCGACGCTGCCCGTCCACGCTGAGCGTGAGGTTGGCCAGGGGGTCCAGCGCGTGGGTGTCGCACCCTTGCTGGGTCACCAGGATCTCCGGCTGGAACTCGTGCAGCAGCGGTGGGACGACCGCGTCGAAGGCGCGATGCCAGCCGGTGTCGCCGGTGCCCGCGGGCAGGGCGACGTTCACGGCGTAGCCCTCCGCGTCCGGACCACCCGCCTCCGAGGCCTGACCGGTACCGGGGAACAGCGTCACCGGGGACTCGTGCAGGCTGATGGTGAGCACGCGCGGGTCGTTGTAGAAGGCCTTCTGGACGCCGTCGCCGTGGTGGACGTCCACGTCCACGTACGCGACCCGCTTGGCCCCCTGCTCCAGCAGCCAGGCGATGGCCAGAGCGGGGTCGTTGTAGACGCAAAAGCCCCAGGCGTGTCCGCGCATGGCGTGGTGCAGGCCGCCCGCGATGTTCGCGGCGTGCGCGCTCTTTCCCGTCCACACCGACTCGGCGGCGGCCACCGAGGCGCCGGAGATCAGCGCGGCCGCGTCGTGCATGTCGGGGAAGACGGGGTTGTCGACGGTGCCGAGCAGGTGTGTGTCGTCGGGCTGGAGGGTCTTGCCCGCCCGCTTGACCGCCTTGATGTAGGCGGGGTCGTGCACCAGGGAGAGCAGTTCGTCGGAGGCCGGCTCCACGTCGATCAGGTCCACACCCGGCCCGTCGAAGACGCCGAGTTCACGGCTGAGCGCCATGGTCAGTTCGACCCGGATCGGCGCCATCGGGTGCTGCGCCCCGAAATCGTAGGTGGTGAGTCCTTCGTCCCATGCCACCCGAAGCGAGCAGGACGTGTGCCCTCCCATATGGTGACCCCCGTTCCAGGCGTACGTGCTCCGAAGCACACAGTACGCAAACCGGGAACCGCTCAAGGACCCCGGGGCCCGCACGATGATGACTCGCGCGGGCCCCGTTCGGTTTCCTCGTGTCCGTGAAGCGCTCGAGATCAGTCCGTGTAGAAGCAGTCCGCGTACGTCTCCCCGGCCTTCATGTTGATGGTGTTGTGCAGGGGTTTGCTGGTGAAGTTGTCGACCGCTCCGATGACGATCCGGTACTCGCCCGGGTCCAGCGTCAGGTCCATCGCGTTGGAGTCGCTGAGACAGGAGGTGTCGGTGGGCGCGGAGGAGGTGTCACAGCTGTCGCAGGGCTCGATGATGACCTCACCGTGCACCGCGTCCGGTCCGACGTAGAGGAAACGCATGTCCTCGTCGGTGTGGTTGACGTACTGGACCTTGACCTTGTCCCCACCGCCGGTCTCCCAGGCGGTGCCGTCCAGGTCGCTCTCGCCCACGATGACCGCGAGGTCCATCTGAAGCTCGACACGGCCGGCACCGATGTGCCGCTCCAGGTCCTCGACCTCGTCGGCCTCGTGCTCGGGGTAGTCGGCGGTGAGGAACTCGACCTGGTCCTCGGCCTCGTCGAAGTTCTCCTCGTCGACCTGGTCCCAACCACATTGAAGGGCGGCGTTGGGACGCTCCTCATCGATGCGATCGGCGATCTCGGGCGCGGAGTCCCAGTTCAGGCCGTCGAACATGCCGATCTGACCGAACGCCCCGCACCAGCTCTCTTCGGCGTAGTCGCCGGTCGCCAGGTCGTACAGATCGACCAGGGCCGCGGGCACCTCTTCCGCGGCGGGGGTGTCCGAGAAGTCCTCGGCCACGAAGGTGTAGGTCTCCTGGGCCTGACGGAAGGCCTCCTCGACATCCGAGGTCACCTCTCCGCTGTACAGCTCGTCGGCCTCCGTCGCGAGCTGGGAGGCGTAGTCCAGGTGGACCTCGGCGACGCTGCCGTCGGTGTCCTCCCACTGCGCGGACCCGTGCGCGAAGTACTCGCCGTAGGACTCCAGGGCGTGGTCGTAGGCCTCGTTCTCCACGTCGGCCTGGGCGCGACGCAGCAGTTCACAGGCCTCCACACCGGAACGTGCCCGGTTCATCAGGCTCGGGGACATGGAGAGTTGGAACCCGGCCTCGACCCCGTTGTAGGCGTCGATCGCGGTGTCGCAGTCACCACGCGCGTGAGCCGCGTCGGCCACTCGCAGTCGCCACTCACCTGCCTGCCACACCCCGACCAGCGAGGCGGCCATCACCAGTACCAGACAGGCCGCGAGGATCATCGGCATGGGCTTGGCGGAGGGTTGTTGTCCGGTACCCATGAGTCGTCGGTCGTGCGAGCGGCCGGCGAACAGACCGTGCACGACGGTGATCAGGATCCAGAAGAGCAGCGAGGGAACCCACACGAGCAGGTTGTCGGCCGCACCGAGGATCGCCGCGGTGACCAGGAGCGCGAGGGTGACGCCTACGTTGATCCCGAAGAACAGCCAACTGCGCAGGTAGAAGTAGCCCGCGCCGACCCCGGACAGGTTGAGCAGCGCGGCGCGCAGGCCCGACTTGGACTTGAACAGGCCGAGCGGGGGCAGGGGCGGCGGGCCGGGGGGACCACCATAGGGACCGGGGGGCGGCGGCATGCCCGGACCTCCGGGGCCACCGGGGCCACCGGGACCTCCGGGGCCACCGGGAGGCAGACCGCCCGCACCCATCCCACCGGGGGGCATCCCTCCGGGAGGCGGCGGACCACCCGGCGGCATTCCTCCCGGGGGCGGGCCCAGGGGGCCGCCCATCGGCGGCCGTCCTCCGCTCGGAGGAACGAGGTTCGGCTGTCCACCGCTCGGGGGACCGGCCGGTGGCCGACCACCGGAGGGGGCTCCGCCCTGAGGCGGTGGTCCACCGGGAGGTGGTCCACCCGATGGCGGGCCGGCCGGCGGCCGACCACCCGCGGCATGCCCTGCCGTGTTCGGCCCGGGAGGGATCTGGCTCCCGGAGGGGTTCCCAGGGACCTGGGGACCACTCGGAGCTCCGGTCGGAGGCGTGTTCGGCCCGGACTGCCCGGGCTGCTGGGAAGGGTCCGATGGCGGTTGAGAGTTGGTCATGGGGCCCCGGAATCTGTGGAGGAGGTACTGGGAGTGCGTGGAGTGGAAGGAGGCGGGGTTCCACCCGCTCTGCCCGACTTTATGCATCCCATACGACGCCACTTCCAGCGCCCCTCGATCACGAACCGTTACGGGTTTTTATGTGATTTACCCCACATGCCCTGCGGTCAGTGTCCGGAGAGAGCCCTGCTCCGGTCCCTCGCGGCCTCGATCGCGTCGGTGAACGCGGTCCGCACACCGTGCCGTTCCAGCTCGCGCAGGGCGGCGGCGGTGGTCCCGCCCGGTGAGGTGACCGCTTCGCGCAGGACCACGGGGTGCTCGCCCGAGCCGTCGAGCATGGCGGCGGATCCGGTGATCGTCTGAGCGACCAACCGCTGCGCCGTTGCGCGCGGCATGCCCATCGCCACTCCGGCCTCGATCATGGTCTCGGCGATGAAGTAGAAGTAGGCCGGCCCACTTCCGGAGATCGCGGTCACGGTGTCCATGTGCTGCTCGCCGACCCGGATCACCTCGCCGACCGTGCTCAACAACTCCTCGGCCCGGTCCAGGTGTTCGGTCCGCGTGTGCGCTCCACCGGAGACGGCGGTCATCCCCTTCCCCATGAGGGCCGGGGTGTTGGGCATGGCCCGGACCACGGGAACACCGGAGGGCAGGTGGCTCTCCAACACGGCGGTGGTCAGCCCCGCCGCGACCGAGATGACCAGTCGCTCCTCGGACAGGTGCGCGGAGACCTCGTCCAGCAGGGCGAGCATGTCCTGGGGCTTGAGGGCCAGGAGCAGGGTGTCGGCGCGCTTGGCGGCGTCGACGGCCGACACGGTCTCGACCCCGTAGCGCGCGCGAAGCTCCGCGGCGTGTTCCTCACGCGGTTCGGTGACCAGGACGTCCCCCGGGGAATGGTCCTTGGCCAACAGCCCGGCGAGCAGCGCCTCGCCCATCTTGCCTACACCGATGATCGCGATCATGAAGGGTCCTCTCTGCGGATCCCTCCACGCTAACCGCCCCGCCGGGCCGAGGTGGACCCCTCGTCCCAACCCGTGGACAACCCTCCGGGGCGGCGGCAACGGGTGCCTCAGTCCGGGTCGACGGTGCCCTCGTCGTCGACGGCCCCGCCTTCGTCCACGGCGAAGCGTCGCGGCGGCGTCTGGGTGCCGCGACGCAGCAGCGCGATCCGCTCACGACGACCCGGCGCGGGTTCGGGCTCGCGTGGTCCGGCGAAGTGCAGTCGGGTGAAGGCCAGCGCCTCGGCCAGCTCCCGCATCCGGGTCTGCCGATCGGGGGCCTTACGGGTGCTCACCTCCAGGACGAGCTGACCCTCGTACCGACTGCCCGCCAGGTGTTCGAGGAGTTCGGCCACGGGCTGGTTCCCTCGCCCGGGGATGAGGTGCTCGTCCAGGTTCTGGCCGCCCAGACCATCGGTGACGTGTACGTGGGAGAGTCGATCGCCCAGCCGCCTGGCCATGTCCATCGCGTCGGAACCGGACATGGCGGTGTGCGACAGGTCGAGGGTCACGTCGGCGTAGTCGCGGTCGAGCGGGTTCCAACTCGGGGCGTAGGGGACGACCTCTCGGTCGCGCACCCGGACCGGGTACATGTTCTCCACCGCGAAGACCACGTCGGTCTCGTCCTGCATGCGGGAGACGCCGATCTCGAAGTCCTTGGCGTATTCGCGTTGCCAGCGGAAGGCCGGGTGGACCACGATCGCCTTGGCCCCGAGGGCCTCGGCCATCTCCTTGGAACGGACGAGCTTGCCCCAGGGATCCTTGCCCCACACCCGTTGGGTGAGGACGAGGCAGGGTGAATGGACTGCGGTGACGGGCATCTGGTGGTAGTCCGAGAGGCGCCGGAGGAGTTCGATGTCCTGGCTGGCCGGGTCGGAGGAGACGAGCACCTCCACCCCGTCGTACCCCAGCTTCGCCGCGATCTCGAAGGCGGCCGGGGTCTTCTCCGGGTAGACCGACGCCGTCGATAGGACCACGGGCGCGTCTGGGACCTGGATAGGGCTCACAGGTTCCAGGGTATGCGCTTTCGACGTCCTTGGGACGACCGGGTACGCCAACGCGGCGTGGCGGGGGACCTTCGGCCCGACCGTTCCGGCGCGCTCCCGGGAAAGGGGCGACGGCCGTGGCCCCTGTGGGCGACGGCCGTCGGGAAGAGTGATGGGGCCGGAGCGGCTACAGCCGCACACCTCCGGCGAGGTTGTGGCGCATCACCGCGCGCTCTCCGACCTTGCCGCCGGAACTCGGTGCGTCGATCATGCGATCGCCTCCGAGGTAGATCGCGACGTGGTAGGCGTAACCACCCGAGTCGGTCCAGTACAGGAGATCACCGCGCTCGGCGTTGGCGTAGGAGACACGGGTTCCGGAACCGACCTGGTCGTGGGCGATGCGAGGCAGTTTCACACCCGCCTCCCCGAAGGCGTGCTGTACGAGACCGGAACAGTCGAAGGAATCGGGGCCGGTGCCGCCCCAGCCATAGGGCTTGCCCTCTTGGGCCTCCGCTGCGCTGATGGCCTCTTCGATGGCGGACGAGGCGAGTGCCTGGTGGACACGTTCCGGTCCGCTCTGCTGTGCGGCGGCGACCGGAGTGGTGGGCTGTTGGGGCTGTGCGAGCGCCGGTGCGGTCCCGGTGGTCAGGGCCGCCGCGGTGAGCGCGGCGACGACGAGTGCCCGCTTCCCCCGACGGTGCGCCCCGACGGTGACGGCCTGCTGTTCCGGGTCCGTGATGGAACGGCAGGCCCGTGTTTGCTCGTGGTGTCGCGGTAGGCACATGTGGTGACCCTCCTCGATCGGCCGGGGCGGACCACGACGCTGTGACGTGGATCTCCCACCACCGGCCCATCACCATTGGTCACATATTGATTACGGTAAGTCACTCTCCGTGCTCTAGACGATACCCAAGAACGGTAAAGACTGCTTGACCCCGGCGGACATTTCGGTCGGAAAAGCACCAACCGAACACCATCCACCGGGGTCGATCACCATGGACCAAGGGTCACCGGAACCCAGGGCGCGTTCCGTAGATCCGCCCTAGCTGTTTTGTGAGCCACGGGGGGTTACCCGTTCGGGCGCCGTCAGGCCCTGTCTTCTGCAAACCCGCGGAGGTGCCGGAGGTGGGATCGCGAGGAACGAGCCATCACACCGTAGGCGCCGAAGGTTCCTGACTTTGTGGGGCGCCCGAACACGCCGAAGCGCCGGCGGAGGCCCTGAAAAAACACTGCCTAGGGGGTCGGAACCCCGAGGGCGTCACGGACGAAGTCGGTCGTCGCCTGCATGCCCAGGTTGTTCGGGTGGACCGGAGCTCCGTCCTCGGGAATCAGTCCCTCGACCCAGCGCGTGTCCGACCCCTGGCAGACGTCGTGCCCCCGCTCGAAGGTGTCCACGAAGACCGCGCCGTGGGCCTCGGACTCCTCGGCGAGCATCCCGTTGAGCGTGGTCTGCGCCTCGTCCAGGAACGGAACGTCACCACGGGCGATCGGTGTGCTCGGCCAGCAGCCGCCGCTCTCCGGCATGATCTGGAGGTAGCCGACGGCGAGCACGGTCGCGTTCGGGCTGCGCTCGGCGATGTCGGCGTAGACCTGGGACACCTCACCCCGCATCCCCTCGATCCGGTCGTCCAGCTCGGTGCCGTAGTGGTCGGCGCAGGGGCTGCCCACCGGGTTGCTCAGACTCTGCTTGGCACACTCCACGAGCACGTCGGAGAAGCCGAAGTCGTTGCCGGCGATCCCGACCGTGACCAGGTCGGTCTCGGGGCGAAGGGCGTCGAGCTGCGGTTCGGTATCGTCGAACTGCTTCTCGTACAGGTGGCTCATCACCGCGCCGGAGCAGCTGACGTCGGTGATCTCCTCGACCCCAAGCTCCTCGGCGAGGCGCTTGGGATAGTTGACGGACGACTGCATGCAGCCCAGCAACGGCATCTGAGCGCTCACCATGGGGCCTGCGGTGAAGGAGTCACCGATGGCCACGTAGTGCGAGTAGACGGCGGCCTCGACCTCGTCGGCCGCGGCGGGCGCCGACGCCATCGTGACGCCCAGTGCGGCGATGGCTATGGGGGCGACGGCCCGGGCCAGACGGCGCCGGAGCCCGGTGCGGGAGCGGTGGGGGACGGGGGATTCGTGCGAGCGGGACACGAGGGACTTCCTCTCGAAGGAGCGGGGGACAGGAATTGTCAGATACCGCCGGGGAGTGACTCCCCACACATTCTCTAACATGATTTACCGGATCCGTGACCTAACTCGTAGGTAACTTTCATGTGTCTCCCGCGGATTCCGATGGCTCCGGAGGACCTGTGGACGACGCTCCACGTATGTCACCGACACCCGTTAGCGTGGCGACCATGGCAAAAGCAGTGAAGACCTCGTTCCGATGCGTCGAGTGCGGCTGGAGCACCCTCAAGTGGGTCGGGCGCTGCGGTGAGTGCCAGGCCTGGGGCACCGTCGAGGAGACCGGGGCGCCCGCCCCCAGCGCCGTCGCGCCCGCCCCCGTCACCGCCAGGGCCCGCCCCATCACCGAGATCAGCGTGGAGACCGCCGAGGCGATCCCCACCGGCGTGGACGAACTCGACCGTGTCCTGGGCGGCGGCGCCGTCCCCGGTGGGGTGGTGCTGCTGGCCGGTGAACCCGGCGTGGGCAAGTCGACCCTGCTCCTGGAGGTCGCCGCGATGCGCGCCGCGCAAGCGCCGGTCCTGTACATCACCGGTGAGGAGTCGGCCGGGCAGGTACGTCTGCGCGCCGAACGCCTGGGCGCCCTCTCCGAGCGGCTGTACCTGGCCGCGGAGACCTCGGTGGCGACCCTGGCCGCCCACGTGGACGCGGTCGCCCCGAAGCTGCTCATCGTCGACTCCGTGCAGACCATGGTCTCCCCCGAGGCGTCCGGCGTCCCGGGCGGCGTCACCCAGATCCGGCAGGTGTCCGGCGCCCTCATCCAGATCGCCAAGGAGCGCAACATCGCCACCGTGCTGGTCGGCCACGTCACCAAGGACGGTTCCATCGCCGGCCCCCGGATGTTGGAGCACCTGGTCGACGTCGTCCTGCACTTCGAGGGCGAACGCCACTCCCAGTTGCGCCTACTGCGCGCGGTCAAGAACCGCTACGGGCCCACCGACGAGATCGGCGTGTTCGAGCTGAGCGACAAGGGCATCGAGGGCATGCCCGACCCCAGCGGGCTGTTCCTCTCCGATCGCACCGATCCGGCCCCGGGCACCTGCGTCACCGTCACCCTGGAGGGGCGACGTCCCCTCATCACCGAGGTACAAGCGCTGGTCGCGCCCTCGCCGCTGCCTGCGCCGCGCCGCGCCACCTCCGGCCTGGACACCTCACGGGTGAACATGATCCTGGCCGTGTTGGAGAAGCGTTCGGGCATGAAACTGGCCAACCTGGACGTCTACGCGTCCACCGTGGGCGGCGTGAAACTGACCGAACCCGCCGTCGACCTGGCGCTGGCCATCGCGGCCGGCGGCTCCCACAACGACGTCGCCCTGCCCAAGGGCTTCGTGGCCATCGGCGAGGTCGGACTGGCCGGGGACGTACGTTCCGTCCAAGGGGTACGCCGCCGGGTGGCCGAGGCGCAGCGTCTCGGTTTCACCCAGGCGGTCGTACCGAAGGGCTTCGGCGACCCCCTTCCCGGCATCCGCGTCTACGAGGCCGAGGAACTGAAGGACGCCCTGAAGTGGATCGCCAAGAGCCGTCGCAAGAAGGGCGCCCCGGACAAGCCGAAGGACCCCAAGAAGCAGGCCCGTCCGAAGCTCACCATCGCCGAGGAACCCCAGTTCTGACGGGCCGGGGCGCCACGTCCACGATCAGAAGTCGAAGACCGCGCCCTTGGCCTCGCGCAGAAGGCACTCGTTCCCGAAGGTCTCCTCGTAGCGCTCTCCCCCACCGTCGGCGACCACGGTCACCGGTCGGTGGATCATGGTGCAGATCCCACCGGTACCGGTCTCGACCTCGGAGACCCGCCCGCCGGCCTCCCCGATGAGGTCACAGGCCGCCTGGGCCGCGGGGTGTGTACCTCCGGCCGGTCCGCACTCCAGGACCACCGAACGGAACGGCGTGGTCTCGGCGGCCTCGACCCCACCCGGCGACACGGGAGAGAGGCTGAGGTCGTAGCTCGTGGCCTCGGCCTGCGCGGGCGAGGCCAGGGAGAGGGCGAGGGCGGCGGCTGCGACGAGCCCCAGGGCTGTCCTCATGGTTTTCACTCCAACGACGACGAGATCAGGTCACCACGAATCGTAGCGAACCGATGACGAGGAGTCGTGGCGTTTGTGGAAACCGGTGTGCCGTCGTCGCGCCCCGGGCGTAGTGCCCTCAGGCCTTGAGTTGGAAGACCAGTTGGTCCACGCCACTGACGATGTCGCCCCGGAGGTTGGCCTTGTACCAACCGGCCTGGGCCCGCGACGAGGTCGACCGGCAGTCGGTGAAGGAGCGGTCCCGCTCCCAGGTGATCGTGTAGTCGTGCGGGCGACCCTGCTCCAGCTGACGTTCCTGGGTGGCCTTGCCCTCCACGCAGTCCGCGGTGGAGTAGATCCGGTCCTCGCCGGAGTGCACGATCAGTTCGAGTGCCTCCGGCCCCACGTCAACGGTGCAGGTCTGTTCGCCGACGTTGACCACGGAGACCTTGAACCCGGGGTCGGTATCGGCCCCGTAGGCCTCGCGGTCGGCCTCGGCGAAGTCGAAGGAGACCACCACGTCCTGTGGACGGCAGGGGTCCTCGGGCTTCTCGGGCGCGGCGGCCTCGGTGGAGTCACCGCCGGAGGAATCCTCCCCGGACCCCTCGTCCTCACCCTCGTCCTCACCCGCGGAGGGTTCGTCGGACGGTGACGGGGAAGCGTCCTCCTCGGGCTCCTCGGAAGCCTCCTCGGAGGGCTCCTCCTCTGGCTCACTGGGAGAGGGTGAGGGTTCCTCCACACCCGCCTGGTTGCTGTCCGACGTGTTCTCGCTCTCGGAGGGACTACAGGCGTAGGCGATCAGCGCGAACAACAGCAGCACGCCGATCAGCACGAAGGCTCTGCGCCTCCAGTAGATGTCCTTGCCGACGGGTGCGGTGTGTCCGGTACTTGACGCCATGGGCCGTAGTATTGCGGTTTTGTGCACCACCCATCCACTCAACCCGCCGATTTGCCGTTAAAGATGAGCGATAACCCTTACAGCACCGCGGTTCTGGCGTGGTACGAGACCAACGCCCGCGATCTTCCCTGGCGTCGCCCGGACGCCTCCCCTTGGTCGATCCTGGTCAGCGAGATCATGCTTCAGCAGACCCCGGTCGTCCGAGTCCTGCCTGCCTGGGAGGCGTGGATGGAACGCTGGCCCACCCCCGCCCACCTGGCGAAAGAACCCTCGGGCGAAGCCGTGCGCATGTGGAACCGGCTGGGCTACCCACGCCGTGCCCTGCGTCTGCACGCCTGCGCGGTGGCCATCACCGAGGAACATGACGGCGAGGTCCCCGACGACCACGCCACCCTGTTGGCCCTTCCGGGCATCGGCGCCTACACCGCTGCGGCGGTGGCGAGCTTTGCTTACGGGCAGCGGCACGCCATTCTGGACACCAACGTTCGGCGCGTCCTGTCCAGGGCCGAAACCGGGATCGAGTACCCGCCGAAAACCCAGACCAAGGCGGAGGTCGCCCTGGCCGAGTCACTTTTGCCGCCACTGCCGTCGGTGGCCGCCCGCTGGGGCGTGGCCGTGATGGAGCTGGGAGCCTTGGTGTGCACCGCCCGCTCTCCGCGCTGCGCCGACTGTCCCATCGCCGGCCAGTGCGCCTGGCGACTGGCCGGCCGCCCCGCCTATGACGGACCGCCCCGGCGCGCTCAGACCTACGCCGGGACCGACCGCCAGGTGCGCGGCAAGCTCCTGGCCGTCCTGCGCGACTCCACGGAGCCCGTCGCCAAGTCGGCCCTGGACGCCGTGTGGAACGACCACGTCCAACGCGAACGCGCCCTGGACGCGCTCATCGACGACGGCCTGGTCGATCCGCTCGGTGACGGCCGTTTCGCCCTGCCCGGCTGAGGCCCCGGACACGTGGCCGGGGGCCGCTGTCGGCGAGGTCAGTTCATCCGGACGTCGACGGTCTCGGGGTCGAAGTCGGCGTCGTTGCCGTCGTAGGCACCGCTGCACGGCGCGCCCGGTTCGGGGGCCGCGGGGCTCTGCTCGTACTCGCGCAGGAAGTCGCCGATCCGTTCGTCCGAGGCGTCCTCCAGTTGGATCTGGGCGCCCCAGGCCGAGGCCACGATCGGTGCGGGCAGATCTCCCATCGGGCTGACCAGCACGTACGATCCGGGCTCGTGGTAGGAGGTCAATCGTTCGACCTGACCCGAGTCCAGCGACGGGTCGTAGGTGATCCAGACCGTGCCGTGTTCCAGGGAGTGGACCGCGGCCTCGGTCAGCACCGGCTCGTCGTAGACGCCACAGTTCTGCCAGAAGGGGTAGTGCTCGCCGCCGACCGGAGGGTGTTGCGCGTAGTCGACGGTCTCTCCGGGGTCCACGTGGTCGGCGGACAGCCCCTCGAAGATTCGGACCTCGCCCTGGCCACCCCCGCTCGCACCGCTCGCACCGCTCCCACCCGAGTCGGCGCCGCCGGGGCCGCCCCTCGCCCACCACACTCCAAGGCCCGTGACGCCGACCAGGACGATGGCGAGGGCGCTTCCACCGATCACCCAGGGCAGCGCGCCGCCGCGCTTGCGTGGTGGCCCCTGGTACGGGTGTCCGGGCGGGCCTACCGGCGGGTATCCGGGAGGAAGACCCTGCGGCGGAGCGCCCTGAGGTGGGTATCCGGGAGGAGGACCCTGAGGAGGAGGTCCTTGCAGCGGCCCCTGGTACGCGGGAGCGCCGTGCGGGCCCTGACCCGGGTAGGAGCCGGGGAACGGTTCCGGGGGCCGCTGGGGGCCGTTCTGGCGAGGATCATTCGGTGAGGACACCGGAGAACCCTACCCCGCGGGCCTCCCCCGGGCACGGGAAAGGGGGCACCCCAGAAGGGATGCCCCCGTTCGTACCGGCGTTCGGCCGGCCGATGTCCCTACTCGCCCTTGGCGGCGGACTCCACCTCGGGAGTGTCCGGAACCGCGGCGGGCTTCGGCACACCCTTGAAGGTGAACTTGGCGTTCTCGCCCTCGCCCTCGGCGTCGATCACCACGATCTGGCCGGCCTTGAGGTCACCGAACAGGATCTTCTCGGACAGCTGGTCCTCGATCTCCCGCTGGATCGTGCGACGCAGCGGACGCGCGCCCAGCACCGGGTCGAACCCACGCTCGGAGAGGACCTTCTTGGCGTTGGACCGAAGCTCGATGCCCATGTCCCGCTCCTTGAGCCGACCATCCAGGCTCGTGACCATCAGGTCGACGATCTGGAAGATCTCGCTCTGGGTCAACTGGTGGAAGACGATGACGTCGTCCACACGGTTGAGGAACTCGGGCCTGAAGTTGGTCTTCAGCTCCTCGTTGACCTTGGCCTTCATCCGCTCGTAGTTGGTGGTGGCGTCGTCCTCCTTGGCGAAGCCCATGGCCTGGCCCTTGGAGATGTCACGCGTACCCAGGTTGGTCGTCATGATGATGACCGTGTTCTTGAAGTCGACGTTGCGACCCTGGGCGTCGGTGAGACGACCCTCCTCCAGCACCTGCAGGAGCGAGTTGAAGATGTCGTTGTGGGCCTTCTCGATCTCGTCGAACAGGACCACGGAGAACGGCTTGCGGCGCACCTTCTCGGTGAGCTGACCGCCCTCTTCGTAACCGACGTAGCCGGGAGGCGAACCGAACAGCCGCGAAACGGTGTGCTTCTCCATGAACTCGGACATGTCGAGCTGGATCAACGCTTCCTCGTCCCCGAAGAGGAACTCCGCGAGGGTCTTGGACAGCTCGGTCTTACCCACACCGGACGGACCGGCGAAGATGAACGAACCACCGGGACGCTTGGGGTCCTTCAGACCCGCACGGGTCCGGCGGATGGCCTGCGAGAGCGCCTTGATGGCGTCCTCCTGACCGATGACCCGCTGGTGCAGCTCGTCCTCCATGCGCAGCAGGCGCGAGCTCTCCTCCTCGGTCAGCTTGAAGACCGGGATACCGGTGGACGCGGCCAGGACCTCGGCGATGAGCTCCTCGTCGACCTCGGCCACGACGTCCATGTCGCCGGCCTTCCACTCCTTCTCCCGCTGCGCCTTCTTGTTGAGCAGCTGCTTCTCGTCATCGCGCAGGGACGCGGCCTTTTCGAAGTCCTGCTCGTCGATGGCCGATTCCTTGTCGCGGCGCACCTTGGCGATCTTCTCGTCGAACTCGCGCAGGTCCGGCGGAGCGGTCATCCGACGGATGCGCATTCGCGAACCCGCCTCGTCGATGAGGTCGATCGCCTTGTCCGGCAGGAAGCGGTCGCTGATGTAGCGGTCCGCGAGCTGCGCGGCGGCCACGAGCGCGCTGTCGGTGATGGAGACCCGGTGGTGGGCCTCGTACCGGTCGCGCAGACCCTTGAGGATCTCGATGGTGTGCTTGGTGGTGGGCTCGTCGACCTGGATCGGCTGGAAACGGCGCTCCAGCGCGGCGTCCTTCTCCAGGTACTTGCGGTACTCGTCGAGCGTGGTCGCACCGATGGTCTGCAGCTCACCCCGGGCCAGCATGGGCTTCAGGATGGAAGCGGCGTCTATGGCACCTTCCGCCGCCCCCGCGCCGACCAGCGTGTGCAGCTCGTCGATGAAGAGGATGATGTCACCGCGGGTGCGGATCTCCTTGAGCACCTTCTTGAGGCGCTCCTCGAAGTCACCGCGGTAGCGGCTGCCCGCGACCAGGGCGCCCAGGTCGAGGGTGTAGAGCTGCTTGTCCTTGAGCGTCTCGGGGATCTCCCCCTTGACGATCTTCTGCGCCAGCCCCTCGACGACCGCCGTCTTACCGACGCCGGGCTCACCGATGAGGACCGGGTTGTTCTTGGTCCTGCGGGACAGGACCTGCATGACCCGCTCGATCTCGTTGTCACGACCGATGACCGGGTCGAGCTTGGACTCGCGAGCGGCCTGCGTCAGGTTGCGGCCGAACTGGTCCAGCACCAGCGAGGTGGAGGGTGTGGACTCGGAGGAGGCTCCGGTGGCCTGCGGCTCCTTGCCCTGGTAACCGTGCAGCAGCTGGATGACCTGCTGGCGGACCCGGTTGAGGTCGGCGCCCAGCTTGACGAGGACCTGGGCGGCGACGCCCTCGCCCTCGCGGATCAGGCCCAGCAGTATGTGCTCGGTACCGATGTAGTTGTGACCGAGCTGAAGCGCCTCGCGCAGCGACAGCTCGAGGACCTTCTTGGCCCGCGGGGTGAAGGGAATGTGCCCCGACGGAGCCTGTTGGCCCTGGCCGATGATCTCCTCGACCTGCTGCCGAACCGCTTCGAGGCTGATCCCAAGACTCTCCAGGGCCTTGGCGGCGACACCCTCACCCTCGTGGATGAGGCCGAGCAGGATGTGCTCCGTACCGATGTAGTTGTGGTTGAGCATCCTGGCTTCTTCCTGAGCCAGAACCACCACTCGCCGCGCGCGGTCGGTAAACCTCTCGAACATGTCTCGTCGCTCCTCTACAGAGCGGTCAGGCAGGGACGGTCGATACCGACCCGACTCTTCCGCATATAGGCCCCACAGGGATAACCGCCCCGGGGAGCGCTGTCGCACCGCTCGTCCTCACCGACCACGGCCGGCTCGGACGAACATCTCCCGCACGACCGACCGCAGCCGTCCGTGCCAGAGACTTTCCCCGACGATAGGGCGTTCACCCAACATCCAACTACCAATTGCCGCGTCAGATTTCCCTGTACGCCGAAGGCGAACGGCCCGGGCATCCCATCCATCACGAGAGTGCCCGGGCCGCACGTGCGCAAGCCCCATTATCGGCTCTTAGCGAACAAGCCGAAGCGTGTTGTTCTTCGAGCGGAATTGGCCCGCGGATGTCGATGCTTCCGACCTGACCGGGTCGGTGGCCCATAGGTGCGGCGGCCCACGATGGGACCGCCGCGCACCGGACCACCGAATGCGCGGTCCACTCACGGGTCGGACTGCGTCGAGGCCGGGCCAAACAGGAGCGGGGACCGCGTGCCCGCAGCGCGGGGTGTCCTCCAACGAACGATCTCCGCACCGGCTTGGCGCTCACGACCGAGCGGCTCCGCCCGATTCCACCGACAATCCTCGCCTCCCCCGTTATCCCCTGCGTCCGGTGGACCACGGTCCGTTCCATGACGGACCGGAACCTGCCGGAGGATCGGGTGCGACGTCGGCGGGACCCAGGTCGAAATTCGATCAAGACCTGACAACATTTCGGCGGACCCGAGCCGACGGCGAAATCAGCCCTTGATGGCCTCATATTCGGCGACGATGGCGGCGGGGATACGGCCACGCTCATTGACCGGCTTCCCGGCGGCCTTCGCCCAGGCGCGAATCTCGGCGCTGCGCTCACGGCTCGGGGCATTTCGGCTTCCACGCCGAGCGCCACCACGACCCTGCTTCGCGGGGGCCTTACGAGAGGCCTCGACGAACGGGCTAAGAGCCTCGCGGAGCTTGCCGGCATTATCCGCGCTGAGGTCGATTTCGTACGTCGACCCGTCGAGACCGAACGTCACCGTCTCCTCGGCCTCACCGCCGTCGAGGTCGTCCACCAGGAAAACCTGGACCTTCTGTGCCATGGAATCAAACCTTTCAGAAGAGAGGTGTCTGTAGCACCTGAATATAAAGCTATCTCGCGAGAACGCGAAAGACAATTCCCGACGCGATGAAATCGGCGCCGCCCACCGGACGAGGATTCGGGGTCACCGGAACCGCACGGGGCACATGAGTCGGCCCGCGCTCACGGGTCCTCCCGACTCCGGGGAGTCGCGATGGCCGGATCGAACCGGCAGAGTATCTAACGCCCCTCGGATTCGGTGCGTTCCCCGTCCTGGGTAATCGGCGTCTCGTTCGTCGCCTTGGTCTCCTCGACCTTGGCCGCGCCCTTGTCACCCACGCCGGCATCCGAGGTGTCGTCCTCGTTGACCAGGCTTCCGTCCATCCGCCTCGGAGCCATCTCCCGGCGGAGCAGCTTGATGACGAAGGCACAGAAGACGGTCGCGACAACCACCGGTGGGATGAGCGCGGACAATACGTCGATCAGCCCAGGGGGAAGCACCGATGACAAAAAGTCACCCATCGAAGCGCCCTGCCCTTCCTGGTTGTTACTTATTGCAGCAAATACCCGACTCAGTGTCGGGCCGGTCCGGGGGATGGGACGCCGGTGGGCCCGGGCAATCGCATACCAGACATCATAGACATCGTTTGCCCCCGGTTCGACACCGGACGTACCGAAGAGGTCCCGTCAAAGCCCTTGGGCGGCCAATGTCCGATCAGATGTTCCCGCCCCACACCGGTTCGCGGACGGAAGGTGAGGAGCGGCTACTCGATGGAACCGAAAAACGCGCGATCCCGTCATCTCATCGGTAGTCGACGAACCCTACGCCGCCCCGGCGGACGCAGGTCCACATTACCCGCCCTCTTCCACTCCCATACCACCCGGTGTACTTAAGCGCTCGACCTCTCCACCACATGGACCCGGCGCCTTGGGACGTATGGCCGGCGGGTACCTATCCGCACCCGGAACCTTTAGCCCGAGGCGCCTACGGGGTCATCGTCGAGGTGTACAAGCATCCTCGTGTTCCCGAGAGTGTTGGGTTTGACCCGCTCCAGGTCGAGGAATTCCGCGACACCCTCGTCATAGGAACGTAGAAGTTCCTCGTACACACGGAAGGAGACCGGAGTGCCCTGGATCGGGACAAAGCCGTGTCGGGCGAAGAAACCGGTCTCGAATGTCAGGCAGAACACACGACGCACACCCAGCCCGCGAGCCGTATCGAGCAATGCGGTCACGATTCGGTGACCCACGCCGAAACCGCGCAACGCGGGATCGACCGCGACCGTACGGACCTCCGCGAGGTCCTCCCAAAGAACGTGCAGCGCCCCGCAGCCGACCACGAAGAGGCCCTCCCGCTCGGACACGGAATCCTCGGGGTCGGCGAAGGTGCCCTCCGCCTCGGCCACCCAGAACTCCTGGACGTCCTCGTAGAGGTTGACCGTGCTCTTGGAGAGCACACGGCGGTCGACGGAGTAGGTGTCGACGAGGCGGCGAATGTGGGTGACGTCGGACGTACGCGCCCGACGCACCCGAACATGACGAACGGGCATAGCCGGACCAGACTACGCCTTCACGACCTCCGACCGGAACGCTCTTTCACCGGTGGGGCGCGCGGACGTGCGGGGCCGGTATGCCCGTATGTGTCACCCGGGCGTCTCCCGGGTGTGGTCGGCTCAGATGAGCTGACGCCTCGCGGCCCAGACGACCGCCTCGATGGGTGTGTTCACTCCGAGCACGTCGCAGATGTTGCGGATGCGACGCCGCAGGGTTCGAGCGCTGAGCTCGAGGTGCCGCGCGGCCACTTCGGTGGTGACACCCGTGGCGATCTCGGCGAGCAGTTCCAGCTCTTCGTGGCCCAGCTCGACCGGGGTGTACACGCCCGACTGGGCGTGGTCCCGCCGGCCCTGCAGGGGAACCACGTTCTCCCGGGGGTCTCGTATGAGGCTCTGGTCCTCAACGGCACGGCGTACGAGTGTGGCCTGTTCCACTCCGTCCTCCCTCATTCATATGAGTGCGGAACATCGACTCATCGACCGAAGGGCGCATCCGACCGGCTGTCGGCGCGTGGTGAGTCCCGGTCACCCGACCCATCCCCGACGAACCCCTCTGGCACAGGGGTTGGGGGCGGTAGGGAGCACGAGACGCACGTGGTGCCAGGGATGTCGTGATCTGGGACGGACAGACCACACCGTGGCTACGTGCGCGGGGAACGTTGGACCGGTCCTCGGTCCGACATCCCGGCTCACCGTTCTTCTCGATCCACTTCGGCGAACTCACGGACCAAGGTCCGCTCTCAGCACGCTAGGCCGCTCCGTTGTTACCGTCAAGGGCCGATAAATGACCATGCGTGATGCGCAATGGACGCTGGGTCGTAATGCCATGGAAGGTGAAATACCCCTACGGCACTGACCTGCGTAAACAATCTTCCCCCGAGAACGGTGCCGCGCATACCGGAACCCCTCGGGAAAAGAAGGTTCTGGCCGAGTGGCCACCTCGACCTGACCGAAGGTTTGTTCCCTGTGACCGGGAAGTGAGCGACATCTCGTGCCGTAGGCCGCATTCTCCCAGATGGCCGAAGTGACGAACGAGGGCCGCCGCTTCGATGTCGCGACGGCCCTCTGACTTCTTTCGGTCATCCCGTAACGGGATTCCCTCTGTACCTATTCACCCCAAGACAGGGTCAAGGTGCGCGATGCTACTCCCCGGACGGCTTCACGATCGGGAAAAGAACGGTTTCTCGAATGTTCTTACCGGTGAAGGCCATCAGCAGGCGGTCGATACCCACACCCACGCCACCGGTCGGCGGCATGCCGTACTCCAGCGCGCGGAGGAAGTCCTCGTCCAGCTGCATCGCTTCGGGGTCGCCCTCCGCCGCCATCAGCGACTGTTCGGTGAGTCGACGGCGCTGCTCGACCGGGTCGACCAACTCCGAGTAGCCCGTGCCCAGCTCCATGCCGAAGCCGATGAGGTCCCACTTCTCGGTGAGCAGCGGATCCTCACGGTGCCGGCGGGTGAGCGGGCTCGTCTCCACCGGGTAGTCGCACACGAACGTGGGCTGGACCAGGGTGTGCTCCACCAGCTCCTCGAAGACGTGCTCGACGAGTTTGCCCTGGCCCCAGGCGTGGTCGAACTCCACACCCTTGGCCTCGGCCAGCCGGTGGACCTCCTCGATCGGGGTGCGCGGGGTGACCTCGGCCCCCAGGGCCTCGGAGACCGCGCCGTAAAGGGTGACCCGCGGCCACTCCCCGCCCAGGTCGAAGGTCTGGCCGTCACGTTCGATCGTGGTGGAGCCGTAGACGGCGCGGGCCGCGTCCTGGATCAGGTCCCGGGTGATGTCGGCCATCACGTTGTAGTCCGCGTACGCCTGGTAGAACTCCAGCATCGTGAACTCGGGGTTGTGCGTGGAGTCCGCGCCCTCGTTCCGGAAGTTCCGGTTGATCTCGAAGACCTTCTCCAGGCCGCCCACGACCAGCCGCTTGAGCGACAGCTCCGGGGCGATGCGCAGGTACAGGTCCATGTCGTAGGCGTTGATGTGCGTGGTGAACGGGCGCGCCGTGGCGCCGCCGTGCACCCGCATCAGCATGGGGGTCTCGACCTCGATGAAGTCGCGGTCGCTCAGACCGTCCCGGATCGCGCGGATGGCGGCCGAGCGACGACGCACCATCTGCTGGGACTCGGGGTTGACGATGAGGTCCACGTAGCGCTGACGCACGCGGGCCTCGGGGTCGGTCAGGCCCTTGTGCTTCTCCGGGAGCGGACGCAGGCACTTGGCCGTGAGCGTCCAAGAACTCACCAGGATGGACAACTCACCGCGGCGGGAGGTGATGACCTCGCCCTCCACACCCACGTGGTCACCGAGGTCGATGTCGGCCTTCCAAGCGTCCAGGCTCTCCTTGCCGACCTGGTCCAGGGACAGCATGATCTGCACGTCCCCGGTCTCGTCGCGCAGGGTGGCGAAGCAGAGCTTGCCACCGGTGCGGTAGAGCATGACGCGGCCGGCGATGGCGACCTCGTCCCTTGTGTGGGTGTCGGGCTCCAGGCCCTGGTGTTTGTCGCGCACAGGTCCGATCGACGTGGTCCGCGGATAGTTCACGGGGAAGGGGTCGATGCCCTCCTCCCAGAGCCGGTCCAGCTTCTGTCGCCGGACTCGCATCTGTTCGGGCAGGTCGTCGTAGGTGTCGTCGTGCGCGTCATTCACGGGCCCGATCCTACCCGTGTCGGACACTCCCACCGACCGGATCGGTCCGGTGCGCGGAAGGCTCAGCGCAACCCCACCACCGCCCGATTCCGGTCCTCGTCCCCGGCGTGGACGAACACGGTCTCGTGGACCGGTACGAAGAGCGCACCCGACCCGGTCGTCCAACCACCGGCCAGGGTCTCCTGGTCCAAGGGGATCGTTCTCGGTTCGGTGTCGTCCCAGGGATGGACCGCGATCTCCCATCCGGGATCACCGGCGACCAGGACGAGCCAGGAACCGACCTCTTCCAGGTACAGGGCGGGCTCGCTGGGGACGGGGAGCAGGAAACGCTCGCTTCCGGCTCCCACCGGGAACAGGGCGACCATGCCCGTGAACAGCGCCACCAGCCGAATCAGCACGTGGCCGTGACGGGTCGCGAGGAACAGCAGGAGGGCTGCGAAGACGCACAGCAGCTCGACCGAGAAGGGGACCTCCGATTCTCGGACCAGACCCAGCGCCATCGAGAACAGGCCGGCTCCGGTGAGCAGGGCCCCGCCAGAGCGAAGGGTGCGGCCACCGAGGAGTGTCCGAAGGTGTCCCGGAGACCGAAGGCGTCATGAACGTTGGAGCCGTCGTGGGTGATGGGGAACGCCACGGAGGTCCTTCTTTCGGAAGGGGCTTGCCCATCCAGCGTCGCAGCTCCACCGCGCGACCGGGTTCCGTCCCGGTCGCGTTCCCGTCACGACCTCGTTCGAGACTCCTCCCCGCCGGGTGGCTCAGTCGACGTTGCGTTCGAAGACCAGGCGCAGACCGGTGAGGGTCAACCAGGGCTCGTGCACGTCGATGGTCTCGCACTCGTCCACCACCGTCGTGGCCAGACCACCGGTGGCCACGACCGTGACCTCGTCCGGGTTGTCGGTCAGCTCCGCGACCATCCGGTCCACGATCCCGTCGACCTGGCCGGCGAACCCGAACACGATGCCGGAGCGCAGCGCCTCGGTGGTGTTCTTCGCGATCGCCGTACGCGGCTTGACGATCTCCACCATGTGCAGTTGGGCGCCCCTGCGGGACAACGCGTCCACGGAGATGTCGATGCCCGGGGCGATGGCCCCGCCCACGTACTCGCCCTTGGGACTGACCGCGTCGAACGTGGTCGCCGTGCCGAAGTCCACCACCACGCTCGGGCCGCCGTAGAGGTGACCGGCGGCCAGCGCGTTGATGATCCGGTCGCTACCGACCTCCTTGGGGTTGTCCATCCGGATCGGCACACCCGTCTTCACGCCCGGCTCGACGATCACCGCGGGCAGGTCCCCGAAGTGCCGGCGGAACATGTCGCGCATCTCGTGTTGGACGGAGGGCACCGAGCAGCACATGGCGATGCCCTCGACTCCGCCCAGGTCGCTCAGCGAGCTCCCGTCGATGAGGCCGCGCAGCACCACCGCCCACTCGTCCGCGGTGCGGCGGACGTCGGTCCCCACCCTCCAGTGTTCGACAAGGTCATCGGAGTCGAAGAGTCCGAGCACCGTCTCGGAGTTACCGACGTCGATCGCCAGCAGCATTCTGGAGGCCTCATCTTTGGTCGAAGTGGTGGGTATCAAGGGAATCTTCCACCACTCGGGCGGTTCAGGCCAGGTCGAGTGCGATATCCAGCGCCGGGCTGGAGTGGGTGAGCGCACCCACCGCCAGGTAGTCGACCCCGGTGGCGGCCACGTCGGCGGCGACCTTCAGGGAGAGGCCACCACTGGACTCCAAGCGGGCACGGCCCGCCACCAGGGCGACGGCCTCGCGCAGTCGCGGCACCGAGAAGTTGTCGAGCAGGATCTCCTCCGCGCCCGCTGCCAGGGCGTCCTCGATCTGATCGATCCGGTCGACCTCTACCTCCAGGGGAAGGTCGGGGAAGCGTTCCCGGATGGCGCGGACCGCCGCGCCCACCCCTCCGGCGGCGAGGACGTGGTTGTCCTTGATCAGTCCGGCGTCGCTGAGGCAGTACCGGTGGTTGACGCCGCCGCCGCACCGCACCGCGTACTTGTCCAAGGCCCGCAGTCCGGGGGTGGTCTTTCGGCTGTCCCGAATACGGGCTTGCGTCCCGGCCACGGCATCCACCCAGGTTCGGGTGGCGGTCGCGATCCCGGACATGTGGGTGAGCAGGTTGAGGGCGGTGCGCTCGGCGGTGAGCAGGTCGCGGGTGCGGGCGGTGACCGTCATGAGCACGTCGCCACGCTTGACGGAGTCGCCGTCACGCACCGATCGGTCGACCTCCAAGGCACCGTCGGCGACCAACCAGAACACCAGCTCCGCCAAGGGCAGGCCGCTGACGGTGCCCGCGGCGCGCGCCACCACGTGGGCGGTGCGCACCTGGTCTGCGGGGATGGTCGCCACGGTGGTGACGTCGATGCGGGGGCCGGCGGTGAGGTCCTCGGACAGGGCCCGCAGCACGGTGTCCACGTGGCCCTGGTGCGGCGCGGTCCAGGGCAGCGTGAACTCGGCGCGTGCCTCCGGTGCCGGGTCGGGTCGGCCCAAGGGGAAGGTGATGCCGTCCAGCTCGGCTTCCAGGGCGGTCGGGAGTGAGGGCTCGCGCTTGTCGTCGGTGGTCACGATGGTGTCCCCTTCAAGTCGGACGATCACGGGCCGCGTGCGCAGCTCGGGTCGGGGTTCTGGTGTGTCGGCGCGCTGGTGGGAGCCTCGGCTCTCCGCGCGGCTCCCGGCCGCGGCGGCCACCAGCCGGGCCACTGTGAGCAGGTTGGCGGTCTCCCAGGACGCGGTGTCGGGGGCGACCTCGCCGGTGTTCTCGACCAGGACGTCGAGTTCGGTGACCAGGCTCTTGAGCCCGTCGCCGGTGCGCAGGACCCCGGCGTGACGGGACATCAGGGCGCGGATCCGAGCGGCCGTCGACGGATCGACCGGCGGAGCGGGCACGCCGACGGTCACGACCTCCGCCCGCTCTGGAGAGGGTTCCGCGATGAGTCGTGCGGCGATGCGGTCGGCGTAGACCAGACCCTCCAGCAGTGAGTTGGAGGCCAGACGATTGGCTCCGTGCACCCCGGTGCGGGCCACCTCGCCCACGGCCCACAGCCCGGGGACCCCGGTACGGCCATCGATGTCGACCTCCACCCCGCCGGAGGCGTAATGGGCGGCCGGCGCCACGGGGATGGCCTGGGTCAGCGGGTCGATGCCGTGGGCACGGCAGGACGCCAGGATGGTGGGGAAACGGCGTTCCCACGTGGCACGACCGAAGTGGCGGGTCTCCAGGTACACGTGGTCGGTGTCCTGCGCGGCCATGACCCGGGCGATGGTACGGGCGACCACGTCGCGGGGAGCGAGGTCGGCGAGTTCGTGCACCCCCAGCATGATGCGGCGGCCCTCGGCGTCGACGAGGTAGGCGCCCTCTCCACGCAGCGCCTCCGAGACGAGGGGTTGTCGACCCCGTGCCTCCGGGCCCAGCCAAAGGACGGTGGGGTGGAACTGGATGAACTCCAGGTCGCGCAGGCTCGCACCGGCCCGGGCCGCCAGGGCCAGACCGTCCCCGGTGGACACGGGCGGGTTGGTGGTGGCCGCGAACACCTGGCCCATGCCGCCGGTGGCCAGGACCACGGCGGGGGCCCGGACCGCACCCACCCCGTCGCGCTCTCCCTCCCCCATGACGTGCAGGGTGATCCCACCGACCCGGCCGGTCGAGGGGTCGCGCAGGACGTCCAGGGCCAGGGCGTGTTCGATGATCTCGACGCGTTCGGCGTCGCGGACGGCGCGCACGAGGGCCCGTTGGATCTCCGCGCCGGTGGCGTCCCCTCCGGCGTGGACCACCCGGTCGGTGCGGTGGCCGCCCTCGCGGGTGAGGGAGAGCTCGCCATCGTCGTCACGGTCGAACTCGGCGCCCAGCCCGATGAGCCAGCGCAGGGCGTCCGGGCCCTCGGTGGCGAGCACGTTGACGGCATGGGGGTCGCACAGTCCCGCCCCGGCCAGGTGCGTGTCGACCATGTGGGCGACGGGTCCGTCCTCGGGGGCCATGGCCGCGGCGATGCCGCCCTGGGCGAAGGCGGTCGAACCGGTGGACAGACGGTCCTTGGTGACCAGGACGACCCGACCGACGTCGGTGCCTTGGACGTAGCGCAGCGCGGTGCTCAGGCCGGCGATGCCCGAACCGACGACCACGACGTCGGCGTGGGTGGCCCAGCCGGGTTCGGGGGCCGTGATCCGGGTCTGTCTGTCAGCACTCATCCGGGGGTCGCTTTCTGAACGATCTGAACGGGCTCGGCCCGGCCGACCCCACTAGTGCCGCGTCGGCCAAGGTCCACCCCGTCGCGGCACTAGAGGGACACCGACACGTTGTCGATCAGTCGGGTGGGGCCGACTCGGGCGGCGACGGCCAGGACGGCGGAGCCCCGATGTTCCGAGGAGGCTTCGGCGAAGGTCGCCGGGTCCACCAGGGCGAGGTAGTCGAGTTCGACCGGCGGGGTCGCCTTCGCCGCCTCCTCGAGGACGGAACGGGCGGCCTCTCGGACGCCGTCGGCCCCGTCGGAGGTGGCCTCTGCCCCGGCGCGCAGGGCGCGGGAGAGCGCGAGGGCGCTCTCGCGTTGCGCGTCGTCGAGGTAGACGTTGCGGCTGGAGGAGGCCAGGCCGTCGGCGTCGCGCAGGGTGGGGGCACCGACGATCTCGACCGGGAGGTTCAGGTCGACGACCATGCGGCGGACGAGGGCGATCTGCTGCGCGTCCTTCTCCCCGAAGACGGCGAGGTGGGGGCGGACCAGTTGGAACAGCTTGGTGACCACGGTCAGGACACCGGTGAAGTGCCCGGGTCTGGAGGCGCCCTCCAGCCGTTCACCCATGGCGCCGGCGTCGACGGTGACCATCTGCTCGGCGGGGTACATGGTCTCGACCTCGGGGGCGAAGATCACGTCCACCCCTTCCTGCGCGCACACTCGGACGTCGGCCGGCAGGTCGCGCGGGTAGCGGTCGAGGTCCTCGTCCGGACCGAACTGGAGGGGATTGACGAAGACGCTGACCACCACGGTCTCGGCTTTCTCCCGGGCCAGGCGCACAAGGGTGCGGTGGCCGCCGTGGAGGGCTCCCATGGTGGGGACCAGGCCCACACGGCCACGACCGTCGAGGGCACGGCGCAGCTCGTCCGGGGTTCGGACGAGAAGGGGCCCGTCTGCGGCGGGCGTGCTGGGGGCGGTCATCGATCTCTCCCTGGTGGGCACGATGGCGCGCGGACCGGGGTTCGCGCGCCGGGGTGGTTCGGGGCTCGGCGGTGCGCTTCCTCAGCGGCGCAGGACGTCGAGCAGTCGCGCGGCGTCCTCCGGTTTGAGCAGCCCGGCGTTGATGGCCCGGTCCGCGGTGAGACGGGCGAGTTCGACGTAGCTGGCGACGCTCTCGGGCGCGTTCTCCCGAAGCTGTTCGATGTGGCCGGCGACCGTTCCGGCGTCACCGCGCAGAACGGGGCCGCTGAGCCCGTGGATGCCCAGGCGCAGGGCGTTGTCCAGGGCGGCGGAGAGCATCGGGGCGAGCAGACGACCGGGTTCGGGCACCCCGGCGGCGGAGAGCAGGGAGGCGCTGTCGGCGACCAGGGTGACCAGGTGGTTCGCGCCGCCGGCCAGGGCCGCGTGGTACAGGGTGCGCTTGTCCTCGGCGATCCACACCGGTTCGGCGCCCATCTCGACGACGAGGGCCTCGGCGATGGGACGCAGCTGGTCGGGGGCGGTGACCCCGAAGGTGCAGTCGGCGAGCCGTTCTATGTCCTCGTCACGACCGGTGAAGGTCATGGCGGGATGCAGCGCCAGGGGAAGGGCCCCGACGATGGTGGCGGGGGCGAGGACGCTGTAGCCGTGGGCGCCGCTGGCGTGGACCAGGATCTTGCCGCGCAGGTCGACCCCGGTTCCGGCGAGCCCTTCGACCAGGTCGGGAAGGGCGTCGTCGGGGACGGTGAGCAGCACCAGGTCACTGGCCTCGACCACCTGGGCGGGTTCGAGGACGCGGGCACCGTCCAGGCGCTTCTCCGCCCGGGTCACCGACGCCTCGGAGACCGCGCTGGCCGCCACGACCTTGTGTCCGGCCCTGGCCAGGGCGAGGCCGAGGACGGAGCCGACACGTCCGGCCCCGACGACGCCGACCCGCAGACGGGCGGGACGCCCCTGTGTCGTCTCCATGTACTCCGTGTCCCCTCCTGGTCCGGTGCGCGTTCGCTTCCCGCGCGCCGAGTTCTGAGCACACGATAGTCCTCCCCCCATGGTGGACCGTCGCCCCGCCCCTGGTGAGGAAGGCCCTGGGAGGTGACCGGGGACACGGAGCGGGGACGGGCATCGTCGCCCGCCCCCGCGTGTGTTCCGTCCGCTTCGGCCGACCGCATCGCGTCGGCCTGGCCGGGGATCAGTTCTGGATGATGACCCCGGCGTTGTAGCAGGAGGCGAGGGACTGGCCCAGCACGGCGTTGGAGTTGCCGCAGCCGGCGTTGGTGTTGTCCACACCGTTGATGTAGGCGATGTTGCCGCTGACATCGGAGCCGTGAGCGGAGGTCCAGGCTCCGGCCTGTGCCGCGGCCGGCGTGGCGGAGAGGATGATCCCGGCGGAGGC
Source organism: Nocardiopsis listeri NBRC 13360 (assembly GCF_001570765.1). Lineage (GTDB taxonomy): Bacteria > Actinomycetota > Actinomycetes > Streptosporangiales > Streptosporangiaceae > Nocardiopsis > Nocardiopsis listeri. The sequence goes on along the minus strand of NZ_BCSH01000060.1, from coordinate 16,417 downwards.
GAGGGTCACGGCACCGACTGCGAGCGTCTTCTTCAGCACTACTTTGTCTCCTTAGTCGTCCGGTCGGGGGGAGCCGCCCGGACTCTTGGGTTCGACGACGCCTGTTGGCGTCGGAGATGAAATTACCTACGGAGACACTCACGAAACACACGCTGAGCTGCACTGATCACGAAAGGTCGACGGCCGTCACCCACTGTTGTGGCGCTTCCCGGGGCCCAACCGGACAAAGGCTCAGACTTCGCATCGCACCTGGTCGCACAACGTCACCACCACTTCGTGGTTAGCACGCGGCGACAACGCGGGTTGCGGTCGACCGTTGTCGGGGCACTCACCGCGGACACACGAAAAGCGCCACCCCGTCGTCACGGGATGACGCTTGACGCGTTGGAGCTCAGGGACCCGAGGGCGGTTCAGGGGAAGGCGCCTTCCGACCGTTCACCCCGCCCGAGTCGGGTCGGTTCGGTGACCCGAACTAGTTCTTCACCGTGGCACCGGAGTCGACGCAGTTGGCGCCGGAGACACCCAGCAGCGCGATCGAGTTACCGCAGACGTTGACCGGCACGTCGAGGTCGGCGATGAGCTGGTTGCCGCTCAGGATGCCGCCGTTGCCGGAGGTGAACGCGTTGCTGTTGGCCATGGCCGGGGACCCGGCAAAGAGGACGCCGGCGGCGGCAGCGGTGATGGCGGTAACGGCGAAGGCCTTCTTCAGCATGAATATCTCCCGTCAGGACCGTTTGGCGGGGGGCGCCAAACGGTCGAAACCATTGACGATGTGTATGACAGTGAACACTCCCCGTGTTCAGTCACCATTTAGCCATACTCAGCCGCCGAGCGTGACCAGAAACCCCAAGCTTTTATGGCCCATGACCAGGAAATATCACCATCAGTGAGCGGACATGTCGGACATGAAACCCGCAACCACAGCCACTTACAGCCCCGAATGTGACACACACCACAGTCACGTCTCGGGGGTGTCGCCCGGAGAAACCTCCGCTTCCTCGACCGGGTGCTTCCCCTGCCCGGTTTCCACGTGCATGGTCGCCCGGGTCGCCCACCGTTCCGTGCCCGCGGAGGGTACCCGTGCGCGCCTGCCCGCGTCGGCCAACGCGTCCAGGAAACGGCGCCCCTCCACCGCGCCCCGGTCGCTCGCGCGCGCCGCCACCGGTCCCGGAGGCGTGTCCACGTCGACGGTGACACGACCTCGCAGACGGGCGATCGGCCCGGCGGAGAGCCGCAGCGTCTGCATCCGCTCCACCGGGACGATCTCCGTGACCCGGCAGAACACGCCGCGCACGCTCACGAACAACCGCTCGTCCACCCCGGCCGCGCCCACCGACCGCGTCCGGTCGGCCACCAGCGGCACCATCGCCGCGTCGCTCCCGGGGAAGACCTCGTTCACCAACGTGAACGCCTTGGATCTCGGCGCCACCGGCAGCAGGTCCGCGGAGTCGCCTTGGCGAGCCCCCGCGTATCCCGCGACGGTCGCCTCCACCCGGGCCACCCCGAGGGCCCGCCACAGCATCGGCTCCACGATCCGAACCGCCTGTACCCGTCCGGGCGGGACGGTCTGCATCCGACGCTGGAACATGCCGTAGCGCAGCCTCAGGCCGTCCGAGGACAGCGACGCGTAGAAGTCCGTGTACCGCGCCAGCGGGCCCCAGTAGTAGCGCAGCAGCCCCAACGCGAGCGGCACCACCGCGCCCAGCACACCCGGCTCCAGGAAGACCACGAACGCCGTGGCCAGCATGAGCAGCAGGATGAAGGAGACCAGGATCGGCACCCTGAAGGTCAACGCCCCCAGCAGCAGGGGGAAGGGCAGGCGGTAGAACGGCCACTCCGGGGCCTGCGGAGCGCGGCCGGGAAGCCCCGCCGCGTGGGCGAGCACCGCCGCCCGCATCCGCTCCGCGACGTCCTTGGGCAGGCATCGCAACCGGATGGCGCTGCCGTCCCCGCCGGCCAGTTCGACGCGCAGTTCCGCCATCCCGAACACCTGCATCAGCAACGGCTGGACCACGTCGACCGCTTGGAGCCGACTCAACGGGATCTCCCTGGCGCTGCGCAGGACCAGTCCCGTGTGCACCACCAGGTGGTCCTCTCGGAGACCGAAGGTGCCGTACCACCAGGAGGGCAACGCGTAGGCGAAGGAGCCGAACAGCACCGCCAACGCCATGAACAGCACCCAGGCGAACCCGAACATCACCAGGATCGGCCCGATCAACGCGACGAACACCAGCGTCACCGCGATGATCTGCAACGGGATGATCATCCAGTGCGCCCGGAACACTCCGGTGATGATGTCGTCCTTGGGCGGCGGTGGCGGTAGTGGCGGCCCCCATCCGGGCCCCGCGGGCATGGCCGGCCCCTGGAAACGCGGGTAGGGGCCCGGCGGCGGGTAGGGCGTGGGCCCCGGCGGGCGCGCGCCCGGGTACTGGTGCGGGCCTTGGTACGGGCCTGGAGGCGGTCCCTGCGCGGGGCCCCGCGGCGGCCGGTGCGCCCCGCCTCCCGGCGGCGCCCACCCTGGTTCCGACCCTGGTTCCGGCCGAGGCGATGGTTCCTGCTGAGGCGATCCGTGCACTTACAACCCCGTGGAGAAACTCTCGCTGCGCGCGGCGAGCCGGTCGCGCAACTTGACGGCATCGGCCAGCGGGAGCCCGACCACCCGCGCGTCCGCGGTGCTCGCCGCGGTGCGCACTCGCACCGTCGCGATCCCCAACGCCTGTTCGAGCAGGTCCGTGGTGACGTCCACGACCTGCATCCGGCCGTAGGGCACCACCACGAGCTGTCGGACGAACACCCCGTAGGTCAGGTACAACTCGGCCGGCGCTTCGGTGTAGCCCCAAGAGCGTTGGAACCGACCCGCGAGGAACCACGTGCCCGCCGCGACGACCAAGGCGAGAGCGGCCCAGGCCCCGGCCCACAGCGGACGGCCCCACATGAGCAGCAGCACGCCGCCACCCACCCCGGCGGCCAGGCATCCCGCCGTGGTCACCAGCCGTCGGTACCAGGCCAACGCCGGTGGAATACGCCGCCAGAGCAGCCCCTCGGGCGCGGCGAAGGCCGCGTCCAAGGGCCGCTCCACACTCGTCGATCCCGTCTCGGACTCGGTCTCGGTCTCGGGTGTCGATTCACTGGTCTCCACGGCCTCAGTCAACCATCAGCGCGCAAGGGTCGGTGAAGGCGCGCAGTGGACACCGGATGTTCAGGTGGCCCGTGGCGTGTCGTCGATGTCGTCCTCGCCGTCGTCGGGGACCCGGCAGGCGTGCTCCAGGTACAGCGCGGCGACCAGGAGCAGGCCGGCGGCCAGGGCGGTGCCCAGCGAGACCAGGAAGGCCTCACGATGTGTGGGCAGGTCCAGTCGTGCGGTGATCGACAGGGCCATGCCCGCGAAGAGGCCCGCGGCGATCGACGCGAACAGGGCGCTCGCCTTGGCCAGGGCCAGTAGGCGGGCGGCGCTGATCGGTTCGATGGGTTCGGTCCCCGGCTCGCGTCGAATGCGCCGCGCGGTCCGCCCCGCGGTGTAGGACTCGGCGAAGGCCAGCAGCAACAGGGTCGGGATCGCCGACCACGGGATCAGTGGCGGTCCGGACAGCGAGTTGGCGACGAAGAGGCCCACCAGGGCCCCCAGGGCCGCCAGGACGGACGGGACACGCCACCCGGTCGGAGAGAGCGTGCCCCCACCGTCATCGGACATCAGCGATCCGCCTCCCCCGGAAGTCGCAGGGCCAGGTCGTCCCGGCGCGTCAGCTTCTGTTCGCCGGTGGTGTCGGCGTCCTCCACGTCGGCGAGCAGCGTCGCCACCGGCGCCCGGCCGGGCACGACCGCCGCGGGGTCGGCGTCCAGCCAGGGACGCAGCACGAACGCGCGCAGGTGGGCGCGCGGGTGCGGCAACGTCAGGACCGGATCGTCGTCGACGGTGTCCCCGAAGGCGATCACGTCCACGTCCAGCGTGCGCGGACCCCACCGCACCTCTCGGACCCGGTCGAATTCGCGTTCGGCCGCCTGCGCGCGCTCCAGCAGTTCCCGGGCTGTGCCGTCGAAGTCGACGACCAGGACCGCGTTCAGGTACGGGTCCTGTTCGGGTCCCCCCACCGGTGCGGTCTCGTAGACCGGCGAGAGCGCGACGGGCGTGGGCGCACCCGGTCCGGACGACAGCGCGTCCACGGCCCCCCGCAGGGTGGCGTGGCGGTCCCCCAGGTTGGAACCCAGGGCGAGTACGGCACGGGTCACCTACGCACCCCGCTTTCCACGGGTCACCGTGACCGAGACGTCCTCGAACTCGTGCTCGATCGGTGCCGACGGCTTGTGCACGGTCAACTCGACCCCCTCCACGAGCGACTCGACCATGCACTCGGCGGCGAGCCGTTCGGCCAGCGTCTCGATCAGGTTGACCGGTTCGCCGGTGACGATCGCGACGAGACGGTCGGCGAGCAGCCCGTAGTGCACGGTGTCTCCGACGTCGTCACTGACCGCGGCCGGGCTCGTGTCCAGGTACAGCACGGCGTCGACCACGAAGTCCTGGCCCTCACGACGTTCGAAGTCGAACACGCCGTGGTTGCCCCGGGCCCGCAGTCCACGGAGCGCGATGCGGTCCGGCATCAGTCCTCGCCCTCCGGTTCGTCCTCCTCCATCAGGACCGGCGAGGCGTGGTGCGACCACAACCGCCACCCCTGCTCGGTGTCGACGAACAGGTTGGTGGTGACCACCTGCCCGCCCGCGACGAACCCGGGGCTGCCGTCCTCGGCCGTCAGCACGTTCTCCTCACACGTGACCATGGCGATGTCACCGCCCACCCCGATGTGCGTCTCGGTGAGCACGTACTGGATGTAGGTGACGTTGGCCATGATCAGGGACCAGGCGCGCATGATCTCGGTACGACCGCGCAGCAGCGGCCAGCCGGGGTTGACGCACACCAGGTCCGGGGCCTCGTACTCCTCCGCCCACACCGCGCCCATCAGGTCGATGTCGCCGTTCTCGATGGCGCTGTAGAACTGGGAGTTGGCCTCGGCGACGCTCTCCATGACCTCCTGGCGCGACTTCACAGGCCACCCCGGTCCAAGGGCTCGGAACGGCCCTCGTCGAGCCCACGGCCACCATCGGACCAGGCGGCCGCAACGCGTACGGCGTCGGCGTTGGGACGGACGTCGTGTACGCGTACCGCCCACGCGCCCCGGTCCGCGGACAGGGTCGTCACCGCGGCGGTGGCCGCGTCACAGTCGACGAAGGGGCGGTCCTCGCCCTTGGCGTCACCGAGCAGTCGGCTCAGGAAGCGTTTGCGGGAACCGGCGACCAGCACCGGACGGCCCAGTTCGTGGAACCGTTCGAGGTGCTGGAGCAGCGCCCAGTTGTGCGCCTGTTCGGGGCGTTTGGAGAATCCCAGTCCCGGGTCCAGAACGATCTGGCCGGGGTCGACTCCTGCACTGATCATGGCCTCCATACGGTCGCGGAGCTCATCGAGGACCTCCTGGACGACATCCGTGTACACGGCACGGCTCTGCATGTCATGACTATGCCCACGCCAGTGCATCAACACGTAGGCGACACCGGAAGATGCGACCAGTCGTGCCATCTCGGGGTCGGCCAACCCACCGCTGACGTCGTTGACCAGGACCGCGCCGGCCTCGACCGCGCGCTCGGCCACCTCGGCCCGCATGGTGTCGACGCTGACCGCGATCCCCCGGGAGGCGAGTTCCCGCACGACCGGTTCGACGCGGCGCAGTTCCTCGGCGGCGCCCACACGCTGGGCGCCGGGTCGGGTGGACTCACCGCCCACGTCGATGACGTCGGCTCCCTCTTCGACCAGCCGCAGACCGTGTTCGATCGCGCGTTCGGGATCGAACCAGGACCCGCCGTCGGAGAAGGAGTCGGGGGTGACGTTGACGACCCCCATGACCAGGCACCGCCCGCGGTCGGGCAGTCCCGGAAGTGTGTGTTTCGGCGCCATGCGTTTCACCCTACGCGTACGCGTGGGGGCCGGGGGCACACTGCCCCCGGCCCCTGGAAAGGTGTTCTCCGGGTCGCTCCGGACCGGCCACTCCGGCCGACCGAACACCGATTCCTCACGACCGGGCATCGGGACGGTTCGTCCCGGTCTCAGCCCCGGTCGAGGATGAGACTCATGGCCTCGGCCCGAGTGCGGTCGCTGCTGCGGAATATCCCTCGCACCGCGGAGGTGACCGTCTTGGCACCGGGCTTGCGCACCCCGCGCATGGTCATGCACAGGTGCTCCGCCTCGACCACCACGATCACGCCGCGCGGGTCCAGGTGGTCCATGATGGCGTCGGAGACCTGGCCGGTCAGCCGCTCCTGCACCTGCGGCCTGCGAGCGTAGACGTCCACGAGGCGGGCGAGCTTGCTCAGTCCGGTGATGCGGCCGTCCACTCCCGGTATGTAACCCACGTGGGCCACCCCGTAGAACGGCACGAGGTGGTGCTCGCACGTCGAGTAGAGCTCGATGTCCTTGACCAGGACCATCTCCTCGTGGTCGGCCTCGAAGACCGTGGTGAGCACGTCACCCGGCTTCTGCCCCAGACCCGAGAACTGCTCCTCGTAGGCCCTGGCCACACGATCGGGGGTCTTGACGAGCCCGTCACGGTCGGGGTCCTCCCCGATGGCGATGAGGATCTCGCGAACCGCGCGGGCGATCCGCTCACGATCCACGGGTCTGGAGGGAAGGTCGCTCACGCCTGTTCTCCTTCGTCGCCGACTCCCCCGGGGAACCGACCGTTGAACTCCGATCCCTGCACCTCGGCGCCGTTGAGTGTGGCCATCTCCTTCTTGGAGCGGACCGGCGGCCGGTTGGAGGGCTGACGTTTGCCGTAGCCGGTGTAGGAACCGCGCGAGGGACGCTTACGGACGGGGGCGAAGACCGCCAACACCTCGTCCTTGGTGAGCGTCTCCCGCTCCAACAGCTGTAGGACCAGGTCGTCGAGAACGTCCCGGTATTCGACGAGGACCTCGTAGGCCTCATCGTGCGCCGACTCGATGAGGCGACGCACCTCCTCGTCGATGATGGAGGCGATCTCTTCGGAGTACTCGCGGGCGTGCGACATCTCGCGGCCCAGGAACGGCTCGCTGTTGGCGGAGCCGAACTTGCGGGCGCCCAGGCGCTCGCTCATGCCGTACTCGGTGACCATGTTGCGGGCCAGGTCGGTGGCCTTGTCGATGTCGTTGCTCGCGCCGGTGGTGGGCTCGTGGAAGACGAGCTCCTCGGCGGCGCGACCACCGAGCATCATGGCCAACTGGTCCATCATCTGCGAACGCGAGGTGAGGAACTTGTCCTCGGTCGGCACCGACATGGTGTACCCGAGGGCGCGACCGCGCGGCAGGATCGTGATCTTGTGCACCGGGTCGGCGTTGGGCAGTGCGTGCCCGACCAGGGCGTGGCCGCCCTCGTGGTAGGCGATGACCTTCTTCTCACGGTCCGACATCACCCGGGACTTGCGCTCGGGGCCGGCCATCACACGTTCGATGGCCTCCTCCAGGATCGCGTGGGTGATGACGTTCTTGTCCGCGCGCGCGGACAACAGGGCGCCCTCGTTGATGACGTTGGCCAGGTCGGCGCCGGTCATCCCGGCGGTCTGACGGGCGATCACCGAGAAGTCGACGTCGTCTGCCATCGGCTTGCCCTTGGAGTGCACCTCCAGGATGTCGCGGCGACCGTCCAGGTCGGGACGGTCCACGACGACCTGGCGGTCGAAGCGGCCCGGGCGCAACAGCGCAGGGTCGAGGATGTCGGGCCGGTTGGTGGCGGCGATGAGGATGACGCCGCCCTTGACGTCGAAGCCGTCCATCTCGACCAGCATCTGGTTGAGGGTCTGCTCGCGCTCGTCGTGACCGCCGCCCATGCCGGCGCCGCGATGGCGGCCGACGGCGTCGATCTCGTCGATGAAGATGATCGCGGGCGCGTTCGCCTTGGCCTGCTCGAACAGGTCCCGCACCCGGGAGGCGCCGACGCCGACGAACATCTCGACGAAGTCCGAGCCGGAGATGGAGTAGAACGGCACCCCGGCCTCACCGGCGACGGCTCGGGCCAGCAGCGTCTTACCGGTACCGGGCGGGCCCATGAGCAGGACGCCCTTGGGGATCTTAGCGCCCATCGACTGGAACTTCTCCGGGCTTTGCAGGAACTCCTTGATCTCGTGGAGTTCCTCGATGGCCTCGTCGGCCCCGGCGACGTCGTCGAAGGTGTTCTTGGGCGTGTCCTTGGTGATGAGCTTGGCCTTGGACTTGCCGAAGTTCATCACGCGGGAGCCGCCGCCCTGCATCTGGCTGAAGACGAACCAGAAGATGACGATGATGATGATCAGCGGCAAGAGGCTGAACAGGGCGGTCGTCCAGACCGGGGTGGTGGCGACGGAGACCTTGTAGTCCTTCAGCGCGCCGTCCGGATTCTGGCTCGTCTCCTGGAGCAGGGTCGCCAGTTCCATGCCCTGGCCCTCGACCCAGTAGGCCTCGAGGATCTCGCCGTCGACGGTGGTCAGCTCGATGCGCTGATCACGGTCGATGATCTCGGCGTCCTCGACCTCGTCCTGCTCGATGAGCCGGTAGACCTCGGAGATGTCGGCTTCCTCCGGCTGTGGACCTCCACCGACGTCGAACACGCGAAAGCCGATGACGAGCATGAGGGCGACGACCAGGATCCAAATCCACGGGCCGCGGAAAATACGCTTCAGATTCATGTGAGCGGAACCCTGTCGGGTCCGTCCCTCCAGACCAGGCCGCCCGCCCCAGAGGACTGTCCGGAGCAGGACCTATCGGACACGTGCTCCCCGCGCTGACGCCGGGATATTCGACGGTACACCTCGCCGCGCCGGGCGGGCACACCGCTGAGGCCGGACGCGAGCCGTCATGAAAGCAACGACGACGACCCGTTCCGTTGTTCCCGAGCCCCGCCCGCGTGGGCCATGACACGGTCGCGCGGGCGGGGTCCGGGCTAGTTCTCGTAGACGTGCGGTGCGAGAGTCCCGATGAACGGAAGGTTCCGGTACTTCTCCGCGTAGTCCAGTCCGTAACCGACGATGAACTCGTTGGGCAGGTCGAAGCCGACGTACTTGACGTCGAGGTCGACGTCGAAGGCCAGTGGCTTGCGGACCATGGTGCAGACCTCGACCGACTTCGGGCCGCGCGAACGCAGGTTGCCCACCAGCCAGGAGAGGGTCAGCCCGGAGTCGATGACGTCCTCGACGATCAGGACGTCACGGTCCTTGATGTCGGTCTCCAGGTCCTTGAGGATGCGTACCACACCCGAGGACGTGGTTCCCGCTCCGTAGGAGGACACCGCCATCCAGTCCATCGAGACCGAGGTGTGCAGTACTCGGGCCAGGTCGGCCATGACCATGACGGCACCCTTGAGCACACCGACGATCAGCAGGTCCCGACCCGCGTAGTCCGCGTCGATCCGCGCGCCCAGCTCGACCAGACGCGCATCGATCTCTTCCTCGGTGACCAGAACCTTCTCCAGGTCCTGGCCCATGTCCTTAGCGTCCACGCTCACTGTCCTCGCTGCTGGATTCCCCGTTTGCGGCAACCAGGATAAACGTGTCGAAGGTGGCGACAGCGCCGGACTGCGACACAAGAGGGCGGGGTCACCTCCTGTAACCGACCGACCTCACCGAACGAAGTGGATGCGACCGGCCGCACGGCGGCCACGAACGCCACCGGGCAGATCGATGTGGGCCTGGCCACGCCACTCCGTGATCAACCGTTCGAGCTCGCGTACGTGGCGGGCGGTGAGGTCGGTGGCGGGACAGCCGGCGTCGAGCGCGGCGCGACGAAGCACGCGGGTGCGCAGTGAGGTGTCGGCCTCCTCCAGCGGTCCGACGGCCAGGCCCTCCACGCCGGAGGCGGCCTCAAGCGCACGGTCGTACAGCGTGGTGGCGAGGTCGTCCAGGGTGTCGGCGTCGGCCCGGAGCATCGTCGCGGTACGCGCCAGGGCGGCCGTGATCCCGGGACCGAGCGTCCGTTCCAGGGCGGGAAGCGCCTCATGACGCACCCGGGAGCGGGCGAACCGCGGGTCGTGGTTGTGCGGGTCCTCCCACGGACTCAGGTCCATGAGCAGGCACGCCGCACGAACCGTGCCCCGGTCCAGTTCCAGCAGGGGACGGCGGTAGGCCCCGGACGAGGCGGACATCCCCGCCAGGGAGCGGGCCCCCGAACCGCGTGCCAGTCCGAGCAGGACCGTCTCCGCCTGGTCGTCGAGGGTGTGTCCGAGCAGCACCACGGCGGGAGCGTGCTCCCGTACGGCCGTGTCCAGGGCGTCATAGCGGGCCCTTCTGGCCGCGGCCTCGGGGCCGCCCGAGCCGGCCACCCGCACGGTGGCCACGTCCACGGGATCAAGGCCCAGCCCGCGCAACACCTTGGCGACCCCTTCGGCCCGTTCGGCCGAGCCCTCTTGGAGCCCGTGGTCCACGGTGACGGCGCCCGCCGCACGCCCCATCCGAGGGGCCTCGAAGGCGAGCGCACCGGCCAGGGCCAACGAGTCCGCTCCGCCGCTACAGGCCGCGAGCGCGGTGGTGTCGGCCGGCAGTGCGGACAGCACCCGCCGGACCGCCGAGCGAACGGCGGCCACGGCGGGGGGCGGACCGCTCACTCGCTGATGGCGGCGGGGCGCACGACCCGTTCGATCCACGTCGAGGGGTTACGGATCTCCTCGATGGTGGGCAGGGTCTCGGGCGAGGTCCACACCTTGTTGAACTCGGCCATGCCGACCTGGGCGACCACCTGTCGGACGAAGCTCGCGCCTTCCTCGTACTGCTTCATCTTCATGTCCATGCCCAAGAGCTGGCGCATGATCCGGTCGAGCGGGTTGGCCCCCTCGCGCCGCTTCTGGAAGCGGGCCCGGATGGTCTCGACCGAGGGCACGACCTCGGGTCCGACCGCGTCCATCACGTAGTCTCCGTGCCCCTCGGCCAGGCTCATGACCGCGGTGACCCGGTCCATGAGCTCGTTCTGCTCCGGGCTCTGGAACGCGGTGAGGAGGCTTCCCTCGCCACCCCGCACGGCTTCGGCCACGGCCTCACCGGCCTGCCGGAGCCGGTCTATGAGGTCGGAGGCGTCCATCTCCGTGGACAGCAGGAGTTCCTGCATGAGCTGCTGGACGTGGTCGCGCAGCCACGGCGTGGACGTGAACTGCATCCGGTGGGTCTCCTCGTGCAGGCAGACCCACAGTCGGAAGTCGCGAGGGTCGACGTCCAGCTCGCGTTCGGTGTTGACGATGTTGGGCGCCACCAGGGTCAGTCGCCCGGTCGGTGAATGACCGTTCGGGTCCGGTGGCAGGAAGAGCTCGTACTGGCCGAGGACCTTCCCCGCCAGATAGGACAGGACGGCGCCGAGCTGCATCCCGGTCACCCGCGAACCGACCGCGCCGGCCAGGTTCCCGGCCGGGCTCTTGTTCAGCCGATCGGCGCCCATCTGTTCGAGCACGGGTTCGAGCACCACCCGGAACCCGTTGACGTTGGCTCGAATCCACCCGGGTCTGTCCACGATGGTCGCGGGACCAGAGGGTTCGAGGGGGTTCATACCGGTGAAGTCGCGCACGTGCCCGGCCGCCACAGAGGAGAGGTCGCGCAACTGCACGACGGCCTGCCGTGCGTCGGCCAGATCCACCTGCGGTCCAGGGCGCACGAGGCGGACACCGGTGTTGACGGCTACGTCCCAGTCGATCACAGTCACATCGCCAGCCTACCCACGGGACGCCCGGCGGCACGGGGATCAGGGATCGAATTCAGGGCAGACCCCGGGATCGCCCTGAGACGACCCGAAACGAACCCGAACGAATCGCCTCTCGGCGGGCCGGGCCCCACGGTGGGATCCGCCCTGGGCCCGCGACCGACCTCACGAACAGCCGCACTCGGCGAGGGCCGCGGCGAGGGTGTCCAGAGCCGGCCCGGTCGCGGCCTCGTCGTTGGCCATGAAGGCGAACACGAACGCGTTGCCCTCCTGGTCGTGGATGGTGCCGGCGAGTGTGCTGACGCCGTCGAGCGTCCCGGTCTTGCCCCGGACCATGCCGGCCGCGTGGTGCGAGGTGGAGTACTCGGAGTAGCGACCGGCGAGCGTGCCGGTGGAGTGCGCGGTGGGCAACCCCGTGAGCGTCGCGTTGAGTTCGGGGTGCTCGCCGGCGGCTTCGAGCAGCTGGACGAGGGCCCGCGGGGTGATGCGGTTCTCGGTGCTCAGGCCGCTGTTGTCCGACAGGTCGACCCCGTCGATACCGAGGCCGGCCATGACACGGTGAGTGGTCTCGGAAGCCCCGGCGAAGCTCGCCTCCGCCCCCGATTCCAGGGCGGCCACGCGGCCCAGGGCCTCCGCCATGTTGTTGTCACTGGCCAACATCATGAACTCGACGAGGGAACTCACCGGCGCGGAGGTCACAGAGGCCACCGGTTCACCGACGGACTCGGCCTCCCTCGGGTCGCCCTCGACGGTGAGCCCGGCCCGCTCCAGTTGATCGGCGAAGGCCTCGGCGGCGGCCCGTGGTGGATCCGGCACACGGGTGGACACGTCCGGTTCGACCCTGCCCTGGTCGACGAGCAACGCGTGGATGGTGGCGGTGCTGCCCTCGGTCACGTAGTTGGGCTTCCACCCCGGCCCGGTGTCCGAGCCGGTGAAGAGAGAGTCGTCATAGCCGATCTTCACGGTGTCGACGCCCTGCTCGGCGAGGGAGCCCGCAGTGTCGACCGCGAGCTCCTCCAGGGTCGCTACCTGTGGGTAAGCTGCGGAGTCGGCGGTCACGGTCAAGGTCGCGTCGCCCCCACCACGGAGCACCACACGGTTCTCCGCGGGATCGAGGTATGCCTCGGTCCGTAGAACGTGGTCGGGGCCGACGGTGTCCAGGACGGTGACGGCCGTGGCGATCTTCGTCGTCGACGCCGGGGTCACCGCGGCGTCTGCGTCCCGTTCGAAGAGTGTCTCCCCGGTCGATCCGTCGACCACGTAACCGGAGAGGCCCTCCTCGAGCCCGGACGACGACATGGGATCATCAAGTACGTCCGCGACCCGTTCCGGGTCCACCGGAGTCGGAGCCGCGGGTGCAACCGCCGCCACGCCGTCGGCGTGCGTGACGGGGTTGGGCACCGCCGGCAGCGGTCGTGCCTCGATCACGTCCAAGGCGACGAACCCGGTGATCAGCACGAATATGTTGAGCAGGGCCAGCGCGAGGATCGCCTCGCCTCGTACCCGTCGCACCCGGGGCACCTGCCCTTCCTTTGGTGTCGCGGTCTGACGTTGTTGTTATACGGCGACATTAGTCGCATTGGGAGCCGAGATCAGCATGGAATTCGACGTTACGATCGAGATCCCCAAGGGGGAGCGCAACAAGTACGAGGTGGACCACGAGACCGGTCGTATCCGTCTCGACCGCATGCTGTTCACCTCCACCACCTACCCCGCCGACTACGGCTTCGTAGAGGGAACGCTCGGTGAGGACGGTGACCCGCTGGACGCACTCGTCCTGCTCAAGGCCCCGACCTTCCCCGGCTGCCTCATCCGCGCCCGCGCCATCGGCATGTTCCGGATGCGCGACGAAGCCGGTGGTGACGACAAGCTGCTGTGCGTCCCGGCGACGGACCCGCGCCAGGAACACCTGCGTGACATTCACCACGTCAACGAGTTCGAGCGTCTAGAGATCGAACACTTCTTCACCGTGTACAAGGACCTGGAGCCGGGCAAGTCCGTCGAGGGCGCCAGCTGGGTCGGCCGCCACGAGGCCGAGCAGGAGATCACCGCGTCGGTGAAGCGCGCCGAAGAGGCCGGCATGCACGGGGACTCCTCGCACATCACCAACGAGGGCAAGTGACCGACGAGCGTCTCGGTACCTGATCTGGCCCGGTGAGGTGGACTCACCGGGCCTGCTCGCGTCCGGGGAACCCTGTTCCTCAGTCGGCTCCCAATGGCAGGAGCAGGAGCAGGAGCAACACGCCCAGCAACATCAGCGCCTGTGGCGTGGGGATCGAGAACACCACCCCGCGCAGGCTGTTGCGCGCCCCCTGTCGAAGGGGGAAGCCGTCACGACCGAACTGGTCGGCGCGGACCGCGACGTGGGACCTGTATCCATCGAGTTCGGGGCGGGTCAGGCCGTTGAGCACACGGACCCGGACCAGGCCGTGGGACCCCGCGAGGACCGGACGGGCGATCCCTTCCCCACCCGTCGCGCAGGCACGGTGACGACCGCACTCCACTTCGGCCAACGCGTGCAGCCACTCCCCCAACCGCGCGGAGTCCCGTAGACGGACGCTGTGCGCCCTGGCCACGATCAGGGTGTCCCGCAGCACGACGTGCGCGGTGTCCCGGTCTCGTAGGACCAGAACGCAGTACCGGTACAGCTCCTCCCCGTAGGCGTCGAGGAGACGGGCGTAGACGCCGGCCGGGCACACGCGACCGGAGCGCAGGTCGTGCAGAAGGTCCTGGTCCGTCATAGACCTAGAATCTACGCCGCGCGCCGCTCGTCGCTCTCCGGTTCATGGAAAGACACGGCGGCCTTCCCTCGATTCCGGCTCATGGCGCGGCGCTCGGGGAGACCGCGCGAAGTCCGAGTTCGGTGGGGATCTCAGGCGTCATCGGGGGGTCTTCGTGGATTCGGCGGGCCTCCGGTGTCGTCCGGGTCGTCCCCGTCCCCCGGTTCCGTTTCGGGGCCCGGTCGCGGCGACGGTCTCTCGCTCCCCGTGAAGAGGACGCTCCCGTACCTGGACCGCAGCCACAGGAGCACGTAGGTGAGCACGCACAGGAAGCAGATGAGCAGTGCCGCCTCCACGCCGAGGAAGCCCAGAGCCATCACCCCGGCGGCGGCCACGACGACGGCCCGTACCAGCACACGCGCCCACAGTCCCTGTGCCTCGGGGTTCAAGGCTGCCCTCTGGGAACGGACGGCTGCACTGCCACTCCTGTCACTACGGCTGTTCTGGGAGGTGGGGCCCGAAACGGCGAGAACGCCGTTCTCCCGGGCTCCACATGTCACCACCACGGGACGCCACCCGCAACATGCCCGGTACGTCTCCGGCGTGGGCGGTTCGACGCGCTCGTCTTCCGGTCTCCGCTTGACTCACCACCGGCTTTGCTGGTCTCCTTGCTGCCATGCATCCGCGCACCCGCACCGTCGCCTTGGCTCGTACGGCCCCCAACGGGGCCTCCTGCCTGCCGGCTTGTGCGGCGTGTCCGTGTTGTCGTCACTGAGTCGTAGTCGAGGGGCCGGATTCCACCGACCCCGTACGACCGGCCCGTGATCGGCCCCCGTCCTTCGACGTGAGACGGCCGTGACGGGTCTTCGCTTGGGTGATCTTCCTCTCCGAACGTGCGTTCGGAGGCATCGACCCCACCGTTCCGGGACCTCCCGGGCCCCATGACGACTTTCCCGTGATCGCCCACCACACCGGTGATCACGCACACGTGAAGGATCCTCTCACGATGCCGCAGCAGACCTCCGCGCCGGCCACCGCCCCTCGGGTTCCGACCGAGCACGCCCCGCGACAACGCGCCACGACCGTGTCGCTGGACGGGATCGGCGACGTCGTGGACGCCGGACGCGCCTCCGGCTACGCCCACCTGGGCGCTCGCCGCCTGCCCACTCTCGGACAGGTGGTCGCCGCCGCCAGGGACGCCGCCACCGCGCTGCGCCGCCCGACCCTCTGGCCGACCCGCCGCGGGAGCTGGCAACCCGCCCCGCGCAGCGTCCGCCGCCTGGCCCGTGGGCGCTTCCGGGTCACGTCCGTGGCCCTGGAACCCAACAGTTTCGTCGCCGGCCCCTCGCCACGCGCCGAGAACCCACACGCCTTGGAGGCGCTGTACCTGGTCAGCGGACGCGCCCACCTGATCACCTCCGACGCCGACGGTCAGATGCTGTCGGCCGCGGAACTGACCTCGGATCGGGCCCGTGTGGTGGGCGGTGGCACTCGGGGAGGCCGGCACCTGGTGAACACCGGTGAAGAAGTCGCGGTCCTGGTACGGGTCACCGCCTGAACCGGGGTTCGGAGGGCGTGGAATCACCTCAGTCGTCATCGGAGCTCCCCGTTCCGGCCGCACGCAGGGCCTCGTCCACGACCTCGACGGAGCGGAGGAGCCCGGCCGTGCGCCGACCCTCGGCGAGGTAGGCGCTCATGACCTGGTCGAGGGCGTGCGGGGACAGGTGGTCGCGCAGATCCACCCGGGCCGTGCGATAGCCCTCCCTGGCCGCCTCCAACGTCGCCGAGACGTACTGGCGGACCAGGCGGGAGAGAGCGACGGGATGGCGGCGCAGGACCCCGTGCAACCGGTAGTCGGCGGGCACGTGGTCGAACAACCACTCCAGGGCCGTCTGCTCGAAGGAGTCCGACCCGGGTGGGTGCACGCTCACGGGCCAGTCCGGCGTCAGGGACTGATCGGGCATGCTCCCCAGCATACCCATTGTTCGAAAATATGTTCGATATCCTCTGGGTGAATCGGCCCGATTCCC
>NZ_BCSH01000059.1 GCF_001570765.1 Nocardiopsis listeri NBRC 13360 | reverse complement strand
CCCACCAGCCACGCCCACACCCCACCTCCACCCACACCCATACCCCCACACACACCCCACCTCCACCCACACCCCACCCCCTGGAATCACTCAACCAAAGGGACGCTGGGGTTCCTGAAGCCTGTCCGGATGGCGTGGCGGCCATGGGATGTTTCTCAAGGAGAAAACGATAGGGCGGGTGGACGCGCGAACGCCCCGGCACGCGTCGAGGCGTACCGGGGCGGTACCGGGCGGGGCTATCGGGCCTATCCGGTGGGGCGGTGGTGCCGGATCCAGGCCGCTTGGCCGCCGTCCACCAGCAGGTCCGTCCCGGTGATGTACCGGGCGTCGGGCCCGGCGAGGAACGCGGCGGCCTCGGCGATCTCACCGGGGGTACCGCTGCGTCCGATGCCGCAGGCCCGCAGCATCTCCATCATGTGGTCCCCCGTGGCGGACTCGGCCTCGGCCGTGGCCATGGGAGTGGCGATCACTCCCGGGCTGATGGTGTTCAGCCTCGCGCCCCGCCGGTTCCACGCAAGGGCCGCCGCTTGGACACGAACCTGGTTGGCCCGTTTGGCGACGATGTAGGCGCTGACGCCGTCGTCGATGGACTTCACCGGGTCCAGGGACAGGAGATCCTCCGTGGGGACGGTGGCCAGCGCGTGCTCGTCCTCGGTGCTCAGCGAGGCGTGGTGACCCGCCATGCTGGCCACGCAGACCAGTGAGGTTCCACGCGAGGCCACGGACTCGAACGCGTCGATGACGTGCGCGGTACCGACCAGGTCCACACGCAGGATCGCCTCCACCGACGCGGTGGCCGCGGAGACACCGGCGGTGTGCACGACCGAGACGATCCCGCCCTCCCGCCGCGCCGCGCGGGCGAGCTCTTCCACCGAGGACCGGTCGGAGACGTCCGTGAGGACGTCCAAGACGTCGTAACCCGTCTCCTGGAGGGAGGCCACGACCCGGTCCAACCGGTCCTGCGAATAATCGGCGAGCACCAACCGGCGGCCGTTACCCAGGCGACGCGCGACCGCCTCGCCCATACCACCGGCCCCGGTGACGACGACCACCTCGGGTTCGTCGGACAGCGTCATTTCAGGCCGCCCTTCTCGTTGGTTCGGACGGGGTCGGGGGATCCTCGTCCCAGGCCGCGCTTCGTGCGATGGCCTGTCTCCAGGACCGCAGGGTCCTGGGCGCGATCCCCGCAGCGATCACTCCGGTCAGCCGGTCGCCGGTGCGGTAGGCGACGATGAACCGACGTTCATCGAGGTCACCCTCGACCAGGGCGACCTCGTCGTGACCACGTAGGTATCCGTACGCCTGGAGCTTCATGTCGTACTGGTCGGACCAGAAGTAGGGCACCGGTGCGAACGGTCGCCCCTGGGGACCGCGGAGCAGGTTCCGGGCGGCGGCCATGCCCTGTTCGGCCGCGTGTGTGCGGTGTTCCACGCGCATGGAGGTACCGAAGAGCGGGTTGTGCCAGCGGGCGACGTCGCCCGCCGCGTACACTCCCGGGCCGGCCGAACAGTACTCGTCGCACACCAGGCCGTCGTCCAAGCGCAGCCCGCTGCCCTCCAACCAGTCCGTGTTGGGTACCGAACCGACGCTGACCAGCACCTCGTCGGCCTCGATCACCTCGCCGCCGACCAGTCGTACCCCGTCGTCGATCACCTCCGCCACGCCGGTTCCGGTGCGCAGGTCCACGCCCCGCTCCGAGTGCAGTGTCGAGAGCATCCGCCCCACGTCCTCACCCACGGCGTGGGCCAGGGGGACGGGTGCCGGTTCGACCAGGGTGACCCGGCAGCCGATACCCCGCGCCGTGGCGGCGGCCTCGGCGCCGAGGAATCCCGCGCCGACCACCAGGAGATGGCGTCCCGGTTCCAGCCGGGATCGCAGGTTCAGGGCGTCGTCGAGGGTGCGTAGGAGGTGCCCGCGCGCGGTGGGCAGCGCGCGCGGCCGGACCCCGGTGGCGACGATCAGCCCGTCGTAGGGGAGGGCCTCCCCGGAAGCGATCTTCACGGTGCGGGCGCGGGTGTCCACCCCGATCGCCTCGGTGCCGATCCGCAGTTCCACGTTCAGGGCCGACAGGTCCTCGTCGGAACGGAGCGGGAGTCGGTCCTCCCGCCACGTGCGCGACAGGATCTGCTTCGACAGCGGTGGCCGGTCGTAGGGCGCGTAGGGTTCGTCCCCGATGAGGGTGAGGTCTCCTTCGAACCCCTCCCGACGCAGGGTCTCGACGGCGGCCAGCCCCGCCGCCGATGCTCCGACCACGACGACGCGGTTCATTCCCGTACCAGTCGCAGTGCCGCCGCCGGGCAGATCGCCACGGCCTCGTTCACCTGGTCGTAGAGTTCCTCTGGCGGGTGGGGGTCGAGCACGACCGCCACCCCGTCCTCATCGCGTTGGTCGAAGACGTCGGGTGCTTCCACGACGCACTGCCCCGACGCCACGCACTTGGGTTCGTCCAGTTCCACTCGCATGGAGGTCTCGCTTTCTCGTTGTTCGCTGTGGTCGTGTCACCAGGTGACGGGCAGGGAGCGCAGGCCGTAGGCCACGCCCTCGAAGGCGAAGTCGACCTCCTCGAACGGCACCGCCAGGCTCAGGGTGGGGATACGTCGGAACAGGGTGCCGAACACGGCTTGGAGTTCGACCCGGGCCAGTGTCTGGCCCAGACACTGGTGGGCCCCGTAACCGAAGGCGTGGTGTTTGCGGGCCGGCCGGGAGAGGTCGAGGGTGTCGGGCTCCGGGAACGCCTCGGCGTCCCAGTCGGCGGTGGCCAGGTCGAAGATGACGCCGTCCCCGGCCGGAATGACCTGCCCACCGACCTCGATGTCCTCCAGCGCGACCCGACGGATCCCCGTGTGCACGATGGTCAGGTACCGCAGCAGCTCCTCGACCGCGCCGGCCACGACCTTGGGGTCCTCGGTGGTGCGCACCACCTCCAGCTGTTCCGGGTTCCGCAGCAGCAGGAGCGTGCCCAGCGAGATCATGTTGGCGCTGGTCTCGTGTCCGGCGATGAGGATGGCCGATCCCATGATCACGGCCTCCTCACGGGTCATCCGGCCCTCGTTGACGTGCCCGGCCATCTCCGAGAGCACGTCGTCCGACGGGTCCGTCCTCTTCTTGTCCAACAGCTCGCCCAGGTAGCCGGACAGGGCCGTGTTGGAGGCCCGAACCTCCTCGGGGGTGGAGGTGTGGCTGACCCCGACGGTGCTGTGGCGGTGGAAGAACTCGTGGTCGGCGTAGGGCACTCCGAGGAGCGCGGTGATGACCAGGGTCGGGACCGGAAGACCGATCGTGGTGACCAGGTCGGCGGGCTTGGGGCCGGCCAACAGGTCGTCGATCAGTTCGTCGAGCAGCCGCTGGATGGTCGGGCGCAGCGCCTCGACGCGCTTGACCGTGAAGGGCAGGTTGACCAGGCGGCGCAGCCGGGTGTGCTCCGGGGCGTCGGTGTTGGTGATCAGCTCCGGCAGGTGGGGCGCGATCTCGGCCCGGCCCCGGGTCATGTGGGGGTAGTTCGGGAGTTTCTCGTCGATGCTCAGCCGGGGGTCGGTGAGCAGGGCGCGCTGGTCGGCGTGCCGGGTCACCAGCCACGGGGTGCTCCCGTCCCAGATCCGAGCCTTGGCCACCGGTTCCTGCTCGGTCAGCCTGCGCAGCTGCGGGGCGGGGCCGAACGGACACCCCTCCTGCCTGGCCGCCGGGTACTCGGTCACCGATGGTGTGGATGCAGCGCCCCGAGGGGTGGCGGTGTCGGTCATGCGTCTCCTCTGATCGCTGTTCGACGCGGGTCGTGCGGGAACGACCCTCAACGAGGCAACCAAGGCGGACTGACAGCGGGCGGACACGAACCTGACGGTAAGCTGACGTGAGGTGGATCACTCTCGGATGCGAGCGTGCGGGGTGGGGCTCAGCGGTCCCGGCCTTCGAGCGCGTAGCCGAAGCCCCGGTGCGTGCGGATCAGGTTCGGACCGTCCCTCTCCACCTTCCGGCGCAGCCGTGAGACGAGCCGTTCGATCGCGTTGTCCGCGCGGAGTTCGCCCCACAGGTGGTCGGCGATGTGTTCCTTGGACAGCACCCTGCCGGAGTTGACCAACAGGTAGCGCAGTAGCCGGTACTCGGCGGGGGTGAGGTCCAATTCGCGCTCTCCTCGGTGGGCTCGACACGAGGTGTCGTCCAGGACCAGGTCGCCGTAGCGGAGCAGGGGCTCGGAGCGGCCCGCGCTCCGTCCACGGATCAGTAGCCATACCCGCGCGAGGAGTTCGGGGACCCGGACGGGTTCGGCGATGTAGTCCTCTCCGCTCAGCCCGACCTCGGGCAGCACCGTGTCGAGGAAGTCCCCGCTCACCATGAACAACACCGGTGGTCCCCCGACGCCACGGCGTCGCCGGGGGATCTCCGACAGGTCTGGAAGCGTGGTGTCCACGAGGACGAGATCCAGGCCGCCGCGCCCCATGCGATCGATGGCCGCGTCGCCGGTGTCGGTGACGTCCACCCCGTAGCCGGCCAGTTCGAGTGTCGGACACAGGAGGTCCACGACCTCTGGGTCGCGTGCGACCACAAGGATGAGCTCACCGTTGCCACGGCGCATGTACCGCCCCCGCGTGAGGAGATTCGGGAAGAAATGACCACGCAAGACCATAGCGAGCGCCGCGTCCTCGTGCGGTCACTCACGGTCGCGGATGTCCTGCCGGGTGGTCATTCCGTATCGTCCATCAGCGCGATCTGTTCGCTGACCGCACGGAACCCCTGTTCCAGGGCGCGCAGGTCCTCGACTCGGAGCCGGACGAGGATGTCGGAGCGGAAGGGGCGGGTCACCAGCAGGCGGCGCACGACCGAGGCGCCCCGGGGGGTGGCGTGCACGCGGCGGACCCGGTGGTCGTCGGGATCCAGGCTACGCGTGGCCACACCCTGGGAGACGAGCCGGTCGAGCATGGTCGACATCGACGCCATCGATACACCGAAGGAGGCGGCCAGGTCCCTGCCGGTCGCGCCCTTCTCCGAGGTGACCAGGAGCATCAGCACCCGAAGCTGAGGGATGGTCAGGCTCATCTTGGTCAGGTACCGCAGGAGGTTGGCCAGCACGGCCTCCTCCATCCGCCCGTTCAGACGCTCGATCTCGTGCAGGAGGTGCTCCCGCTCGTGTTCGTCCTGTTCAACACCCTCATGCGGCATGTCGCAATGATAGGGCGCCCGGTGCTCGCGACGTTCGACGCGGATAATACTTAGCATCATGCTAACCTTCGTCGCGCACAGATTCTCCACATGTAGTGACAGTGAGTGAGGACGGCCATGAGCGCACCCTCCGAAGCGACGAGGAGCCAGGAAACCCCTGCCTCGGACGTCGATCTGCAATCCCTCCGCGAACGGTACGCCCTGGAGCGGGACCGCCGGATCCGCCCCGAGGGAACGGCCCAGTACCGTCCCACCACGGGCGACTTCGGCTACTACGCCACCGACCCCTACACCCCCCGCGTCGAACGCGAACCCTTCAACGACACGGTGGAGGTGCTCGTGATCGGCGGTGGCTTCGGCGGGCTCACCACCGGGGCCCGGCTACGGCAGGTCGGAGTCGAGTCGATCCGGATGATGGACGAGGCCGGCGACTTCGGCGGCACCTGGTACTGGAACCGCTACCCCGGCATCCACTGCGACATCGAGTCCTACTCCTACATGCCCCTGTTGGAGGAGGTCGGCTACGTGCCGAAGTGGCGCTACGCCCCCGGTGAGGAGATCCGTCGGCACGCCGTCGCCATCGCCGAGACCTTCGGCCTGTACCGAGACGCGCTGTTCCACACCCGAGCGACCTCGATGGACTGGAACGAGGACGAGGGCGTGTGGGAGGTGGCCACTGACCGGGGCGACCACATGCGCGCCCGCTACGTCATCACCTCCTCCGGCACCCTCAGCCGCCCCAAACTCCCCGGGATCCCGGGTATCGAGGACTTCCGGGGTCACACCTTCCACACCAGCCGCTGGGACTACGGCTACACCGGGGGAGACGCAGGCGGCGGCCTCGCCGGCCTCGCCGACAAGAAGGTCGCGGTGGTGGGCACCGGGGCCACCGGTGTGCAGGTCATTCCGCACCTGGGCCGCGACGCGGAGCACCTGTACGTCTTCCAGCGCACCCCTTCCTCGGTGGACGTGCGCGACAACCGACCCACCGACCAGGAGTGGGCGGAGTCCCTGCGACCGGGCTGGCAGCGCGAGCGCATGGAGAACTTCCTGGCGATCGTTTCCGGTGAACCGGTCGAGGCCGACCTGACCAAGGACGGCTGGACCGCGACGGCCCGACTCCAGCGCAAGATGATCACCGGCACGCTGGACACGTCCATCTCGCCGCAGGAGCGCGAGCGCCTGGATGAGATCGCCGACGCGCGCACCATGAACCGGATCCGCGCCCGTGTGGACGAGGTCGTCCAGGACCCGGTCACGGCCGAGAGGCTCAAGCCCTGGTACCGGTACATGTGCAAGCGTCCCTGCTTCAGCGACCACTACCTCCAGACGTTCAACCGGCCCGACGTCACCCTGGTGGACACCGCCGACCACGGCGGGATCACCCGCATGACCGAGGACGCGATCGTGGTCGGCGACACCGAGTACGAGGTCGACTGCGTCGTCTTCGCCACCGGGTTCGAGGTGGGCATCTCCGGGGTGCTGTCCGGAGCCCTGCCGGTGCGCGGACGGAACGGCCAGGACCTCCTCGCCTCGTGGAGCCGTGGACCCAAGACCCTGCACGGCTTCTACAGCCCCGGGTTCCCGAACCTCTTCCACCTGGGGTCGCTACAGAACGCCAACTCGGTCAACTTCGCGCACATCCTCCTCGAACAGGCCGAGCACATCGCCGCCGTCATCGAGCAGGCGGGCAAGGTCGGGGCCGAGGTGGTCGAACCCTCCGAGGAGGCGACCGAGGAGTGGATCCGGGCGGTGCGCGAGAGCGCCCACGACAACTCCGACTTCCAGGCCCAGTGCACGCCCGGTTACTACAACCGCGAGGGTGCCGGTACGGGCAGGAGCAACTCCTTCGGCCCGGGGCCGGTGGCCTTCCACCGGCTCCTGCGCGAGTGGCGGGACACCCGCATGGACGAGGTCTTGGTCCAGCCGTCGGAGGTGAGCGACCGATGAGGGCGGCCACGACCCGCGCGTTCGCCGCGCTCCTCCTGGTGGGAACGGCGGCGGGATGTTCGGACCCGGAACCGGAGGCGACCGAACAGGGGGCCGCGGGGAAGGGCGAACTCACCGCCGAACTCCTGACGCAGGTGACCTCGGTGCACGAGGAGACCGGCATGACACTCCTGGAAGGGCCCGTCTTCGCCCCCGACGGGGGGCTGCTCGTCGTCGACGTCCCCACACCCGCGGGGGAACCCAAGGTGCTGCGGGTGGACACCGACACCGAGGAGGTCTCCACGGTCTTCACCGACGACACCGGTGCCTACACCTCCGCCCAGTTCGGCCCGCTCGACGACCGCCTGTACCTGACCGACTTCGCCGGGGGCGGGATCGTCTCCATGACCGCGGAGGGGAAGGACCCCGAGGTCTTCTTCTCCGGTGACGTCGACGGCGAACCGATGAACCCGGACGACCTCACCTTCGACGAGGCCGGGAACATGTACGTCAGTGACTCCGCCGGCTTCGACGCCCCCGCCTGGGAGGCACGGGGCAGGGTGGTCCGGATCGACGGGGAGACCGCCGAGGCCACCGTGCCGGCCGAAGACCTGCCCGCGCCCAACGGCATCGCCTTCACCCCGGACCACTCGGGCCTGTGGGTGGGGCTGTACGGGGCCAACCGGGTCGACCACTATGAGCTGAACGAGGACGGCACGGAGGTGCTGACCTCGCACGCGGCCATCCACTTCGACGGTGGTACCAGTCGGATCGACTCCATCGCGGTCGACGCCGAGGGGAACCTCTACCAGGCCGTCCACGGCCAACCCCGGATCTTCGTGTACTCCTCGACCGGCGAACACCTGACGACGGTGAGCGTTCCCGAGGGGGCGGCCTCCGGGCTGGACACGGCCACCAACGTGGCCATCGCACCCGGGACGACCGACGCCTACATGACGGTGAGCGGTGCGGACGGCGGGTTCGTCTATACCTTCGACGCGCTCGGCGAAGGTATCCGTCAGTCCAACGGCGGCTGACTCCGCGACCGGACGCCCCTCGATCCGGTAACGCCCTTGCGCTGTTCCTGCGTTACCGGGTCGTGGTCGAGGGGGATCCGGGCCGGGCTCGGGCCAGGTGTCAGCCCTGGGAGAGGGAGTCGGCGCGGACCATGACGCAGTCGAACTCCAGCACGCGGCCGGTGCTCTCCTCACGGGTGACCGGGTACATGCCGGTCACCTCGAAACCGTCCGCCTCGTACACGGCGATGGCCTCGCCCATGCGCGGCATGCCCTCGTAGATCCGCATCAGGGCCACCTCGGACTGTAGGCCCACGAACTCCCCGATCCGCTTGCCCGCGCCCGCGTAGGCCTCCAGGTCGAAACCCTGGGTGTCCATCTTCAGGTAGGGGCGCGGGTTCTCGATCCCGGCGAGTGCCTCGTCCATGAGGCCGTCCAGGCGGCGCAGTTCGATCTTTTGGGTGTGCGTCTTCCGAAAGCGCCTGTACCGGGTGTTGCCGAACTCGCTGGCACCCAACAGCGAACTCATCGACCCCGGCACGACGTTGATCTCGGCGGTGCCGTCCTCACGGCCCAAGGCCATCTCGTGCACCTGCCAGTCGCTGTCCTGGGCGGCCACGGCGCGCAGCTTCGCCACCATGTCGGGGACCGGTTCGAACGAGACGATCCGCCCCCGATAGCCGTGTTCGCGCAGGCTACGGCCGTACTGACCGATGTTGGCGCCCACGTCGAAGACGCAGTCGACCCGGTAGTGCCGCAGGGTGGAGGCCACATGTCGGGCGCCCAGGTGGTTCTGCGCCCTCTTGTGCAGCGCGAGCTCGTCGGCGTCGCTCATGGACTCCCGGGCGAGCAGTTCCGCGCCCGGTCCCAGGGGCGTCCGGGTCCAACCCCGGGGTGGAACGATCGGGCGGTGGTCGCTCTCCCCCCGGGTCACCAGCCAGGAGCGTGGCCCGGCCGGGGTGACCCGGTAGTCGCCTCGGCGTTCGAGCACGGCCGCCCCCGGGCCGAGGTCGTGCACGTTGACCCGGCGGCCCAACAGGTCGAGTAGGCGGCGGCGAAGCGTGGGCATGGTCTCCCCAGTGGTCACTGTGGGTGGTGGTGTGGACATTACGCGTGGTCGAGGGTTCTGTCGAGCGGTTCGGGGATATCGGTGGCCGGAAGCGTCTCCACGAGGGCCCTGGCGTAGTGGACCTTGCGGCCGGCCGTGGTGCCCAGGAAGCGGTGCAGTTGCCGCTCGGGCGCGCGGTCGCGTTGGGCGGGCTGGTTTCGGAAGGTGCGCAAGGAGCGTAGGTCGCCCTGGGCCGCAACGACCCGTTCCACACCGGCGACCCCGTGCGCGCGGATCAGTTCGTCCTCCAGGTCGGCCACGCACGCGTGGAAGCCGCGCGCCGCCGGGTCGGCGCCCAGACCGGCCTTCTCCAAAGCGCTTCGGAAGTGGCCCTCCTCGCCGACGTCGTAGAGCCCGGCCAGGCGCAGACCCAGCCCGGGTGGCCCCAACCGCTGAGTGAACCGGCCGATGCCGGTGGCCCCGCCCATGGACAGGATGGTGGTGCCGCGCGAGGCCAGGTCCAGACCGCGTCGCCCGGCGAGGGCCACCAGGGCCGCTCGGTCGCTGTCGCCCTCGACCAGGACCGCGGTCCGCGCTCGGTGGAGTGGTCCCATACCCGTCACTCTACGAAGGGTGCGGCCGGTGTACCCGCTCAGGCCTGTTCGGTGGCCTCCTCGGGAAGGCCACGGCGGGGGACGACGTCCTCGGGGCGCAGGGGTTCGTCACAGGCCGGGCAGTGTCGCGGGGAGTCCAGGGACAGGACGTGCTCGTGGCCGTCGGCGGCGCGGTGGCGCAGCTCGACCGGTGGTTCGTCGAGCAGCCACCGGGATCCCCATGTGAACAGGGCGAACACCACCGGGGCCAGGTCACGGCCGGCCTCGGTCAGGTGGTACTCGTGCCGTGGCGGGCGCTGCTGGTAGGCGCGGCGCTCGACGACGCCGGTCTCCTCCAGGGAGCGCAGCCTGGCGGTGAGCCGGTCGCGGGGCGCCCCGGTGTTGCGGGCGATCGCGTCGAAGCGGTGCACCCCGAACAGGAGTTCGCGGACCACGAGCAGGGACCAGCGTTCACCGACGATCTGCAAGGTCGCGGCAGCCGGGCAGGGGCGGCCCGGGACGGTGACGGAGGACGGTCGTTGCGGCATGCCCTCAGGATCGCACGGGGTCAATGGTTTGAAAACCAAACCCACCATGTAACGTGTCCTCCATGCAGACTCACGACAACGCCCCCCAAGCGTGGGGCGAACCTCGCGGCAAGACCGTCACCTGGTTCGATCCCAAGCTCACCGTCCAGGGACGTGAGGGGCTCAGCGGCCTGGAACACCTGGAGGCGGGGCTGCGCGGGGAGATCCCCTTCGCCCCGATCGGCCACCTCATGGGCTTCCGGTTGAGCGCGGTCTCCCAGGGCGAGGTCCGCTTCGAGGGCACCCCCGACGAGTCCGCCTGCAACCCCATGGGCGCGGTGCACGGCGGCATGATGTGCACCCTGCTGGACTCGGCCGTGGGCTGTGCCGTCCAGAGCACCCTGCCCGCAGGCGTGGGCTACACCTCCGTGGAGATCAAGGTCAGCTACCTGCGCCCGGTGTTCGCCGGAGCCCCGCTGTACACCCGCGGGTGGGTCACCAAGCCCGGCCGCCGGGTCGCCTTCGCCGAGGGCGAGATCCGCGACGCCGCCGACAAGGTGGTCGCCACCGCCTCCTCCACCTGCCTGGTCTTCGAGATCTGACCGGAGCCGCCCCGGCCGCGCACGGGTCAAGGCGATGGGGAACCGGCTCCCTTCGGGTCGGTACGGCGCATCCGCTCGAAGACCAGATCGAAGGTGAAGCCCGCGGCGAACCCCATCGGCACCACGAAGAACAGCAGCCGCCGCGCGTCCAGGTCCGCCAACAGCTCCGGCGCGGTCAGCAGCTGCGCCGCCACGTAGGTCAGGACGGTCACCGCCCCCGCGCCCAATCCGCGCGCGCAGGCCCGCAGCACCGTGGGAGAGGCCCCGAACGAGTCGCGGATCAGCCCGCCGGAGACCGCCGCGCACATCGGTGCGCCGAGCAGCAACGCCAGGGTGGCGGTCCCGGCCGGTCCGGGTCCGGGCACGAACACGATCGAGGCGAGCGCGGCCACCAGCAGCAGGATCGACGCGAGGAGCCCGCCCGACTCCGACCACCGGTCCAACCGTCGTGAACGCCGCTCCCGTCGCCGGCTCGCGGCCCGCCGCCCCACCTGCGCGCGCAGCACTCCGACGACGCGCTCCGCCGACCCGGTGGACCAAGGCTCGCCGAGCACGTTCACGTCCGCCTCGAGGACGTGCTCCCCCGAACGGGGGAGGTCGGCCCACACCTGTCGGGCCCCGCCACCGAAGGCGGCCAAGGCGACGACCGGGATGTCCCGTGCCAACGCCAGAATCCCCGCCACCCGGGTGGTGCGTCCGCCGCCGACCAGGATCACCCCGTCCGTCTCCAACAGGGTCCGGTAGAAGGGGACCTCCCACTCCTCACCGATGTCGCGCACCGTCGTGATCCGCACCGACGCCCCCTCGGGCAGCTCCGGCGCGTACTCCTGGTGCCGTGCCTGGTGAGCCAGTACCCGGCCCCGCGGGGTGTCCGCCGCCGCGTATCCGCCTACCACGAGGGTCTCCGCGTAGTGGTCGCGGTCGGAGAACACCACCAGGTCGAAGGAGTCCAGGGCCAACGCGCGCCCCAGTTCGTGGCAGGCCGCGCGTGCTCGGTCCAGGTCGCGCAGCGGCGGATCGTACTCGCGCCGGGAGTCCAGGCTGCCGACCACGGCGATCCGGGGACGCCGGTCCGAGGAGGCGGTGGAACCGGGGGAGGGCGTGCTCAAGGTTCGAGGCTCCTTTCCGTTTCGGGATCCGGACCGGGACCGGGGTCGGGGTCCAGGCTCGCCAGGGCGTCGGCCGCGTAGTCGATCCCGGTGGTCTCGCGCACGGCCTGGGAGAGCCAGGCGATGGTGTCCTCGGAGCGGTGTTGGTGCGAGAGGTGCTCCACGAGCCGGCTCACCCGATCGAACGTCGGTTCGGTGACCGGCCAATGGAGGGGGTTCTGGGCCCGGCCGCCCCGCAGCTCTCCGAGCCTGCTCAGGAAGGCCCGCCACAGGTGTTCCTCGTCCAGGCCGGGTACACGGGACAACACGTGCGCCACCCGGCGCCTCAACGGATCCCGCGGCTCGATTCCCTCCAGGACGCACTCCTTCGCGCGGGGATCGGAGTGCTTCCCGTTCGCCCGCGCCCCCGCGTCCCACGCCGGCCGAACCGCCCCGGCCTCGTCCAGCGGGAGGGGCGGTAGGGGAGTGGCCGCGGCCCGGGCCACCAGCCCCCCGATCCGAAAGCACAGTGCCCGGTAGTCGTCCGGGGCGGTGTACATCAGGTCCAGCACACCCCGGTCGGCGTGCCCGACCGGCTCCACCCAGTCCAACCGTTGTCGTTCCCGGACCGCGATCGGCAACGGGCCGCTCAGCGGGGTCCACACCAAGGGAAGCAGCGGCTGGGCCGCCTCCCCGTTCACCGAGCCGTTCGATCGGAAACGGCGCATACGTTCCTCGAACACGGCCCACTCCCGCGCGCACCACTCACTGTCGAGTTGGGTCTCGCTCAACAGCACCACCATCGTGGCGGCGGTCGCGCAGTGCTCCAGTAGTTCCTCGCGCCATCTCCCGCCCTGTTCCAGGTAGGGGCCGCTGAGCCCGGTGGCGTGGTCGTCGGTGTGCAGCCGCACCGACCGCTCCAGGTCGGCGTGGAAACGCAGCACCTCCGCCCGGTCCGCCTTACGGCCGCCATAGCTGGTGAAGAAGGTGCCGGAACGTTCGGGGGCGCCCTTGCCCGTGGCCTCGTGAGTACTCAGATCTCCGGTACCTCCAAATCGATGTGGGCACGTTCGCTGAACGGGTCTCCGGTGTGCCGGGCGGAGCTGTTGAGGTAGTTGGCGAAGGCGATCTCGGCGTGCGGGTGCTGCGGACCGAAGCGCTCACGCAGGGCCTCCTGGGTGCGCACGTCCAGTGCGACCGCCTCGGTGATCTCACCGGCGGCCACCAGGGTGTTGGCCCGGTTGACGGCCGCGCCCAGGGTGAGGGGATGCCGTGGTCCCACCTGGTCGTCCTCCGCCAGCCCCTCGTGGGCCAGTCGCGCCTGCGCGGCGGCGTGCTCGACCTCGCCGGCCCGGCAGGCGTAGGCGGCCAGGTTGGATCGGGCCACGAGCGTGAACGGGTGCCGTTCGCCGAAGGTCCGTTCGTACCCGTCCACGCAGGCCTGCGCCCGCAGCCAGGCCGGTTCGAAACGGTCGTCGGCGGCCAGGCAGGCGGCCAGCTCCAGGCCCATCGCCAGACTCCGCGGGTGGTCCTCGCCGTACTCGTTCATGTGCAGTTCCCTGGTCCGAAGGATCCGGCGCAGCGCCTGATCGGATTCGCCGACCAGGCGTTCGGTGACCGCCAGCTCCTTGCGGGCGTGCAGGGTGTGCGAGGACAGCTCCCCGACGGTACGACGCAGCAGGTAGGCGGCCTGATGGATCTGGCGCTGGGCGATCACGTACTCGCCCATCCGGCGCCGGTAGGTCGCGGCGGCCGAGGACAGGATCCACGTGTGCGGATGTTCCTGGGGCAGCAGTTCCCGCGCGCCCCGGAACGCGTGGGCGGCGTTCTCCAGGGCGGGGCCGTACTCACCGGCCGCCGCCAGAGACAGCGCCAGGTTGTGTTCGGCCAGCAGGGTGTGCTGGTGGTCGGGCCCGCGGTCGTCGAGGTAGGCGTCGTAGGTCTTGCGGTCGTGGAGCAGCGCCTCTTGGAACCGGCCGAGGGCGCGCAGGTCCGAACCCATTCCGCGCCGGGTCAACAGGGTGAACGGATGCGCCTCGCCCAGGACCTCCAGCTGGAGGTCGAGGGTCCTGCTGTTGAGCCGATCCGCCGCGCGGTGATCGCCACGCGACCGGTGGACGTTGGCCAGCTGGGTGGCCAGACGGAGCCGGAGCTGGTCGCTTTCGCCGAAGGATTCGGTCCAGGTCTCCAACAGCGGCGCGCCCAGACGCAACGCGGCCCCGAACTCGCTGCGCCTGTGGTGGTAGCGCACCTGGTTGACCAACCATCGGCGCACGTCGTCGTGGGCGCTGCGGTCGGCGCCGGAGGGGACGATGTGCCAGCGCAGGTGTTCGTACCGGTGTTCGTGCCGGGTGTCGTCGGCCTCCTCGTCGTGCGGCGCGTAGGCCGCCAACAGTAGACGGGCCGCCTCCCGGAACCGGTCGCGTTCGCCCTCGGGGACACGGTCGCGGACCACCTCCTGTACGGCCGGGTGCACCGAGAACGTCTTCAGGTGCCGGTCGTGGTGGAGCAACAGCACCCGGGTGAGCTGGTAGTGGATGTGGTTGAAGTTGATCAGCCCGCTGCGGTACCGGGGATCGGCCTCGCCGTACTCGGCGGCGGCGCGCGGCGAACGCAGCAGGTCCTCGGGGATGCCGTGCGGGGACAGGTGCGAGACCAGTCGGATCAGGCACAGACTCGCCGGGTGGTAGCCCTCGATCTCGTCCAGGGCCAGTGACCCGCTCAACCGTTCCTCGAACGAACCCTCGCCCCGGGTGACGGAAGGTTCGCGCTCGTCGAGCAACCGGACGTACTCGGCCACCGCCCGGCCCCCGTCGTCGCGACGTTGGGCGGAGTTCAGCCACTCCAGGGCGCGGTGCAGTAGTGCGGGCAGGTGGCCCAGGCGTCGGGAGAGGCCGAGCGCGGTGGTGGCGTCCACCTCCGGGCACCGGTCGTCGA
This sequence comes from Nocardiopsis listeri NBRC 13360, assembly GCF_001570765.1. Taxonomy (GTDB): domain Bacteria; phylum Actinomycetota; class Actinomycetes; order Streptosporangiales; family Streptosporangiaceae; genus Nocardiopsis; species Nocardiopsis listeri. The sequence continues at coordinate 37,450 of NZ_BCSH01000059.1, read as the reverse complement.
AGAGCTCCACGACCTCCTTCTCGGTGAAGGGACCCACTTGCAGACAGCGCCGGTGCCCGTAGGTCTCCCAGTCCCGGTGGTAGGAGGTGACGATGACGTGCCCGTGGTCGTGGGGGATGAGCGCGTCCAGGTCGCCGGGCGGCCCGGCGTTGTCGTAGACCAGCAGCCACCGGTGCACCGGTCGGCCCCGGCACAGCGCGTCCAGCACGTGCTCGGGGCCCTCGATCCGCCGGTCGGGATCGCCCGGGTCGTCGGGGGTGTGCCGGTTCAGTTCGGGTGCCAGGTCGGTCAGGGAGGCCTCGACCTTCTCCGAGCGGTCGGCGGAGATCCACCGGATGAGGTCGTAGTCGCTGCGGAAGCGTCGGACGAACTCGCGCACGATCTCCGACTTGCCGCTGCCCTGCATGCCCACCAGCACCACCGGTGGTTTGTCCTCCATCCCTTGGCCGAGCAGGTCGCGGATCCGCTCCAGGTGCCCTTCGCGGCCGCTGAAGTTCGGGTTGCCACTGGGCGCGTTGTTGATCCGCTCGGGGTTGGGCTCGCCGGGGTAGCGAGGTCCGTGCTCGGGCCCCGACGAACGGCGGCTGTCGAAGGCCGGATCGAACCGGGCCAGGAGTGCGCGGCGGGCGTCCCGTTCCTCACGTATGCGTAGGTTGAGCCACTCCGCCTCGGGGAAGTCGTCGGGTGGGGCGCCCTCCCCGATGGTCACGCCGAGCACCCGGTGCGCGCCGTTGCCACCGTGGTCCGGCTCTCGTTCCAGGAGCCGTGCCAGGACGTCCATGGCGGGGGATCCACGCAGGTGGGCGGAGACCAGCACCGTGACGACGCTGTTGGCCGGTGCGTGCGGTGGCACGTCCGGGCCGTTCCTGGTCCGGATCACCCGGATACCGACCCACTCCAGTTGGGCGCCGACCCAGTCGACCCACACCCGGTCGCGGGGATCGGCCACCAGGACCACCGACGTGACCGTCCCGTGCCGGATCTGCTCGAAGACCAGCTGGACCTGTTCGGTCTGTTCCTGGGTCAGGTGGCGTCCTCGGGGAACGTCGCCTTCGGTGAGCAGGGAGGTCAGGCGCTCGTAGGAGTGGAACAGGGAGTTGGGCGTCCTGGTCCGTTCCAGGAAGGCCGCCAGGGTGCGACGTTCGGCGATGGCCGCCTTGTAGGGGATCTCGGCCCGCCCCCAGTACCGCCACGGGTCGTCTTCGGGCACTTCGACGTAGGGGGCGAACCGGGCGTAGACGGAGTCCAGGTGGGCGGTCAGCTCGGGCAGGTCCTGGTCGACCCTGGTCAGCACCGGGTGGACGGGAACGTCGGGTGTCTCGGCCCGTAGGTCGGCGGTGATCCCCACGGCCTTGGTCACGGCGTTGTGGTTCAGGGGAAGGCACAGCACGACCTGGTCGGCCAGGAGCGTGGCGCACTGGCGTCCGAACAGGCCGTTGCCGGGGGCGGTGTCCACCAGTACGTAGTCGAAACCGCTGTGCAGCAGGCGGGTGCGCAGTGCGCGCAGGAAGTGCCGGGCCGACGGGCTGGTCGCGAAGCGCGCGTTGTGGATGTTCTGCAGCAGGACCCGTTGTTCGGGGTCGCGGCCGCCGGGCCCCAGATAGCCGATCTCTCCCTCGGGGACCCCGGGGATCACCGTCCATCGGCTCAGACGGTCGATGCGATGATGCAGCTCGGTGCCCTGTCGACACACCTGGGCCGGGTCGGCCCCCGGGACCTGGGTCTGGGCCATGATCTCGGTGACCATGTCGACGATCCCGTGTTGGGGCTCGCCGCGCAGGGTGAACAGCGGCGCGAAGTACTCCCGCAGCTCCGGATCGCGCAGGTGGAAGTCCACGAGCAGGACGCTGCGTCCGGTGCCGGCGATGTTCCAGGCGATGTTGGCCAGGGACGTGGTGCAGCTGCTTCCGGACAGGGGGGAGTGGAACACGAGGATCCGACCACTGGAGTTCGTCTCCCCGCTTTCTTTACTGGTCAACGTGGCTCCGGGATTTCCCATATCCGTTCTTCTTCGGGCGGGCCAGGGGCGTTCGGTCGCTTTCTCCGGGGTATTTCGGACGGGGTAGGGGTGTTCCCGGTTTCGTGCCCGGAGAACCCGGTGTGTACCGGAACGAGATCTCGAAGAAGGGGAGGAAGGAAAGGATGGGGATCATGTTTCGTATGTGGTGTTTGTTGTCCCTATTTGTCCTAAGAAGAAAAGGGGAAGAAAAAAAAGTGGACCCCCGGCGTCGTGCCGAGGGCCCCACCCGTGTCGACTCACTCTCGGAACGGGACGCGATACTCCGAGGCCCGATCCTCGGCGAAATCCACCAGTCGCTCCTGCCGGCGCGCCACCGCCGGCCGCTCCGGATTCGCCACGTGGCGCAGTTCCCTGCCGCGCCCGCGTCGGTCGGCCAGGGCCATCGCGGCGGAACGGCGCATCCCCAGTTCCTCGCCCTCCTCGGCCAAGGCACGACGGACCCGGGAACGGTAGGTGTGACGCACGACGAAGTAGACGATCACCGCCACCAGGAACACCAACAGGGACTTGAGCACGGTCCCGGTGACTCCCCCCAGGATCGGGGAGTCGAAGAACCAGTGCACGCCCATCGCGGCCAACAGCAGCAGGGCCGCCCGCGTCCCGTGCCGTCGACCGGGTCGCCACGACGCCGCGACCATCAGACCGACCGCGGTGCCCGCCACCGCCGACATGGCCCAGTGCGAACCCAGACCGGTGAGCCCCACCCGCAGCAGGAGGGTCTGGAACACCGTGGCGGGTCCGTCGAGGCCACCCACCATGGGGATCACGTTCATCGTGTAGGTGAAGTCCTCCACCAGCTGGAAGCCCAGACCCACCAAGGCGCCGATCACGAAACCGTCCATGGGCCCGCGCAACACGCGCGGCGCCATGACGGCGATCAGGACGACCCCGGCGACCTTGATCAGTTCCTCGTTGACGGGAGCGCTCAACGCCGCGCCCCAGGCCTCACCGAACGGCAGTCCGCCGAGGGTGTTCCAGATCGTCATCAGGTTGCCGTTGGCGATCAGCGCGAGTCCCACGGCGGCGGTCATGCCCCAGAGCAGGGCCAGGAGGGAGAAGGTCGTCGACGGTGGTCGTACCGGGCGGATGCGGCGCAGCAACCAGAAACCGATGACGCCGACCACGGCGAGGACCAGCGCCGACAGCACCGACTCACCGAAGAACACCAGTACGGCCCCGAGGAGGCCGTTGACCATGATCGCGAACCCGGCCAGGCACAACAGTCCGAACACGACCGAGGTGACCAGGCGTGGGAGACGCCGGTGTCGAGACGGATCCTCATGTGGGGCGGGCAGTCTTTCGACGCCCTCTCGACCTTGCCCGGAATCGCGGGGAGGAGGCACGTGCGCGTCCTTCCTTGACGGGATCTCGGGTCCGGGGCGTGCGTGGCTCATGCCCCTCCTTCCGTTCGGTCGAACCTGATGGACTGGAGGAGCTTGTCCGCGTCGGCCAGATCGCCCCCGCTGTCCTCGCCGACGGCCAGGGACTCCACGGCGAAGCCTCCGTTCGGGGAGGGGAAGAGGGCCGCGGTGCCGATGCCCTCGTTGCTGTGCAGGGTCCCGGTCAGGCCCTGGGCACCCGACTCGGCGGTCACCGGACGGGGATCGGTGAGGCTCGCGGAGGAGTCGCCCACCCGAACGACCTCGCGCATGCCCTCCCACAGCGCGGTCTCCGACGACCTCTCGGGCGGGGTGACCACGGTGACCCGTAGGCGCACCGGCCCATTGCTGAACTGGTACTGCTGCCCGGCGCTGCTGGAGCCCGGGTGGAGCTCCCAGCCGTCATCGAAGGACAGTTTCGCCTGATGCCCGGAACCGGTGGCGATCACCATGCTGTGCCCGGACTCGACGGGCGTGGTGTCGGGCAGGACGGTGTTCACCGCGGCCCACCCACCGACCAGGATCGCGATCGCGGCGACGGCGATCCCCAAGGGGAACCATCCGCTGCGCGGTCCGCGCGGCCTCGCGTGCCGAAGCGTCTCGCTCTCCTCCACCATCGTGCCCCCTCGCTGTGCGGTGTGTATTCACCAGCGAAGCATCGAGCCGGGCCCCCATAGTGGAAGAAAACGGTACTTGGCGTACGTTTGCGACGATTTCACCGAACCTCGGGTCGGGGAAGACCCGCACGTGGAATCCGAGAGGAACGGGCCGAATGAGAACTCGTGGCGGCGACCCCGGGAACGCGCCGCACGTCCTCTTGGCATGTCGACGCGAACATGATGGGATGCCAACGCCCGAAAGCACCCCCGAAACCGAAGGCCAACGCGAGCCGATGTCGAAGAAGACCGACGCCCTCACCAGGAACCGTTCCTCCCTTGGTCACCGAATCCGTTACGCACTGCGCAACCCCGCGAAGGTGGGACCGTACGTGCGCCGTTCCATGCGCGACCTGCGCCTGCGCCTGACCCACCGCGACCACGTCTCCTACTACCGCGCCGTCATGGCCTCCGACGCCGCCCGCGACCCCAGGGCCGCGGTCGGCAGCCGCAACGAGGAACGGTGGCTGGCGCTGGGGCGGATGCAGTTCGAGTACCTGCTCGGACACGGGTTGGAACCCGGCCACCGCATGCTCGACATCGGTTGCGGGAACCTGCGCGCCGGCTGGCGGTTCATCGGTCACCTGGACCCGGGCGGCTACTACGGCATCGACATCTCCCCGGACATCCTCATGTCCGCGAAGAAGGTCCTGGCCGAACGCGGCCTACAGCACAAGCTCCCGCACCTGACCATCACCCAGGACCTGACCTTCGATTTCCTGCCCGACAAGCACTTCGACGTCGTCCACGCGCACAGCGTCTTCTCGCACTCGCCGCCGGAGGTCATCGACGAGGCCCTGGCCCACGTGGAGCGGATCCTCGCGCCGGGCGGCTTCTTCGACTTCACCTTCGACCGTACCGAGGGCACCGAGCACCACGTGCTGCGCGAGGACTTCTACTACCGCACCGAGACCCTCGTCGCGATGGCCGAGAAGCACGGGCTCCGTGCGCGTTTCATGGACGATTGGGAGAAGCTCCCGCACGGCCAGTCCAAGATCCGGGTGACCCGCCCCGACCTCCAGGAGTGAGCGGGGACGGTCACGGCCTTCGGTGGCACCCGGTTCCAGCATGATCACCAGGGGTGATGGTCGAGTGCCCATTGTCGCGGTTCGGTCCCGAACCGGTCTACAAACGACCTTGAGGTGTCCTGGTCGTCATCCGAACCCGGGTTTCGCGAGTCAAAGGGATGAATCCCCCATATCCCCCGGTTCGGCACTCTCCGTGACGAGCCACTCGCGAAAGGCCGTCCATGCTCGTGACAGCCCGCCTCAAGCGCGCTGCCGAACTCCTGATCCCCCACTCCGTCAGGGCCCGTCGAGAGGAGGAACGCCTCAGAGAACGGGTACGGGTCAAGGAGGAACGCCGTCTGGAACGCGTCGCCAGACGCCGCGCCGCCCTCTTGGACTCCGACGCCGACCTGCGCTCCTACACCGCCGAGGGCACCGAGCGCATCGGTCGCGTCGTGCGGGAGCACACCGCGACCGGAGCCGCCGACCGCAACCTGGACCTGGTCCTGCGCGCCCTGGAACACGCCGGGATCGACCACTTCCTCGTGCCCGGGCGTTCCCCCCAACGCCACGTCCTGGGCGTACACCGCTCCCGGCGCAAGGACCTGCTGGAGGCCATGCGCGAACTCCACGACGACAGCCCCCTGTACGCCCTCGCGCCCGGCCCCGACGGCAAGGCCGCCAGAATCTCCGCCTACGTCGACGGCGCCCTGGACGCCGAGGTCAAGAGCGGCCTGGTGATCCGCTTCGCCGAACTCCTTCTGTCCGAACACGGAGACGAGTTCGGCGGGTTCGACCACGGCTGTGACGTCGAGTTCTGGCGCGACGCCACCAAGGTCCTGGCCGGGGAACGGGCCGAACACGCCCTCGACCGGCTCCGCGTGAAGATCCCCGTGGACGCGATGGAAGGGGCGCTGCTGGCCCGCGCCCCAACCGGATCGCCGACGTACTGACCACCGACGCGCGAACGCCCGCCACGCTCACCGTCCGAGGGCGCGAACTACCCACCTTCGAGCCCTTCTCGCACCGCCACCCCGAGGACGTCGGGTTCCCGGTCGACGTCGTCTACACCTGGGTCGACGGCGCCGACCCCGTGCACGCCGCCAAGCGCGCCCACCACCGCGGCGAGGTCGTCGACCTGGCCACCCACGCCGCCAACTCCTCGCGCTACACCGACCACGAGGAACTGCGCTACTCGCTGCGCTCACTGCGCATGTACGCACCGTTCGTTCGCCACGTCTACCTGGTCACCGACGCGCAGGTGCCCTCCTGGCTCGACACCGAAGTCCCGGGTCTCACCGTGGTCGACCACCGGGACATCTTCACCGTTCCCGACGCGCTGCCGGTGTTCAGCTCACGGGCCATCGAGACCCAGCTGCACCACATCGAGGGCCTGTCGGAGCACTACCTCTACCTCAACGACGACGTCTTCTTCGCCAAGCAGGTCGGGGCCGAGTACTTCTTCCACTCCAACGGAATCGTCCGGCTCCCCTTCTCCAGCCACCAGATCGGCGTCGGAGCCCCGATCGCCGAGGAGGTCGCCCCCAACTGGGCGGGCAAGAACGCCCGCGCGCTGCTCATGGAGGAATTCGGCGCGACCATCGCCCAGAAGGTGCGCCACGCCCCCTTGCCGCAGCTGCGCCGGGTCCACCGGGAACTGGAGGGGCGTTACCGGGAGGACATCGAGCGCACGGCGCGCTCGCGCTTTCGACACCCGGACGACATCGCCCCGGCCACCACCCTGCACCAGTACTACGCCCTCTTCAGCGGGCAGGGGGTGCGCGGCAAGTACCGCACCCGTTACATCGACATCGGAACCGAACGGGCACGGGAGGACCTGGCGGAGTTGAGCCTGGACGCACCGTTCGACTTCCTGTGCCTGAACGACTTCGACACCCCGCCCGAACGTCAGGAGGAGGTGGCCGAGATGCTCCGCGACTACCTGGAGCGCCGCTTCCCGTTCCCGTCCCCGTTCGAGCGCGCCGACGTCCTCGTTGGTGAGGACGACCCGTCGCACGCCGAGGTCGCGGCCTGATCGCCCCCTGGGGCGCGGACCAGGGCCGCGCCCCGGGACGGGTTCGTTCCGCTCGTCACAGGGTCGTGGACATCGGGCCGCCGTTCCACTCGACCGCGTCCGTCAGTGCCCGTTCCAGGTCCATCGCCTCGCCGGTCAGGTCGGCCTGGGCGCGGTGCAGGTTCATGACGATGCGCTCGGCGTCGGCCCAGTCGGCGAACTCGCCCAGGTCGGCGCAGCGAGCGGCCTCCAGCGGGGTGCGGCCCTCACGCACCGCGTCCTGGGCGGTGGCCAGCACGAACCGGTAGTAGCGCTCGTGCGCGGCCAGCACCCCGTCCAGGTCGTGGGCCTGGAACACCGGGCCGTGCCCGGGTACGACGTGTTCGGGGGAGAAGGAGCGCACCCACTCCAGCGAGCGCAGCGCCCCGTCGAGCGAGCCCATGAACACCAGCGGGGTCAGCCCGTGGAAGACGAGGTCCCCGGTGAACAGCACCCGCTCCTGCGGCAGCCAGACCACCACGTCGCCGGGGGTGTGCGCGGTGTATCCGGGGTGGTGCAGGTCGACCCGGCGACCGCCCGGGTGCAGGGTGAGTTCCCGGCCCAGGGTCACCGAGGGGACCCTGCGGGTGACCTCGCCCCAGTCGGGGACGGGCTCCCACACGGGAGGGACGTTCTCGAACAACGGGTCGTTCTCCAGGGCCTGGCGCATTTTGGTCTGCCCGATCAGCACGGTCGAGTCGGGCAGCACGCTGTTGCCGTAGGTGTGGTCGCCGTGCTGGTGGGTGTTGAGCGCCCAGCGCACGGGAGCGTCGTCGGTGACGGCCGCGAGGGCGTCCAGGAAGCGGCGGGTGCGCGTGGCGGTGGCGCAGGTGTCGATCACCAACGTGCCCTCGGTTCCGGTGACGGCGCCGGCGTTGTTCACCCACCAGGTGCCGTCGGGCTGTACCCAGGCGTACACCCCGTCGACGACCTCGTGCAGCGCCCCGCTCTCCGGTCCGGTCCCCGTCGCCTCGCCCACGTGCGTCCCTTCGTTGATGGCCGTTCATCGACCCGGCAGCGTAACGCACGGTCACGTTCCATAGGCGAGGATCGCTTCAAGAACCTCGAACACACCGCCGAGACCGAGTGAGCCTCAGGGACGCCGGTCGAGGAAACTCGCGACGGCGTCGCCGAAGAAGACCGGATCGTCCAACCAGGGGAAGTGCCCACCACCGGGTTGCGTCACCGTGCGGGCGTCGTCGAACAACCGCGCCGCGTCCACGGCGACGTGCGGCCGCGGCGTACCATCCAACTCCCCGGCCAGGAGCAGGACCGGCACGCCCCAGGACGCCACCACCGCGCGACCCGCCTCCGGATCGAAGGCGTCCGGGGGTGAGAACAACCCGGCCGCGTGTTCGTTCGACTGCTCGACCCCGGTGGCCGCGTGCGCCCGGGCCCGTTCGTCCCAGCGCCCGTAGAAGAACGGCATGACCGCGTCCCAGTCCTCGCCGGAGGCGGAACCGTTCGCCAGGTTCGTGTAGCCCCGCAACGCCGCCTCGAACCAGGGTTCACCGGAACGAAGGGCGGCGGCCTCCTGGAGGTGCCCGTCGGTGAACTCGACCCCCAAGGGTCGCATCCGCGCGGTCACCAGCACCAGGGAACGCACCCGGTCGGGGTGGGCGAGCGCGTACAGCAGCCCCAGATCCCCGGCCGCGGAGTGGGCGAGCACGTCCATCCGTTCCAGGCCCAGATGGACACGGAGCGCCTCCACGTCGGCGACCTGCCGATCACAGCGGTACCCGGAATCGTCCTCGGGGGCCTGTGAGTCACCGGTTCCGCGCAGGTCGAGCAGGACGAGTCGGCGATGGGCGGACAACCCACCCAGGTCACCGAGGTAGGCGGAGGCGCGCATGGGGCCGCCGGGCAGGCACAGCAGCGGTTCGCCGTGTCCGTCGGATCGGTAGGACAGGCGGGCGCCGTCGGGAGCTTCGAAGGTGGGCATGACCGTCATCCTCGCGGCACGGACCCCCCATGGGCAAGGGGTTCGTGCCACCCGGACCAGGGGCTGCTACGGTCCGCCGTATGCGAGACGAGCCCGCCGACGTCGACGAAGATCGCCTCCTGTCCGCCCTGGCCGACTGGGGCGTGCGCGCCGTGGCGCTGACGCACGTGCCCCTGGGCTTCGGAGACCACCACTGGAGCGCCACCGACACCATGGGGCGACGCTGGTTCCTCACCCTGGCCGACCTGGAGCACAAGACCTTCCTCGGCGAGGACCCGCGCACGGTGCTCGACCGGTTGGAAGGGGCCATGGACACCGCGGCCCGACTGCACGACGACGCCGGGCTCGGGTTCGTGGTGGCGCCACTGCGTTCGCTGTCCGGCGCCACCGTCCACACAGTGGGCGCGCGCTACGCCCTGAGTGTCTTTCCACACGTGGAAGGCGTCTCCGGGGAGTTCGGTCAGGTCCTGGAACCGGCCCGCCGCGACCGGGTCCTGGACACGCTCGCGGCGCTGCACCGGTGCCCGCCCCCGGGCACCGCGCACACGCTCCCGGTCGCCCTGGAGGGCACCGAACACCTGGCCGCCCTGGCCGAGGACCCCCGCGGGCTCGGCGATCACGGGCCCCTGTCGGGCGCCGTCGTCGACCTCCTCGACGAGTACGGCTCCGCCCTGCGCGCCCACCTGACCTGGTTCGGGCACCGGGCCGCCTCGGTCGACCCGGCCCGGGCCGTCATCACCCACGGCGAACCACATCCGGGCAACCTGCTGTGGCGCGAGGACCGGCCACTGCTGGTCGACTGGGACACCGTCGGCGTCGCCGTGCCCGAGCGCGACCTATGGCCGGTCACCGACGACCCCGAGGCCCTGGCCCGCTACGCCGACGCCTCCGGGCACGTTCCCGACCCCGACCTGCTCGACCTGTACCGGTTGCGCTGGGACCTGCGGGACGTGGTGGAGTTCGTGGACCTGTTCGGCGCCCCGCATCGGAGCAGCCCCGACACCGAACGGGCGCTCGCGGAACTGGCGGGCGTGCTCGCCCGCCTGGTCACCTGAGAACCGTCAGCGATCCGACCCCGCGGGCACGAACACCCGCAGCGCCGCCGGACGTTTGCGGAACGACATCGTCGGCGAGCCCTCCATGACCTCGCCGTCCACCGCGATCAACCTCGGCCGGGAGGGGATGGCCAGGGTCAACGACTCGACCAGGCGTTCGCTGTAGCCTCGGCCCGACAACGGCCGCCCCAACAGGACGTCCATCACGGCCCGCAACCGGGGGAAGGGGTAGCGGGCGCACAACACCCGTACGTCCAAACGTCCATCGTCCAGATGCTCGCGCAGCCCCGGCACCCGCGCGTGCGTCCGGTACCGGCAGTTGCCCACGAACGCCCACCACACCTTGGCCTGATGTCCGTCCACCAGGGCCGGGGTGGGCCGCACCTCCCGCAGGTCCCGCCACAGCGCCCACGCGAACGCCGGCCACTTGCCGATCCGCTGCGCCCACCGGTCACGATGCTCCACCATGTGCGGGTAGGACCCGAACGAGGAGGTGTTGAGGAAGACGTGCCCGTCGACCTCGCCCACGTCCACCCGCGCCAGACGACGGTCGGTGAAGGCGCGCAACGCGATGTCCACCGAGGTCAGACCCAGGGTACGGGCGAAGTTGTTCAGGGTGCCGTCCGGTAGTACCAACAGGGGACGGTCGTGCGCCAGGGCGGCGGTCGCACCGGCGTTCACCGTGCCGTCGCCACCGGCGACCGCCAGCACCTCGCAGTCGCGCGCGGCCTCGTCCATCACCTCCACGATGTCGTCGTCGGCCGACATCGGCATGATCCGTGCTCGGGGCAGCTGCCGGGCCACCCGGGTGGTGGTGTCGGCCATGGAGAGACTGGGCAGGGCGCCTTCGGCCGAGCGCGGATTGAGCACCACCGTCACCCCGGCGCCCTCCGGGTCCACGTCGGCCTCACCGGCGGGGACGGTGCTCGCGCCGTGCACGAGTTCGGGCCTGGGTGGGATGAGGGCCCTGGCTGCCAGGGCGGAGGCGAACCCGATCGCCATTCCGCCGAGCACGTCGCCCGGGTAGTGCACGCCGCTGTGCACCCGTGAGAACCCCACAGTGCCGGCCAGCGCGGTCACCAGCGCCGACAAGGGCCTGGGAGCGTCGGCGGCCACCCCACCGGCGAACCCGAACGCGGCGGCGGTGTGCCCGGAGGGGAAGGAGGAACTCAGGTAGGTCCGGTAGGGGAACCTCGCGGCGGGGATCGCCGAACTGTCCGGTCGGGGCCGCCGCGCCAGGTACTTGATCCCGGAGGCGGTGGCGTTGGCCAGGCCGGCCGCGACGATGGCCCGCAGCGAGGTACGCCGCAACCTGGGCCCGCCGGTGACCGCGAGGGTGGCCGAGACCATCATCCAGGGGGCCATGTGGTCGGTGGCCTGAACGAACCGCGGCGTGTAGCCGTCCAGCCGCGGGGTGCCCACCCGGGTCACTTTGTCGTAGACGCTCTTGTCGATGCGTTGTAGGTGACGCAGGATTCGCATGCGCCCAGCCTGGTGGGAACCGGATGAGTTGTCCATAAGCCGCACGAGGGACTCGGGGCCGGCGCCCTCGACGGTCACCGACGGGCTTCGCCCGGCCCCCACCGGGCCGGTGACCGGAACCGGCCCGGTGGATCACGTTTGGAGGGCGCCCTGGGCGAGTAGGGTTCGGGCGTTCCCCCCAAGGAAAGGCGCCCATGACCACCAACGAGAGCCCCGAACAGACCCACGTCGTGGTCCTGCACTCCTCCCACCCCCTGGACACGGACCTCGCTCGGACCTATCCCGAGCACCGGGTCACCGTCCTCACCGACGGCCCGCCGGTCGTCGTCGGGGACGACCTCACCCCGCCCGACACCGTCTCCATGCCGCGTGGCGAGTGGCACGACCAGCTCGCCCGCTGGGCGAGGGGCGGCCCGGTCGAGGTGGTGACCTTCGACGAGAGCTGCGCCGAGGCCTGCGACGAACTGCGCTCCGCCCTCGGGCTGGGCCCTCGCCCCTCCGAGAAGGTCTGAGGCCCAAGCCCCTCACCCCTGTCGTGGGCGGAACCGGGTCGGGGCCGCCCACCGGGGTCGGCCGTGCCCGACGTCGGGTCCGGGTCGGGCTGATCCACGAGACCCGCGCGGGGACACCCGGGTGCCCCGGCCCACCACCCACGGAGCGCACGCGAACACTGCTGGATCCGGTCGCCTCCGGCCCACGCCCACGCCCCGTCCCCTGATTCCGGTGGCCCCGTCGGAAGACCGACCGGACACCGTTCGAACCGCGTGAGCCTTCTTCGTCGGACACCCTTCGTCGGACACCACCCATCCGACCGGCCCTGGGCACCGAATACCTCGTGACGGCCGCACCACGGCACACGAGAGAGCGCATGAGCACACACCACCGAAGGCGGATCGCGGTGATCGGCGGCGGGGTCTCCGGACTCACCGCCGCCCACGTCCTGCACCACCACGACGACGTCACGCTGTTCGAGGCCGATGACCGGCTCGGTGGGCACGCCCACACCCACCACCTCCCCGGCCCCGACGGTGGACCACTGGGTGTGGACAGCGGCTTCATCGTCCACAACCGCCGCACCTACCCCCACCTGCTGCGTCTGTTCGACGAACTCGACGTCGCCACCCGCCCCACCGAGATGAGCCTGTCGGTGAGCTGCGCCGGTTGCGGACTGGAGTACGCGGGGGCCAGGGGGCTCCGGGCCCTGTGGCCGAACCGCTCCCGAGCGGGCGTCGACTACCTGCGCATGCTCGGCGACCTCCCACGCTTCCATCGGGCCGCGAACCGCCTGCTCAGGACCGCCCGCCGCCTGGGAGGAAAGCGGGACACGGTCGGCCCCACCCTCGGGGCCTTCGTCGAACACCACCGCTTCTCCCCCTACTTCACCGCCCACTTCCTGCTTCCGTTGGTCTCGGCGGTCTGGTCCTGCTCGGCGGGCACCGCCCTGGAGTACCCGGCCCACCACCTGTTCACCTTCCTGGAACACCACGGCATGCTCGGGATCTGGGGATCACCGCGCTGGCGCACGGTCGTGGGCGGCTCGCACACCTACGTCGAACGGGTGGCCGAGAACCTGCACTCGGTGCGCACCGGCACCCCCGTACGCGGGGTGGCCAGGGGTGACCGCGGCGTCCGGGTGCGCACCGACGACCCGCGTGACGCCGACGGGCTGGCCCGAGCCCAGGAACGCAAGATCGACCGGCTCCTGGACTCCGCCCGGGTGGGGGAGGACACCGAACTCCTGGAGATCGGCACCGGCTGGGGCGAACTGGCCGTGCGGGCCGCCCGGCGCGGTGCGCGCGTCACCTCCATCACCCTGTCCACCGAACAACGCGACCTGGCCCGCGCCCGCGTCGCCGAAGCCGGTGTGGCCGACCGGGTCGAGGTGCGACTGTGCGACTACCGCGACGCGACCGGTTCCTACGACGCCGTGGTCAGCTGCGAGATGATCGAGGCGGTGGGCGAGAGGTACTGGACCGCCTACGTCACCGCCCTGGACCGCCTCACCAGGCCCGGCGGCAGGGTGGCGTTGCAGTGCATCACCATGGAGCACGCCATGATGCGCGCCTCGCGCGGCTCCTACACCTGGATGCACAAGTACGTCTTCCCCGGCGGACTCATCCCCTCGGTCACGGCCCTGCGCCGGGAGTTGTCCGCCCACACCCGGCTGCGCGTCACCGACCGACACGCCTTCGGCCGGGACTACGCCGACACCCTCGGGGTGTGGCGCCGCACCTTCGTCGACGCACTCGACCAGGTCCGCGAACCGGGCTTCGACCCCGTCTTCCACCGCATGTGGACCTTCTACCTGGCCTACTGCGAGGCCGGATTCCGGTCCGCGATCATCGACGTCGAACAGATCACCCTGGAGCGCCCGACATGACCATCACCCCTTCCACCACCGCCACCCGGGACCGACCCGGTGACGGCCGGGGCGCACGAGGGGTGGCCCGCCTGCTCGGCCCCCTGGTCGACGCCTTCTTCAACGGGGTCTCACCGGTACGGCTGTGCTTTTTGGACGGCAGCGAACACGGACCGGCGAACGCGCCGCGGGCGACGGTACGCGACCGCGACGCCCTGCGTCACGTACTGGCCCGCCCCGGAGAACCGGGCCTGGCCCGCGCCTACGTCACCGCAGGCCTGGAGGTCGAGGGCGACCTCACCGACGCCCTGCGCCGCGTATGGGCCTCGGTACGCGAACACGGCACCTCTGTGCCGGTCCCGGCCGACTGGGTGCGCCTGGCCCACGCCGCGCTGGTCCTGGGCCTGGTGGGGCCACCGCCGCCCGCACCGATCACCGAGGCGCGCATGGGCGGGCGCCCGCACAGCCGCGAACGCGACGCCGCCGCCGTCTCCCACCACTACGACGCCGGCAACGACCTCTACGAACTACTGCTCGACGAGACCATGGCCTACTCCTGCGCCTACTGGGATCCCGCACGGCCCGAGCAGACCCTGGCCCAGGCCCAACGCGCCAAACTCGACCTGGTCTGCGCCGACCTCGGACTGCGCCCCGGCGACCGACTCCTGGACGTGGGCTGCGGGTGGGGTTCGCTCACCCTGCACGCCGCTCGCGAGTACGGGGCGTGGGTGCACGCGGTGACCCTGTCCGCGCGCCAACACGACCACGTGGTCGAACGTGCCGCCGCCGAAGGACTGGAACACCTGGTGGACGTGCGCCTGCTGCACTACCGCGACATCGCCGACGACACCTTCGACGAACCCGTCGGGCGCGGGTTCGACGCCGTGGCCACCGTGGAGATGGGCGAACACGTGGGCCGGGACGCCTACGGGCCCTTCACCCGACGACTCCACGACCTGCTGCGCCCGGGTGGCTCCCTCCTGGTCCAGCAGATGTCCCGGCGCGGAGCCCACCCCGGCGGCGGCCCCTTCATCGAGCGCTACATCGCCCCCGACATGCACATGCGCCCGCTCGGTGAGACCGTCGCGCTCATCGAGGACGCCGGGCTGGAGGTGCGAGGCGTACGGGGCTGCGCGAGAACTACGTGCGCACCGCCCGCGCCTGGTCCGAGGAGCTGGAGCGTCGATTCGACGAAATGGTGCGGATCGCCGGCCCGCAGACCGCGCGCGTGTGGCGGCTGTACCTGGCCGGAGGGGCGCTCGCCTTCGAGGAGGGGCGCATGGGCGTCGACCAGATCCTGGCCCACCGCCCCGAGGAGACCACGTGAGCGTCGGCGCCGCCCTGGCCCTCGACCTGGGGGTGACCGCGCTGGTCCTGGCCGCCGTCATGCTCACCACCTTCGCGATCGGGGTGCGGCTGAGCCGGCACAGCGTCGTCGACTCCGCCTGGGGCGCGGCCTTCGCGGCCACCGCGCTGACCACCGGCGTGGTGGTCACCGCCACCGGACACGGCGCCCCGACCCGCGTCTGGCCACTGGTCGCGCTGACCACCGTGTGGGGGCTGCGCCTGGCGGTGCACATCGGTCTGCGCGGCCGGGGCAAGGGCGAGGACCCGCGCTACGAGAGGTTCCTGGCCAACGCGCCCGGCGACCCGAACCTCTACGCGCTGCGCGTGGTCTACCTGCTCCAGGGAGCCTTGGTATGGCTGATCTCCACGCCGATCCAGGTGGGCGCGTTCACCTCCGGAACCTTCGGATGGGTGGCCGCGCTCGGCGCGCTGCTGTGGCTGACCGGGTTCCTGTTCGAGTCCGTGGGCGACGCCCAGCTCGCCCGGTTCAAGGCCGAACCCGCCAACAAGGGCCGGATCATGGACCGTGGCCTGTGGGCGTGGACCCGCCACCCCAACTACTTCGGCGACGCGTGCGTGTGGTGGGGCCTGTTCCTGGTCGCCGCGGGTTCGTGGTGGGTCCTGCTCACCCTGCCCGCCCCACTGGTGATGACCTACCTGCTCACCCGGGGCTCCGGCCAACGGCTGATGGAGGAGCACATGGCCGGTCGCCCCGGCTGGGCCGAGTACACCGAACGCACCAGCGCCTTCTTCCCCCTACCGCCCCGGCGCGGCCCCCACGCCTGAGGGGGCGTGGTCGGGGCGTGCCCATGGCCCGGCCACGCCCCGACCGGTTCAGGTCTCCGGTTCAGACCGACGGGACCTGACCACCGTCGACCCGGATGACCGAACCGGTCACGTACGCGGCCTGCCTGCTCGCCAGGAAGGCCGCCACCGCGCCGTACTCGGCAGGGTCGCCGTAACGGCCGGCGGGGATCGAGGCGCGACCCTTCGCCCGGGCCTCCTCCAGCGAAAGCCCCTCACGTTCGGCCCGGACGCGGTCCAACGAGTCCACCCGAGGGGTGGCGATCCGACCCGGCACGACGACGTTGGCGGTCACCCCGTCCGCGGCGACCTCGGTGGCCACCGTCTTGGACCAGGAGTGCAGTGAGGCCCGCAGCGTGTTGGACACGCCCAGGTTCGGGATGGGGGTGATCGGCCCCGACGAGGTGCTGGTGATGATCCGCCCCCAGCCGCGTTCACGCATCCCGCCCACGACCGCGTCGGTCAGCTCGATCACCGGCAGCACCATCGCCGCGTACATGTCCCGCCACAGGGCGGGCTCCTGACCCAGGGCCGGTGTGGGCGGCGGTCCGCCGGTGTTGTTGACCAGGATGTCCACCGGACCCAGGTCGGTGGCGACACGGTCGGCGACCTCTCGGGCGCGTCCGTGCTCGGTCAGGTCCCACTCGACGCCGACGGCCCGCGCCCCGCTCGCCCGGCAGGCGTCGACGGTGGCCCCGAGACGTTCGGTGTCACGGCCGGTCACCGCCACGTTCACCCCCTCCGCCGCCAGGGCGAGGGCCATGGCCCGACCCAGCCCCGAACTGGCCGCGGTCACCAGCGCGACCCTGCCGGCGATTCCCAGATCCATCTCGTTTCCTCCGCTGCGGTCCGGTGATGTTCTGCGCATCCTGGCAGACCCCGCAACCCCAGTGTGGGCTCGGGTGTCAGCTCGGGTTCGGGGTCACGACCGCCCGACCGTTGACCTCGCCCGCCTCCAGCTTCCGATACGCCTCCAAGGCGTCGTCCATGGCGAACCGCTCCACGTCCGGGCGGATCTGCCCGGCCTTGTACATCTCCACCACCTCCCACAGCTCCGCGACCGAACCCCAGTAGGTGTTGGTCATGTGGGTCTCGTAGGGGTTGGTGAAGAACGAGAACTCGTGGGTGCCGCCCGCGATGCCCACGATGGTGCAACGACCGCCCTGTGCCATGGAGGCCGCCGCCGCGGACACCGTCGGGGCCGCCCCCACGAAGTCGAAGGCCGCGTCCACACCGTGCCCGCCGGTGAGCGCGCGGATCTTCTCCACCTGGTCCTCCCCGGCGCCGACGGTGATCGCGCCCTCCGCCTCGGCGCGGGCGCGCGCGTCCTCCTTGACGTCGGTGGCGATGACCGTGGCGCCGGTCAACGCCCGCAGGATCTGCACTCCGATCAGGCCGAGGCCGCCCAGCCCGATGGCCAGAGCGTACCGACCACCGCCGGCCAGGTACGGCAGCGCCTCCTTGATCGCGTGGTAGGGGGTCAGGCCCGCGTCGGCCAACGGGGCCGCGGCCACCGGATCGGCGTCGCCCAGCGGGACCAGGTGCCGGGCGGGCACCGTCATGTACTCGGCCATGCCGCCGTCCCGGCCCAGCCCCACCGCCAGGTACGGCAGGGAGGCGGCGTTCTCACAGTAGGTCTCCACCCCCTGGGCGCACTGGCGACAGTGCCAACAGCCGATCGGACCGTAGACCAGGTACGCGGCGCCCACCTCGACCCGTTCGCTCACGCCCGGGCCGAGCGCCTCGACCCACCCGGCGTTCTCGTGCCCCAGGACGAACGGCGGCTTCTGGGCGCCCGGCTGCCCTTCCTCGAACACCCGGTAGACGCTGATGTCGGAGTGACACGCCCCGGCGCCGGCCACCCGCAGGAGCACCTCTCCCGGGCCCGGCTCCGGTTTGGGCACCTCGGTGAGTGAGGGGAACTGCTTGTAGTCCTCGAACACCACTGCGCGCATGTGCGATCTCCCTCGCGTGAGGTTCGGTGCCCTCGACCGGACACCGGCGAACCGGGCCTGACCTGCCCTCTCGCCCTCGCGAAGGTAACACCGGCGGTCACGGTGCGTCACCCAAGAAGCGCGTACGGAATCGTCCGCATCGTTTGACCCGATCGCGCCCGCCGAGGCGATGAGTCCAATGCATCCGCCGAGTCGGTATGGGTGAACGACCGAACCAACGACACCGGGAGGACCCCCGTGAAGAAAACCGTCCTCGACAGCATGCTCCTGGCCAGCACCGACCCCGACCGCCTGCGCGACTGGTACGCCGCCGTGCTCGACCCGGTCCGCAACGACACCATGGACGACTACCGGGTGCTCAAGTTCGGCGACTTCCACATGATGATCGACCGACGCGACGACATCGGCCCCAAGGCCGTCGACGCGCCCCGAATGATCCTCAACTTCGACGTCGCCGATGCACGAGACGTCGCCGCCCGCATGGAGGAGCGGGGCACCACGTGGGTCGCCCCGCTGGAGGATCGTGACGGGAGCCTGTTCGCCACCGCCCAGGACCCCGACGGCAACTACGTACAGATCGTCCAGCTCAGCCCCGAGCACCTGGCCGCGATGGAGGCCACGCCACAGGAGGCCTGAGGGCGGGGGAGCCCCACACCACCGGTGGTCGGCGCCCGGCGGAGGGCGCCGACCACCGATCCATGGGCCCAGCGGAAGAAATTCCGGCAAAGGAACGACCACGCCCGAGCCGTTCTGTCGTAGGGGCGGCCTAGCGTGGTGATCGTGGTTGAGCAGACGACGATCGACCAGGACTTCGCCCGGCTCATCGGCCCCTATCGCCGAGAGCTGTACGCGCACTGCTACCGCATGCTCGGTTCGGCGCACGACGCCGAAGACCTGGTCCAGGAAACCTGTCTACGCGCCTGGAAGGGGATCGACCGCTTCGAGGGGCGCTCCAGCCTGCGCACCTGGCTGCACCGCATCGCCACCACGGTGTGTCTGACGGCCCTGGACAAACGTGGGCGCAGACCCCTGCCCACCGGCCTGGGTGGGCCGACCGACAACCCCGAGTCCGAGCTGGCCGACGGCTCGGAGGTCCCCTGGCTGGAACCGATGCCGGACCGCCTCGGGGTGGGCGTCGACGACCCGGGAACCGTGGTGGCCGATCGTGAGAGCGTCCGCCTCGCCCTGGTCGCCGCCCTGCAATACCTTCCCGCCAAACAGCGCGCCGTGCTGATCCTGCGCGAGGTGCTGCGGTTCAGCGCCGCCGAGGTCGCCCAGATCCTGGACACCTCCGTCCCGGCGGTCAACAGCCTGTTGCAGCGGGCCCGTGCCCAGCTGGCCAAGGAACTCCCGCAGGAGGACCGGGTTCCCGCGCCCAGGGCCGACCAGCGCGAGTTGTTGGAGCGCTACGTCACCGCCTTCGAGAGCTACGACATCGGCGCGCTCACCGAGCTGTTCACCGCCGAGGCGGCCTTCGAGATGCCACCGTCCGCCACCTGGGTGCGCGGACCCGAGAACATCGTGCGGCTCATCCACGCCCAGTGCCCGGCCCAGGCGCCCGGCGACCTCGCCCTGGTGCCCACCGCCGCCAACGGGCAGCCCGCCTTCGCCATGTACCTGCGTGGCGAGGACGGCGTATACCGGGCCTTCGGCATCCACGTGCTCGCCATGACGGGGGAGGGGATCGGGCGTTGCTCGCTCTTCTTCGACACCACCCTGTTCCCGCTCTTCGGCCTGGACCCGGTACTGCACCGCTGACCTGGACGCGGCCCTTGGGGTGGTATGCGCACTGAGCGCCAGGTCCGGCGGGCACCCGTGGCTGTACGATGACCGCGTCGACTTCGAACCGGCCCTCACCCGGGAGCGAGCCCCACACCGCCCAGAGCGCCCGCCCGTTCCCCTCAACGAACCCGTGAACCGAACCCGGCGGACGCCCGTCCCAATAGTTCGGGCACCCGGGTGATTCAAGCCGGATTCGCCCCGATACCAGGCCTCGGTGGCCCTCTGATCCGGCTAACGTGCTCAGGGGCCGACCGACCATGGCCCTACCACCTCATCACCCACCCGGATGGGAACCGCGTGAACAGCACCCCTGACCACCGAGACCTGCGCCTGATCGTCACCGGCGGCGGCACGGGCGGACACACCTACCCCGCGCTGACCGCGATCAACGCCCTGCGCAAACGCCTGGAGACGACCGGCAACTCTCTCGAAGTGCTGTGGGTGGGCGCCGCGGGCAGCCTGGAGAAGAGGGTGGCGACCGCCAACGGGATCGCGTTCGAAGCGGTGGCCACCGGCAAGATCCGCCGGTCCAAGAACCCCCTCAAACTGGCTTCCCCCGCCAACATCAAGGACATGACCAACGTGCCCCGGGGCGTGGCCCAGGCCTGCAAGCTCGTGTCCGACTTCGAACCCGACGTCGTGCTGGCCACCGGTGGATACGTCGCCGTGCCCGTCGGCCTGGCCGCCCGCATGTGCCGCAAGCCCCTCGTCGTGCACGAGCAGACCGTGCGCCTGGGGCTGGCCAATAAGGTCCTGGCCCGCGCCGGTGCCCAGATCGCGGTGTCCGCCGAGTCCTCCGTGGAGTTGCTGCCCGACTCCTCCCAGGGCGACGCCGTCGTCACCGGCAACCCCGTCCGCCCCGAGGTCCTCACCGGCCGGGCCGAACTCGGTGCCAAGGGCCTGGGCTTCGAGGGCTACGACGCCCAATTGCCCACCGTCTACGTCACCGGTGGCGCGCAGGGGTCGGCCCAGATCAACGACAATGTCCGGGCGATCCTGCCCTGGCTGCTCGCCCGGGCGAACGTCGTCCACCAGTGCGGAGCGGCCAACGTCGCCACCCTGCGCGAGAGCGCCCAGCAGCTTCCGCCGGGTTTGGCGGAGCGCTACCACCTGACCGACTTCGTCGGCCCCGAGCTGCCCGACGTGCTGGCGCTGGCCGACGTGGTGATCTCCCGCAGTGGTGCCGGGACCATCGCCGAACTCACCGCGTTGGGCAAGGCCGCGGTGTTCATCCCCTTGGCTTCCTCGGCCGGTAACGAGCAGGCCCACAACGCCCGTCACTTGCAGGAGACCAACGCGGCGGTGGCGCTGCTGGGTGAGGTCACCCCCGAGAGCCTTCAGGGCGCGGTGGAGCCGTTGCTGACGGACCCCGCCCGGCGCGAGGAGATCGCCACCAACGCCCGCGCCCACGGGCGTCCGGACGCGGCGGAGCGTCTGGTGGACGTGCTGCTGAACGCCGCTGAGTAGCGGACTCTGCTGGATCGATAAGCATCAGGCCCCACCCGCTGACGAGAGGGTGGGGCCTGAGCGCTGTATGTGGGAAATGGTGTCTTAACGAAGGTCTGCCTTGGCGGTATCGAGGAAGGTCCGCCACTCGCTGGCACCGAAGAAGAGCGCACCGAGTTCACGGTGCTTGGTGTCGCGCATGGCTCTTTCCTGGCCCAGGTCGGCGACCTCGACGCAATGGCTCTCGGTGGCGCTGTAGGAAGACTTGTGAAACTCCACGTCAGACTTCTTTCATAAGGTTTTTTAGTGCCTTTAGGGATTCGTTCTCGCTCAGGGCCGACCGCATCAAAGAGGTGAGTACCTGACGATAGTCATCGACTTCCTCTTTTTTCTCCAGGAACGTGCCCCCAGTGCGCCCTTCCAGGTACACGAGCGAGGGGTCGGACTCGTCGGCGTAGTCCAGGATGACAAAGCCGGATCCCATGGAAGCGTGTAGCCCAGCGCTGAGCGGTAGCACTTGCAGGGTGACTCTGTTGACGCCTTCGCTCAGATCGATGAGGTGCGAGATCTGCTCTTTGGCTACCTCGGGGGAGTGAGACAGCCGCAGGAGTGCACTTTCATCCACGATGGCCAAGAGATTGAGGTCGTCTCGAAGAAGTTTCTTGCGTTCTAGGCGTGCTGTGATTACCTGATCTATGTCGCCTTCGGTGACCGCACCACTCGCTCGTGCGGAAAGTGCAGCGTACCCGGCGGTCTGAAATAGGCCAGGGATGACGGCCGGCTGGTAGACGCTAACGGTGGAGGCCTCCGCTTCGAATCCCAGATAGTCGGCGTCGAGGACACTGCTGTAGCTGTGCCACCAACCTTTCTCCCGGGCTTGGCGGCCTAAGGCGAGGACGGCATCGACCTTTTTGGTGTCCTCGATTCGGTACAGGCGCATGAGGTCTCTGAGTGCGCTGGGGTCGGTCCTGTGCCTGCCGTTCTCAAGATGGTTGATCCGCCCAGCGGCCCAGCCAAGCTCTCGCGTGACCTGTGTGGTCGACAGCTCCGCAGCTTCTCGGAGTCTACGAAGCTCGCGAGCCAGGCGGCGGCGACGCACGGTCGGTGAAGGCCTCTTGCTCATGGGGGAGATGCTAGCGGTCGACGAAGCAGACATACTCATCAATATAGGAGATCTACTTGATCTTATCAATTGATAGGTCCATCCTGGTGTCAGCGGGGAAGAGGATGACGCAGCTCTCGGGGCTACTCAGGTCCGAACACGAACCCGAATGCTGTGGATATGGGGCGAACCGGAAGCGTCAGAGCCTGACCTTGCCACCGGGAGAGCGCCAGCTCATGACCGGAACAGCTTTCCTACGGGTGGCTGACACGAAAGTGGGCTCTGGGGGCGATTGCGGCGCCTCCAGAGCCCAACGACAACACAGGACTCTCTCCATAAGGAGTTGTGCGTCATGCCCATTGTGCCGCGTTCGCGCGCCCCCTTCCACACCCCCACCCCGCCCTTCGCCGGGCGACGGTGGGCTGGTCGCGTCTACTCCGGTGACTTGGCTCAAGCCGCTTGGGTTCGAGAAGACCTGCGTGCCGACCTCCACCGCCTCGAAGGACTGTGCCCGGACCAGTCCGAGGCCATCGTTCTCTGCGCCAGTGAGATGTTCGCAAACGCCTGCGACCACTCCCGCTCCGGCCAACACGACGGCCGGGTCTTGCGCATCCTGTCCATGCCCACCGCCCACACCCTGTGCGTGTCCACCATCGACGACGGTGCCCGCGAAGAAGCTCCCACCCTCCCGCGCATCCCGCACCAGCGCACGCCACCGAATGGGAGGAGGCCGAACGCGGCCGTGGGTTGTTGCTCATCGAACACCTGGCCACCCGCTGGGGGAGTCGGCCGGTGGTGGACTTCCCGTTCTGCGCCGGGCTGGGCACCCTCGTATGGGCCGAATTCACCCTCACCACCACGGAGGCCGATCGGTGAGCGCCGACCCGATTTCCTCCGAGATGCGCGCGGTGCTGGAGGCGCCCCGAGGTCGCCGATTCTCCCGCACCCACTCGGCGCCGCCACGTCGCGAACAGCGCCGGGTGGCCCTCATCGATGAATGGAGTGCTTGGGCGCCCCAACGCCCACATGAACCCACGCCCGCACCCGGCCGGCCGCCGAAACCCCTGGTCCCGCATCCCCGCCCGGACCCTGACGTCGGCCCGTGGGTGCCTCGCCCACGACCGGAACGCCCGCCGCTCCCGCGTCGTCCTCGGCGTCCGCACAGCCACCGCAAGCCCCGCCGACGTCGCCGCATCGCCTGGCCCCTGTTCGGCTACACCTTGGCCGCCTTAGCCGGTGCCTTCGCCCACCACCTCACCACCGGATTGCTGTAACGCCAAGGTTCTCCCTCAAAGCCGGGGCTCCTCCGATACCGTTGACCACAGCGTGAGGAGCCCCGAAGACTCGATCAGTCCCCTTTGCGGAGAAAGGGTCCTGGTGTCCAACTTTCAACAAGTTGCAGATTCGAGCATGTTCGCCGGGTAAAGGCGCAGGTCAGCGATTGCTCCCCGCGCACGCGGGGATGGAGGGGACCACGGCCCCGCCCCAGGAGTTCTTCCGGTGTGCGGGCCGCGCCCCTGTGCGTGGGTGGGTGTCTTCGGGTGCTTGACTAGGTGAGGGGAGGCGGTTCCTCGCTCGGGGTCGGCCTCTCCTTCTGCTCACCGGGTCGAAGGGAAGACCACCTTGGGTGCTCGTGTCGGGCGCGCCGCGTTGATGTCCGTGGGACTGGCCGCGTCCCTTGTGGCCTGTGCTTCCGGGAGTCCGGGCGGCCTTCCCGGGGAAGGTGGCTTCGACTACCAACTGGGCGGGGCCTACCCACCTCCATCGGGGGTCGACATCGTGGTGCGTGACTCCTCCGCCGACCCCGAGTCCGACCTGTACTCGGTCTGCTACGTCAACGGGTTCCAGACACAGCCGGGTGATCTGGAGGCCTGGCGGGAAACCCCCGATCTCCTCCTTCGCGATGAGGACGGGGAACCGGTGGCGGATCCGGGTTGGCCGGACGAGTTCCTCCTGGACACCTCGACCTCGGACCGACGTGAACGCATCGCGGAGGCGCTCACTGACACCATCGATCGGTGCGCCGAAGCGGGCTTCGACGCCGTCGAGTTCGACAACCTGGACTCCTACCTGCGTTCCGATGAAGCCCTGACCAGCGACGACAACCTCGCCCTCGCAACGGACCTCGTGGCCCTGACCCATGAGCGGGGCATGGGCGCGGCGCAGAAGAACACGGTGGAGGAAACCGACCGGGGCAAGGAGGAGGTCGGCTTCGACTTCGCCATCACCGAATCCTGCGGAGCGTGGTCGGAGTGTGATGGCTACACCCGTGTGTACGGCGAGGAGAACGTGCTCGCCATCGAATACCAGGAGGACCTGGAGGAAGCCGGAACCTCCTTCTCCGAAGTGTGCGACTCCGCTCCGCCCTCGCGGACGATCCTGCGCGACCTCGACCTGGTGTCGGAGACCGAAGCCGGCCACGTGTTCGAGGCCTGCTGATCCCCCGGAACGGCACGGGGTTCGGCCGAAGCGACCCGGGTAGTTTCGGGGCTACCGAATGCATACCCGGGGAAGCGAGAACATGGCCCGCAAGATCGCCACCAACACCAAGGTCGACCGCGAAGAACTCCTGGGCTTCGTTCGTCCCCGACACCAGGCGCTGCTCATCACCAGGAAGGCCGATGGCTCACCCCAGGCCTCGCCGGTGACCTGTGGCGTCGACGTCGAAGGTCGCATCGTGGTCTCCACCTACCCCGAGCGCGCCAAAGCCCGCAACGCTCGGAAGGATTCACGTGTCAGCCTGGTCGTGCTCTCCGACGACTTCGAGGGCCCCTGGGTGCAGGTGGACGGCACCGCAGAGGTTTTCGATGGCGAGGCTGCCGTCGAACCCCTCGTCGAGTACTTCCGGGTGATCGCGGGCGAACACCCGGACTGGGACGAGTATCGGCAGGCCATGCGACAGCAGGGCAAGGCCCTGGTCCGCGTCACCGTCGAACGATGGGGCCCGGTCGCCACCGGAGGGTTTCCCGCCGACAAGGCCTGAACGGCCTGCCTCGCGGGGAGGCCGGAACGTACGAACGCGGTGCCGGCGCACCGTTCTACGCATGGCACACGGGTCCGATCTCGGCCTGGGCGCCCGCCGTCGGCCCGTGCCCACCTGATCAGGAAGGAACACCCGATGAGCTTCCCCGGAACCCTCGACCACCTGGTCTACGCCGTCCCGGACCTGGCGGCGGCGGTGCCGGACTTCGCCGAACGCACCGGCGTCGCTCCGTCCCAGGGCGGCCGGCACCTGGTCGGTTCGGCCAACGCCCTGGTCGCCCTCACGGTGAACGGTGAGCGCGCGCCCCACTACCTGGAGATCGTGGGTCCGGACCCCGAACGGGCCGACCCGGGTCCGGTGCGGGTGTTCGGTCTGGCCGACCTGGAACAACCCCACCTGGCGACCTTCGCGGTACGCGTCGACGAGGGCCTGCCCAGCGCCGTGGAGCGGGCCCGCGCGGTGGGGCACGACCCCGGCGACGTCGAGCCCTGGTCCCGGGCCACGCCCGAGGACGATGTCCTGCACTGGCACCTGGCCAAACGGGAACCAGAGACCTACCCCGAGCCGGCCGCGCTCGCCCCGGCCCTGTCCGCGCTCGGGGTGGACCTGGACCTCACTGAAGGCTCCAATCCGTTGCTTGAGGCGGTCCTACGTAGCCCGAAGGGCGAGTTCGTCCTGCGCTGAGTCGAACCGTAGGCTGTTCCCCGCGCACGAACGGTGACAAGCGGGACACAAATGGACAGGGAGTGGGGACGTGAGCGGGCGGCTCGCAGGTGTGCTCGGATGGGCCGGGGTGACGATCATGGCCGGGGGCGTGGTCTTGGCGGTGGTTCACCTGGCCGGGGTCGGCTCCGAAGTACCAGAGGACTTGGCCGTCCCAGGGGTCGTGCTGCTGGCCCTGGCGTTGGGAGTGCCTGCGGCACGGATCAACATCCGACGCGACCAACGCCTTGCCCCGGCAGATGACGAAGAGAAGGGATCCGACACCTCCGGTCTCGTGCTCCGCTCCGTGACCGCCGTGGTGCTCATGGGGTTGGCCTGGTGGACGTTCCCGACTCGATTCGTGTCCGGGGGCGGCCTGTACCTGACTGAGGCGTTCCAGGTATGGGGCGGTGTCGCCGCGATCGTGTCGGGGCTCGTGCTGCTGGTCTTCGCTCCCGTGACGGCGTCCAGTGGTGGCTGGAAAGCCCTGTTCGTCGGTCTGGCCGCTGGTGCGTCGGCCCTGATCGTGGTCATCGCCCTGACCCCGGTCCTCGCCACCCGGGTGGGGGTCGAACACCGGGTCGCCGCAGCGAGCGAACCCGCCCCGATCCCCACCGATGTCACCCGGGTGGGGTGGACGTGGGAACCCGAAGAGTCGGTCCACGAGATGAGGCGTGGCCTCCGAGGCCCGGTCGTTCAATACGGGGACGGTTTCGTCGGGTTGGACGGGGCCACCGGACAAGAGTTGTGGACCTACCGGCGTTCCTACTCCGAGATCCTCGGGTTCGGGTTCGTCCGGGGGGACGAGTCGCACGTCTATTTCATGCACCGGGAGGGCCGCGCGGCACCAGGCACCATCCTCGTGTTGGATACCGCCACCGGCGAGATCGTCCGGGAGGCGACGCTGCCCGAACACGAGGACGCTGACTCCCGGCGGCACGTGAACGCCGATCGGATGATGGAGGTCAAGGAAGACGACGGAGGCGGCTCCGTGGTGGGGTACGACCTCGACTCCGCGGAACCCGAGTGGGAGTACCCCCTGACCCAGGAAACCGGTCGCGTTTGCCTGCCTGGGGAAAGCGTGCGGACGCAACTGTACGGCGACCGTCTACTGGTCTCCCGGACCTGCCTGGACGAGGAACATCTCGACGAGGGCGATCTGGAGAGTGGAGACACCGGTTTGATGCTGGCCCTCGACCGAGTGGGGCGGCCTGAGGACGCGAAGCGGACCTTGGTCGTCTTGGACACCACGACCGGTGATGAGCTCTGGCGTGCGGAAGTGGAGCCGTCCCGACGTTTGGCGTGGGACGACGCCGGCATCGTTCGGCCCAGGTCGTGGAGCGACGGGGACCCCGTGGTCGCGGCCGGGGAAAGTCTGTTCGGCCTGAACACCGGAGAGCCGGTCGATGTCGTCCCCGACCACCCTGAGCAGGAGTACTACCCGTACGAGATGGCGCGCGGCACCCTGGCCGCCGACACCGAGGGCGCTGTGGTCGCCCAAGAGGAGACGGAGACGCTGGGTCCTTGGCGGCTGAAGAGGTCCGACTCCGACGGCGAGGTCGTCTCCAGTGTCGAGGCCGAGCGGGGCATCGGCCACTACTTCGAAGGTCCCTCCGCCGTGTTGGAAGGTGCGCTGGTCTCGCCCCTCAACCCGCCGAGGTCGAGCGAGGTCGTAGAGGCGGGGATCGAAGAGGGTGAACGCGCCGTGTTGGCGATACCGCTGGAGGACACCGACACCGAGCGGGCGGGGACACCGCGCTGGATCCGGTTCGACGGCGAGCGTCTCTTCGACCCCGACCTCGGTTCGGGGAACGTCCGGCACGCCGTCCTTGCAGTTCCCGGGGCGGTCGTCTCCTACGTCGATCACGGGTACCGGAGCGACGACTTTCCCCCCGTCCACGGCCTGGTGCCCTGAGGCCCGGTCGGGGGATGTTCCCGTGTTCCCGGGTTCGTCCAACTCTCGTCGGCCACGGTTTTCCCACCGATGCCGCCGGGTACCGCAGCACCCACAACCTCCTCCCGCGAACCCGACCGAACAGGGGAACACATGTCGCACACCCGCCACCACCGCCACGTGGAACGGGGGCGCCGATGAGCCGCTGGAAGGGGCCCTTGGCACTGGCCGGTGCCCGATGGGCGTGGAAACGGTACCGCCGCCAAGAACCGCCGCCGTCGCCGATCCGACAGAACGCCGAACTCCTCGCCTGGGGCGCCACGGGGGCCGCCCTGGGCGTGGGGGTCTCGGCCCTGTCCGAACGTCGCCGCGCCCGAAGCATGCGCGGCAAGGTCGCGCTCGTCACCGGTGGCTCGCGCGGTCTGGGTTTGCAGCTGGCCCGTGAGTTCGGTGACTCCGGCGCTTCGGTGGTGATCTGTGCCCGGGGCCGTGAGGACCTGGACCGTGCCGTCGCCGAACTCACCGGGCGGGGCGTGGCGGCCCACGGCGTGGTCTGCGACATCGGCGACCCGAAGGCGGTCGACGCGCTGTTGGACGAGGCTGTCGAACGCTTCGGCCGGCTGGACGTGGTGGTCAACAGTGCCGGCATCATGCGGGTGGGTCCGCAGGAGACGATCGCCGACGAGGACTTCGCGCAGGCCATGGACATCATGTTCTGGGGCCCGTTCCACCTGTCCCGCGCCGCAGTCGAACGTATGCGCGGCACCGGCGGCACCGTCGTCAACGTCACCTCGATCGGCGCCTACCTGTCGGTACCGCACATGCTGTCGTACTCGGTGGCCAAACGCGCGTGGGCGGCGTTGTCGGAGGGGTTGGCCGCCGAGACCGGCGGCACCGGTGTGCGGGTGCTGACCGTGGTGCCGGGTCTGATGCGCACCGGTTCGCACAAGGGCGTGCTCTTCTCCGGTGACCCCGAACGCGAGTACGCCTGGTTCGCGTTGGCCGCCGGACTGCCGTTGCTCAGCGTGAGCGCCGAACGTGCGGCCCGCGGCATCGTGCGGGCCGCCGCGAGCGGGCGCGGGTTCCTCATCATCACACCGGCGACCCGGATCGGGTTGGCGGTGCACGGGGTGGCCCCCGGGCTCACCCAGCGGGCCCTTCGCGTGGTCGGTCGACTGCTGCCCAGGGCACCGCAGATAGTGATGGAGCGTCATGGTTCGGAGGCCGCCGACTCCCGGATCGGTCGCCTGGTCGATACCGTCGGCGTCCTCAACGATCGTGCGGGACGCCGGTTGAACCAGCCTTCGCGCGGAGAGAAGGGCAGGCCCCGCGACACCGGCCGTGACACCGGCTCCAAGGACGCCGCCCAGGACCCCGACCTGGCCGGAGCCCGGGTCACCGAGGACGAGGGCGGCCCCGCTCCCGACGGGTGGCGCGGCCCCGACGGCCGGTCCTGACACGGAACTCACCTCGGTCGGGCAGGACCGGACACGAACCACCGATACGGCCGGAGGAGAGGAGGAAGTCGGATGAGCGTGAACCTGGCGGGACGGGCCCTACGACAGCCCGACCCGATGCCACCGGACCCGTTCCCGCCGGCGCCGATGCCGCCCGAACCGGTCCCGCCGGAACCGAGCCCGGACCCGGTACCGGAGCCCCAACCGGTCCCGGAACCACCGGGGCCCGAACCCGAACCGGAACCCGCCTGAGTCGGGGTTCCACCGCTCTCATCGTGGGGCGTACCCGACCGGGTGCGCCCCACGGGGACGTCGGGGCCGATGCGAATACCCTCGGTCACCCCCCTTGACGGCCGCGCCACCACTACCTAGCTTCAATGGGAAACCTTCCTTCCGGATCCGCGTCGCCCCCATCGCGTCCGATCCGCTCCCCGCTGGAGGACAACCTTGGCGCGTCACCGTCCCATCCCCAGGCACCCCTACCGCACCCTGTCCCTGGCCGCACTGGGAGCGCTCCTGCTCGGTGCCTCCCCCCTCGGCAATGGTGCGCTGGAAGGGGCCGAACCCGTCTCCTCCACCACACCGGCCTCCACCGCCCCTACCTCCACCACACCCGAGACCAACGCCATCGCCGAGCACGGACGGCTCCAGGTCTGCGGCATCAAGCTCTGCGACGAGAACGGCGACACCGTCCAACTCACCGGGATGAGCTCGCACGGTCTACAGTGGTTCGACCACTGCCTCACCGACGCCTCCCTGGACGCCCTTTCCGACGACTGGAACGCCGACGTCCTACGCGTGTCCATGTACATCCAGGAGGACGGTTACGAGACCGACCCGCGCGGCTTCACCGACCGGGTGCACGAACTCATCGAAGAGGGCACCGAGCGCGGCCTGTACGTCATCGTGGACTGGCACATGCTCACCCCCGGCGACCCGAACGTGAACACCGACCTGGCGCGCGACTTCTTCGCCGAGATCGCCTCGACCCACGCCGACAAGGACAACCTGCTCTACGAGATCGCCAACGAGCCCAACGGTGTCTCCTGGGACGCGATCAAGGGCTACTCCGAGCAGGTCATCCCGGTGATCCGGGACGCCGACCCCGAGGCGCTCGTGCTCGTCGGAACCCGCGCGTGGTCGTCGCTGGGCGTGTCCGAGGGGTCGGACCACACCGAGATCCTCAACGACCCGGTGGACGCCGACAACATCATGTACGTCTACCACTTCTACGCCGCCTCGCACGGGGGCGGACACTACGACACCTTCGAGCGGGCCACCCAGGAGCTGCCACTGTTCGTCACCGAGTTCGGCACCCAGGAGCACACCGGTGACGGCGGCGACGACTTCGACTCCGCCCAGCGCTACCTCGACCTCATGGAGCGGGAACAGATCAGCTGGGTGAACTGGAACTACTCGGACGATGCCCGCTCCGGCGCGGTCTTCGAGCCCGGCACCTGCGACGCGGGCGGCCCCTTCGCCGGCACCGACGCGCTCAAGCCGGCGGGGGAGTGGATCCGCGACCGGATCCGCATCAGCGGCCTGTCCGCCTGATCCGGCGAGCGGCCTGATCCGGTAGTCGACGGGCCCCGGGGACCAGTTCAAATCGGTCCCCCGGGGCCCGTCACGTCCTACTGCTCGGTGGCGATGGTCAACTCGCCGGCGGGGTCCACGTCCACGACGATCCGGTCACCCGCTCCGATCTGCTGGTCCAGCACCATCCGCGACAACCGGTTGCCGACGTTGCGCTGGATGGTCCGCGCCAGCGGCCGCGCCCCGAACTCGGGCTGGTAGCCCTTCTCCGCCAGCCACCGCACCGCCTCGTCGGTGAAGCGGATCGTCATCTCCTGCGCCGCCAACCGCTCCTCGGTCCGCTTGAGCATCAGGCGGGTGATCTGCGCGATCTCCTCCTCACCCAGCTGCTGGAAGACGATGACCTCGTCGATCCGGTTGACGAACTCGGGCCGGAACTCCTCCTTGAGCCGGCGCATCACCCGACGCTCGGTGTCGGCGTCCATCTGCCCGCCGTCGGTGAACCCCATCGGCCCGCCACCGGTGATGACCTCCGATCCCAGGTTGCTCGTCATGATCACCACGGTGTTGCGGAAGTCCACGGTCCGGCCCTGGCCGTCGGTGAGCCGGCCGTCGTCCAGTAGCTGTAGCAACAGGTTGAACACGTCCGGGTGGGCCTTTTCCACCTCGTCCAGCAGCAGGACCGAGTAGGGGTGGCGACGCACCGCCTCGGTGAGCTGACCGGCCTCCTCGTACCCCACGAACCCGGGAGGGGCACCGGTGAGCCGGCTGGCGGTGTGCCGCTCCTGGAACTCGCTCATGTCGATCCGGACCATGGCCTCCTCGGAGCCGAACAGCGCCTCCGCCAAGGCCCGGGCCAGCTCCGTCTTGCCCACACCGGTCGGCCCCAGGAACAGGAAGCTGCCCACCGGACGATCCGGATCGCCGAGCCCGGCCCGGTTGCGGCGGATCGCCTCCGAGACCGCGGTGACCGCCTCGTCCTGACCGATCACCCGGCCGTGCAGCACCTCCTCCAGGTTGACCAGCCGCTCCCGTTCCTCCTGGGTCAGCTGTGACACCGGGATGCCGGTACTGCGCGAGACCACCTCGGCGATGTCGGCCGGCTCCACCTCGGGGACGGCCGACCCGGTTCCGCGCGCCTGGTGCATGTCGCTCCTGGCGGAGTGGATCTCGTCGCGCAGCCGGGACGCCTTCTCGTAATCCTCGTCCTGGACCGCGCCCTCCTTCTGCTCCTCCAACTCCTTGAGCCGGTTCTCCAGCTCGCGCAGCCCCGTACTGGAGGTCTTCAACCGCAGCCGGACCCGCGCACCGGCCTGGTCGACGAGGTCGATCGCCTTGTCGGGCAGGAACCGGTCGGTGACGTAGCGGTCGGACAGTTCGGCGGCCGCCACCAGGCTCTCGTCGCTGAACCGCACCTGGTGGTGCGCCTCGTAGCGGTCGCGCAACCCGCGCAGGATGTCGACGGTGTCCTCCACCGACGGTTCGGGCACCAGGATGGGCTGGAAGCGACGCTCCAGCGCCGCGTCCTTCTCCACGTTCTTGCGGTACTCGTCCACCGTCGTGGCACCGATGATGTGCAGCTCGCCGCGTGCCAGCGCGGGTTTGAGCATGTTCCCGGCACTGGTCGAACCCTCCGAGGCGCCCGCCCCGACGATCGTGTGGATCTCGTCGATGAAGATGAGCAGTTCCTCGGAGTGGGCGCGGATCTCCTCGACGATGCCGTTGAGCCGTTCCTCGAAGTCGCCCCGGTAGCGGGTGCCCGCCACGATCCCGGACAGGTCCAGTTGGACCAGGCGCCGACCGCGCAGGACGTCGGGGACGTCGTCGTCGAAGATGCGCTGGGCGATGCCCTCCACGATCGCGGTCTTGCCCACGCCGGGGTCACCGATGAGCACCGGGTTGTTCTTGCGCCGCCGGGCCAGCACCTCGATGCACTGTTCGACCTCGTCGTCGCGGCCGACCACGGGGTCCAGACGCCCCTCACGGGCGAGCGCGGTCATGTCGGTGCCGAACTCGTCCAGCGTCGGCGTCCTTGACGGCTCGGCTTCGGGTTGTTCGGCGGAAGGCGCCGGCCCGGCCGCCTTCTGTAGTGACTCGGGGTTCACACCCTGGTCACGCAGCAGCTGACCGACCGGGTGGTCGGGGTTGACCGCCAACGCGAACAGGATGTGCTCGGGCACGATGGCGGGGCTCCGGGTGGCCCGGGAGATCTGGAGGGAGTCGAGCAGGGCCCGCTTGGCCGACGGGGTCAGCCGGGCCGACCCGCGCACCGCGCGCGGGGCCTGGGCGACCGCCTGTTCGATGACGTCCTCCAGTGGCTTGGCGTCCGCCCCGGCGCGCTCCACCAGTTTGCGGGTCGACGGATAGTGCAGCAGCGCCCACAACAGGTGGACCGAGTCGACGTCGGCTCCGCCGTTCTCCATCGCGCGCCGGGCGGCGGCGTCGGCGACCTGCCGGGCCTCGGGGCTCATCAGCTTGGAAAGGTCGACGCGGCGGACGGGTCCGCGTGCGCCGAGGAACCTGGCCAGGAACTCGTCGAAGGACCCGGGTTCTCCACCCGGGCCGTCGGGAAAGTCGTTCGTCATCAGCTCGTATCGTCCCTCGTGCATGTGGTGACAGGCCGCGGCGGTGGCGTGCCCGCCCTATGCGAGCAAGTGCTTGTCGGGCGGTGACGGAGGCCGGGTGAGGCCGTCCGCCATCCCTGTCTCCACACTCCCCAGGACCCCCATGGCCCACACGTGCGAGGCGGGGTGGTTCGGGTAACCCCTCGGTAAGGGGGCCACCATGGAGAACGTCGATCATCTCGTCGTGGACGCGGGCACCACCGGTGCGTACATGCCCACGGGATGCCTCGAAGGTTCCGTCGAGAAGGCCCTGCGGGAACGCCGTGAGCGTGCCCTGCCACGGGTGGTCGGCGAGTTGATCGGCGATGCCGGTCGGTGATCCCCAAGACCCACCTGAGAGGATGGGGACCCATGAACACCCCAGCGCCCGACGTCTCACCTCGAAACGACAGCGCCGAGCTCCTCGCGCGTCTGGACTCGGCCGAACGGCGGCCGGACGCGCTCGCGCTGAGGGCCCGGGTACGTGAACTCCTCCGCCACCGACCGGGCGACACCATCCTGGACGTGGGCTGCGGTGGAGGGACGGCCGTGGCCGAGATGCGGGCGGAGGGGGCGCGAGCCGTCGGCTTCGACATCGACCCGGTCATGCTCCAGACCGCACGGGAGCGACACCCCGAAGCCGAGTTCGCCATGGCCGACGCCGAAAGCCTGCTGCTGCCCGACGGGGCGGTACGCGGATACCGGGCCGAACGTGTCTTCCACACCATCCGCGAACCCGAGCGCGCCCTGGCCGAGGCCCACCGGGTCCTGGCGCCCGGCGGTCGCCTGGTCCTGATCGGGCAGGACTGGGACGCGATCATGATCGCCGCCGATGATGCCGAACTCACGCGAACACTGGTCCACGCCAACGCCCGTGCCATGCCCGACCCGAGCGCGCCCCGCCGTCAGCCCGAACTGCTGCGCGCGGCCGGGTTCACCGGTATCGAGGTGGAGGGCACCGTGGCGGTGTTCACCGACGAAACGGCCGTACCGATGCTCACCGGACTGGCCTCA
Source organism: Nocardiopsis listeri NBRC 13360 (assembly GCF_001570765.1). GTDB lineage: Bacteria > Actinomycetota > Actinomycetes > Streptosporangiales > Streptosporangiaceae > Nocardiopsis > Nocardiopsis listeri. Next base: position 2,875 of record NZ_BCSH01000059.1, on the reverse strand, counting down.
CGTGCCCAGGAGGCCGGCGCGCTGAGCCCGCGACGGGCGCAGGAGTGGATCGCCGAACAGCGTGGGCGCGCCACCTCGGGACGCCTGTTCCTGGCGATCCCCTATCTGATCGTCAGCGCCGACCGAATCTGAATGATCACTGTCACAAGAGGAGAACACTGCGGACTTTGTGTGACTACTGGCCACCTGACCGGTGTCGATGCTAGCCTCGCGATGATTCCCTACCCATCCGGTCTGTTTTTGTAGGAGTCCGTTCTTGAGTACCGACAGCACCAACGAACAGTCCTGGTCCTTCGAGACCCGGCAGATCCACTCCGGGGCCGAGCCCGACCCCGCCACCAACGCGCGGGCCACGCCCATCTACCAGACGACCTCGTACGTCTTCCGGGATACCCAGCACGGTGCGGACCTGTTCAGTCTGGCCGAGCCGGGCAACATCTACACCCGGATCATGAACCCCACCCAGGACGTTCTGGAGCAGCGGCTGGCCGCACTGGAGGGCGGTGTCGGAGCGGTCGCCTTCGCCTCCGGCTCGGCGGGGATCACCGCCGCGATCCTCAACCTCGTCAGCGCCGGCGACCACATCGTCTCCAGCCCCCTGCTCTACGGCGGGACCCACAACCTCTTCCAGCACACGCTGCCCAAGCTCGGCGTGCAGGTGTCCTTCGTCGAGGACCAGAACGACCCCGAGGCGTGGCGGGCCGTCACCCGCCCCGAGACCAAGCTCTACTTCGCCGAGAGCCTGGCCAACCCCGGCGGTAACGTCCTGGACGTGCGCGCGGTCGCCGACACCGCCCACGAGGTGGGTGTCCCACTGATGGTGGACAACACCGTTCCCACGCCCTACCTGCTGCGGCCCATCGAGCACGGCGCCGACATCGTCGTGCACTCGGCCACCAAGTTCCTCGGTGGCCACGGCACCACCGTCGCCGGTGTGGTCGTGGACGCCGGCACCTTCGACTTCGGCGCCCACGGCGACCGCTTCCCCGGTTTCGTCGAGCCCGACCCCAGCTACCACGGCCTCAAGTACTGGGAGGCCCTCGGCCCCGGCGCCTTCGCCGCCAAGCTGCGGGTCCAGGTGCTGCGCGACACCGGCGCGGCCATCGCTCCGCTCAACTCCTTCCTCATCCTGCAGGGCATCGAGACCCTTTCCCTGCGCATGGAACGGCACGTCGCCAACACCAAGGCGCTCGCCGAATGGTTGGAGTCCCGCGACGAGGTCGAACGCGTCCACTACGCCGGCCTGCCTTCCAGCCCCTTCTACGAGCAGTCGCAGAAGTACCTGCCCAAGGGAGCCGGAGCCGTGCTCTCCTTCGAGCTGCGTGGGGGAGTGGAGGCCGGGCGCGCCTTCGTCGACGGCACCGAGCTGTTCAGCCAGCTGGTGAACATCGGCGACGTGCGCAGCCTCATCGTGCACCCGGCCAGCACCACGCACAGTCAGCTCTCTCCTGAGGCGCAGGCCGCCGCCGGGGCCACCCCCGGACTGGTCCGCCTCTCCGTCGGGCTGGAGCACATCGACGACCTGCGAGCCGACCTCGAACTCGGTTTCCGGGCGGCCAAGGCCCACCAGTGACCGAGCGATCCGGTGCTTTCGCCTCCCGTCCCCACCACGGTGGGTGGCGGGAGGACGATCCGGTGGGCGAACGCCGCTGGGTCCACATCGAAGAACCCCTGGAACTGGAGTCGGGCGAGCGGCTACCGGGCGTGCGGCTGGCCTACCAGACCTGGGGGCGCCCGAACACCTCGGGCACCAACGCCGTCCTGGTCCTGCACGCCCTGACCGGCGACGCCCACGTGACGGGTTCCGTCGGGCCGGGGCAGCTCAGCCCCGGCTGGTGGGAGGGGGTGGTCGGCCCCGGGCTCGCCCTGGACACCGACCGCTACTACGTGGTCGCCCCCAACGTCCTGGGCGGTTGTCAGGGAAGCACCGGCCCCTCCTCGACCGCCCCCGACGGGCGACCCTGGGGGAGCCGTTTCCCACGCATCACCCTGCGCGACACCGTCCGGGCCGAAGAGCACCTGGCCGCCGAACTGGGCATCGACACCTGGGCGGCGGTCATCGGCGGGTCCATGGGCGGCATGCGTGCCCTGGAGTGGGCGATCACCTACCCCGACCGGGTGCGTGGGGCCCTGGTCCTGGCCTGCCCTGCGGCCACCACCGCCTGGCAGATCGCTTGGGCCTCGCCACAACTGCGCGCGATCCAAGCCGACCCGAATTGGGTCGGAGGCGACTACCACGACACCGACCAGGGTCCGGTGGACGGACTCGGTGTGGCACGCCGTATCGCGCACGTCACCTACCGGGGTGCGGAGGAGATCGACACACGTTTCGGCCGCGACGCCCAAGGCGACGAGAAGCCCGCCGAGGGCGGCCGGTACGCCGTGGAGTCCTACCTGGACCACCAGGCGGGCAAGCTCGTCGGTCGCTTCGACGCCGCGAGCTACGTGCTGCTCACCCAGGCGATGAACGGTCACGACGTCGGTCGAGGTCGCGGCGGTGTCCCTGCCGCGCTCGCCCGCATGCCCGAACGGACCATCGTCGCGGGCGTGACCAGCGACCACCTGTACCCGCTCGCCCAACAGGACGAGATCGCCCGAATGCTCCCGATCCCCGGTCGGGCGCGAGTGATCGATTCGCCTTACGGGCATGATGGGTTCCTCATCGAGGCCGATCAGGTATCGGGCCTGGTCAAGGAGCTTTTGGAGGGATAAGTCGGGGCGGGTCGGAGCTGGAGGCGGGGCAGCGGGCCGGGGCTATCTGGCCCCGCTTGTCGTCATCGGGTGTGTGGGTGGGGCGCCGGGGCCAGGGAACCTGTTGGTGGTCTGGCGGGGTTTCGGTCTGCTGGTGGGGCGCCTGGGGTCTCTGATTCTTGGG
>NZ_BCSH01000058.1 GCF_001570765.1 Nocardiopsis listeri NBRC 13360 | reverse complement strand
AGGGAGAGCCCACCCCCACCCCGCCCAACCACCCAAAGAATCAGAGACCCCAGGCGCCCCAACAGCAGACCGAAACCCCGCCAGACCACCAACAGGTTCCCTGGCCCAGGCGCCCCACCCACACACCCCACGCCCACCCGACCACCCCCAAACCCAAACCCAAAGCCCCAAGGCGTCCCTGGGCGACGAACTTCGAGGGGAACGATCGGGCCCTCCTCCACAAGCCCACCGATCTCCACGAGCCCACCGACAGAACACCGTCTCCACCTCCGGCGGTCTAGCGTGGGGGCATGAGTGAACCACGTGTCGAACTCGTGCGCTCCTGGCGGGGCAAACCTCCCCGGGAACGTCAGGAGACCCGCAGGCGGCAACTCCTTGAGGCCGGTCTGGAGGTGTTCGGCACCGAAGGATTCCGCGCGGCCACGGTCGGCCGGATCTGCGGGGAGGCGGGCCTGACCAACCGCTACTTCTACGAGCACTTCACCGACCGGGAGGCCGCCTTGCGCGCGGTCTACGACGGCCTGGTCCACGAGGCTCTACAACGGATCTCGGAGCACTTGCAGGGTTCGGAGCCCTTGCAGGATGAGGAGGGCCCGTTGGAGGCACGGGTGATGGCGGCGGTCGACGCCTATCTCTCCTTCTCCATGGAGGATCCGCGTCGGCCCCGGGTGGTCTCGGTGGAGAGCGTGGGGGTGAGCCCCGCCATGGAGGAACACCGGCGAGGGGTGCGTCATCGGATCGCTGAGCTGTTCACGGAGGAGTACCGGCGCTCGGTCCGGATGGGCGCGTCGGTGGACCATCCCTTCGGCAAGCAGGCCCTGGCCCTGGTCGGCGCGGCCAACGAACTGGTCATCGACTGGGTGCTGAGCGACCGTTCCCACACCCGGGAGGAGCTGTTGGAGGACGTGGCCGGGGTGTTCGTACCGGTGTTGAGGGCACGGCGGACTTCTTGACACACGCATGTGTCAACTTGGATGATGCGGGTCACGCCCACATCCCTCGGAGGCACCCCATGGCACCGCGTTATGGCGACTACCAGCTGGAGATCTACCTCAACGGACTGACCGGGGTCCTGCCGAAGTACCCCATGACCGCCGCGGAGCTGGAGCGGAGGGCGAGGGAGGCACTGCCGCCGTCGATCTGGTCCTACGTCGCGGGTGGAGCGGGCGACGAGCACACCCAGGAGGCCAACGCCACCGCCTTCGAACGCTGGGGCCTGTACCCGCGCATGTTCGTGGGCGCCACCGATCGGGACACCTCGGTGAACCTGTGCGGGATCGAGTTGCCCTCCCCCGTGATGATGGCCCCGGTGGGCGTGGTGGGTCTGTGCGCGCAGGACGGGCACGGTGACCTGGCCACGGCGGATGCGGCGGCCAGGACGGGCGTTCCGATGATCGCCTCCACCCTGTCGCAGGACCCGATGGAGGAGGTCGCCGCCCGGTTCGGGGACACCCCCGGATTCTTCCAGCTCTACACGCCGACGGACCGGGAGCTGGCCCAGAGCCTGGTCCGGCGGGCGGAGCGGGCCGGCTTCCAGGGCATCGTGGTCACCATGGACACCTGGATCACCGGGTGGCGCCCGCGCGACCTGTCCACCTCGAACTTCCCGCAACTGCGCGGCCACTGCCTGGCCAACTACACCTCCGACCCGGTCTTCCGGGAACGTGTGGGCGAGGACGCGGCGCCCGACGCCGTGGTCGCGCACTGGGCCGGTATCTTCGGTAATCCGCTGACCTGGGACGACCTGGAGTGGCTGCGTTCGTTGACGGACCTGCCACTGATCGTCAAGGGGATCTGCCACCCCGACGACGCACGGCGTGCGGCGGACGGGGGCGTGGACGCCATCTACGTGTCCAACCATGGGGGCAGACAGGCCAACGGCGGCATTCCGGCACTGGAATGTCTGCCGGACGTGGCCGCCGCCACGGACCTGCCGGTCATCTTCGACTCGGGGGTGCGGTCGGGTTCGGACGTGGTCAAGGCCCTGGCCCTGGGCGCGACGACGGTCGCGGTGGGTCGCCCGTACGTGTACGGGCTGGCGTTGGGCGGAGCGGACGGGGTGGTCCACGTCCTGCGGTCGTTGCTGGCCGAGGCGGATCTGCTCATGGCGGTGGACGGCTACGGATCGCTCGCGGACCTGAACCCGTCGGCGCTCAAGGATCTGCGCTGACTCCGCACCGGACATGACGAAGGGCCGGCGCGTGGGCGCCGGCCCCTGGCGTCATCCGGGTGCCGAAGGCGGTCGATCACTCGACGTTGTGCTTTTCCAGGAACGTGTAGACGTCGTGTTCGTCCACGCCGGGGAAGGTGCCCGCGGGCAGTGCGGACAGCACGTGGGAGTGGGCGCGGGCCGAGGGCCACACGTTCCCCTCCCACTTGCCGGCCAGTTCCGCGGGCGGACGCACACAGCACTCTCCACTGGGGCAGTTGGACTTGGTGCGGTTGGTGGTCTCGCGCCCGCGGAACCAGCGCGACTCCTTGTAGGGCACGCCCAGGGTGATGGCGAAGTTGCGCTCACGGCTGGGGTCGACGTGCGCCACGCACCAATGGGTGCCGTTGGGCTTGTCGGTGTACTGGTAGTAGATCGAGTACCGGTCGGGTGACTGGAAGACCTGCCGCCCCGACCATTGGCGGCACATGCGCTGACCTTCGATGGCGCCCGAGTCGTCGGTGGGGAAGACGAGCCCGTCGTTCTCGTAGGCCTTGTAGATGATGCCGGTCTCGTCGTTGCGGATGAAGTGGCAGACCAGGTCCAGGTGGCGGTGGGCCAGGTTGGTGAACCGGTGCGCGGCCATCTCGTAGGAGACGGAGTAGACGTCGCGCAGGTCCTCCACGGACAGGTCGCGGGCCTGCTTGGCCTCTTGGAGGTAGGTGACGGCGGTGGACTCGGGGATGAGCACGGCCGCGGCGAAGTAGTTGGCCTCCACCCGCTGACGGAGGAAGTCGCCGAAGTCGCGGGGCTGGTCGTGCCCGAGGATCACGTGGCCGAGGGTCTGTAGGAGGATCGTGCGCGGGCTGTGCATGCCCAGGCTGGTCTCGCGCTTGAGGTAGATGCGCCGGTTGACGTGGTCGGTGAGGGAACGCACCGAGCGCGGCAGGTCCTGCACGTACTTCAGGGAGAAGCCGTGGTGGGTGGCGATCGCGAGGATCTGTCCCTGGGAGATGGGTCCCGCCGTGTAGTTGACGGCGTCGAGGGTCTCGGCGGCGGCGCGCTCGATGTTCTCGAAGTAGTTGCCTCGCTCGCGCATCTGCCGACGCAGGTCGGCGTTGGCCCGCCGGGCCTCCTCCGGGGTGGCGGTCGGCTTGGCGTTGCGCCGCTTGAGCTCGTCGTAGAGACCGACGATGTGTTCTAGGACGTCGTTGGGGACCCTCTTGCCGACCTTCAGGTGCGGGAGGTTGAGGCCTTGGTAGAGGGAGTCACGCTGGGCCTCCTCGACGGAGATCTCCAGCTGCGCCCGACGGCTCGGGGGCTGCTTGGAGAGAAGTTCTTCGATGGACACCCCGAGGGCCGCGGCCAGGGACGTGAGGAGAGAGAGCTTGGGCTCACGTTTCCCGTTCTCCAGCAGCGAGAGCTGAGAGGGAGCACGCCCCACGCGTTCTCCCAGGTCGGAGAGGGTCATCCCGCGTGCGCGACGGAGATGACGGAGCCTCTGACCAAAGGTGACGAGATCTAGGTCACCTGTCAAAGACGGTATTTCTTCAGCACCAAAGTACGCCATGGCTTCATCTTACGGAAAGAATCGACGATCTTCACCCAAAATCGAGTGGAAAAGTCTTGGATCTTCACCAAGAATCATAGTTACCGGCGGGGAACTTACCGCCCAGGGCTCAGCCCCTGGCCCTGGAAGGACCTCCCTCGACCGGTGTGAACACCTTGGGGACTACACGAAGGCGGGAACGAACATGAGCACCAGCGCTCGTCGTCAGGAAGCCAGCGCCGCGCTCCAGCGCGACTGGGAGACCAACGCTCGTTGGGCGGGCATCGAGCGGACCTACTCCGCCGACGACGTGGTCAAGCTGCGCGGTTCGGTCACCGAGGAGCACACCCTGGCCCGCCGAGGCGCCGAGCGCCTGTGGGACCTGCTCCACACCGAGGACTACGTCAACAGCCTCGGCGCCCTGACCGGCAACCAGGCCGTCCAGCAGGTCCGCGCGGGACTGAAGGCCATCTACCTCTCCGGGTGGCAGGTCGCGGCCGACGCCAACCTCGGCGGCCACACCTACCCCGACCAGAGCCTCTACCCGGCCAACTCGGTCCCGTCCGTGGTCCGTCGCATCAACAACGCGCTCCTGCGCGCCGACCAGATCACCTGGTCCGAGGGTGACGACAGCGCCCCCGAGTGGCTCGCCCCGATCGTCGCCGACGCCGAAGCCGGCTTCGGTGGCACCCTCAACGCCTACGAGCTGATGAAGGGCATGATCGCCGCCGGCGCCTCCGGCGTCCACTGGGAGGACCAGCTGGCCTCCGAGAAGAAGTGCGGTCACCTGGGCGGCAAGGTCCTCATCCCGACCGGCCAGCACGTCAAGACCCTGAACGCGGCCCGTCTCGCCGCGGACGTCGCCGGCGTCCCGTCCCTGGTCATCGCGCGGACCGACGCCCAGGCCGCGACCTTGATCACCAGCGACGTCGACGAGCGCGACCAGCCCTACATCACCGGCGAGCGCACCGCGGAGGGCTTCTACCGCTTCCGCAACGGCGTCGACGCCTGCGTCGCCCGTGGTCTGGCCTACGCGCCGCACTCCGACCTGCTCTGGATGGAGACCGCGACCCCGGACCTGGAGGTCGCCCGCGACTTCGCCGAGCGCATCAAGGCCGAGTACCCGGACCAGATGCTGGCCTACAACTGCTCGCCGTCCTTCAACTGGAAGCGTCACCTGGACGACGCGACCATCGCGAAGTTCCAGCGCGAGCTGGGCCACATGGGCTACAAGTTCCAGTTCATCACCCTGGCGGGCTTCCACTCGCTCAACTACTCGATGTTCAACCTGGCCAAGGGCTACGCCCAGAACGGGATGACGTCGTACGTCGAGCTTCAGGAGGCCGAGTTCGCGGCGGAGGCCCAGGGCTACACCGCGACCCGCCACCAGCGCGAGGTCGGCACCGGCTACTTCGACGCCATCAGCACGACCATCTCCCCCGAGGCCAGCACCACGGCCCTCACCGGTTCCACCGAGGAAGACCAGTTCTCAGAGGCTCACTGAGTCCGGTCTTCGTTTCCTCAGAGGTCGTCCCACCCCGCTTTCGTGGCTGGGGCGGGGCGGGACGACCTCTCCCCCCTAGCCGTCGGCCATACGCGGTCCGTGTCACACGCGTATGGCCGACGGCTTTTTCCGTGTGCGGACGGGGTGCCGGGGGCCGGAGCGATCGCGGGTGTCGAATTCGGGGCGGGGGCGGGGACGGGGACGGCGTCCTCGCCCCATCCCCCACCCGCACGTTCCCACGGGCACCATCGGCCACGCGGGTACATTCGACTCGTGACCGACAGAACCCACCAGGACCCGAGCGAACCCGCCCCTTCTCCGGCCGCCCCCGCAACGGCCGAGACCACGATCCCGAACCTGCTGCCCGATCGCTCCCTGCTTCGCTGGGAGATCCTGTGCGTGCTCGCCCTGTCCCTGGGCGCCGCCGCGGTCTCGGCGACCATCACCTTCCTCGGGGTGCTCACCGCACCGGAGTCGATGGCCGACCAGACCGCGAACCTGATCCGCTCGCGCGCGGAGAACCGACCCTGGCTGGACCTGTCGTTCCAGTTGTACGCGGTGGTCTTCGCCTTGGCCCCGGTCGCGTTGGTGGTCTACCTGCTACACCGGACCGGGGAGTCGGCGCGCACCGTGGGCTTCGACCGGCACCGCCCCTGGTTCGACACCTGGAGCGGAGTACTGCTCGCGGCGGCGATCGGTGCCGGTGGCCTGGTCGTGTATCTGGTGTCGTGGCAGCTGGGGCTGACCCGCACCATCGTGCCCAGCACCCTGGAGGGCCACTGGTGGGAGATGCCGGTGCTGATCCTGCAGGCCCTGAAGAACGGGGTCCTGGAGGAGGTGATCGTGGTCGGGTACCTGCTGCACCGGCTCGGCCGACTGGGTTGGTCGCCGTGGAAGGCGGTGCTGGCGAGCTCGGTGCTGCGGGCGTTCTACCACCTGTATCAGGGCGTGGGCATGTTCTTCGGGAACCTGATGATGGGGCTGGTGTTCGGCTGGTTCTACCTGCGTTACGGGCGGGTGATGCCGCTGGTGGTGGCGCACACGGTGATCGACATCGTGGCGTTCGTGGGCGCCGTGTACCTGATCGGTCGCTTCGACTGGCTGCCGATGTGATGCGTTCCGACCCCGGTCGTCAGCGCGGGGCGCGTCGGTAGGTGAGTCGACGCAGCAGGGTCTCGGCGGGGCCGCGCGTCCCGGCGCGGTCCATCCGCTGCGCCGCCACCACGGTGAGCAGCCAGGTGGCGAGGGCCACCAGCGCCGCCGACCAGCTCGACAGGTACACGCCCAGGCCCAGTCCCCACGCCGCCAGGAACGGGGCGAACACCAGCGACTGGGCGAGATAACCGCTGAGCGAGCGGCGTCCCAGGGCGACCATCGCTCGGATCGGAAGCGACTCTCGATCCCGGCGGGTGTCGATCCGGTGGGCGATGAGTCCGAAGAGGGCGGCGTAGCCCACCCCGGCGAAGATCCCGGTGTAGAAGTGCGCGCCGCCCAGGGCGGCTTCGGGGACGGCGTCGATGAGTCCGAGATGGCCCAGGGCAGCCGCGACACCCGTGGTCCAGCCGAGCAGGATGCCCACGAACGCGGTCCGACGCAGCAGCGACAGGTGCCGGGCGGGCTCCTCCAGAACGCGGTGTCGGGCCGCGAGGAGCCCGATGAGGAAGGCCGTGGGCAGGGCGAGGGTGAACAGGCCGGAGAGCAGGGTGAACAGCCAGGTGGGGAAGCGGACCGCGGCGGAGGTCGCGTAGTCGGCCTCGGCGATGCTGAGCCGTTGCAGGTCGGCGGGCATGGGGCCGGAAGAGTCCACGAGCAGCCCGGAGACGGTCGAGACGGTCGTGGCCAGGGCGCCCAGGGTCAGCAGGACCACCACCCACACGCGCAGGGTCCGGTCGGTGCGGCCCAGGAACAGCGGGACCATGATCAGCCCGATGAGTCCGTAGACGCCGACGATGTCGCCCTGCCACAGCAAGGTGGCGTGCACCGCCCCGAGGAGGATCATCCACAGGTGCCGGCGGCGCAGGAGTCGTCGGGCCGCCTCAGGGCTCGTACCGCGCGCCGTCTGTCGCGCGTACATCTGTCCGACCCCGTAGGCGAACAGGAACCCGAACATGGTGTGGGTGCGGGCGTCCACGACGGTCACGGTCAGGGCCTGGACGATCCGGTCGGCGATCCCTCCGTCGGCGGGGTGCAGCATGGTCGCGCCCACGGGGGCGTCGTAGAGGAACCAGGGCACGTGGGCCAGGGCGATGAGCAGCAGCATCGCGCCGCGGGCCAGGTCCGGGGCCAGGGCGCGTTCGGCGACCGGGGTCGACGTGGCGGGAGTGGGGATGGTCTCGGTACGGCGGAGTGTCATGGTGATGGGCTCCGGGTCGAGGGTTCGGAGGTCATGTGGTCACCGTCTCCCGTCGGGGGCGGTCCCGGGCAGTGCTTCCACGTCACCCTTCACCCATGACTCCCGTGGGGGCGCGTCCATGACGTGACGTCACTGGTCGGGCCACCGGCCGGGATGTCATGGGTTCGTGGCAGGCTCCCGTGCATGGACGTGACCTTGCAGGTGACCATCGACTGCGCCGAGCCGCGAAGGCTCGTGGACTTCTGGTGCCGGGCACTGGGCTACGTGCCCGAGCCACCGCCCGAAGGGGCACGCCACCTGGCGGGAGCACTGGGCGGCGATGGGGATACCGGAGGAGGAGCTGCCCGGGGACGCCGGGGAGACCCCGGAGTCGATCGTCGACCCGGCCGGTCGGGGGCCACGGGTGTGGTTCCAGCAGGTGCCCGAACCCAAGGTGGTCAAGAACCGGGTGCACCCGGATCTGAAGGTCGGAGGTGGGCGTCGGGTGCCCTTGTCCGAACGCGTCCGGCGGGTCACGGCCGTGGTCGAACGGTCGACCGCCGCGGGCGGCACCGTGCTCAGGGTCCTGGACCACCCGGAGACGGAGTACTACGCGGTGGTGCTCCAGGACCCCGAGGGCAACGAGTTCTGCGTGGTGTGAGTACGCGGACGCCGTGCTCAGCGGGGTGGTTCCCAGCCGAAAAGGTGGAAGTGGCCGTAGCGGACGTTGAGACGTCGGACGTCGATGACCGTTGTGTTCGACGTGCTCCGATTACAGCCTTCACGGCGCTCAGCGGGCAGTGTCACCGTGTCAGGAGCCGACCGTGACTTTCCCCGGTGCGGGGGCATGACGTGGTGTCACTGGTGACGGCGGTGGGCGGGCTGAATACTGGGCCCGGTCACACAACCTGGAAGGTCACCCACGATGTCCGAACAGACCGAGGCGACACCACGTGATCTGCGCAGGCTCAACGTCAGCGTCGTGACGGCGGCGCTGTCCGCCACCGGCGCGTTGTTGGTGATCACCGACGCCGAGGTCTGGTGGCACGCCCTCCTACTGGCGATAGGCCTGGCCACGGCGTTGTTCACCGTCAACCGGTCGGCGACGGACGAGCGGTTGACGGTCCTGGTTCCGGGTCTGGTGGTGACCGCCGTGGTGTGGGCGGTCGGGATCCTGGTGGCCGAGACCCTGTCGGCGTCCTTCGGGCCGGCCATCGTCGGGACGTTGTTCGTCCAACGGCTTCCCCGGCATCGGCGTGCGGCGACCGTGCTCTTGATCGGCTTGGGTGTGGTGGTGCTCGCCGCCATGCCTTTGACCCTGGGCCTGTCCCCCTTTGAGTTGCTCACCCACAGTGTGGCCACCGCGTGCGTCGCGATCACGGGAAGCGTCCTGACGTCCCTCGTCCAGGTGATGTCCGGACTCGTGGACGAGCTGGAACGGTCCCGCCGGCGCGAGGCCGACCTGGCGGTGTCCCGTGAAAGGGTGCGGTTCGCCGGCGACCTGCACGACATCCAGGGGCACACCCTGCACGTGGTGAAGCTGAAGGTGGCGCTGGCCCGCAAGCTGCTGGGCCGCGACCAGGGGCGGCAGGACCGGGAACGGGCCGACCGGGAGCTGGGCGAGGTGTACGAGCTGGTCGGTGACACCATCTCCCGGACCAAGGAACTCGCCCACGCCCAGCGGCGACTCAACCTGTCCGCGGAACTGGAGAACGCCGGCAACCTCTTCGAGGCCGCGGGGATCCGGGTCTCCGTCGAACGCCGCAACGAGGTCGATCCGAGAGTAGGCGAGATACTCGGCCAGGTGCTGCGGGAGACGACCACCAACATCCTGCGGCACGCCCAGGCGGAACGGGTCCGGATCACGTTGACGGAACGCGGCATCTCCATCATCAACGACGGCGCGCGGACCGGACCCGTCACCGAGCTGCGCGGGCTGGCGGCGCTCCGCGCACGCGTGATCGATCTGGGTGGGGAGTTGGTCGTGGAGCGCTCCGACGAGGACTTCCTGACCGAGGCGACCTTTCCCGCCCCTGGCGCCTCTCTCAGCGATGATTCGGACACCGTTTCGGACATAACCGCCCGATCTTGGAGGGATGCTCGATGACCACCGTGGTCCTGGCCGACGATGAGGCCCTACTGCGTTCGGCGCTGGCGGCGTTGCTGCCCATGGAGGAGGAGATCACCGTGCTCGCGGAGGCCGAGGAGGGTGGGGCGGCGGTGGAGGCGACCCTGCGGCACCGGCCCGACGTGCTCGTCATCGACCTGGAGATGCCCGGGGTCGACGGTCTGGACGCGGTGGCGCGGATCCGCCGGGAGCTACCGGAGCAGGTGGTCCTCATGCTCACCCGGCACGCCCGCCCCGGGGTACTGCGTCGTGCCCTGAAGCTCGGTGTACAGGGGTTCGTCAGCAAGTCGGCGGAACCGGCGCACATCGCCTCGGTCGTGCGGAGCCTGCACGAGGGGCGCCGGTGGATCGACCCGGACGTGTCGGCCCGGGCGGTCATCGACGACAACCCGCTCACCGCCCGGGAGGTCGACGTGCTGCGGGTGACCGGCGATGGCTATTCCGTCGCGGAGATCGCCGGGCGGTTGCACCTGGCCCAGGGCACGGTACGCAACTACCTGTCGAGCGCGATGCGGAAGACGCAGACCCGGACACGGCATCAGGCCGCCCGCTACGCCCGAGAACACGATTGGCTCTAGACGGTCGGTCGGGTGCGGGCCTCTCGTTCGGCGATGACGTCCTCCAGGTAGCGGGGACGCCCCACCAGCAGACCCACGGCGAGGTTGAGGAGGACCAGGCCGATGATCATGATCATCGGCGCGTGCCAGCCGCCCGAGACCTCGTGCAGCATCCCGAAGAGGAAGGGCCCGGCGCCACCCAGCAGGTAGCCGAGGCTCTGGCTGGACGCGGACATGGCCGCGGTCCCCTCGGCGGTGCGGGTGCGCACGGCGAAGATGGTCAGGGCCAAGACGAAGCTGCCCATGCCCACGCCGATGAGGGTGGTCCACACCCAGGTGCCCGACAGCGGCGAGACCCACAGGCCGATGAACCCGACAAGGTAGGCGACGACGAACAGCACCACGAAGGGGCGTTGGTCGCGCACGCGCACGATGAGGGTGGGCATCACCAGGGACATGGGAATGCCCAGGGCGGTCAGGTAGGCCAGCATCACCCCGGCGGACTGGGCGTCCATGCCCTGGTCGCGCAGCATCTGGGCGAACCAGCCGAACATGATGTAGGCGATGGAGGACTGGGTACCAAAGTACACCACTCCTTGCCGGCCCAGGCCGGTGGACAGGACCCGACGCGGTCCGATCGCGCGGCCGCTCCCGCCCGTGGCGGGTTCGTGGCGCAGGACCAACAGCCAGGGCAGTACGGCGACCAGCCCGAAGAGCGCGTAGACCCCGATGGCCACACGCCACTCACCGGTGGCCTCCTCCAGGGGCACGGTGACGGCGGCGGCGATGGCGGTACCGACGGCCAGGCCGGTGGTGTAGACGGTGGTCATCAGACCGACCCGGTGCGGGAAGTGCTGCTTGACCAGGGCGGGGAGGATGACGTTGCCGATGGCGCCACCGGTCAGCGCGACGACGCTCAGGGCGAGGAACAACCAGGGTTCGGGTGCCAGGGCGCGGGCGACGAGACCGAGGGTGAGCGCGCTCAGCGCGTACACGAGCAGGTGGTGGGAGCCGAGTCGGCGGGCGAGGGTGGGGGTGAGCCCGCCCAGGAGCGCGAAACACAGTACGGGCAGGGTCGTGAGCAGGCCGGCGCCCACCGCGCTCATGCCCAGACCACTCGTGACCTCGTCCAGGACGGGTCCGACGCTGGTGATGGCGGTACGGAGGTTGAGTGCGGCCAGTGCGATGGCCACGGCGACCAGGAGCAAGGCCTTGCGTGGAAGCGCGGAGGCGGTTTCGGTCCTGGCCGCGGCGGTGTTTTCGGTGGGTGTTGTGCGCGCAGGGGTGGCGCTCATGGGACGCGGCTCACATAATTGTAGGATGACCCTATGTACTTCATGAGGATAACGCATTGCCCGTGAGGGCCTATTCCCATGCCCGACTGGTCTAGGCTCCCTCCTTAACCGTTCCATACCTGTGCGCTGGCCCTGTCATCCGGCGACCCGCCCCTAGGAGGTTTACGCGTGCCCCTCGCCTCTACACGCCGGACCGGTCTGGTCGACCAGGTCATCAGCCAGCTAAGAGCCCAGATCGACTCCGGTGAATGGGGTGTGGGCGACCGTATCCCCACCGAATCGGAACTGTCCGAACAGCTCGAAGTCGGTCGCAACACCGTCCGCGAAGCGGTTCGGGCCTTGGCCCACGCGGGCCTGTTGGAGATCCGTCAGGGCGCCGGCACCTTCGTGCGCGCCTCCAGCGAGCTCGGTGGTGCCCTGCGCAGGCGCCTGGAGCGCTCCCGTGTGCGGGAGAACCTGGAGGTACGGCGCGCCCTGGAGGTGGAGGCGGCGCGTCTGGCGGCGATGCGCCACACCGAGGAGGACATGGTCGACATCGATCGGGCCATGGCCCTGCGCGAGGAGGCGTGGCGCGGCCGCGACATGGGCGCGTTCGTGGAGGCGGACTTCACCTTCCACCGGGCGGTGGTCAACGCCACCCACAACACCCTGCTCATCGACCTGTACGACGACATCGCCCAGGTGGTCTACGCGAGCATCGCGCACACCGCCTACGAGCAGAGCGACGAGGCCGCCGAGCAGCCTTCCTCCGCCACCGAGGGGATAGACCACAGCAAGCTGACCGAGGCCGTTCGCGACGCGGACCCGATCCGGGCCGCCCGTGAGGCCACCTGTTACCTCGACGAGTTGCTGTCCCTGGCCGAGGACTGACACCGCACCGCACCGCGCGTACGAGGGCCCCGGGACCGAACACGGAGCGTGTCGTCCCGAGGCCCTCGTTTCGTCCTCGACGCCCTTCTCAGTGGTCCCCGCCGTAGACGTCGGTGACCGTCGAGAAGGAGCCGCGGCGCGACCGCATCGCCGGGTGCTCGCCGCCGCGCGCGTCCCGGCGCGGGTTGAGCGCGCGGGGGCGGCCGCGGCGGGCGGTGAGGTCGCCGGGAAGATCGGGGGCCTCCTCCCAGCCCGTGACCCGCGAGGGGTCCAGGCCCAGCAGGTCCAAGGTGCTCGCCCCCTCGCTCACGGCGTCGATGATCTCGCGTTCGCGGGAGATGCTGCTCATGGTGTCGGCGATGATGGCGCTGACCTGGCCGCGCGGGAGACAGACCACTCCGTCGTCGTCGGCGACGATCCAGTCGCCGCGGCGGATCGACAGTGGGACGGGGCCGGCCGCCTCCATGGTGATCTGGTGGCCCACCGAACCACCGGCGTCGTGCCCGGCCTCGCGGACCGAGACCCCCGTGCCGAAGACGGGGAGTTCGCAGTGGGCGATGGCGGCGACGTCGCGCACGCATCCCTCCAGGACGATCCCGACGATGCCCTTGGTACGGGCGGCCACGGCGAGGATCTCGTCCACGTAGCCGTACTCGGATTCGCCGGAGACGTCCACGATGAGCGCGGAACCGGGTGGGGCCTGGGCGACGGCCACGTGCAGCGCGAGGTTGTCCCCCGGAGAGCAGCGGACCGGGAAGGCGGTCGCGGCGAACGCGGCTCCCGGCCAGACGGAGAAGAGGTGGGTACCGAACGGTCGGCCCCCGCTTCGGGCCAGTGCCACCGTTCCCACAGCCGTCAACGTCTTCGCAAGCGCCATGTCAGCCTCCATTACACCCGCGCCCGGTGCGGCCGGCTCGAACCGACCTCCTCCATACTCACGGGTAACTTAAGCGTGACGCAAGCCATACAGGCGGGAAAGACGTAAAATGTTACCGGTGGTTACACGGATGGCCCGAACGACACCCGTTCTCACACGGCCGCACCACCCGTCGCGCCGACGGCGGCCACCGCGTCCAGTGCCGCCCGCGCCGCCGCCACGTCGTGCACCCGGAACACCCGCGCGCCCTCCCGAGCCGAGACCGCCAACGTGGCGAGCGTGCCCTCTCCTCGATCGGTCAGACCGACCCCCAGGGTCTCCCCCACGAAGTCCTTGTTGGAGACCGCCACCAGGACCGGCCAGCCGGTCGCGGCGAGTTCGCCCAACCGTCGGGTCAGCTCCAACGACTGATAGGTGTTCTTGCCGAAGTCGTGCGTGGGGTCGATCATCACCCCGTCGGGCCGCACCCCCAGGGAGACCGCGCGTTCGGCCAGGGCGCACACCCCGGAGACCACGTCGGCGACGACGTCGTCGTAGTGGACCCGATGCGGGTCGGTGCGCGGGGCCAGGCCGCCGCTGTGACTGCACACCAGTCCGGTGCCGTACTCGGCGGCCACCCGCGCCAGGTCGGGGTCGGCCCCGGCCCAGGTGTCGTTGATCATGTCCGCGCCGGCCTCCGCGCACGCGCGCCCCACCCGCGCGCGCCAGGTGTCCACGGAGATCACCACGTCGGGGTGGCGCTCGCGCAACTCCCCTACGAACGGGACCGTGCGGCGGATCTCCTCGTCCTCGTCCACCACGGCGCCGTAACCGGCCTTGACCCCGCCCACGTCGATGACGTCCACCCCCGCCGCCACGGCGTGGTCGGCGGAGGCCAACGCGGCCTCCAGGGCGTAGGTCGCGCCCCGGTCGTAGAAGGAGTCGGGGGTCCGGTTGATCACCCCCATCACCGCGTACCGGTTCCCCTCGTACGTGTGTGAACGCAGTCGCAGTGTCCCTGTTCCCTCCGGCACCGCCGGAGCACCTGTCACCATGGCTCCATCCTGGGCCATGGTCGAACACGGTGGCCAACCGGTATCGGTGCCGGAAGGGTCGGGTGCGGGCGTCTCAGCTCTGGTTCCAGGCCGCCGGACGTTCACCGCCGCGACGTTCCTTGTGCACCCGTAGGTGCTCCCAGGTCTCCACGTGACCGACACCCATGGTGGAGCGGATGGTCTCCAGTGCCTCCACCAGGCGGAAACGATCGGGTGCGGTGAGTCTGCCGACCACGTCGTAGCGCCCGAACCCGCTGGCGAGGAAGGAGACTCGGGCCATGTTGGCCAGGGCGCTGCCCAGCGCGTCGGCGTCGCCCCGACAGTGCAGACCGAAGCCGAGCTGTTCGTTGGAGCCCGCCGCCGTGGGGTCGACCAGGGCGGTCACGTGCACCACCCCGGAGTCGAGCAGACGCACCACCCGGGAGCGGGCCGCCGCCTGGGACAGTCCCACCTGACGCGCCAGGTCCGCGTACGAAGCCCTGCCGTCCTTGAGGAGTCTGCGGACCAGGCGCCAATCCAGCGCGTCCAGTTCGATGTCGTGGAGCTCCCTCACGCTGCTGTGGGCGTCCTTGTACACCGCGTTGGCCCGGAAGACCTCCGCGCCCTCCACACCCGGCAGCGAACGCAGGTGGGCCATCTCCTTGGTGAGCGCGGCGTCATCGGCCACGCGCACCTGTGCCACCGCGGGGAAGCGCCCCGCGGTCTGGGCCGCGAAGGTCACCGCCTCCCGCTCCTCCAGAGCCTCCAGGGCCGGTTCGACCGGTCCACCGATCCGGAAGGACACGTGGCCCAAGACCTCCATGCCCACCACGCCGGCGTGCAGCACGCCCACGATCCGGATCGCCCCTGATTGAACGAGTTGCCGCACGCGAGCGCGCACCGCGGTCCGTGACAGACCGACACCGTCGGCCAGTGCCTGGAAGGTCGCTCTGCCGTCCCCCTGCAACGCGCGCATGAGCGCCGCGTCAACCGCATCGAGCACGATGCCTGCCTTTCGTTCCCATGTCGTCGTCCATTCCCCCGAACGACGCCCCCTCCTCCGGCCAGATCATCGCAGTTGTGGAGCCTCTCGTACTACAGATCGCCAAAGAAATCGGCTCATTCACCCCTTTGACCGGCCCGAGACGGGTAGCCAAAACCCCATCGGGTACCTCTCGACCACATAACAGACTTGTATAGAACATCCCTCGAGACGGGTACGCAGTGCATACAACCTCCGCAAAGCGCCACACTGAACGGGCGGGCTCGGGTGAGGCCCCGGAGAACGCAGGGGGACCATGGGATCCCGGCACGGTGATCTCGGCGTGAGCGGTCGGAACCGTGGGGACGTTCACGGGCGTAAAACCCATGAGAGGCACAACCGAAGGTGAGCGCCACCCGGAATCGTGGTGTGGGCACAGGAACCAGTACGGGGCGGACCCGACCGCCCCTTGGTGTGAGAGGAATGCCGGTGGCAGCGGAGGACGAGCGGCGGGATGAGGCGCCCGAGCACCAGAGCGGACGCCCGAGCACGGGTGGGGCGCTGCTGTGGACCGCCGTGTCGGTTCCCTTCCCCGGAGCGGCTCATTTGCGCATGGGGCGACGCAAGGCGGGCTCCTTGATCCTGGGCCTCTACCTCCTGGGGGTCATCGCCCTGGGACTGTGGGCCTACCGATTGGGCGCGCACGAGTCCGGCACCATGACGGTGCTGGCCGGAATGGCCGTACAGGACATCTGGTTGTTGGGCGCGATGGGCGTGGTGTTCGTCGTCGCGGTGGTGTGGATGAGCGTGATCGTCCATTCCTGGGTGATCACCCGTCCCGAGGGCAAGGGGCGCAGCCGGCGGATGATCGGCGCCATGACCGTGCTGGTGCTGTGCCTTGCCGTGGCCGCGCCCTCCGCGTGGGCGCTGCACGCCGGATACACCGCCTACGAGACGTTGGGGTCGGTGTTCGGCGCGCCCGAACGCGAGGACCTGCCCCCGCACGACGCGGCCGACCCCTGGTACGGGGCCGAGCGGATCAACGTGCTGCTGATCGGCTCGGACTCGGGCGACAACCGCTACGGTACGCGCACCGACACGATGATGGTGGCGAGCGTGGACACCGACACCGGTGACACCATGCTCGTGGGCATGCCGCGCAACCTGGAGGACGTCCACTTCCCCGAGGACAGCGCCTTGGCCGAGCGCTACCCGGAGCCCTATGGGTTCGACCTGCTGCTCAACGACGTCTACCAGACGATCGCCGAGGAACCCGACGAGCTCGCGATGAACCCCATCGCCCCGGACCCGGCCGCGGACACCCTCAAGAAGGTGATCGCCTACAACCTGGACCTGGAGGTGGACTACTACGCCATGGTCGACATGATGGGCTTTCGGGACCTGATCGACGCCGTGGGCGGCGTCCAGGTGCGCATCGACGAGCCCATCCCCTATGGCGTACACGGCGGTGTTCTGGAGCCGGGTCTCCAGCGGCTGAACGGACACGACGCCCTTTGGTACGGCCGGTCCCGGGTCAACAGCGACGACTACGGGCGGATGGGCCGCCAGGGTTGTCTGATCAAGTACGTCGCCGAGCAGGTGGAGCCCACCACGGTCCTCACCAGCTACCGGCGCCTGGCCGGGGCCACCAAGCGGACCCTGACCACCGACATCCCCCAGTCCAAGGTGCCGGCCTTCATCGAGCTGGCCGACCTGGTCACCGACGAGGGTTCCATGAGCGCCTTCCAGCTCTCCCCGCCCCAGGTCAACACCGCCGCCCCGGACTGGGAGGAGATCCAGCGGCTGGTCCAGGAGGCCATCGACGGCAGCACCGAGGGCGACGAGCTGCCGGACGAGTCCTCCGAGGGGGCCACCGGTGAGGAGGACGAGGAGTCCTCCGAGGAGCGGTCGGGGCAGGAGTCCGAGGACGAGCGGACCGAGTGGCAGGACTACACCGGTCTGGACGAGGAGTCTCCGGCCGACCCGGGCCGACAGGTCGGCGCGGAGGCCGGCGACCTCGACGCGCTGTGCCCCTGATCCGAGGCCCCAAACCCCCTTCGGTGCGGTGACCGGTCCCGGCCGTTCACCGCACCGAGCGTTGCCACCACCTCGACCGTGTGTGACGCTGACGCCGTGACCGCAGCGCAGCTTTGGACCCTCGTAGCCCTCGGCGCCTTCCACGGACTGCACCCCGGCATGGGTTGGTTGCTCGCGGTCGGTCGTGGCCTCCAGGAGGGCGGGCGCGCCCAGGTGCTACGCGCGTTGCCGGCGATCGCGGTGGGCCACGCCGGCAGTGTGGCGGTGGCCGCGGTGGCGATCACGGTGACCGGTTCGGTGACGGCCTCGGTGCTGTTCCCGGTGCTGGGCGGCGCGGTGATCGTGCTCGTGGGGTTGGTGATGTTGCTGTCCCGGCGGCACTTCCACTGGCGTGAGGTGCGGCTTCCGCTGTGGCAGCTGACCGCCTGGTCGTTCCTGATGGCCTCGGCGCACGGCGCGGGTCTGATGCTGATGCCGGTGTTGGCGGGCGGACTCTCCCACACCCACGTGGACGGTGGTGGCCACGGCGACCATGGCGGACACGGTGCGCTGTCGGCGGCCGAGGGAGGCGGACCGGTGGATCCGGGATCGGCCACGGCCGAGACCGGGACGGCCGGCGCGGCGGAGATGGTCGAGGGTTCCTGGAGCCTGTGGGACGCCACGCTGCTCGGGTTGGCGGCGACCGGGGTGCACACCCTGGCCATGTTCGCGGCCGCGGGGGTGGCGGCGCTCATCGCCTACGACTTCCTGGGGGTGCACGCCCTGCGATGGAAGGGGGTGACCATGGACCGGATCTGGGCCCTCACCCTCGTCCTGGGCGGGGCCTTCGTCCTGTGGTCGGTGCTGTGATCGGTCGGTGCCGTTGTCGTGGGCGGTTTCGCCCGGGCCGCTGACTTTGATTCCGGCCACAGTCGGGAATGACTCGAATGTCCACTGTGTCCAATAGACGAAGTGCCTCTTCTTCGAGGCCACCAGACACGTGCGCCAGGGACGAGAAGGTGACCGACCGGTCGCCCGCCCTCGGCGTGGAGGGGCAGAGTCCATGACGCACAGAGCCGCCGCACCCGGACGCCGCTGGCACGGGGTGATCCTGTCGACGGCGATCCTGGCCGCGCTCGCCGTGGTCGCGGTCCTTGGCGCCCGGTGGGTGGTGCACAACCAGGAGAAGGTCTTCCCCGTCTCGACGCCGTGGGGACCGGACTGTTCGGTCTGGGTCGGCGACGACCAGGTCCGGCTCGACCGCGACCAGGCGCAACGGGCCACCACGGCGGCGGCGGTCATCGCCCAGGGCGAGGACGCCCCGGTCGAACGGCCCGACGTGGAGGACATCCCGGACGAGGTGATGCGGGTGCTCGTCGAGGGCCCGGAAGATGACGCCGGACCCTCACTGACCTGCCGTTACGGTGGCGAAGAGGTCGAGTTCGAGGAGGAGAGGCCCTCCGGCATGACCCCGCGCACCGAGACCCTCAAGGCGGGCGTTGAGGAGCACTTCTCCGACACCAGCATCGGCGGTTACGTGGCCGGTGGCTACGACTCCGGCCACGGCGAGGGGTCGGCGCACTACGAGGGCCGCGCGCTCGACATCTTCTACCGGCCGGTCACCGAGGACAACCGCCGACAGGGGTGGCTGATGGCGCACTGGCTCATCGCGCACGCCCCCGACTTCCAGGTCGACGTGATCATCTTCGACGACAAGATCTGGAGCACCCGCTACCCGTCGCTGGGGTGGCGCCACTACGAGGCCGACCCCGACAACGAGATCCTGCGCCACCTGGACCACGTGCACGTGGACGTGCTGCGCGGACCGGACCCCGACGAGGCCTGATCCTCACGAAGAGGGGTCGAGGAGGACACGGGGAAGGGCCCGGACCGATCTTGGGCGGATCTCCAGCGGTGGTCGCGGGCCCCTCTCGTCGGCTCGGGCCGGGCCGGTTCAGTCCTCCAGCCGGAAACCGAGCTTGAGACCCACCTGGAAGTGGGCGACCTGGCCGTCCTCGATGTGTCCGCGGACCTGGGTGACCTCGAACCAGTCGAGCCCGCGCAGCGTGGTCGAGGCCCGTTGGACGCCGTTGCGGATGGCCTGGTCGATCCCGTCCGGCGAAGTGCCGACGATCTCGGTGACGCGGTAGGTGTGGTCGGTCATCGGTGGACCCCCTGCGTAGTCGGTTACGGGGGCGGCGCGGACGCGGCCCCCGTTCCCTGCGTCCCCCCGATCCACCGTGGTCACACGTGGCCGTGAGAGGTGACCGATTCGTCCCGGATCCCCTTCCGAAACCGGGGATCCTCGACCTTTGCCGACCTTTTCCGGGGGCCTTGACCCCGGGTGGGTCCGGATTGACCCGAGTGCCGCGATGGCCTCAGGGGAACACAGGGACACAAGTGGGGGCGAAGTGTCAGATTAGTCCTGACCTGGGACTTAGGACTCTACGTCGACGGGACTCTCCCGAGACAACGTCGTAACTGACTCTTGACGTACCCCGGGGGGCGGCGGTGTACATTGGGATATAGCGCTTCGGTCCCCCGTCGGAGCGCGCGGCGATGTTCCGAGCCCCCGTTGGAACATCGCATGCGACGCCGGGTGGTTTGCCCCCGTAACCACCCGGCGTCGCTTTTTGTCCACGCTCGGGCGGTGGATACCCGCCCGTGGCCGTGGCTTGACCATCAGATCCGCTTCGTCTCCTGGGGTTCGGCATTGAGTGAGACCACGACGAACGCGCACTGCTCCCGAAGGGGTTGTCGCGCTCCGGCCGACTGGGCCCTGGTGTGGAACAACCCCAAGCTGCACACCCCCGACCGCCGCAAGGTGTGGGTGGCCTGCGACGAACACCGGGAGTACCTGGCGAACTTCCTGGGCATGCGCGGTTTCCTGCGCGAGACCGTTCCCATGGACGAGTTCGAGGGCTGATCGCCCCGGGTCTTGGAGCCGGTGTCCCCACGAACCGGGTCGTGGATCGCGCGCGGCCAGGGTCGGGTTCAGGCGTCGGTGGGCTTCTCCAGGTTCGCGCGTGCTCGACTGAGGGCCTCCGGCGTGTCCACGTCGAAGGCGTCAGGGGCTCCGGGCAGCGGAACGTGCGCGGGCTCCAAGGGGCCGAGCAGTCCGTGGAGCGATCGCCGTGTGTAGGCGGCCAGCGCCTCACGAAGAACGTCGGTGCGCCACAGTCCGGTGAGCCACTGTTGGCGCCCCGAGGCGTCCACCAGCACCGCACCGTTCGCGGGTCCGGCGGCGTGGGCCAGGGCGGCGAGATGCTCCGGACGCAGATAGGGCAGGTCGGCGGCGAGCAACACACACCAGGGGGCGCGCACGTTCGGCAGGCCCACGCGCAGGGCCGGCACCGGGCCGGCCCCCGGCGGGTCCTCGCGAACGTAGGAGGCCCGCGGCCGATGCCGTTCGGGTCCGACCACGGTGACGCCGGCCTCGGGGTCGTGCGCGCGCACGGTGGCGGCGACGTGTTCCAACAGGGTGCGTCCGGCGATGGTCAGACCGGGTTTGTCGAGCCCGCCCATGCGGGTCGCCGCTCCCCCGGCCAGGATCACCGCGTCCAGGTGTTCGCTCACGCCCCCAGCATGCCCTACGGCTCAGCCCTTGACGCAGACGACCTGGCGCAGGTGGGCCGCCACCTGGACGAGGTCGGTCTGAGCCTCGATCACCGATTCGAGGTCCTTGTAGGCGGCGGGGATCTCGTCCACGACGCCCCGGTCCTTGCGGCACTCCACGCCCTTGGTCTGTTCGACCAGGTCGGCCTCGGTGAAGGTCCTGCGCGCCTTGTTGCGGCTCATCCGACGCCCCGCCCCGTGGGAGGCGGAGTTGAACGAGGCCGGGTTGCCCAGCCCCTTCACGATGTAGGTCCCAGTGGCCATACTGCCCGGAATAATGCCGAATTCGCCCGAACCGGCGCGGATGGCGCCCTTTCGGGTGACGAGCACGTCCACCCCGTCGTAGGTCTCTTCGGCCACGTAGTTGTGGTGGCAGGAGATCCACTGCTCGAAGGTGGTGCCCGGGACCTGGTCGGCCAGGACCCGGCAGGCCAGGCCCATCATGACGTCGCGGTTGCGGCGCGCGTAGTCCTGGGCCCAGAACAGGTCGCGCCGGTAGGCGTCCATCTCCGGGGTCCCGGACAGGAACACCGCCAGGTCGCGGTCGGGCAGGTCCTGGTTGTGCGGCAGCGTCTGGGCCCGGCCGATGTGGTGGTCGGCGAGTTCCTTGCCGATGTTGCGCGACCCCGAGTGCAGGACCAGCCACACGTTCCGGTCGTCGTCCAGGCACACTTCGAGGAAGTGGTTGCCGCCGCCCAGGGTCCCCATCTGGCGACGGGCGCGCTCGTTGCGGGGGTGGACGGCCTCGGCCAGGTCGTCGAAGCCGGCCCAGAAGGTGTCCCAGCCGGAACTGCGCAGGCCGGGAACGCGGGCGGGGTCGACGGGCTCGTCGTGGGCGTGGAAACCGACCGGGATGGTCGCCTCCAGCGCCGAGCGCAGGGCACTCAGGTCGTCGGGCAGGTGCTCGGCCTTCAGCCCGGTGCGCACCGCGGTCATGCCACAGCCGATGTCGACGCCGACCGCGGCGGGGCTGACGGCGTCTCGCATCGCGATCACCGAACCCACCGTGGCGCCCTTGCCGTAGTGGACGTCGGGCATGACGGCCAGGCCGTGGGTCCAGGGCATGCGGGTGACGTTGCGCAGCTGCTCCATGGCGGCGGACTCGACCCCGTCCGGGTCGGCCCACATACGGATCGGCACTCGTTCACCGGGAACCTCGGTGTAAGACATGGGGCCACCCCCTTTCGTGTCGGTCCCGGGGGCACCGGTCGGCGCCCCCGGGACATCAAGCCAGAACGGGAGGTCGGAGGCGATCGAATATTCGCGGTCGCCGGTCGGGTCGGGCGCGTCAGCCGCCGATCGCGGACATCGGGCGGGCCGGTTGCAGGAAACTGGGGTCGTTGATGCCGTGGCCGGGCAGTTTGCTCGCCACGGCGGCCTTCCAGCGTTGGGCGATCTCGTCGTCGGTGGCGCCCTCGCGCAGGGGCGTGCGCAGGTCCGACTCCTCGCGGGCGAATAGACAGTTGCGGATCTGGCCGTCGGCGGTCAGGCGTACCCGGTCACAGGCCCCGCAGAAGGGGCGGGTCACCGATCCGATGACGCCGACGGTGGCGGTGCGACCATCGGGGAAGTTCGCGCCCCGTACGTGGAACAGCTCGGCCGGGGCGCTGCCCCGGGTGTCGGCGTCGGCGGCTTCGAGGCCGAACTCGGCCTCCAACCGCTGGAGGATCTCGTCGGCGGTGATCATGTTGTCGCGCCGCCAGCCGTGTTGGGCGTCCAGCGGCATCTGCTCGATGAAGCGCAGTTCGTAGCCGCGTTCGATGCAAAAACGCAGCAGGGCGGGCGCTTCGTGGTCGTTGATGTCGCGCATGAGCACGGTGTTGACCTTGACGGGGGTGAGACCGGCTTCCGCGGCGGCGGCCATCCCCTCCAGGACGTCGTCCAGACGACGGCGTCGGGCGAGCTTCTCGAACACGACGGGGTCGAGGGTGTCGAGGGATACGTTGACCCGGTCCAGCCCGGCCTCGGCGAGCGCGGGGGCCATTCGGGCGAGCCCGATGCCGTTGGTGGTCAGGGCGGTGCGCGGGCGGGGCTCGTGTTCGGTGGTGCCGGCGACGATGCCGGGCAGGCCGCGCCGTAGTAGGGGCTCGCCACCGGTGAAACGGACCTCGTCGATGCCCAGTCGAGTCGTCCCGATACGGACCAGTCGCAGGAGTTCGTCGTCGGTGAGCAGTTCCGGTTTGGGCAGCCACTCCAGGCCCTCAGCAGGCATGCAGTAGGTACATCTGAGGTTGCAGCGGTCGGTGAGCGAGACCCTCAGGTCGGTCGCCACGCGCCCATAGGAGTCGGACAGCACAGGCGGTCACCCTCTCCAGTATGAATTGCCGAGTAGGCGGTACGCCAATTTGCACCCACCCGAGGGATACCCACTCGACAGCGTAGAAGATCCACTTTCACGGTGAGTAGCCCTGATCGCACCTTTTGCCGCATTTCGTCGGTGACCACCAGGATTTCCGCCTATGTGTGGATCTTCACCCCAAGGAGCAACGCGAATCGTTGTCCGAACGTTTCCCAAGAACCGCTTCATGTGGCCTCTCGGCGGCCGGGCGGGCACCGCGGGTGATGACATCGCCGTACCCGATGCCCCATGCTCTACCGAGGACGACGTTTCGATCGTCCCAGAGCCGCACGGCGACGAGGAGGCAGGACACGGTGATCAGCACACGCGAGTGGGCCCTGGCGGGTGGGCCCGACGGTTCGGCGAAGCTGGCGGCACGGGCCTGGGCGCCCACGAAGGGTGAACCCACCTGGTTGGCCGTCCTGGTGCACGGCTACGGCGAACACCTGGGCCGCTACGACCAGGTCGCCGAGGACCTGTGCGCGGCCGGCGCGGTGGTCTACGGCGCCGACCACCGCGGACACGGACGGTCCTCCGGTGAGCGCGTCCTGATCGACGACTACGCCGGGGTGGTGGAGGACGTCCACCGCGTCGTCACCCAGGCGCGCACCGCCTACCGCACCATCCCCCTGGTACTGATCGGTCACTCCATGGGCGGCATGATCGCCGCCCGCTACGCCCAGGTGTACCCGGAGTCGCCGCAGGCACTGGTGCTGTCCGGACCGGTCCTGGGCCGTTGGACCGCGGCCGAACGGCTCGCCGCCGCCACGGAGATCCCCGACGACCCCATCGATCCCTCCGTCCTGTCCCGCGACCCCGAGGTGGGACGGGCCTATCTGGCCGACGAACTGGTCTGGCACGGCCCGTTCAAACGCACCACGGTCGAGGCACTGCTCACCGAACTGGAGCGCGGCAACGCGTCCGGGACCGTGGGTTCGCTGCCCACGCTGTGGGTGCACGGCAGCGAGGACGCGCTGGTCCCCGTCTCCGACACTCGGGTGGGGATCGAAAGGCTCGCCGGTGAGGACTTCACCGCGCGGATCTTCCCCGGCGCCCGGCACGAGGTGTTCAACGAGACCGACCGCGACGAGGTCCTGGCCGAGGTGATCCGCTTCGCCCACCGCTTGACGACCTGATTCCGCAGCGAGGAGCCGAGGCGCATGACCATTCCACCGCCGACGTCGGGGTCCGGACGGCGAGACGAACCGTCCTCGGGCGCGATCCCATCGCTCACACCACCGCTCTCGGAGGTGGCGGCCTCGCGGGAGGTCGTGCGCGCCCTACTGCGCGAACAGCACCCGGACCTGGCCGATCGCGAGATCAGCGACCCGATCGAGGGCTTCGACATGGCCGTGTTCCGCCTTGGTGAGGACCTCGCGGTCCGACTGCCGCGCCACCGGGAGGCCATCGCCTCGTTGGCGGCGGAGGTTCGGTGGGCGAAGGAACTGAGCCAAGCGTGGACCTTCCCCGCGCAGCGGATCGTGCGGACGGGAGTTCCGGGCGCGGAGTTCCCCTGGAGTTGGGCCATCACGTCCTGGCTTCCCGGCCGGATCGCGGCGCAACGCCCCTTGGACGCGTCGGCCGCACCGGACCTGGGTCGGGCCCTGGCCGAGATCCACCGGCCCGCGCCCGCCGACGCCCCGTTCGACGTCGAACAGGGCATTCGGCTCGCCGAGCGGGAGCCCGTGCTCCGAAGGTTCCTGCGGGCCCTGCCCGTGGTGGGGGCCGGCCGGGGCCCGATGGTGGACCCGAACGCCGTGGCGGAGTTGTGGGGACGGGCGCTCGCGGTGCCCGACGACGCCCCCCGGGTCTGGATCCACGCCGACCTGCACCCGTTCAACGTGATCTCCGACGAGGGCCGGTTCGGCGGCATCATCGACTGGTCCGGCGTCTCGCGCGGCGACCCCGCCGTGGACCTGGGTTTCCTGTGGTCGCTGCTGCGGCGCGACGCCGTGGCCGAGGCCTATCGGGCCTACGGTGGCCTCGACGAGGCAACGGAGGCACGGGCCAAGGGGATCGGGATGGTGAAGGCCATCACGCTCGCCGCGGTACCGAAGGCCGAGGTCTCTCGGATCGGATGGCGGGCGCTGACGGAACTGGGCGTGGCGGTTCACGGTGGGAACGCGGAAAGAGGTCGGTCCCTGACGGATCCGATCCGCTGAAGGGCCGTTCCTCACACGTACAGGCGACCACGCGGTTGGGCGGGGTGGGCCAGGATCTCGGCGTAGGCGGCGGCCAGGCGGTCCACCGCGTCGACCATGACCTCCGGCGGGCGGGTGTAGGCCAGGCGCAGGTACCGCTCCAGGGTTCCGTCCGCGCCGAAGACCGGCCCGGCCGCAGGGTGGACCCCGTGTCGGATCGCGGTGGTGGACAGCGCGCTCGCCACCGGCTGTGGCAGCGTCGCCCACAGCACGAGTCCTCCCCCCGGCACACTCGGCCGCCAGTCGGGCAGCCGCTCGCGCAGGGCGCGCAGGAGGGCGTCCCGGTTGCGGCGCAGCTCCCGACTGCGCTCGGCGCGGATGCGCAGCACGTCCGCGAGCAGATGGGTGGCGGTGAGCTGGTCGTGCACCGAACCGGCCAGGTCGAAGCGTTGGCGCACCTGCATCAGCCGGGTCACCATCGGTGGAGTGGCGCGCACCCAGCCCACCCGCAGCCCGCCCCAGAACAGCTTGGCCACCGACCCCACGGTCAGCACCCGCCCGTCGATGTCGTGGGCGGCCACCGGCGCGGGCAGGTCACCGGAGTCGATGGCCAGTTCCGCGGCGGACTCGTCGACGATGAGGTGGGTGTTGGCGCGGCGCGCCTCCCGGACCAGGACGCTTCGTTCGTCGTCGTCCATGAGCGCGCCGGTGGGGTTGTGGAAGTCGGCGACCGTGTACGCCACGGCCGGCTTCCACTGGCGGAAGGCGTCCACCAGGTACTCCATGTCCCACCCCTGCGGGGTCACCCCGGTGGTGCGGATGCGCGCTCCGTTGCGGCGCGCGGCGTCCGGTCCGTGCGGGTAGGTGGGCGACTCCAACAACACCTGGTCCCCCTCCTGGACCAGTAGGTCCATGGCCAGGGTGATGCCCTGTTGGGCGCCGTTGGTGACGAAGATCTGTTCGGGTGTGGTGGGCAGTCCACGCTCGACGTAGCGGCGGGCGATGGCGTGGCGTAGTTCGGGCAGCCCATAGGGGTAGTAGCCCATGCCGGCGACGTGCGCGGCGAGCTGTTCGGAGGCGTGGAAGGAGGCCTCGCGCAGGCCCGCCACCGCGGGTGGGGCGGCCACCCCGAGGTCGATGTGCTCGGTGGCCGGCGCGAACGTGGAGGGTTCGTGGGTTCCGGAGTGGGGCAGGACCGTCCAGCTTCCGGCGCCCTGTCTGCTGTCGAGGTAGCTGTTGTCGCGCAGCCAGGCGTAGGCGGCGGTGACGGTGTTGCGGCTCAGTCCCAGGGCGGTGGCCAGGTCGCGTTCGGCCGGTAGGCGGGTGTGGGTGGGCACACGACCGTCCAGGACCAGGCCACTGATGGCGTGGGCGATGGCAAGGTAGTAGGGGCGTTCGACGGGCGCCTCACCGATGAGGCGGGCGAGCAGACGCCCGTTGATCCTGCGGGTTCCGCCTCCGGTTCCGGGACGATCACTGCGCGGTTTTGCCAAAGGGGTCCACCTCGGTGGGTCTGGATCAGACCACTTGTCCTGATTGGCTCTTCATTTCCGGGATTTCTTGGTCCACGATACCGATGTGGCTCCCCCGGGTTGATTGTCATCCAATGACAGGATGGCTTGCTTGAGATGACTTCGAAAGGAAGGCCGTGTCCAGTACGGTCCGCACCCTGGCGTCCAGGGTCCTGATCACTCCCGCGCTGCCGCGTCCGCGTCTGCGCCGCCTGGTCCAGCTCTACCTGGGCCTGTACCTGTTCGGTCTCAGCGGCGCCATGCTGCTCCGCTCCGACCTCGGCGCGACGCCCTGGGACGTGTTGCACCAAGGCCTGTCCCTACAGACGGGGCTGACGATCGGCACTTGGAGCGTGATCATCGGCGCGCTGCTGATGCTGCTGTGGATCCCGCTGCGCCAGAAGGCCGGGATCGGCACGCTGAGCAACGTGGTCGTGATCGGACTCTCCACCGACCTGTCCCTGTGGCTGCTGCCCACCACCGACCTCATGTTCTGGCGGGTGACGCTACTGGTGGGGGGCGTGCTGGTGTGCGCGGTGGCGACCGGCTGCTACATCGGGGTGGGGCTGGGGCCCGGGCCCCGGGACGGACTCATGACCGGGTTGGCCGCGCGCGGGCTCTCCGTTCGTCTCGCCCGCACGCTCATCGAGCTGACCGTGGCGCTGGCCGGTTTCCTGCTGGGCGGCACCGTGGGGATCGGCACCGTGGTGTTCATGGTGGCCATCGGCCCGTTGGCACAGGTGTTCCTGCCGATGATGCGAATGCCGGAGCCGACCTCACGCGGCGAGGGGAATCCGGAGCAGACGCGTCGATGATCACCACGACATAACTTCTCTACGGAAAAACTCCCCAATTCACCCCATACTTCCACGCACCGGCATATGCACGTGCACGTACGGGTGACAACGGCCCGGTGGAGCGTGGAAGATGGGGATCGCGGTAAACGGCGAGGGCCGGGATCGGTACTTTCCTCCACCGTTCTTTTCGGCTGCCCTCGCCTGGGCACATAACCGGGTACGGCAGTGACGGACGACCGGGGGAACTGTGGTCCGAACGGCGCCCCGACCCGTGGAGAGGTCGGGCGACAAAACCCCGAGGGGGCGTGCGCACGAACGTGCGCGCAGCGGTTCGCTACGGCGCGATGCCCCTCGTACGGTCGGGGACATCAGCGCCTACCGCGTACTCGTGACGACGTGATGGGGGTGTGCCGCGTGCCCGGCCGGATTGAAGACTACGCAGTGATCGGCGACATGCAGACAGCCGTGTTGGTCGGTCGCGACGGTTCCATCGACTGGGCTTGTCTGCCCGACTTCGATTCCTCCGCCTGCTTCGCCGCCCTGCTGGGCGACGAACAGAACGGCCTGTGGAGCCTACGACCCACCGGCGGCACCGCCCACGCCGACCGGCGCCGCTACCGGGGTGGCACCCTCATCCTCGAACAGGAATGGGACACCGACACCGGCACGGTACGGATCATCGACTTCATGCCACCGCGCGGCGGCGCCCCGCACATCGTGCGGATCGTGGAGGGCGTGCGCGGCACCGTGGAGATGAGCACGGCGATGCGCATCCGCTTCGACTACGGGCACGTCGTCCCCTGGGTGCACCGGACCGGCGCCGAACTGGTCGCCATCGCCGGACCCGACGCCGTCTGGCTCAGCAGCCCCGTCCACCTCAAGGGGCACAACTTCACCCACGACGCCACCTTCACCGTCAATGAGGGCCAGCGGATCCCCTTCGTGATGACCTGGCACCCCTCCCAGATCGAGGAGTCCGACCACCTGGACGCCGAGAAGGCGCTCTCGCGCACCGAGCGCTTCTGGGAACAGTGGGTCAGCCAGTGCAGGTACGAGGGCCCCTACCGGGAGGCGGTGGTGCGCTCCCTCATCGTGCTCAAGGCGCTCACCTATCAGCCCACGGGCGGCATCGTCGCCGCGCCCACCACCTCCCTGCCCGAGGACATCGGCGGTGTCCGCAACTGGGACTACCGGTACTGCTGGCTGCGCGACGCCACCATCACGTTGGAAGCACTCATCCGTTCCGGGTACAAGGACGAGGCGCAGGCCTGGCGCGAGTGGCTGGTCCGCGCGGTCGCGGGCGAACCCCAGCTGATGCAGATCATGTACGGCATCCGGGGCGAACGCCGGCTCACCGAGTGGGAGGCCGACTGGCTGTCGGGCTATGAGGATTCCAGTCCGGTACGGATCGGTAACGCCGCCGTGGGCCAGTACCAGCTCGACGTGTACGGCGAGGTCATGGACGTCCTGCACCTGGCCAGACGATCCGGGATCCGTGGCGGCGACCACCTGTGGGGGTTGCAAAGGTCCCTGGTCAACTACCTGGAGTGGTGCTGGGACGAACCCGACGAGGGCCTGTGGGAGGTGCGCGGACCACGGCAGCACTTCGTGCACTCCAAGGTGATGGCGTGGGTGGCGGCCGACCGCGCCGTGCGCAGCATCGAGGAGTTCGGCAAGGAGGGGCCCATCGAACGGTGGACGGCGCTGCGCGACACCATCCACGCCGAGGTGTGCGAATACGGCTTCGACCCGCAGCGCAACACCTTCACCCAGTACTACGGCAGCAAGGAGTTGGACGCCGCCCTGCTGCTCATACCCGAGGTCGGGTTCCTGCCCTACGACGACCCCCGGGTCATCGGCACCATCGACGCGGTCCGCAAGGACCTGATGGTGGACGGGTTCGTGCTGCGTTACCGCACCGACCTGGAGGACTCCGCCGACCAACTGCCCGGTGACGAGGGCGCCTTCCTGGCGTGCAGCTTCTGGATGGCCAACGCGCTGCTGTCCATCGGCCGCCAGGAGGAGGCCAGGCAGTTGTTCGAGCGGTTGCTGTCCCTGCGCAACGACGTGGGTCTGCTGGCCGAGGAGTGGGACCCGCGCGCGGGCCGACAGGTGGGCAACTTCCCACAGGCCTTCAGCCACGTGCCGTTGGTGACCACCGCGCTGAACCTGGAGGACCGCCAGGGCGGCTGGCGCGCGGAGTAGCGACCCCGACGGAACGGAACGCCCTCGCGGGCTCGGCGCGCGGGGGCGTTCGTCGTCGGTTCGACGTGGAGGTCGGGATCAGGCACTCGTGGGCACTTCGAACACCGGATCGGGAGCGGTTGTACGCTTACGCCCCGGAGGCCATCGTGACCGCCATCGGTCAGGGGCGAGGTTTTTCAGTCCGATCGCAGGGGGTCACGCGTGCCGCAGGAGAGGGTCCTGGGCGGCCGATACCGCCTTCTGTCCAAGCTGGGCGCGGGCGGGATGGGCCAGGTCTGGCAGGCCGTGGACGAGTTGCTGGATCGACCGGTCGCGGTGAAGCTGATCCAGCCCGGACGCGCGGACTCCGACGAGGTCGCGGCCCGGTTCCGCCGCGAGGCACGACTGACCGCACGCCTGGCGGGGCACCCCAACGTGGTGATCCTGCACGACTTCGGTCACGACGCCGGGGGCGTGGTGTTCACGGTGATGGAGCTGGTTCCGGGACGTCCGTTGTCAGAGGTGATCAAGGGCGCCGGCCCGTTGCCGATCGACCTGACGGCGTCGCTGGTGTCACAGGCCGCGGCGGGGTTGAGCGCGGCGCACGCCGCCGGGATCGTCCACCGGGACGTCAAGCCGGGCAACCTCATGGTGATCGAGGACGGCCCCGACGGACCCGGGCTGAAGGTACTGGACTTCGGTATCGCGGCGGTGGTCGCGGCGACCCAGAACGACCGCATCACCCGGACGGGACAGGTGATCGGCACCCCGCTGTACATGCCCCCCGAACAGGTGCGCGGGGACCGCGTGGACCGGGCCGGGGACCTGTATTCGCTGGGCGCCATCCTCTACCAAATGCTGACCGGTGAGCCCCCGTTCCACAGTGATCGCCCGCTCACGGTGCTGCGCATGCACCTGAACCAGGAGCCCCGGCGGCCCCGCGCGCTGCGCCCGCAGATCCCGCCGGCGCTGTCCGAACTGGTGACGCGGATGCTCGCCAAGGAGCCCGGACAACGCCCGGCCGGGGCCGAGGAGGTGCGTGACCGTCTGGCCCCGTACCTGCCGTACCGGTCCGCTCCGATCCCGGTGACCAAGCCGGTGCCCGCCCCGCCCCGCGAGCAGCCGGGGCAACGGCCCGACATCAGCGGCGACGCGCACCCGATCCGGCTCACCGCGCTGGTGGAGG
Source organism: Nocardiopsis listeri NBRC 13360 (assembly GCF_001570765.1). Lineage (GTDB taxonomy): Bacteria > Actinomycetota > Actinomycetes > Streptosporangiales > Streptosporangiaceae > Nocardiopsis > Nocardiopsis listeri. The sequence goes on along the minus strand of NZ_BCSH01000058.1, from coordinate 25,265 downwards.
CCGCCAGGGACCGTGTCGACGAGGGCGACTTCGACACCGCAGCCGAGGAGCTGCGCACCCTGATCCCGCTACTGCGCGCGGTGTACGGGGCCGACCACCCGGACACGCTGCGCGCCCGTCGTCGGGAGGCGTACGCCACCGGGAAGGGCGGCGACCACGGCGAGGCGGTCGCCGGGTTCGAGACGCTCCTGCCCGACCTGATCCGGGTCTACGGGACGCGCCACCCCGAGACCCTGGCGGCCCGCTACTACCTGGCCACCAACGCGGGCCGGGCCGGCGACCACGTCCTGGCCGCCCGCACCCTGGAAGCGCTCCTGCCCGACCTGGTCGCGGTCGGTGGACCCGACTCGACCAAGGTGCTCACCGCACGTCTGTACCTGGGGTTCGAGGTGGGTGAGGCCGGTGAGCCGGGCCGCGCGGTCGACCTGCTCGGCACGCTGATCCCGGACCTGGCCCGGTTGCGCGGCGCGGACGCCCCGGTGACCCTGCGGGCCCGCCACTACCGCGCCGCCTACCTGGGCTACGACGGCCGCCCGGCGGAGGCGGTGCGCGAGTACGAGGCACTGCTCGCCGACCACGTCCGTGTCCACGGGGAAGAGGCCGAGAGCACTCGCGGCGTTCGCACCCACCTCACCCTCTGGCGCGCCCACGCCCCCTGATCCTTCGACGCCCCAAGGATTCCGTGGCGATCGTGCGAAAACCACCATCGATCGGCGGAATCGGACGCGGGTGTCGGTGGTGGGCGCTAGTGTTCTGCCCATGTCATCCAGGGACCTGAACGAGATCATGGACAGCGGCTGGGCGAAGGCGCTGGAGCCGGTCGCACCGCGGATCGCCGAGATGGGCGACTTCCTCCGTCAGGAGGTGGCCGCCGGACGCACCTACCTGCCCGCGGGCGACCACGTCCTGCGCGCCTTCCAGCAGCCCTTCGACGAGGTACGCGTCCTCATCGTGGGTCAGGATCCCTATCCGACCCCGGGCAACGCCGTGGGGCTCAGCTTCTCCGTCGCCCCCGACGTGCGTCTGCCCGCGAGCCTGCGCAACATCTACAAGGAGATGGTCGAGGACATCGGCGTGCCGATGCCCTCCAACGGCGACCTCACTCCCTGGACCGAGCAAGGCGTCCTGCTGCTCAACCGTGTGCTCAGCGTGGCTCCCGGCAACCCCGGTTCGCACCGGGGCAAGGGCTGGGAGGCCGTCACCGAACAGGCCATCCGCGCCCTGGCCGAGCGCGACCGGCCGCTCGTGTCCATCCTGTGGGGACGCGACGCCCGCAACCTGCGACCGCTGATGCCCGGTGTCCCCTGCGTGGAGTCCGCCCACCCCAGCCCGATGTCGGCGCGCAACGGTTTCTTCGGTTCCAGGCCGTTCAGCAGGACCAACGCGTTGTTGGCCGAACAGGGCGCCGAACCGGTGAACTGGCAGCTGCCCTAGGCACTCCCATCCCCCTGGGAGTCCACACGCGAATTCCACCCTCGAACACGAACCAGCCCACGGACTCGGTGCCTCCTCCGGCGCCGGGTCCGCCGCGTTCCACCCCTCGAACCCGGAAAGGCCACCCCCGGCTATGGCGAAAAGACTCGGTTACGAAGACGCGCTTCGGACCCTCGGTGAGAACGACTCCGAGGTCCTGGACCTGGCGGAGCAACTCGCCGACGGCGGGTTGGGGCTGCTAGGTGTCCCGGACCTGTTCGGTGTGCGCGGCGCGCTGGTGGGCAAGGGACGCAAGGCCCTGGAAGGCATCCGAGGCAAGCTCAAGGGCGAAAGCCGGATGTCGCGAACGGAGAAGATCTCGGCCGCCTACCAGGTCCTGGTGATCACCTCGTTCTTCGAAGGGGCCGAGGAGGCCTTCGAGGAGGTCGGCCTGCCGTTCGGGATGGACGAACTGGAGATCACCGCCGAGGAGCAGTACACGCTGTTGGGGCGGCACCTGAGCCAGGGCGCCCACCCGCTGTTCCCCTTCACCCACTCGGGGTCGGGCCGCACGGGGATCGACTGGCCACTGGAGCGGACCGGCGCCACGGGCGACTTCACGTCCTTCGTGTTCGGACTCGCCGTGGCCGAACGGCACGGGTTCACCCCGGACCACCCGATGACGGAGAGGTTCCAACGGTCCCTGGCCCGCCACGCCTCGGCCCGGTTCAAGGAGGGGATCCTGCGGTTGGGGGCCGACATCCCCGAGTTCGCCATGTGGCTGCACACGTCCGAACGCGAACGCGACCGACGGGAGATCGGCACCGGTCTGGCCGACCTGCACGAACAGCTGACCCGGATCGGTTCGGACCGTCCCGTCTCCAGGCGTCGACGGGAGCTCTCCGCCTCCTACCAGGCGGTGCTCAACCGTCCCGTGCTCCGGTCGGACGAGGTCCCCTCCGGGCTCTCCCTGCCCTCGCTACGCGAGGCCTACATCCCCCCGCGCGGGCGCGTCACCCTGATCAACAGCACAAGCTCCCCCGCGCTCGACCGCTGGTGGCGGGAGTTCCCGGTCCAGGACGACCTCCAGACCCTGGTGGCCTCGTTGATCACGCATCCGCGCGCCACCGAGTACCCGGTGGTGGTCCTCGGGCACCCGGGCGCGGGAAAATCCAAGTTCACCGAGATGCTCGCCGCCCAACTTCCCCCCGAGGACTTCCTGCCCATCCGAGTGGAGTTGCGTTCTGTCAGCCCGAACGCGCCCCTGCACACCCAGATCGAGGAGGGGCTCAACGCCGACCTGCACGCCTCGGTCTCCTGGCGGGACCTGGCCGACGACGCCGACGGCGCCCTGCCGGTGATCATCCTGGACGGGTTCGACGAACTGCTCCAAGCCACCGGGGTGGACCGGTCCGACTACCTGGAACGCGTCCAGGAGTTCCAGCAACAACAGGAGGCGCTGGGGCAGCCGGTGGTCGTGATCGTCACCAGCCGCACCCTGGTGGCCGAACGGACCCGGTTCCCGTCACTGACCACGGTCATCAGGTTGGAACCCTTCGACGAAGGTCAGATCGAACAACTCTTGCGGGTGTGGAACCAGGCCAACGCCGAGGCGTTCGAGCGCAAGGGCCTGCTGCCATTGGAGGCGCGGTCCCTTCTCCACTACCGAGAGCTGGCCGAACAGCCGCTGTTGATGCTGATGTTGCTCATCTACGACGCGCACGGCAACGCGCTACGCCGGGACTCCCACGCTCTCTCCCACGGTGAGTTGTACGAACGCCTGTTGACGATGTTCGCCAAGCGCGAGGTGGAAAAGCACCGCGCCCGTCTGGGTGGACGTGCCCGTGAGGAGGCGGTGGAGGACGAGCTGCGCCGCCTGGAGGTCGTCGCGATGGCGATGTTCGCCCGCGGCCTACAGAGCGTGCGCGCCGAGGAGTTGGAGCACGACCTGTCCGTCCTGATGCCGGAGGCGGCCGAACGCCCCGAGGACACGGGCCTGCACGGCACCATCGCCCCCGCCCACCAGGTGCTGGGCCGCTTCTTCTTCGTCCACGAGGATCGTGCCCAGACCTCGGAGGGCACCAGCAGCGCCTTCGAGTTCCTGCACGCGACCTTCGGGGAGTACCTGGTGGCCCGTCTGGTGGTGGCGGTGCTGGAGGAACTCGCCGAGGACCGGAGTCGGGCCACGCGCCGACGCAACCGTGCGTCCCGGTTGGACGACGGCGAGCTCTACGCCCTGTCCTCCTTCGCGGTGTTCGCCGGGCGGGACAAGGTGGTGTCCTTCCTGGACGAGATGCTCCAAGAGCGTGTGAGGGAGGATCCCGGCCTCGGGGACGACCTGCGGGAGCTGTTGATCGACCTGTTCCGCGAGGCCCCCTTCCCCGCCCCCAACCGTTCCTTCGCCGAGTACGAACCCAAGCGGCTGCCGATCGCCATGAGGGAGGCCTGTTACACGGCGAACCTGATCACCCTGTTGGTCCTGCTCACCGAGAGGCCGATCCCGTTCGACGAGCTATTCCAGGACGTCCCGGACCTTCGTCAGACCTGGCGCCGCATGGTCGCCCTGTGGCGTCTGCTGCCCGCCTCCCAGTGGTTCGGGATCCTGGAGACGGTGCGGGTCCGGCACCTGGGGTTCTGGGAGAATCAGGATCCCGTGTCGGTTCTGGAACGGGAGAGGGGCGGCCCGGTCAACCTCGGTGAGTGCACGGGTTTCGAGCTGCCCGACGACGCACGGGCGACCTCGGCCTTCATCAACCCGTACGAGGTCGAGGTTCCTGCGGGGACGTTGGCGCACCGGTTCCTGCGTTCCCTGGCGACGCGGATCAACGGGACCGGTTCACGGTTGGCGCTGACCTTCTCCCCCTACCTGAAGCACGTCTCCCACGAACTGGGGAGATTCGTGGTCAAGGACGCGGGAGAGGAAGTCGTCTGGGAGGTGGCCCACGACGTGTTGCGGCTGCGCTTGGAGCCGCTCGACGGTCTTTCCGCGGAACAGGTCGACGAACGGCTCTGCCGATATCGGCGACTGCTCGACTTCGATGCCGGCGGGGTCACCCTGACCGTCCTGCGGCAGGCCTTGGAGGACCTGCGTTCCTGGCCCGAGCCCCGGCACGGTGAACAACGCCTGACCCTGGCCCGGATGGCCCAGGACGCCCTTCGGGAGTCGGGGAACCACTCCGCCGAGGCACCGGAGGTCATGGAGTCGCTCCGTCGCCTGCGCGGTGAGATCTTCAGGTTCCTGGAGAGGGACGCGGAGCGGGACGGATTCGACGCGCCGAGCTCCGCCCCACCCGCCGCGGGGACCTTCCGGTACCCGCCACTGCCCCCGGTGTCCTACCCGTCCGCACCCGTACCGCAGAAACCCGGGGAGGACCCCGACGTTTCCGGGGCGTGGTGGGGTTCCTCGGGATGGTGAGGACTTCGTTCGACGGACCGGCGCTCCGTGGGTGTCGCGCAGCAGGGTGTGGCCCTAATCCGCCAGGGCCCTTTTGACCAGGGCCGGGACGACCCGGCCGATGGGGTCGTGCAGCACGGCGCTCGCGTAGTCGTCGTAGGGGGTGGGTTCGGCGTTGATGACGCCCAGGGCGGAGCGGGACATCATGGCGACGTCGCACAGCCCCGCGACCGGGTGCACGGTCAGGGACGTACCGATGGCCAAGAACACGTCACAGTCACGGGCGGCCTCGGTGGCGCTCTCGATGATCTCGGGGTTCAGTCGCTGGCCGAAGGAGATGGTGTCGGACTTTTGGATCCCTCCGCACTCCACGCATCGGGGATCGGACTCCTCGTCCAGGCGGGCGAGTACGGCGGCGCTGGGGGTACGCAGTCCGCATGACATGCACATCACCCGGAGCATCGTGCCGTGCACCTCGATGACCTGCTCGTCGGGGACCCCCGCGCGCTGGTGCAGGCCATCGATGTTCTGGGTGATGAGGGCGCGCAACCTGCCCGACGCGGACAGGTCGGCCAAGGCGCGGTGCGCGTCGTTGGGTTCGGCCTTCCACACACTGTGGGCACGGCGCGACGACCAGACCTCGCGGCGCACGTCGATGTCGCCCATGTAGCAGTCGATGTCCGACAACGCCTGGGCGTCGGGATCGTTGGTCCACAACCCTTGGGGTCCGCGGTAGTCGGGGATTCCGGAGTCGGTGGACACCCCGGCACCGGTCAGGACGGTGATGCGTCGCGCGGACGCGAGGAGTTCGGCGGCGTGCTCGAACCCCTCGGGGTCGGCGAAGCTCGCGGTGTCGTCGGTCATCGAGGCCATACTCCATTCTTACCGCGCCCGTGATCCCCCTTCCGCACGGCCCGCCCGTGAGCTGCGGGCCCGGGCGGAAGCCGACGTCGTACTCTCGGGTACGTGTGGGGCGGGTGGTCGCATTGCCCCACCGATGCGCACGAGGGGGGCAAAGGGTGCCAAAATGCACACAATCATGAAGCAGTCCTACATTCTCGTGGTCAACGGGACCAAGGTCCAACGCCCGGTGTTCGTGCTGGGCGCTCCTCACTCCGGGGTTCCACTGATCGCCCGTGCCCTGTCCCTCGCGCCCGGCTTCCACGTGGGAGCCGGTTCCTCCGGGGTGCTCAACACCGTGTACGCGGTGGCAAGGCGCCCCTCCCTGGCCTCGGAGAAGGCCCCGGCCACCGCGAGCCTGTTCCGGGAGGCCTACGCGGAGGCCTGGCAGCTCACCCCCCTGACCTGCCCGAGGTGCCCGGGCCCGTACGCCCGGGTACCCGCGAACACGGCCTCCGAGCCGTGTGAGCACAGCTCCAGGGTGCGCCGTTACGGCGACGCCAGCCCCGACCTGCTCTACAGCGCCAACGCCCTCCAGTCGGCCTTCTCCGACGCCCTGTTCGTGCAGGTCATTCGCGATGGCCGTGACGTCGTCGCGGACATGTTGGAGGACGAGCGGTCGTTGGCCTGGCTCAAGCCCAGTTTCATGAAGTTGGAGCACGAGTTCCCCAACCACTTCTTCGGCCTGGAGGATGAACAGGACCTGGAACGGTTCACCGAGGGGTCCTCGGCCACCAAGTGCGCGATGCGGTGGCGGGGCGCGGTGCTCATGTCCGCCGGGTTGCGCCGCGAGATCGGCGCCGAACGGTTGTTGACGTTGCGGTACGAGGACGTGCGGGGTGGCGAGGTGCGGACCGCGGAGAAACTGCGCGAGTTCACCGGGGCCCGGGTCTCGGCCGGCGAACTGCTGAGCGACGACTCGGGGGTGGGCTCGTGGAAGGAGCGGTTGTCCCGCCGGGACCACGGTGACGTGCACGAAGTGGCCCGCAACGAGTTGTCCCGTCTGGGTTACCTCTGATCGGGGCCGTCCGCGCCATGTGCGCGGAGCAGGGCCTGGGCGGCCTCCTTCGCGGTGAGCGCGGCGTCGGTGATCCCGGTGACGTTGCGGGCGACCACCGCTCCTTCGTGGAGCATGAGGAGGGTGTCGGCCAGGGCGTCGGGGTCACCGGCTCCGGTCGGCGCGACCAGGGTCCGGTACAGGTCCCGCAGCCAGTGCTTCTGTTCCTGGGCCACGGCGCGACCGGGGTGTCGGGGGTCGGAGAGTTCGGCGTAGGCGTTGACCATGGCGCAGCCGCGTTCGTTCTCCCGGTCCATCCACTCTTCCAGGGCGGCGAAGGTGGCGACGATCCGGTCGATGGGCGGACCGTGCGCCTCCACCCGTGAGGTGAGGAAGTCGCGCCACCGCAGGTCGCGGGCTCGCAGGTAGGCGACGACCAGACGCTGTTTGGACCCGAAGCGGTCGTAGATGGTCTTCTTGGTGACCCCGGCCTCCTCGGCGATCAGTTCCATGCCCACGACGTTGACGCCCCGGCTGTAGAAGAGCTCGGAGGCGACCTCCAGGACCCGACGGGCGGCGGGCGTGAGCGGGCGCTGTTCGACGGTGTGCATGATGTCTCCCTGGTCGGGTCCGGCGACTACATTGATAGTATACCGACCGGTGTGTTTACCTCCACGGTATGAGCCTTTCCAGTACCGCGCCCCGTGCCCCGGCGCCCCGCCGCACCGACCTGGTCACACCGCTGCTCGCGGTGGGGTTGGTGGTGATGTGGAGCTCGGGTTTCGTCGGAGCCGAGCTCGGTACCCGATACGCACCCTCCACGACCCTCCTGGCCTGGCGATTCCTCCTGGTTGCCGCGGCGTTGGCCGCCTGGTGCCTGTGGCGGGGCTCGCGCATGCGCCGTCGCGACCTGGCCCTGCACGCCCTCGTCGGGCTACTCGCGCAGGCCGGTTTCCTGTACGGAGTGGTGGCCGCCGCCGAACACGGGGTGTCGGCCGGTACGAGCGCGTTGGTCGCCGCCTTGCAGCCGATGGTGGCCACGGCCCTGGCCATCCCCCTGTTGGGCGAATCGGTGCGCGGCCGGCAGATCCTGGGGCTGGCCGTGGGACTGGGCGGCGTGGGGTCGGCGGTGGGCTCCGATCTGTTGGGCGTGCACGCCGCCCCGTGGTGGGCCTACCTGTTGCCGTTGGGAGCGATGCTGTCGTTGGTGACGGCCACCCTGGTGGAACATCGGGCCCGGCCCGGCGGGAACCTGATCGAGGCGTTGGCCGTGCAGTGCACGGTGAGCGCGGTGCTGTTCACGGGTCTGGCCTCGGTCACCGGAACCCTCGTCCCGCCCATGGAACCGGGGTTCTGGGTGGTGGTGCTGTCCACCTTGGGCGGGTACGGGTTGTACTGGGTCAACCTGGCCCGCACCGGCGTGGCCCGGGTCTCGGCGCTGCTCTACCTCACCCCGCCCACCACGATGTTGTGGACCTGGTGGATGTTCGGCGACCCCGTGGGCCCGGGCGCCCTGGCCGGCCTGGGTGTGTGCCTGGTGGCGGTATGGCTGGTGCGATCGGGCCCGACCCGTTCGGGCACGGGTCCCTCCTGAGAGAGCGCCGGGCACCGCAGCCATACGCTCCGGTCCCGCCTCGGCCCCCGCCGTCAGCGGTTCGGTGGCTCCCACGAGCCGAGGAACCCCCTGAGGGGAGGGTCCGGCGTGCGGCTACGATGAGTGCATGATCTCTACTGTGCTGTCCGTCCTGGCCCTGATCGTCGTGGTCGGGATCTTCCTCTCGATCTTCGTCGGAGGCGCCGTATACGTCGCTCGGACTCGCCGCAACGGCACCGAGGCCATGCTGGCCGGCGCCCGCAAGGTGCGCGAGCTGCGCTGACCCCGGCCGCCCTCAGCCCTCCAGGGTCTCGGGGTCGGGACCGAAGCGGCGTCCCTCGTCGAGTCCCCCGATGCGTTCCATCGCCTCCCGCGACAGTTCGAAGTCGAACACCTCGAAGTTGGAGCGGATGCGCTCGGGCGTGACCGACTTGGGGATGACCACGTTGCCCAGCTGGATGTGCCACCGCAGCAGGATCTGCGCGGTGGTCCGTCCCAGTTCTCGGGCCATCTCCACGATGAGCGGGTGGTCCAGCAAGCGTCCCGAGCCCAACGGGCTCCACGCCTCGGTGACGATGTTGTGCTCGGTGTCGAAGGCGCGCAGCTCGGACTGGGCCAGCAGCGGGTGCAGCTCGATCTGGTTGACCATGGGGGCGATCCCGCCCTCCCGCAGGACACGTTCCAGGTGTGGGCGGTTGAAATTGCACACCCCGATCGAACGTGCCCGGCCCTCGGAGTAGAGGCGTTCCAGCGCCTTCCACGTGGACACGTACCGGTCGCGCCCGGGTTGTGGCCAGTGCACGAGATAGAGATCGACCACGTCCGTCCCCAGTCGTTCGGTGCTGGCGTCGAAGGCGCGCAGGGTGGGGTCGTAGCCGTGGTCGGGGTTGGCGACCTTGGTGGTGACGAACACGTCGTCCCGTGCCAGCCCGGAACGGCGCAGCGCCTCCCCCACACCGGCCTCGTTGCCGTAGGAGGCCGCGGTGTCGATACTGCGGTAGCCGACGGCCAGGGCTTCCAGGACCGCCGCGGTCACGGCGTCGTCGGGCACCTGCCACACGCCGAAGCCCATTTGTGGCATGCGAAGCCCGTTGTTCAGTGTGATGGTGGGAACCGTCATCGTCCTCATCCCCCGTCGGTCCGACCGGCCGGTCGCCGTGTACGTCGTCCTTCTTGCTCCCGTGTTCGTGGCCTGTTCGGCCACTGTGCGCATACTGCCACGTCGCCGCGGGTGCGGACCTGAGGCTGCGCCGCTGTCGGGCGGGCTTTTCACCCGGATGGCCGGACCCGGCCACGCCCGAGCGAGGGGCGATAGTCTGCCCGCCCCGACCCAGGAGGGGACGAATGGGACATGAGGCGCGGTTGCGGGTCAGCGCGGAACTCGGGCGGGAACGTGGCGCGTTGGTCGAGCGGATCGTCACCGAGGTGTACGCGGAGGTGCCCGCCTACCGGGCGCTGCACGCCTCGCAGCTGGTGGAGGTCCGGGCGATCACGTCGTGGTTGGTCACACGTTCGATGGAGCTGTGGGTACGCGGCGCGGACCGGCTTCCCGAGGAGGACGTGGAGCGGCTGCGTGGCATCGGCCGGGCACGCGCCGCCGACGGCCGATCCATCGGTGCGGTAGTGCGCGCGCACCGGGTGGGTTCGGCCGCCGCGGTACGGATCATCCGGGAACGGGCGGGCGATCGGCTCGACACCGACGACGTGTTCGCCCTGGGCGAACTCTGGTTGACCTCCCTCGACCAGATCGCCGAGAGCCTGTCCCAGGGCCACGTCGAGGCCGCCGACCGACTCGACGCCGACCGGGAACGGGCCCGCCGCGCCCTGCTCGACGACCTGCTCATCGGCCGCCAGTCCTCCCCCGGCGCGATCCGCGACCGGGCGCGCACGTTGGGCATCGCGCCACCCGACCCGGCGACGTTGGTGGTGGTCGAACCCGACGGGGAGACGGGCGCGACCGTGGCGACCGGCCTGGAGCTGCTGCGGGAGGTGACCGGCGCGGACCCACTGGTGACCACGCGTTCGGGCCGGGTGGTGGTGCTGGTCGCGGCCCAGGACGCCGCGCATGTGGTCGCCGCGATGGTGGAACGGGGCCTGCGGGGATGCGCGTTGGCGCCACGCGCGCTCGGCGACATGTCGGCGGCCTACCGACTGGCGGACGGCGCCCTGGAGACCGCGCCACCCCACGCCTTGGGCGAAGACGGTCTGCTCCGTGAGGCCGACGCCTGCGTGCTCGCCCTGATCAACGGTGGCGGCGTCACCCCGGCCACGGTACGCCGCACGGTCCTGGGTCCGCTGCTCAACCTCGAACACCGGCACCTGTTGGAGACGTTGATCGCCTACTTCCGCTCCGGGACGGCCACCACCGCCGCCGACGAGCTGCACGTGCACGCCCAGACCCTGCGCTACCGACTGCGTCGGGTCCGTGAACTGACCGGTCACGATCCGCAGCGTCCCTGGTCGCGGTTTGTGTTGGAGACGGCCTGCGCCATCGCGCCCTGAACCCGCCGCGTCCTGGCCCGAACCCGGGTGCGCAAGGCGGGGCGGATGGGTAGGAACCGTGCGGCGACGCCCCCCGTCCGAGGAAGGCCCCACGATGACCACCACCCCTCCACCCCTGCACGGCCCCGAGTTCGAGGCCGATCCCCACCCCGCCTACCGGTGGTTGCGCGAGAACGAACCGGTACACCGGGTGGACCTGCCCGGCGGCGCGTGGGCGTGGGTGGTGACCCGCTATGGTGACGCCCGCGACGTGCTCGCCGACCCCGAGATGCTCAAGGACCCGTTGGCGGGTGAGCGGACCTGGTTCAAGGCCGGGTTGGGTCTGCCCTATGACCACCGGGACAGCCTGCGGCGCAGCATGGTGAACGTGGACGCCCCCGACCACACCCGGCTGCGTCGGGTGGCGAGCGCCGCCTTCACGCCCAGGCGCGTTCGGGCGCTGGAGGAGAGCGCCGAACGGATCACCGCCCGGCTGTTGGACGCGTTGGTCACCTCCCCCGACCCCGACCTGGTGCGCGACCTGGCCTACCCGCTACCGATCGCGATCATCTGCGACATCCTCGGGGTGCCCGAGGCCGACCGGCCCGAGTTCCACCGTCAGGCCGCGGTGATCGACTCCTCGTCCTACGAGGAGGTCGAGGCGATCGCCGCGACGACCGACTGGTTCGACTCCTACCTGGGGTCGTTGGTGGACGCCCGACTGGCCGAGCCGACCGACGACCTGCTCAACGACCTCGTACAGGCGCACCGCGTCGGGGACCTCACCCGCGACGAGGTGACCTCCACCGCGTTCCTGTTGTTGGTGGCCGGGCACGAGACCACCGTGGCGTTGATCGGCAACATGCTGCTGACCCTGTTGCGCCACCCCGACCGGTGGGAACGCGTTCGTCAGGACCGTTCCCTGTTGGGCCCGGCGATCGAGGAATCTTTGCGGTTGGAGAGCCCGTTGCAGAACGCGACCTGGCGCTTCCCCGCCCGGCCCACCACCGTGGGCGGGGTGCGCCTGGGGGCGGGCGAACCCGTTCTGGTGTCGCTGTTGGCGGCCGGGCGCGACCCGCGACGGTACGAGGACCCTGACACCTTCGACCTCGAACGTGGCTCCTCCCACCTGGCCTTCGGGCACGGGGCGCACTTTTGCGTCGGGGCACGGTTGGCGCGGATGGAGGCTCGGGTCGCGGTGGGCGCGCTCCTGGACCGCCTGCCCGGGCTGCGGCTCTCCGTCCCCGAATCCGAGCTGCGCTGGTGGCCGAGCATGATCATGCACGGGCTGTTCGCGCTGCCGGTGACCCTCGACCCGAACCGGTAGACCGTGTTCGGGCCGGCCGGGTGAAGTCTTGCCCTGCCATGGGGTGCTGTTTCTCCCGTGACAACGGTCGGTGGCCGAGACTGGCAGGCGGGACGCGTCCAACCGCGTCCCGCCACCTACTCGCAAGGGGGAATCGGTCGTGACGACCTCCGATCAGCGCACGAACACGCCCAAGCCGCGCAGCAGCCAGCCGTGGCTCCACCAGCGGGGCGAGGAGATCCAGCAGTTCGGGACGGTCCGCCAACTTCCGGTCGGGTTGTCCTACGACACCCGAATGTACTCGTGCCAGCGGCTCAACCAGGTCCTGTGCGACACCCGCATCCTGCACGACCTCTACAAGAAGCATCACTGGTTGATGCGCGGTCAGACCTTCTACCAGCTGCACCTGCTCATGGACAAGCACGCCGACGAGCAGTTGGAGCTGATCGACACCGTCGCCGAGCGCGTCCAGACCCTGGGCGGCGTGGCGGTGGGCGACCCCCGACACGTCGCGGAGATCACCAGGATCCCACGTCCACCGAACGGGGCCGAGGAGGTCCCGGCGATGCTCTCCCGTCTGTTGGAGGCCCACGAGACCATCCTGGAGGAGGCCCACGACGCGGCCGCGCGCGTGCAGGAGTTGGGTGACGACGGCACCAACGACGTGCTGGTCTCGGACGTGATCCGCACCAACGAGCTGGAGGCGTGGTTCGTGGCCGAACACCTGGTGGACACCCCGCTGGTGAGCGGTTGATCCACACGGACCACCGGGGCCGGGCGCCATAGCGGTGCCCGGCCCCGGGCCGAGGCGAGGTCGCGGTCCGGAAACGGACCGCGTCCGGGAGGAATCGAACGGGTCGAGAGGGTAGGTACCGGGACGTTGATCCGTGCCTCGTCGGAGCTCCCGGTCGGGGTACCGAGCCCGTACTCCCGATCCCCCGGAGGTACTCGACGTGTCCGCTTCCCTGGCCCTGCCCCGTGTTCTACGCGTGGGTGCGGGGGCCTCGTCCGAGCTGGCCGAGGTCCTGGACTCATTCGGCCTGTCCCGCCCCCTACTGGTGACCGACCCCTTCGTCGCCTCCCGCCCCTTCTTCCACGAGATCCTGAGCCGGTTGGAACGGGCCGGGATCTCACCGGGAGTGTTCACCGGAACCGTCCCCGACCCCACCACCGAGGTGGTGGACGCGGGGGTACGGGCGTTGCGGGAGGGCGATTTCGACTCGTTGGTGGGGGTGGGCGGCGGTAGCTCCATCGACACCGCCAAGGCCGTGGCCCTGCTCGGCTCGCACGGTGGCCGTATGCGCGACTACAAGGCCCCGGTGGTCACCGACGCGTCCGCCCTTGCTGTGATCGCGGTCCCGACCACCGCGGGCACGGGCTCGGAGTCGACCCGCTACAGCATCATCACCGACGTGGAGACCGACGAGAAGATGCTGTGCGCGGGGCTGGCGATGCTACCGCGGGCGGCGCTGGTGGACTTCGAGCTGACCCTGGAGACGCCGGGCAGGTTGACCGCCGACACCGGGGTGGACGCCTTGACCCACGCCATCGAGGCGTACGTGAGCACCAAGGCCAATCCGATCTCGGACGGGCTTGCCCGGGACGCGATGCGCACGCTCTTCGCCCACCTGCGCTCGGTGTACGCCGACCCCGCGGACCGGACGGCCCGGGAGGCCGTCATGGCGGGCGCGACCCAGGCCGGTATGGCCTTCTCCAACTCCAGCGTGGCCTTGGTGCACGGGATGAGCCGACCGATCGGCGCGCACTTCAAGGTGGCGCACGGGTTGTCCAACGCGATGCTGTTGCCGACGGTCACGGAGTTCTCGGTGGGCGCGGCACCGGGGCGCTACGCCGACTGCGCACGGGCCATGGGGATGGCCGCGCCGGGCAGTACGGACGGTGAGGCCACCGGGGCACTGGTGTGGGAGCTGCGACTGCTCAACGAGGAGTTGGGCGTGCCCTCCCCGCGCGCCCACGGGATCGACGCCGAGCGTTGGTGGGAGCTGGCGCCGTTGATGGCGCGGCAGGCGTTGGCGTCGGGTTCGCCGGGGAACAACCCGCGGGTGCCCACCGCCGAGGAGATCGTGGAGCTGTACCACGCCGCCTACGGCTGATACCGGCCGCGATGGTGGCCCTGACCACCGCACCCGACGTGAAGGGGACCGCGCACGTGTGGCGCGGCCCCCTTTCTCCCTCGGCCCTGTTACCGGGTGATGCCCCACCTACGGCGCAGGGAACGATCCGCCCAGTTGAAGAACACGTCGATGAGGATCCCGATCACCAGCACGATGATGATGTAGCCGAGCAGGCGTTCGGCGTCGTTGAGCTGGCGCGCCTGACTCAGCGCCCACCCGATCGAGTTCTGCTGGTTGATGATCACCAGCAGCTCACCCGCCATCAGGGACCGCCAGGCGAACGCCCAGCCCTGTTTGAGCCCGGTGACGAACATCGGCAGCGCGGCGGGGATGATCAGCAGCCGGTACCGCTGTGTCCCACGCAGCCCCATGACCTTGCCGGCGCGCAACAGCGACGGCTGCACGTAGTCGATACCCGAGGTCAGGCCGCCCGCGATCGAGGGCGCCGCGCCCAGGACGATCACGAACATGATCGCGGACTCGCTGATGCCGTACAGCAACATCGCGAAGGGGAACCACACGATCGACGGCATGGTCTGCAATCCGGTGATGAGCGAACCGATCGCCACCCGCAGCGGTTTGAACCGCGACACCGCCAAACCGAGGAGCACGCCCACCGCCAGGGCCAGCGCGAAGCCGATGAAGGCCCGCCGCATGGTGACCCGTACGGCCTCCCAGAACTCGGGGGTGGTGATCTCCCCGAAGAGGGTGGGCAGGACACGGTCGGGGCCGGGGAAGACCCATTCGGAACGCCATCCGCTCCACACCACGGCCTGCCAGGCCAACAGCACCAAGGCGACGGCGGCGAGCTTGGGCCAGGTGGCCGCCCAGATCCTGCCCGCGGTCTCGGCCACGCTCCGTTCGTCGCCGCCGCGTTCGGGTTGCGTTTCGAGTGCGTCCAGGCCCTGGACGGCGTCGCCCCTGCTCCGGGTCTCAGGCATGGCGTGAGACCTCCTCGCGAAGTCGGTCGGTGATGACGGCGGCCTGTTCGGCGATCAGTGCGGAATCGATGCGGCGGGGGCGTTCACCCTTCACCTCGAACTCGGAGATGACGCGCCCGGGACGGCTGGACAGCAGTACGACCCGGTCACCCAGACGCACCGCCTCACGCACGTTGTGGGTGACGAACATGATGGTCAGGGACCTCTCCCGCCAGATCCGTTCCAGTTCGTCGTGGAGGATGTCGCGGGTCATGGCGTCCAGCGCGCCGAAGGGTTCGTCCATGAGCAGGACGTCGGCGTCCTGGGCCAGGGCACGGGCCAGGGCCACGCGCTGACGCATGCCGCCGGAGAGTTCGTGCGGGCGCTTGCGCTCCGACCCGGTCAGACGCACCAGGTCCAGGAGTTCGGCCACACGCTTGCGGCGTTCGGCCTTGGGAACCTTGTTGACCTTCATGGGGATCTCGATGTTGGCGCCGACGGTGAGCCAGGGGAAGAGCGCGGCTTCCTGGAACATCATGGCCACACGGTGTTCGCCCACGTCCACGCTACCGGTGGTGGGGCACTCCAGCCCGGCGACGAGGGAGAGCAGGGTGCTCTTGCCGCATCCGGAGGCGCCCAGGAGGGCCAGGAACTCGCCCTCCCCTACCTGGACGGACATCCCGTCGATGGCGGTGACGGCGCCACCGCCGCGCCCGAACACCTTGGATATGTCGTCGATCCGCACGGCGGTGGTGCCGGTGCGGGTCTCGGTGATGGTGCTCATTGTTTCCCTTCGCCTTCCAGGCCCACCGGGGCGGCCGGAGCGACTCGCGGTGGGTTCGGGCGGACACGCGTGTCGGGGGTCCTTCGAGGTCTGAAGCGACACGGATGAACTCTACTTAATGAGTAGGTTTTGTGGAAGCACTAGAAGCCCTCGACCTCCTCGCGTCCTTCCTCGGTGAGGATCTCGTTGAGCGCTTCGAGCGAGTAGATCCCCTCCAGATCCACCGGGTCGAGCAGACCGACGGCCTCGGCGTGCTCGGCACCGCTCCGCAGCGAGGGAGCGATGGGGTCGACGGTGAACGAGACGTTGTCGAACGCGGAGGCGACGACCTCCGGGGAGAGGTCTCCACCGGTGAGGGCCTCCAGGTGGGCCAGGGTCGCCTCTTGGGCCTCCTCGGAGTTGTCGTTCATCCAATCGACCGTCTCGACGTGGCCCCGCAGCAGGTCCCGGACGGTATCGGGGTTCTCCTCCAGGAAGTCGGCGTTGACGATCAGGTTGGTGGTGACGAACTCACCGCCGGTGTCCGGCCACAGGTCCTTCTCGTCGACGAGCAACTCGGCGTCGTGCTCCAGGAGCAGACGGCTCAGGTGCGGCTCGGGCACCCACGCCCCATCGATCTCACCGAGCGCGAAGGTGTTGACGATCTCGGCGTTGTCCTGCGGCAGGATGGACAGCTCGCCACCGCCCTCGGTGTCGATGTCCCACCCCTGTTCCTCGGCGAACCAGCGCAGCGCCACGTCCTGGGTGTTGCCCAGCTGGGGCGTGGAGATGGTGCGGCCGGGCAGGTCCTCGACGTCGTCGATGCCCTCGCGCGCCACCAGACCGGCGCCCTGGGACGTGGAGCCGGCGATGACGCGCAACGCGGTGCCGCCGGACTGGGACCAGCCGTTGATCGTCGGGTTGGGGCCGATGAAGGTCGCGTCGATCTCGCCGGAGAAGAGCGCGTTGATCGCGTCCGGACCGGCGTTGAAGGTCTGGGTGGACAGTTCGACGTCGCCGAGCGCCTCGTCGAAGGTCCCGTTCTCCACACCCACCAGGGCGGGCGCGTGGGTGACGTTCGGGAAGTAGCCGAGCGTGAGGGTGTCGGAGCCTTCGTCGGCGTCGGCGTCGGCCCCCCCACAGGCGGTCGCGACCAGGCCGATCGCCAGTGCCGTGGCGGCGGTCGAAAGCGCGGAGGTTCGCATCCTCATGGGGGTCCTCTTCTGTCGTGGGGCCAGACAGGAAAAGCCTACTTAATAAGTAGGATTTATGGGAAGACGGCGCGGCATCCTTGCTGTGACCTGCGCCACCGCGCGCCGGGCCCCGGGCACGCGAAAGGGCGGCGGGGTCGAAGGACCCCACCGCCCTGAACGGCGTACCGCGCGCGACTACTCGACCGGGCGGCCCTCGGCGTCGACGGCCAGGACGACGCCCTGCCAGGTCTGCTGGATGTACTCCAGGACCCGCTCGTCGTGGAGCAGGTCGGCCAGCAGCCGGATCCGCTCGTCGTCGACGTTCTCGTCCAGCGCCACCAGGCCGTTGGCGTACTTCTCGACGTAGTCGTCGCCCTCGGGCTCCCAGGCCAGGAGGTTGGACTCCTCGGTGAGGTCGGCCTCGATGGCGTAGTTGCCGTTGACGACCGCGGCGTCCACGTCGGTGATCGAGCGCGGAAGCTGTGCGGCCTCCAGCGGCGTGATCGTCAGGTCGTTCGGGTTGTCGGTGATGTCCTTCTCCGTGGCGGTCTCACCGGCCTCCGGATCGACGGTGATCAGACCCTCGGTCTCGAGGATGCCCAGGGCCCGGTTGAGGTTGGCCGGGTCGTTGGGGACCGCGATCTCGGCGCCCTCGGGCAGGTCCTCGGCGCTCTCGACGCCCTCGGAGTACAGCCCCAGGCGTTCGATGTGCACGTCGGTGATGTAGGTGAGGTCGGCCTCGGGCCCGTTCTCCGACCACTCGTTCAGGAACGAGCGGTGCTGGAAGTAGTTCGCGTCCAGGTCGCCGTCGACCAACTGGGCGTTGGGCGTGTTGTAGTCGGCGATCTCCACGATGTCGAGGTCCAGCCCGGCCTCCTCGGCGAGGTTCTCGTCGATGAAGGCGAGGACGTCACCGTGCGGAACGGGGTTGACACCGATCCGGAGCGGCGCCTGGCCACCCTCGGCGGGCTCGGCGGCCTGCTCACTCGGGGCACCGCAGGCCGCGACCGCGAGAGTCAGGGCGGCCGCGCCGATGAGGATCGAGGTCGTGCGCATGGGTGCACTCCTTCGTGATCGTGGGGTGGAGGATCGCAGGGGGCGGTCGAGGCCGGGACGGACCTGACCGCGATGTGCCCGGGCGCCCTTTTGGTGCGCCTACGGGCTGATCAGAGCCTATCCCACCTATATAGTAGGAATAATCCGCTCGACGCCGGCCAAAACGTGGCCTTGACCACAGCGGCGGCGTTTCCCGCCAAGTCAGCAGGCATCAAGGAGAACGCGGCGCGTCACGGAACCATGCTCAGCGCACGCACCGCCACACCCGGAATCGACGCTCACCTCCACCCTCACGAGGCCACCCCTGCCCACCGGCCATTCCCCCGAGCGGCGCCCCCCGAAGGGGGCACGGAGCGGTGGGTCACGCCGTCGCGGACCCGCGAAGAGCGGTGCGGGACGCCCGGAGGAACCCTCGAAGGCGGTCGCACAGACGGGCCGGGGCGACGCGCGAACGCCCGGCGGGTGGGCGCACCCCAGGGGTCACGGAGACCGGGGCCGGACCGACCAGGGGCGCGGTGAGGAGCAGTCCACTCGGGAGGTGGCGCCGGACGGGGCGACCCACGGCGGCGCCCAGGGGGATCCGGTGCAGCACCGCCCGGTCGGAGACGTTCACCAGGGTCAGGGCGCGCTCCTCTCGCAGAACGTGGATCCCACCCGGATCCACACCCGGGGCGAGCTCGACCTCGACCACCAGGTCGGCACCGCGACGCCCGCTGTCGACCCGAACGACCGGATCCACGGCGAGCTGTGCCCACAGGGCGTGCTCGAACCCCTCGAAGACGTCGGTGACGCGCATCGGACCACTCCCATCGTGTTGAGTTGTATGGACTCAATTTTATTGACGCTCAGCTGCTCGGGCAAGTGATTCATCGAGGCGCACCCCGGGATGTGAGAGGGGTCACCAGAGTGCGAGAATGAGCCCGCCGAGCCCGGCCAGGACCCCCTCACCCACACGGAGCGAACATGGCACTCGTAGCCGGAATCGACAGTTCGACACAGTCCTGCAAGGTCGTGGTCTGTGACAGCACCACCGGCAAGGTGGTCCGCGAGGGACGCGCCCCGCACCCCGACGGCACCGAGACCCACCCCCACCACTGGTGGAGCGCCCTGGGCGAGGCCTCCTCCGGACTGTTCGACGACGTCGCCGCGGTCTCCGTCGCCGGCCAACAACACGGCATGGTCGTGGTCGACGAGGACGGGGAGGTCATCCGCCCCGCCCTGCTGTGGAACGACGCCCGATCCGCCGGGGCCGCCCACGACCTGGTCCAGGAACTGGACGGCCCCAAAGCTTGGGCCGACGCCGTGGGAAACGTGCCGGTGGCCAGCTTCACCGTCGGCAAGCTGCGCTGGTTCGCCGAACACGAACCCGAGCTCGCCGCACGCGCGCACGGTGTCATGCTCCCCCACGACTGGCTGACCTGGCGGCTCGGCGGCGCCCGCCACCAACCCACCACCGACCGCGGCGACGCCTCCGGCACCGGCTACTGGTCACCCGCGGAGAACACCTACCGCACCGACCTGTTGGTGCGCGGGTTCGGCCGGGAACTGGAGGTCCCCCGCGTGGCCGCCCCCGCCGAGACCGTGGGCCACACCCCCGAGGGCGCGCTCATCGCACCCGGCACCGGAGACAACATGGGGGCCGCCCTCGGCCTCGGCGTGCGACCCGGCGACGTGGTGGTGTCCCTGGGCACCAGCGGCACCGTGTTCGCCGCACACGACCGCCCCACCCACGACCCCACCGGAACGGTGTGCGGGTTCGCCGACGCCACCGGTGGCCACCTGCCGCTGGTGTGCACCCTCAACGCCGCCCGGGTACTGAGCTCGGCCGCCGCGATGCTCGGCACCGATCTGGCCGGCCTCGACCACCTCGCGTTGGGAGCGCGCCCAGGGTCGGATGGCGTGGTGCTGCTGCCCTACCTGGACGGCGAACGCACCCCGGAACTCCCCGAGGCCACCGGATCCCTGCACGGGCTGCGCAGGGACAACATGACCCCCGCCAACATCGCCCGCGCCGCCGTGGAGGGGATGCTGTGCGGACTCGCCGACGGGTTGGCCGCCCTCTCCGGGCAGGGTGTGCCCACCGAACGGGTGCTGCTGGTGGGCGGAGGCGCCCGTTCGGCCGCGGTCCGCGCCATCGCCCCCATCGTCCTGGGCGCGCCCGTGGTGGTTCCACCGGCCGCCGAGTACGTGGCGTTGGGCGCCGCCCGCCAGGCCGCCTGGGCACTGTCCGGTGAGGAATCACCGCCGGTGTGGACCCTGGGCGCACCGGAGGAGTCGTCCACGTACGACTTCGAGGCCGGAACGGAACTGCGTGAACGCTACGCGCGCTTCCGGCACACCGTTCACGGGGTGTAGGCCCGCCAAGGCCCCGGAACACGGGTTCGGTACGCTGTTCCATCGTGTTCCGGGGCACTCCGGACTTTCGAGCTGCGGGAGCATGCATGTCGGTCGAGGAACGGTTGCGGGTACCGATCGGATCGGCGCCGAACTGGTCCACCTACCCCGACGCCCGCCGCATCCTCGTCGTGGCCCACACCGTCACCACCCTGACGAGGCTTCTCGACGTCCTTCCACTGTTCGATTCCGACCCGAGAATCCAGCTCGTCTTCACCCGGGCCAGAACCTCCAACTTCCGCGAGGGCGTCACCGATTTCCTCGATGACATCGGTGCTCTCGTCGCACCCTGGGAACAGGCACTGGAGGAGGAATTCGACCTGGCGATCGCGGCCAGTTACGGCGACGACCTACACCTGATAAATGCGCCTTTGATTGTTTTCTCCCACGGCGCAGGGTACAATAAGATAGGGAAAGCGGAAAGCGGAAAGCGGCCTTCGGGCTGGGGCCGGCCACCCTCCTACGGGACGGGACCCTCGTTCCCGGAACACTCGTGTTGTCCCACCCCGAACAGCTCGACCGTCTCCGCCGGAGCTGCCCCGAGGCCGTGGACGCCGCGCTCATCGCCGGAGACCCCTCCCACGACCGCATCCTGGCCGGACTCCCCTGGCGTGACCGCTACCGCGACCACCTCGAAACCGGGCACCGGAAACTGGTCGTGGTCAGCTCCACCTGGGGGCCTGGTTCCCTCCTCGGCTCCCGGCCAGAACTCCTGAACCGGTTGCTCGCCGAACTGCCCGTCGACGAGTACCGCGTCGCCCTCGCCCTGCATCCCAACACCTGGCACGGCCACGGTCACCACCAGGTACGTTCCTGGCTCGCCGAGGCCGAACGGGCCGGTCTGCGCGTACTTCCGCCCCGCCAGGGCTGGCAGGCCGCGCTCGTGGCCGCAGACCACGTCATCGGCGACCACGGATCCGTCACCGCCTATGGGGCGTCCCTGGGCACCCACACCATGCTCGGAGCCTTCCCCGACACCGAGATGGATCCGTTCTCCCCCATCGCCCGATTCGGCCGCTCCGCCACCCGGCTACGCGCGGACCTCCCCCTGCTCCCGCAGATCCTCGCCGACGCCACCGACCACAAACCCGACCGGTTCGCGGCCTTCACCGACCGGCTCAACTCCCGACCCGGCGGCTCCGGACGGATCCTGCGCGAGACCTTCTACCGGCTCCTGGACCTGCCCGAACCCGAGCACCCGGTACGGACACTCCCGGCCGACGTCCCCGTCCCCTACCGGCGGGGTTGGCCCGACACCACCGACCACGCACCACTGTGGAGCACCGTCCAGGAGGAGGGTTCCGGGCTCCGTGTGCGCCGCCACCCCGCCGAATCCGTCACCGGGGAACGCCTCTTCCTGGACCGCCCCCACTTGGTCACCCATACGGACGAGACCCAGGTCCGGTGGAGCGAAGCCGCCTGCCTGCTCCTCTGCGGCCCCGACTCGGGGAGCCCCGGTGGGGACACCTCTTGGGCAGTGCTGCGGGCGAGGCTGTCCGATCACCCTCGGGCCCACCTCGCGGTCGCCGCGGACGGCCCCGACTGCCTGCTCGTCGACCGTGACGGCACACGGATCAGGCTGGTGGCGGACGACCCCGGACACCGACACGATCCCACCGTCGCCGCCTCGGCGTACTGGCATCGATGGGTCGAGGGTGAGGCCCCCGAGGGGTCACTCCTCGTCCTGCTGGGCGAGCACGAGTCGAGCTTCACCATCCGAGCATCGAACGCAGGGTGATCACCCCGGGGACCAGACGGCGAGTCGCTCGCGGACATCGGCCACATCGCGCTCGGCGTTCGCCGTCTCGTACGCCTCCAACGCACGCTCCAGGTCCGCTCGGGAGGTCACGGCGTCCCGATCCCGGTTCACGTCGGCTCGCAGCACGTACACGTCCCCGACCCGGCGCAGGTCACCCAGGAGACGGTGGCGATCGATGGCGCCATCGTACGATTCCAGGGCCTCCTCGACCCGGCCCTGGTCCCGACGCAGGTCACCCAGGGCCGCGCCGGTTCGGGCGTGGTTCTGGTGGTCGCCCTCGGCGAGCAGCCCCCTCGCGTGCAGGAGCAGGGACTCCGCCTCGGCCGGACGGCCCGCCCGCCGGTGGGCGACGCCCTCCTTGCGTTCCATGATGTGCAGTGCCCTGAGATCGACGGGGTCCAGACCTTCGGCGATGCGTCGGGCCTCGGCGAAGTGCCCGATCGCGGCGTCGTACTCTTCAGCATCGGTCTCGACGTCTCCGAGCGCGTCGTGGGCGGTGAGGACCACCAGCGGGTGCTCGCCCTGGGCGAGTTCCAGGGCCCGCTCCGCTTGAAGGCGCGCGTCCGTCGGGTTCCGGTCCCGGCGATAGGCGATGGCCGTCTGCACGCACAGGCGGGAGAGCCGAGCGGGTTCGAGGTGGTGGGTGTCCAGGGTCGCCCTCAATACGGGCACCTGCGCATCGACCATGTCGGTGAACCAGCCGGAGTGGAACCAGAAGGGCCACAGGACCTCGCACAGTTCCGCGGCCATCACGAAGTGGCCCCTGGCCACGGCGTCGATCACGACCTTGACCAGGGTCTGACGTTCGGGGGTCAGCGCCTGTCGGGCCTCGTCGATGCTCGCGAAGGAGCGAGCGGCCCGCACACTGTCGGGGAAGGCCGAACGGCCGTCGAGTTCGACCTGGAGCCAGCGACCCGGCATCAGCTTTCGGTGCGCGGCGTAACCGATCTCGTAGTAGTGGGTGAGGGTGCGTTGGGGGGTGTCCAAGCGTTTCTCCGTGTCAGGGGTGAAGGTCGACCTCATACTGCGCGTGATGAAGCGGTACCTGGGTTCGGGGCCGGTCACGACGGTGTCGAGGACGCCCCTCTCCGCCAGGATTTCCAGCCCCGCACGCACGTCCTCCGGTCCCGCGGAGTCGGCCATGAGGGCCTCGGCCAGGTCGAAACCGAAATCGACGTCGGGGAGGCCGGCCAGTCGGACCGCCAAGGCACGTTGCCCGTCATCGAGTCCCGCGAAGTCCACCCGATCACGTGGGCGCCGCCCCGGGACGGCGTTCGAACCGAAGTGGTCCCGGTGCGCGGTGGCGAGTGGGTCCGCTGCCCCGCACTGGCGTTCGACGTGGACATCGAAGGCGTAGTCCGCGATGAGCCCGGGATTGCCTCCTGCCGCGACCACGAAGTCGGCGATCATCGCCCATTCCCGCGGCTCGGAGGGTGCCAGGTCCGACCGCAGGCAGAACATCGTCGTGGCGTCCTCCTCCGACAGGGCGTCCAGCTGGATGGAGCGCCATTGAACGTGGCGCAGGAGCCTCCTGTCGTCGCGGCCCAGCGTCCTCAGGTCGAAGTTCTGGGGTCCGGCGACCACGGTGAGACTTCCAGGGGAGGTCGCCAGGAAGAGGCGGACGTCGGTGAAGTTTCCGGGAGAATCCACCATGACGGCGATCCCGCTCCGCCATCGCGGGCTCTGGTGCAGCTTCTGGACACGCCACTCCAAGGTGGCCGGAATATCCTCCTCCGGAATGTCCATGAGACGCAGCAGGCGGCCCACGGCCATCCACGGATCCTCCCTGACCAGGTCCACCAGGACGTGGCCGCCGGGAAAACGGGCACGGTCCCGCTCGAAACCGTCGTGCAGGAGTTTCAGGCCGAAGGCGGTCGTGCCCCCGCCCTGGATCCTGCTGGACACCGTGAGCATGGTCGAGGCACTCGGGTCCTCGTCGATGATCCGCTGCGCATCGGCCCGAGGTTCGTCCCGGTCCACATAGGAGGGAGGCACCAGGAGATCGAAGGTGCGTTCGGAGTCGTCGGAGACATCAGAGATGGCGCCATTGATGTAGTGGACCGTGATGTCACGCGCTTGGAACAACGTTCCGTGGACGTCTCGGGCGTTGTTGGACGTGCTGTCCCTGGGGGTTTCGACGCTCAACGGGTCCACCTCACGGTGCGCGACTGCTGGGGTACCGGAAGACTATCCAGCCAGGCCCCACCCGACCGTTCGGGTGGCCCCGCCGGCCGCAGTCGGCCACCCGCACTGGGGAGGGATCAGGTCCCAGGCCCCTCCCACTTGTCGCGAAGGAACTCGTCGACGTCATAGGGCATCAGGTTGAGCGGCGGTCCCGGGGGCGCGTTCGTGTTCATCGTCCGGATCTTCTTGTTCAGGTCTTCCAGGAGTTCCCTGACCCGCTTCTCCGTCCGGGCCTTGCGCGCCTCGATCAGGGTGTCCTCGGCCTCCTTACGCAGCCGCAGAGTGGGCGGCAGCAGCGAGACGTTCTCCTGCTTGAGCTTGCGCTTGATCCACCAGTTCTCGTCGTAGGGGCGGCCGATGTCGGGAATGGGCTTGCCGGCACCGGGAAGATCGTCGAACTCTCCCTTTTCCTGAGCCTCACGGATCTGGGCGTCGATCCAGGACTCGAATTCCATGCCGGTGGGCTTGCGTTTCGTCATTGAACCGCCTCCTCCAGGGTGAGCACGCCAGTACACGTCCGTGTGGGCTGTTCCACAAGACCATCCTGCCTTGTGGAAGTGGACGTTAGACATGGCCCCCGGAAGAATCCTCGGCGCGTCCCGACCCTCCCCGATCCGCACCGATCCACACCGATCCGCTCCGGTGCTGGTGCTGGTGCTGGTGCTGGTGGAGTCTGTCCGGGTGTGGATGGGTGGGGCGCTTGAGGTCAGGGGCCCTCCGGTTCACGGAGCGGGTGGCTGGTGGTTGGTGGGACGCCTCAGGTAGGGACCCTGCCG
>NZ_BCSH01000057.1 GCF_001570765.1 Nocardiopsis listeri NBRC 13360 | reverse complement strand
CCCGCCCAACCACCCCAAGGCTCTCTAGCTGAGGCGCCCCACCCACACACCCGATACCCGCCCACCAACCCCAAGGCATCAGACCTGAGGCGCCCCACCGCCCCACCGCCCCACCAACCCCACCGCCCGCCCCCACCCCGGGCAGCACAAAACCGGCGAAACCAGCGGCTCCCCCATATCGAGAAGATCACACCGAGCCCCCTCCCCGCCGGCCCACGTGGGAAGGGCTGTGGACAACTCCCATCTCAAGCCTGGCAATAGATCTCGGCCTCGGCCGACGTCACCGGGTTCCGATGGCGCCGTCCGGGGCCGAGTCGGCTCTGCGGCGGTATCAGGCGGGCAGGCCCAACTCCCTCGCGATGAGCATCTTCTGCACTTCGCTCGTTCCTTCCCCGATCTCCAGGATCTTGGCGTCGCGGTAGAACCGACCCACCGCGTAGTCGTTCATGAACCCGTACCCACCGAACACCTGGGTGGCGTCGCGGGAGTTGTCCATCGCGGCGTTCGACGCGATGAGCTTGGCGATCGCCGCCTCCTTCTTGAACGGCTCGCCGGCCAGCATCCGGGAAGCCGCGTCGTAGTAGGCCAAACGTGCCGTGTACGCGCGGGCCTCCATCTCGGCGATCTTGAACTGGATCGCCTGGTAGGCCGCGATGCTGTTACCGAAGGCCTGGCGCTCGTGGGCGTAGCGCACGCTCTCGTCCACGCAGCCCTGGGCCAGACCTACGGAGAGCGCCGCGATGGCGATACGTCCCTCGTCGAGGATCCGCAGGAACTGGGCGTATCCGCGACCGCGCTCGCCCACGAGGTTGGCCTCGGGGACCCGGCAGTCCTCGAACACCAGCTCGTTGGTGTCCGAGGCGTTCCACCCGACCTTGGAGTACTTCTGTCCCACCGAGAAGCCCGGGGTGCCCGTGGGCACGAGGATGGCTGAGATCTCCGGCCGCCCGTCCTCGCGGCGCCCGGTCACGGCGGTCACGGTGACCAGCGCGGTGATGTCGGTCCCGGAGTTGGTGATGAACGACTTGGTCCCGTTGATCACCCACTCGCCGTTCTCCAGCCGTGCGGTGGTCTTGGTCGCCCCGGCGTCCGAACCACCGTCGGGTTCGGTCAGACCGAACGCGCCGAGCGCCTCACCGGAGGTCAGCTTGGGCAGGTAGGCCTTCTTCTGCTCCTCTGTGCCGAACCGGAAGATCGGCATCGCGCCCAGCGAAACCCCGGCCTCCAGGGTGATCGCCACGGAGGAGTCGACCCGGGCCAGTTCCTCCAGGGCCAGGCACAGGGCGAAGTAGTCGCCGCCCATCCCGCCGTGCTCCTCGGGGAAGGGCAGCCCGAACAGCCCCATCGTCCCCATCTTGGCGACGAGCTCGTAGGGGAAGGCGTTTCGCTCATAGAAGTCGCCGATCACCGGCTTGACCTCGGTCTGGGCGAAGGTCTCCACGGCGGCCCGCAGGTCGTCGTGCTCGGTGGAGAGTTCGTGGCGCTTCATCGCTGCTCCTCGGTGGAGGTGGAAGGGGTGTCGGCCGGGATTTCGGCCAGGGCGTCGGCCTCGACGGTGACCAGGACGGCGTCCATGGGCACGGAGGAACCGGGATGGACCGCCACGGTGGCGACGGTGCCGTCGATCGGTGCGGGCACGGAGTGCTCCATCTTCATCGCCTCGACCACCGCGAGAGTGGTGCCGGCGGTGACCCGTTGGCCCACTTGGACGGGAACGTCCAGGACGGTGCCGGGCATGGGGCTGCGCACGGTGCCGTCGGCGGTCGCCTCGTCCTCACGGGAGGCCGCGGTGACGGGTTCCTCGTGCACGTTCCAGGTGGCGCCGGACATGCCCAGCCACCGGTGACCGGTCTCGGGGTCGTCGGCGCGCGGGTAGGTGCGGGTGTGTTCGGGCCCGGTGACGGTGAGTCGGGTGCCGTCGGCGGAGCGGTGGGCGCGCAGGGAGACGGGTTCCCGGTCTCGCACGCTCACCCGGTAGTGGCCCGGACCGCCGTCGCGCCGAACCCGGACGATGACCGCGTCGTGTCCGGGAACCCGTAGTCGCCACGGGGTCCAGGCGGGACCACCCATCCGCCAGCCGTCCGGAACCGCGAACCGGTCGGTGGTAGGGCCGTTCTCCAGGTCGAGTTGATGGTCCAGGGCCGCGGCGACGTACACCTCGGGCAGACGGTCGGGCGCGGGTTCGGGCGGGTCGGAGGCGATGAGGTCGGTACTCAGGTCGCCCTCGACCACGCGCGGATGGCGCAGCAATCGACGCAGGTAGGCGGTGTTGGTCACGCAGCCCAACAGGGTGTAGGAGGCCAGGGCCGCGTCCATTCGGTTCAGTGCCTCGGACCGGTCCGCGCCCCAGGTGATGACCTTGGCGAGCATGGGGTCGAAGTCGGAGGTGACCGCCCCGCCCTCGGCGATACCCGAATCCACGCGCACGTGCGGGCCGTCGGGCTCGTCCAAGAGCAGGATCGGTCCGCCCGAGGGCAGGAAGCCCCGATCGGCGTCCTCGGCGTAGATCCTGGACTCCACCGCGTGTCCGACCCAGGACACGTCCTCCTGGGTGAAGGGCAGCGCCTTCCCGTGGGCCACGTCCACTTGGAGTTCCACCAGGTCGACGCCGCGCTCGTCGCGTACCGCGACGACCTCTTCGGTGACGGGGTGTTCCACCTGGAGCCGGGTGTTCATCTCCAGGAAGGAGAACGACAGCTCTTCGCCCGGACCGGTCTCGGCGATGAACTCCACGGTGCCGGCGCCCACGTACCCGCAGGAGCGGGCGGCGGCCACGGCGGCCTCGCCCATGGCCTGGCGTTGGGCGTCGGTGAGCAGGGGAGAGGGGGCCTCCTCCACCACCTTCTGGTGCCGGCGTTGCAGGCTGCACTCACGTTCGCCCAGGTGCAGGACGTTGCCGTGGGTGTCGGCCAGCACCTGGACCTCGATGTGGCGGGGCCGCTGGACCAGCTGCTCCACCAGCAGGGTCGCGTCGCCGAAGGAGGCCAAGGCCTCGCGGCGGGCGGACGCGGCGTCGGCGAGTAGCGTGTCGGCCGCTTGTACGGCCCGCATGCCCTTGCCGCCACCCCCGGCCGAAGGCTTGATCAGCAGGGGGTAGCCGGTCTCCTCGGCGGCGCGCAGCAGTTCCTCGTCGCTCAGGGGCTGTCCGGGTTTTTCGGTGAACCCGCCCAGCACGGGCACACCGGCGGCGGCCACGGTGTCCTTGGCACGGATCTTGTCGCCCATGGCCTCGATGGCGGATGCCGGCGGGCCGATGAAGACCAGACCCGCGTCGGTGCAGGCGCGGGCGAAGTCGGCGTTCTCCGACAGGAAACCGTAGCCGGGGTGCACGCCGGTGGCCCCGCAGTCCAGGGCCAGGGCGACGATCCCGTCGGCGTCCAGGTAGTGCTCCACCCGCAGCGCCACGTCGGCGGCGAGGGCGTGGGGGGCGTTCGCGTCGGCGTCGGTGTACACGGCGGCGGTGCCAACGCCCATCCGGCGCAGGGTGCGCATGACGCGTAGTGCGATCTCGCCCCGGTTGGCGACCAGCACGCGCGAGGGCACGTGGGTCCCCGGACCGGTTCGTGGTGTCGTGCTCAAGGGTTCCTCACATCCGGAAGACGCCGTAGCCCACCGGCTCCAGGGGCGTGTGGCGGGCGGCGGACAGGGCCATGGCGAGCACGTCGCGGGTGTCGGCGGGGTCGATCACGCCGTCGTCCCACAACCGTGCGGTGGAGTAGTAGGGGCTGCCCTGCTCCTCGTACCGGTCGCGGATGGGGGCCTTGAAGGCCTCCTCGTCCTCGGCCGACCACTCCTCGCCACGCCCCTCCTTCTGGTCGCGGCGCACCGTGGACAGTACGGAGGCGGCCTGTTCGCCGCCCATGACGGAGATGCGGGCGTTGGGCCACATCCACAGGAACCTGGGGGAGTAGGCACGGCCGCACATCGAGTAGTTGCCGGCGCCGAACGAGCCGCCGATCACCACGGTGAACTTGGGGACCCGGGCGCAGGCCACGGCGGTGACCATCTTCGCGCCGTGCTTGGCGATGCCGCCGGCCTCGTAGTCGCGGCCGACCATGAACCCGGAGATGTTCTGTAGGAACACCAGCGGGATGGAGCGGCGGTCGCACAGTTCGATGAAGTGGGCGCCCTTGAGCGCGGACTCGGCGAACAGGATGCCGTTGTTGGCGACGATGCCCACCGGGTGCCCGTTGACGTGCGCGAATCCGGTGACCAGGGTGGTGCCGTACTCGGACTTGAACTCGGTGAAC
Organism: Nocardiopsis listeri NBRC 13360; assembly: GCF_001570765.1. GTDB lineage: Bacteria > Actinomycetota > Actinomycetes > Streptosporangiales > Streptosporangiaceae > Nocardiopsis > Nocardiopsis listeri. Next base: position 53,517 of record NZ_BCSH01000057.1, on the reverse strand, counting down.
TCGCTGCCGTCGACGACGCGGCCGATGACCTCGCGCACGTCGTAGGGGGTACGGGTGTCGGCGGGCACGACCCCGTACAGCTCCTGGGGGTCCAGCTTGGGTGGACGCGGGGCGCGGGTCTCCCAGGCCGGTGGGTCGAGGGGGCCGAGGGTGTCGGCGATCCGACGCACCTTGCCCAGGGCGTCGGCGTCGTCGTCGGCGAGGTGGTCGGTCACGCCGGAGACCCGCGAGTGCAGGTCGCCGCCGCCCAGTTCCTCCGCGGTGACGACCTCGCCGGTGGCGGCCTTCACCAGGGGAGGCCCGCCCAAGAAGATGGTGCCCTGTTCGCGGACGATGACGGCCTCGTCGCTCATGGCGGGCACGTAGGCGCCGCCGGCGGTGCACGAGCCCAGGACCGCGGCGATCTGCGGGATGCCCTGCCTGGACATGGTGGCCTGGTTGTAGAAGATGCGGCCGAAGTGCTCTCGGTCGGGGAAGACGTCGTCCTGCATGGGTAGGAACGCGCCGCCGGAGTCGGCCAGGTAGACGCACGGAAGCCGGTTGTGCAGCGCGATCTCCTGGGCGCGCAGGTGCTTCTTGACCGTCATCGGGTAGTAGCTGCCGCCCTTGACGGTGGCGTCGTTGGCGACCACCACCATGGGGCGTCCGGCCACGCGTCCGATCCCGGCGATCATGCCGGCGCCCGGCGCGTCCTGGCCGTCCTCGCCGTAGAGACCGTAGGCGGCCAGGGGGGCGATCTCCAGGAACGGGGATCCGGGGTCCAGGAGTAGGTCGACGCGGTCGCGGGGGAGGAGCTTGCCGCGTTCGACGTGACGCGCACGGGTCTTCTCCGGGCCGCCGAGGGCCGCGGTGGCGATCCGCTCCCGCAGCTCCGACGCGAGGGCGCGGTTCGCGGCCTCGTTGGCGGCGAACGTGGGCCCGGCGGTGTCCACCGCCGAACCGAGCACAGGTGCCCTGCTCATGTTGTCCTCTCGTGGAGGGATGTTAATGCTCACTAACAACGGTGATGTTAGTAACTACTAACATGGCTGTCCAGGGTCGAGGTGAATCGGAAGGCGGGCGGATGGCGGCGAGGGCTATGGGACCCAGGACGGGTGGGCGACGGGCGGCGATCCTGGGCGCGGCGGCTCGACTCTTCGCGGCCCACGGCTACCGGGGGGTGACCATCGACGACCTCGGGCGGGCGGTGGGCACCACCGGCCCCGCGCTCTACCGGCACTTCCCGGGGAAGGAGGCCCTGCTGGGCGCAGTCCTGGTGGACATCAGCGAACGCCTCGCCGAACGCGGTCGCGCCCTCGTGTCCGGGGCCGACGATCCACGCGAGGCCCTCACCGCCCTGCTGCGCGGACACATCGCCTTCGCGCTCGACGAACCCGACCTCATCACCGTGCACGACCGTGAACTCGGCAACCTCACCGTCGAAGACCGGCGCAGGGTCCGTCGACTCCAGCGCGGCTACGTGGAGGAATGGGTCGGTGTTCTGGCCGGGTTGCGTCCCGACACCCCGGCGCCCACCCTGCGCGCCTCGGTGCACGCCGCGTTCGGCCTGCTCAACTCCACCCCGCACAGTCGTGGTCCGCTTTCCCGAGAGTCCATGGCCGACCTGCTCCTGCGGATGGGTGCGGCGGCCCTGCTCGCCGACGACGTCTGACCGGATCCGTGTGAAGGGGGAGGGCGGCACTCGTGCCGCCCTCCCCCTTCACACGGGTCGGGAACCTAGGAGGTTTCCGTGTCCTCGGTGGCGCTCTCCACCGGCTGGGTGACGTTCTCGTTCGGCGCGTCGCCGGTCACCTCGTCGGCTTCTTCGGCCTCCAGGGTCTCTTCGGTCTCCTCCGGTGCGTCGCCGGTCACCTCGTCGGCCTCCTCGGCCTCCGGGGCCTCGTCCTGCGGTGCGTCGTCGTTGAACGCCGGGAGGTCGAGCTCCTCCAGGGCTTCCGCCGGGCTCTTCACCTCCAGGAGGGCTCCGAACATCTCCAGCGCCCGAGGGTCGCTGAGCAGTTCGACGGCGTCCTCGTTCGCGAGGAGCTCCTGAACCTCCGGGTCCTCTAGGAGCGCCGCCGCATCGGGCGACAGCCCCTCGGCCGGTTCGGTGACCTCGTCGGTGGTGTCGGTGACCTCCTCGCTCGGCTCGGTCACTTCGTCCGACGGGTCGGCGAAGGCCGCCCCGAGTCCGAACACGGTCAGTCCTGTGGCCAGCACGGTGGTGGCGGCGATCCTGGTGAACGATCGCATACGAGTTCCTTGCCCCTCTCCTGTCACGGGTCGGCACGTTCCATACGTGCCTGACTACTTACGGTAATCAACCGTGTGTGCCGAGTGGCAGATCTGGCAACTAACGGGAGGTTTCGTCCTCGCGAAGTTCCCGTATGCCATCACGTGGAACGACCAACGCGGAATAAAGTCCCGGGCACGTTCCGTGTGGGTTCCCGGGAAAACAGGACGTGGACTCGTACATTCGACGGCGGTGAAGTGGGTACTCCTGCGTCCGACGGCCCGCAGACGCGAAGGACGTCCCGCCCCCGATACGAAGAAGGAGCGGTGAATACATGTCTCGGCCTCGGATCGTGGTGGTCGGTGCGGGATTCGGTGGACTCCACACCGTGCGCCACCTCGAACGCCGTATCCCCAATGGTGCGGCGGACATCGCCCTGGTCGCACCGAACGACTACATGCTCTACAGCCCGCTGCTACCCCAGGTGGCCTCGGGGCTCCTCACCCCGCAGTCGGTGGCCATGTCGGTGCACCGGCTCATGAAGAAGACCCGGTTCGTGCCCGGGTACGCGGTGGGCGTGGACACCCAGGACCACACCGTGGTGGTCCGGCGACCCACGGGCGAACTCGCGCCCGTGCCCTACGACCGGCTCGTCCTGGCGCCCGGTGGCCTGACCCGGGAGTTCGACATCCCCGGGTTGACCGAGCACGCCTACGGGGCCAAGACCCTCGCCGAAGCGGTCCTGCTCCGCGACCACGTACTGGGCCAGCTGGAGCTGGCCAACGACTCCAAGGACCCGATCGAACGGGAGGAACGCTGCCGCTTCGTGGTGGTCGGTGGCGGCTACACCGGTGTGGAGACCGCGGCCTCGCTCATGCGCCTGTGCCAGGAGGCCGCCCACCTCTACCCGGAACTGCGCTCGGTGATCCGGTGGCACCTGGTCGACATCGCGCCCAAGGTCCTGCCCGAACTCGGTGACCGGCTCGGCCGCAAGGCCCTGAACCTGCTGCGGAACCTGGGCATCGAGGTCAAGCTCAAGGTGACCGTCCGGGAGGTCACCGCCGACAAGGTCGTGCTGACCGACGGGCGCGCCCTGCCGTGCCGGACCCTGATCTGGACCGCGGGGGTCTCGCCCAGCCCGCTCATGGAGACACTCGGAAAGCCGACGATGCGCGGCCGACTGGAGGTCGGCGCGGACCTGTCCGTTCCCGGAGAGCCGGACGTGTTCGCGATCGGCGACGCGGCCGCCGTGCCCAACCTGTCGAGCGCCGAGAGCGCCTATTGCCCGCCCACCGCCCAGTACGCCAGCAGGCAGGCGGCCACCGTGGCCCAGAACGTGGTCAACTCGATCCTGGGGCGGCCACTGCGCGAGTTCAAACACAAGGACATGGGGCTCGTGGTGGACCTGAGCGGCAGTGACGCGCTCGCCCGCATCATGCAGTTCGACCTGAGCGGGCTGCCGGCGCTGGGCGTCACCCGCGGCTACCACGTGATGTCGGTGCCTTCGACCACGGCACGGGCGCGAATCATCGCCAACTGGGGAATCCGCGCCGTCACCGGGGGAGAGGTCGCCCGGATGGGGTTCGCCGACGAGGGGCGCCCGTCCTCGTTCGTGGCCAACGAGAAGGTGGACTACCTGGACGCGGAGAGCGCGCGGAAGGCGGGCGCGCGCCTGCGGGAGAACGAAGAGGATCGCTACGGAGACTGAGTCGAACCCTCGTCGAGGGCCCCGGAAGCGTCGGAGGACGTGGTTCCGGGGCCCTTCGCGTTCCGGGCACCGCGTCGACGGATGACGAGGATGACCGCGGCCGCGACCACGATCAGGGCCGGCGCCGAGAGGAGTTTCCACGGGTCGAAGAGGTCGGGCGGGTCGGCCAGGAGACGACGGGTGGGGGAATCGGGATCGGCGAGGATCGTCGCGACGAACACCGCGGACAGCGCGATGGTGACGACCAGGGCCACCTTCCCCCAGAGTCCCCGCAGCCCCATACGTCGCCGCAGTACCCCGCCCGCCTCGATGATGCGGGTCACCCGGGCCAACCGCAGCGTCCCGGCGACCCTGGCCAACCGTAGGAGCTGGGCGGGGCCGAGGGTGAAGACGATCGCCGGCACCGTCAACACCGCGACGAAGGTGCTCCACCGGTGGGTGCGCAGCCAGTCGAGCTTGTTCTCGGCCAGTGCGATGAGCAGGATCCACTCCGCCCAGAGGACCAATCCCGCCAACCAATTGACCCGCGCCCCGATCTCGGACCAGATCCCCCCGCCCCACAGGGAGAGGAAGACCGCCGGAACGGAGAGGACGGCGCTCAGCAGGACGGGGGTCGCCAGGTGGCGTTCGAGCGAGTCGGAGAGACTGTTCTGTTCGGGGGCCATGGCGAGAACGTAGCCTGATCAGGGGAGGTGCCGGCGACCCGTGGCCGGGTCCGGCCGAGTGGGACGTGGGATGATCGTCAGGAACGGACCAGGCGGGCGATGGCCTCGGAGGCCTCGCGGACCTTCTCCTCGGCCTCCTCGCCGCCGTTGGCCACAGCGTGCGCGACGCAGTGCTTGAGGTGTTCGTCGAGCATGGACAGGGCGAAGGAACGCAACGCCTTGTTGACCGCGGAGGTCTGGGTGAGGATGTCGATGCAGTACTGGTCGTCCTCGACCATGCGCTGAAGGCCGCGGATCTGGCCCTCGATGCGGCGGAGCCGGTTGATGTGGCTCTGCTTGTCGTGGCTGTAACCGTGGTTCGCCGTCATGCCGCCGTTTCCCTCTTGTGCCTGCTCAGCTGCCATAACAATACCCCCTTAAGGTATTCAAGGGCGGGGCCTCGTGGTCTATTCCGCCCGGCCGGCCGCCGCTCCGGAACGAAATACCACCAACGCGGCCGTAGTAGGAGTTTCCCAGACCGCCGGGACCTTCGGCCCCGGGCCAGGGGTCCGAGGCCGTTCCCGGCCTCGCGTAAATGTTCGGTGCGAACCGGACAACCCGGGGTGCCCGGCCCTTGCCCCGATCTCCGGACCGCACGGACCATGGCGTTATGAGCGACAGCGCCGAACAGGACATCATGACGACCATCCGCGGGTTGATGGACGAGGAGCACGCGCTCCGTTCCACACCCGGTGGACTGGAACCGGCCGAACGCGATCGGATGAGGGAGGTCGAGGAGGCGCTCGACCAGTGCTGGGACCTGCTGCGTCAGCGACGGGCCAAGGACGAGTTCGGGCAGGATCCCGACGACACCAGGGTCCGGCCGGTCTCCGAGGTCGAGAACTACCGGCAGTGACTCGGCGCCGGCGGCTACGCGGAATCCACAACCAGAGGCCCTTCCGGAGCGTCAACATGGATGACCGCCGGCTTCGAGGAGTCGGCGCCGATCCCTGTCCGTCGCGTACGAAGGAACCGCATGTTCGCCACCCTGACCGGGTTGGGTCTGGCCTCCGCGTCCGGACTCAACGCCTACGTCCCCCTGCTGCTGGTGGGGTTGATAGCCCGATTCACCGAGCTGGTCCCGCTCGGCCCGTCCTGGACCTGGTTGGAACACCCGATCACCCTGATCAGCCTCACCGTGCTGTTGGTGGTGGAGTTCGCGGCGGACAAGATTCCCGCGCTGGACAGCCTCAACGACGTCGTTCAGACCGTGGTCCGGCCGTCCGCCGGCGGCATCACGTTCGGCGCGGGCGCCTCGACGGTGGAACTGGCCGAGATCACCGGTGAGGCCTCCGGAGCGGTGGCCACCTCCGGCGGGGTGGCGTGGGGCGCGGTCATCGCCGGTGCCCTCATCGCCCTGGCCTTCCACGTGGTCAAGGCGCTGGCCCGGCCGGTGATGAACGCGATGAGCTTCGGTGTGGCAGCCCCGGTGGTCTCCTTCCTGGAGGACGTCGTCAGCTTCCTGACCTCGGTGATGGCGATCCTGCTACCGGTGCTCATCATCATCGTGTTCCCACTGATGGTGTTGTTCGCGGTGTGGGTCGTGCGCCGACGCCGACGGATCCGTGAGGAACGTCGGTCGGTCGATCGGGAAGGCCATGACCTGGGAGGCCCCGCCTGAGGGTGTCCGAAACCGCATACCGGAAATCGGCCTGTGGTCGTAGGGTGCATCCGATGCCTGAGATGACTTTCGAGAACAGCGACCCTCGCCACATCGTCTGGGACTGGAACGGAACCCTCCTGGACGACAACCACGCCAACCTCGCCGCGGTCAACGCCGTCTGCGCGGGGTTCGGCCGCGAACCCATCGAGTTGGAGTACTGGCGTTCGATCTTCCGTCGCCCGCTCATTCCCTGCTACGAGGAACTCCTCGGGCGTTCCTTCGCCGAAGGGGAGTGGGACCGCGCCGAGGAACTGTACGACACCAACTACGTGAAGCACCTGCCCACGTGCGACCTCGCACCCGGAGTCCCCGACGTCCTGCGCGATTGGACCGGCAAGGGCGGCACACAGTCGTTGCTGTCCATGGCCTCCCACGACCACCTGGTCCCGCTGATCGGTGAACGCGGGCTCACCTCGCATTTCACCCGGATCGACGGACGCAGGTTCGAGACCGAACAGGACTCCAAGGCCGAGCACCTGGTCCACCACCTGCGCCACCAGGAACTGGACCCGGCCCGGGTCGTCCTCATCGGCGACATCGACGACGACGCCCGAGCCGCCCGCGAGGCCGGCGCGCAACCGATCCTGGTCGCCGGCGGACTGATGTCCCGGGAGCGCCTGGAGGCCACCGGCGCCGTGGTCGTCGACTCGCCCGCCGAAGCCGTCGCCACCGTCATGTCCCTCAACTGAGCCCACCGGCCATGGGCCAAAGCATGGGCCAAGGTAGGAACCCCACTCTTCCCGGCGCTTCGGAAGTGGGGTTCCCACGTACCTCCAAGACCGTGGTGACCTGCGAACTCCAGGGAATCCACTAGGTCGGGCCGGCCCGTGATCGCGGACACGGCGTGTTGTTAGATGGGTCTCGAAGCAACGCAAAGCCACGCGATCGGAAGGCGGGCCAATGACGGAGAGCAGCGTGCCCCGTGTGCTCTGGGAACCCGACGAGCGGCGGATCGACTCCGCCAACGTCGTGGCGTTCGCACGATGGGCCGCACGGGAGAAGGGTGTCGACGCCTTCGGCGGCGACTCCACCGAGGCACGGGACTTCGACTACGACGCCCTGTGGCGTTGGTCGGTCACCGACGTCGACGGGTTCTGGGCCTCCATCTGGGACTACTACGGGGTCCGGGCCGACACCCCCTACGAGACGGTCCTGGCCGACCGGAGCATGCCCGGGGCGCGGTGGTTCCCCGGTGCCACCCTCAATTACGCCCGGCACATCTTCGAGGGCCGTGACGACGACGCCGTCGCGATCCGGCACGCCACCGAACTGCGCGGACTCGGAGAGTGGACCTGGGGCGAGCTGCGCGAGCGCACCGCCGCCATAGCGGCCGGGCTGCGCGAACTCGGTGTGGGCGAGGGCGACCGGGTGGCCGCCTACCTGCCGAACCTGCCCGAGACGGCCGCCGCGTTCTACGCGGTGGCCTCCCTCGGCGCCGTCTGGTCCTCCTGCTCACCCGACTTCGGCGTGCGCAGCGTCATCGACAGGTTCGCCCAGATCGAGCCGAAGGTGCTGTTGGCCGTGGACGGTTACCGGTACGGCGGCAAGGACTTCGACCGCCGTCCCGTGGTGGAGGAACTGCGCGAAGCCCTGCCCACCGTGGAACGCACGGTCCTGCTCGCCCACCTGACTCCCGACGCCGAGCTGGAGGGCGCTCTGCCCTGGGCCGACCTGGTGGCCTCCGGAGCGGGCACCGAACTGACCTTCGCCCCCGTCCCCTTCGACCACCCCCTGTGGGTGCTCTACTCCTCGGGCACCACCGGTCTGCCCAAGGCCATCGTCCAGGGCCACGGCGGAATCCTCCTCGAACAGCTCAAGAACCTGAACCTGCACCTGGACGCCCAGGAACACGACCGGGTCCTGTGGTTCACCACCACCGGGTGGATGATGTGGAACTTCCTGGTCAGCGTGTTGCTGACCAAGGCCTCCATAGTCCTGTACGACGGCAGTCCCGCCGCCCCGAACATGGACGCGTTGTGGGACCTGGCCGCCGAGGCCGGGGTGACCGTGTTCGGCACCAGCGCCGGGTACCTGTCCTCCTGCATGAAGCAGGGCGTGGTCCCGCGCGAGGGCCGTGACCTGTCCGCGCTCAAGGCGATCGGTTCCACCGGTTCCCCGCTCAGTCCCGAGGCGTTCTCCTGGGTGTACGAGGAACTCGGCCCGGACCTGTGGCTCTTCTCCACCAGCGGCGGCACGGACATCTGTAGCTGCCTGGTCGGCGGTACCCCCACCCTCCCCGTGTACGAGGGCGAGATCCAGTCTCGCGGGTTGGGCATGGCGGTGGCCTCCTGGGACCCCGAGGGCAAGGAACTCGTCGGGGAGGTCGGCGAGCTCGTGGTCACCGAACCCGCACCGTCCATGCCGGTGTTCCTGTGGGGCGACACCGACGGTTCGCGCCTGCACGACAGCTACTTCGCCGTCTACCCGGGGGTCTGGCGGCACGGCGACTGGATCGAGATCACCGACCGCGGCACGGCGATCATCTACGGCCGTTCGGACTCCACCATCAACCGCGGTGGCGTGCGCATGGGCACCAGTGAGATCTACCGGGCGGTCCTGGCCCTGGAGGACGTCCTGGACGCCCTGGTGGTGGACGTCCCGCAGCAGGACGGCTCCTCGCGGATCGAACTGTTCGTGGTGCTGCGCGAGGGCGCCGACCTGGAAGGCGACGTGCCCAAGGAGATCGCCCGCAGAATCCGTACCGACTGTTCGCCCCGGCACGTCCCGGACCGGGTCCGCGCCATCGCCGCCGTGCCACGGACCCTGTCCGGCAAGGTGCTGGAGGTTCCGGTCAAGCGGATCCTCATGGGTGAGAGCCCGGAGAAGGTGGCCAGCCGCGACTCGTTGGCCGACCCCGAGGCGTTGGACCACTTCAGCGAGATGGTCGACGGGGACTGATCCGGCCCACGAACGGTCGTCCCACGTCGAACACCGGGCCCGGGACGCGCACGCGCCCCGGGCCCTGCGGCCGGCCGGGTGTGGCCGTTAGAAGAACGTCAGGACGTTGGAGACCCACGCGCGAGCGGCATAGCCTGACGAACGTGGCACAGAACCAGTCTGACGACACCGGCACCCTTCCCGACGACCGTCCCCCGGCCAAGAACCGTGTCGACGGCATCGACGCCGCTCGGGCGCTCGCGGTCTTCGGCATGTTCGCGGTCCACCTCGGGGTGGTCTCCTTCGGGCTGCTGCCCGAGGAACAGGGCTGGGAGCTGCACGGACTGGTCCGGGGTAACTCCTCGGCGCTCTTCGCCTTCCTCGCCGGGGTGTCGCTGGCCCTGATGAGCGGACGGGCCGAACCGGTCTCGGGCCGGCCACTGCGTCGGGTGATGGTCAAGATCGTGGCCCGGTCGCTGGTCATCGGTCTGCTCGGTCTGTTCCTGGACTCGCTCGCGGTCCCGGTGGCCATCATCCTCACCTACTACGCCGGATTCTTCGTCCTGGCGCTGCCGTTGCTCCGTGCCCGGGCGGCCGTGCTGTGGATCGTCGCCGCGACCTTGGCCGTGTTCGGTCCGGTCGTGTCCTTCCTGCTGCGCCAGGACCTGTTCCCCGCGCAGCCGCGTACCGGCGCCGTCACCTCCTTCTCGGAGTTCTTCCTCACCGGCTATTACCCGGCCATCACCTTCATGGCGTTCATGTTCGCGGGTATGGCGGTGGGGCGCACGGACCTGACCGCGACGGTGGTGCGCGTGCGCATGGCCGTGGGCGGTGCGATCATGACCGCCCTCGGCTACCTGGGACCGTGGGTGCTGCTCTACCCGTTGGGCGGCCTGGACCGGCTCACCGAGGCCCACAGCACCTTCCTCAACGGTTCGCCGCTGGGCTCGGTGGACGCCGGGACCGCCGAGGAACTGCGCTGGAACACCATCGACGCCATGCACAGCATCAGCGGTCAGGTGCACACGGACAGTTGGTGGTGGCTGGCGGTGGGCACCCCGCACACCGGGACCACCTTCGAGATCTTCGAGGCCGTCGGCCAGGCGTTGCTGGTGTTGGTGATCTGCGTGTCGCTGGCCGAGCGGCTACCGCGCGTGATGTACCCGCTCGCCTCGGTGGGCCGGATGCCGCTGACCGTCTACACCGGGCACATCCTCGTCCTGGCGGTCATCGTCGCCTTCCACCCGGAGAACGCCGCGGGCGGACCGTTCTACCTGGAGTGGTTCATCCTCGGCTCGTTCGTTTTCGCGACCTCGTGGCGCCTGCTGCTCGGGCGTGGGCCGCTCGAACTCGGCCTGGGCAAGGTCTCCGAGGGCGCGGCGGTGTTGATGGACGAGGCCGGCGGCCGGGACCGGCGCGGCTGAACGGGTCGGTCGAACGAACCGGTCAACGTTCCCCGGGCCGTCGGATGTTGGCCGAGGTGCGGTCCCGGTGGGCGAGCGAGTCGGTGGTGGTCCGGGTGTTCTGTCGGATCAGTCGACGGGCGTCGTCGGCGGCCGAGCGCGCCACCTCCGGGCGGGCCACCGGCCGCTGCGCGAGTTCGGCGTCCTCGGGCAGTCCGATGTCCATGGGCAGCCCGGCCTTGCCGATCACCCGCAGTTGGGAGGCCTCCTGGGAAAGGGAGGGGCGGATGTCGCCGTCGGGGGTCTTCCAAGCGGCCAGACGCTGGACGAACCAACGCCCGCCCCGGAACTCCTCGCCCCGGTCCCAGACCGACCCGTCCGGGCGTTCGAGGAGGGCGTGCCGCAGGTCGGCCAGGGTCCACCCGGCGGAGAAGAAGCGAGCAGACTCGGCCTTGAGGAAAGCGAAGTCCACCCCCCGCAGTGACGGGTCCTGTCGACGGATCAGCTCACAGGCCTCGTGCACGGCGTGCGGGGTGTGCCGTGGTCGGTGGTCAGGGTCCGCGACGGGTTTGCGCAGCAGTGCGTCGTCGACGGTCACGATCACCTCGCCTCGCCGGTTGTCCCAGATGCTCACGTCATCGCGCGCCCACCCCTGGGACTCGGCCAGGGCGAGCGCCATCTTCCGCAGGTCGACCTGGGTGTCGTCGCTACTGATCCGGAATTCCGCCATGGCGCCCAGCGTAGCCGCGAGGGGCGACGCTGGGCGCCGGCTCCGAACCGCCCAGGGGAGTGGTCCGGTCTAGACCGCGCTTGGGGTGGGGGCGATGAGCCAGGCCGGAGAAAGTGCCGTTTTGGGGTGATTCGAGCGGCTGTTGGGAGGAAGGAACAACGCTCACGAGACATGTGCATTGGAGACTCCTCCAACCTTGATGGCCCCGAACACACGAGGCGATGCCACCGACGGGGCCCGGGGTTATGGTGACTGCCTGACGGCCCCGGCCGGGACGCGGATCCCCCGCGGCCGACCCGGGACCCGCCGTCCCCGCCCATCCGGTGGCGGACGGTCACAGTGAACCGACGAAGCTGTAGGTGCCCGTGTCACACACCGCGACCGCGCCCGAGGCGACCACGAACCACGCGCTCCGGGCCCATCTGTACGGCCTGCCCGGTGTCGACGAGGTCGGCGCCCGGGCCCGGGCCCAGGACCTGTCCACCCGGTCCATCAAGACCACCGCCAAGGCGGCCGCCATCGACCTGGCGATCTCCATGGTGGACCTGACCACCCTCGAAGGCGCCGACACCCCGGGCAAGGTCCGGTCCCTGTGCGCCAAGGCGGCCCTGCCCGATCCGGCCGACCGCACCGTGCCCAAGGTGGGCGCCGTGTGCGTCTACCCGGACATGGTCGCCACCGCGGTGGAGGCGCTGCGCGGCACCGGCATCGGGGTGGCCTCGGTCGCCACCGCCTTCCCCGCCGGTCGCGCGCCCCTGGACGTCAAGCTCGCCGACACTCGGCGGGCCGTGGCCGACGGCGCGAGCGAGATCGACATGGTCATCGACCGCGGCGCGTTCCTGTCCGGCGACTACCTGAAGGTGCACGAGGAGATCGTCGCGGTCAAGGAGGCCTGCGGGGACGCCCACCTGAAGGTCATCCTGGAGACCGGTGAGCTGAACACCTACGACAACGTGCGCCGCGCCTCCCACCTGGCCATGCGCGCCGGTGGCGACTTCATCAAGACCTCCACCGGCAAGGTGGCCCCGGCCGCCACGCTCCCGGTCACGCTCATCATGCTGGAGGCCGTGCGCGACCACCACGCCGAGACCGGTCGCCGCGTCGGCGTCAAGCCCGCCGGAGGCATCCGCAACACCAAGGACGCCATCCGCAACCTGGTGCTGGTCAACGAGACCGCCGGGCCCGCGTGGCTCACCCCGGACCTGTTCCGGATCGGTGCCTCCAGCCTGCTCAACGACCTGCTCATGCAGCGCACCAGGCTGTCCACCGGCACCTACCCGGGCCCCGACTACTACACGCAGGACTAGCCGTGATCTTCGAGTACGCGCCCGCACCGGAGTCCCGCTCCGTCGTCGGTCTGCGCCAGACCTACGACCTGTTCATCGACGGAGAGTTCGTCCCGGCCCAGGGCGGTGAGTACGTCACCAGCCTCAACCCGGCCGACGAGGAGGAACTCGCCCAGGTGGCCGTGGCCGGGGCGGCCGACGTCGACCGCGCCGTCGCCGCCGCCCGCCGCGCCCAAGAGACCGTGTGGGGCCGCATGAGCGGCGCCGAACGCGGCAAGTACCTGTTCCGCATCGCCCGGATCATCCAGGAGCGTTCGCGCGAGCTGGCCGTCCTGGAGACACTGGACAACGGCAAGCCCATCAAGGAGACCCGCGACGTCGACGTTCCGCTGGTCGCCGCGCACTTCTTCTACTACGCCGGTTGGGCCGACAAGCTCGCCCACGCCGGGTTCGGCCCGAACCCGAGGCCGCTGGGCGTGGCCGCCCAGGTCATCCCGTGGAACTTCCCGCTCCTGATGCTGGCGTGGAAGATCGCCCCGGCGCTGGCCACCGGCAACACCGTGGTACTCAAGCCGGCCGAGACCACCCCGCTCACCGCGCTGGTCTTCGCCCAGATCTGCCAGGAGGCCGAGCTTCCCCCGGGCGTGGTCAACATCCTCACCGGCGCGGGCGAGACCGGCCGGGCCCTGGTCGAGCACCCGGGCACCGACAAGGTCGCCTTCACCGGCTCCACCGAGGTGGGCCGACAGATCGCGCGGTCCGTGGCCGGCACCGACAAGCGCCTCACCCTGGAACTGGGCGGCAAGGGCGCCAACATCGTCTACGACGACGCGGCCATCGACCAGGCCGTGGAGGGCGTGGTCACCGGGATCTTCTTCAACCAAGGCCACGTGTGCTGCGCCGGCTCGCGTCTGCTGATCCAGGAGTCCATCGCCGAGGAGTTCCTGCCCCGGCTCAAGGCGCGCGTGGCCAAGCTGCGCCTGGGCGACCCGCTGGACAAGAACACCGACATCGGCGCGATCAACTCCGCCGCCCAGCTGGAGCGGATCCGCGAGCTCACCGACACCGCCGACGAGGAGGGAGTGGAGCGCTGGTCGCCGGCCCGCGACCTGCCCGAGTCCGGCTACTGGTTCGCGCCCACCGTGCTGACCGGCGTCAGCCAGGCCCACCGCGTGGCCCGCGAGGAGATCTTCGGCCCCGTGCTGTCGGTGCTGACCTTCCGCACTCCCGAAGAGGCCGTGACCAAGGCCAACAACACCCCCTACGGGCTCTCCGCCGGGGTGTGGACCGAGAAGGGCTCGCGCATGCTCTGGACCGCCGAGCGTCTGCGCGCCGGCGTCATCTGGTCCAACACGTTCAACAAGTTCGACCCGACCAGCCCCTTCGGTGGCTACAAGGAGTCGGGATACGGCCGCGAGGGCGGGCGACACGGTTTGGAGGCCTACCTTGGCTGAGCGGCGCGAGAACAAGAAGAAGGACAAGGGCGAGGCCAAGGCCCCGACCAAGGACGGAGCCAAGGCCCCGACCCAGGTCGACGCCGAGGTCCCGGCCCGCCTGGCGGTGAAGAAGACCTACAAGCTCTACCTGGGCGGTGCCTTCCCCCGCTCGGAGTCGGGCAGGAGCTACCCCGTGACCTCAGCGGACGGTACCCATCTGGCCAACGCCTCGCTGGCCTCCCGCAAGGACGCCCGTGACTCCGTGGCCACGGCCCGCAAGGCCTTCGGTGGCTGGTCCGGACGCACCGCCTACAACCGCGGCCAGATCCTCTACCGGATCGCCGAGGTCATGGAGGGACGGCACGCCCAGTTCGCCGAGCAACTGGTCGCCGCCCAAGGGATCACCCGGGCCAAGGCCGACCGTTACGTGCGGGCCGCCGTGGACCGCTGGGTGTACTACGCCGGCTGGACCGACAAGTTCGCCCAGGTCATCGGGGGCGCCAACCCCGTCGCCGGACCGTACTACAACCACTCGGCGCCCGAACCGACCGGTGTGGTCGTGGTGTTCGCGCCCCAGGGCGCGCCGCTTCTGGGCCTGACCTCGGTGCTGGCCCCGGTCATCGCCACCGGCAACACCGCGGTGGTGGTCTCCTCCCAGACCGCTCCGCTGCCGGCGATCGAGCTCGCCGAGGTGCTCGCCACCTCCGACGTTCCCGGCGGGGTCGTCAACGTCCTCACCGGGAACGTGGGTGAGCTCGGCCCGCATTTGACCGCGCACGCCGACGTCGACGCCCTGGACCTGGCCGGTACGGGCGACCGGGCCGTGGAGTTCGAGAGGGCCGCCGCCACCACCCTCACCCGGGTACTGCGCCCCGGACCGGAGGCCGACGGCGGCGAGCAGGCCTGGCTCGACACCGACCCCGGAACCTCTCGCCTGACGCCGTTCCTGGAGACCAAGACGGTTTGGCATCCGGTCGGAGTGTAAGACTGACGGGCGGGCCCGCTTCGCGATCGAGAAGGGCCCGCTCCGACAGCGAGTGGAGGATGAAGGTGCCGGCGAACACCCCCGAAGAGGTTCAGCCCCCCGTTCCCGAACACCGCACGGTCCCCGGACTGCGCCTGGTCCGTCTGGACCGCCACAACCCCGAGGTCGATCTGCTGCGTGAGGTGGTGGCCCGTCAACGGGTCGCCCCCGGGCAGCGCAGGTTCGTCGACGAGGCGGTGCACACCCTGCCCCGCGCCGACGACGACCCCGAACGCTTTCCGTACGCCATCGTCCTCACCGAGGGCGACCTGTCCGACCATGCCGGCGCCCTGAACGCCTGCGTCGGGTTCGGTATCGTCGACCGGCGCGGGGTCCTGCGCGAGATCGTCGACGAACCCGACGAGGCGGTGCTGCTGCGCGCCTTCTACGTCGCACCCGAACACCAGGGCAAGGGGATCGGCCGCACCGCGTGCTCGGCCCCACTACTCGACCTGCTCGTCGCCCAGGTCGCCCCTCGCGCCGAACAGATCGTCCTGTGCCTCAACGAGGGCAACGAGGACGGCGAACGCACCTACCGCGCCGCCGGGTTCGCACCCACCGGTCGCCACTACGACGCCGGTGAACACGGGCCCCAGCGCGTGTTCGCCCGACCACTACAGACCGGATCGCACCCGGTGCCACGGCTCCCGGAGCCACGTTGACCGTGGACCATGAACGCCCCGACGTGCGCCTGGTCCCGCTGGGCCGGGCCACGCCGGAGACCACCGACCTGCGCGAGGCGCTGTTCGACCACGACCTGCCGCCCGAACAGCTCCGCTTCACCGGGCTGCCCGCGCGGACCCTGCCCGAGGCGGACGCCGACCCCGCGCGTCTTGCCTACGCGATCGTGGTCGGGGCGGCGACGATCGACGGGGAGCGGGACGCGCGTGCACGCTGCGCGGGGTTCGGTGTCCTCGACGGGAACGTGGGAGCCCTACCGGTCGACGAGCCGGAGCGCGCGGTGCTCATGCGCGCCTACTACGTCACACCACAATGGCAGGGCCGAGGCATCGGTCGTACCTCCTGTGCCCCGCCCCTGCTCGACCGGCCCGCCTCGACGATCGCCCCGCGCGCGGAGAAGATCGTGCTCTGTGTGAACCGGGACAACCTCTCGGCACAGCGTGTCTACACCGCCGCGGGCTTCGCCTTCACCGGGACCACCGTCCCGGGCAACGCGGGCCCCCAGTACGTGATGGCACGACCCCTGGACATCGAAGCCCGCCCCGAGCCGCGCCCGCGGCACCGACGAACGGAGAACCCGCAGTGACTCGCACACCCCAGGCCGCCGCCGAACAGGCCGCAACCGAACTGCGTGAACGCACCGGTGTGGACGGCTACGACATCGCCCTGGTGATGGGCTCCGGATGGGCACCCGCCGCCGACCTGCTCGGCGACGCCGAGTACGAGCTGCCCTCGTCGGAGCTGCACGGCTTCCTGAAGCCGGCCGTGGACGGCCACAGTGGCACCGTTCGCTCCATCGGTGACGGCGACCGGAACATCCTCGCGTTCCTGGGGCGCACCCACCTGTACGAGGGCCACGGCACCGACTCCGTCGTGCACGGTGTGCGTACCGCCGTCGCCGCCGGGGCCCGCAAGATCGTGCTCACCAACGCCGCGGGCGGCATCAACACCGACTACGCCGTCGGTTCCCCGGTACTGCTCTGCGACCACATCAACATGACCGCGAAGTCGCCGCTGTCCGGCGCCGACTTCGTCGACCTGAGTCGGACCTACAGCCCCGAACTGCGCGCCATCGCCCACGACGTGGTCCCGGACCTGCACGAGGGCGTCTACGCGGCCATGCCCGGCCCGCACTTCGAGACGCCCGCCGAGGTCCGCATGCTCCGGGCCCTGGGCGCCGACCTGGTCGGCATGTCCACCGTGCTGGAGGCCATCGCCGCCCGCGCCGCCGGCGCCGAGGTGCTCGGCATGTCCCTGGTCACCAACATCGCCGCGGGCCTGGAGGGCGCCAACCTCGACCACCAGGAGGTCCTGGCGACCGGACGCGACTCCGCCCAGGCCGTCGGCCGCCTGCTGGCCGACATCGTCGCCAAGATCTGACCGAACGAACTCGCTCGCAGCGCCCCTCCCAGCGACCCACCCGGAAGGTATCCGCCTTGACCGCCACCGAACTCCTCGCCCGGGCCCGGGACTGGTACGACCAGGACCCGGACCCCGTCACCCGGGCCGAACTGTCCGACCTGATCGTCCGAGCCGAGACCGGGGACGCCGCCGCCCTGGCCGACCTGGGGGACCGGTTCGCCACCGGACTGGAGTTCGGCACGGCCGGTCTGCGCGGTGAGCTCGGGGCCGGACCCGACCGGATGAACCGGGTGGTGGTCATGCGCGCCGCCGCGGGCATCGCCTCCTGGTTGGGGGAGGGTGGCAAGCACGTGGTGATCGGTTACGACGCCCGGTACCGGTCGGAGGACTTCGCCCACGACAGCGCCGCCGTCCTCACCGGGGCCGGTCACCGCGTGTCCTTGCTGGCGGAGCCGCTGCCCACCCCGGTGCTCGCCTACACCCTGCGCGACCTGGGCGCGGACGCGGGGATCGTGGTCACCGCCAGCCACAACCCGCCCAAGGACAACGGCTACAAGGTCTACGTGGGCGGTGCCGGGGACGACGCGGGCAGCCAGATCGTCTCCCCGGTGGACGCCGAGATCTCCGCCGCCATCGACGCGGTCGGACCCGTGGGCGACCTGCCGTCGGGTCGGGACTGGACGGTGCTGGGGCCCGAGGCGCTGGAGCGCTATCTGGACGCGGTCACCGCGCTGCCCTTGGGCCGTGACCGGGACCTGTCGGTGGTCTATACGGCCATGCACGGTGTGGGCGGCCGGGTGCTGGTGGAGGCGGCCCGTCGCGCCGGGTTCGCCGCCCCCACGGTGGTCGCCGAACAGTTCGAGCCCGACCCCGCCTTCCCCACGGTGGACTTCCCCAACCCGGAGGAACCGGGCGCCATGGACCTGGCGCTGGCCCTGGGGGAGCGGACCGGCGCGGACCTGATCGTGGCCAACGACCCCGACGCCGACCGGCTCGCCCTGGGGATCCCCGGGTACGGGATGCTCACCGGCAACGAGGTGGGCGGGCTGCTCGCGCGTTACGTCCTGGACCACACCAGCGGCGCCGAACGGGTCGTGGCCACCTCCATCGTCTCCTCCAGTCTGCTGGAGAAGATCGCCCGCGCCCGGGGAGTGCACTACGAGGAGACCCTCACCGGGTTCAAGTGGCTGGCCAGGGCCGGCGCGCCGGGACAGCGGCGGGTGTTCTCCTACGAGGAGGCCCTGGGCTACTGCGTGGGCGGCGACGGCGGGAGACCGGTCGCGGACAAGGACGGGATCGGCGCCGCCCTGATGGCGATGGCCCTGGCCGCGACGGCCAAGCGCGAGGGACGGACCCTCCTGGACCTGATCGACGAGCAGGCCCGCGAGTTCGGCCTGCACCTGAGCGATCAGCTCTCGGTGCGGGTCCAGGACCTGTCGGAGATCTCCGCGGCGATGCGGCGGTTGCGCGCCGAACCGCCCACCGCGTTCGGTCCCTTGAAGGTGTCAGGGGTCGTCGACTTCGCCGGCGGTCACGAGGGGCTGCCGCCGACCGACGCGCTGCGCTTCGAACTCCAGGGCGCGGTGCGGGGGCGGGTCACGCTGCGCCCCTCGGGTACCGAACCCAAGCTGAAGGCCTACGCCGAGGTGGTGTCGGGGGTCGGGGGCGACGTCGCGGCCATCCGCGCGCAGGGCTCGAAGGTGCTGTCCGAGCTGATGGCCTCGGTCGCCGAAGCGGTCAGGGGATGATCGGGGCGGGGTTCACTCCGCCTCTTCGGTGGGTTCGACGACGGGGCGGTGTACGACCTCGTCTATGACGGTGAGGGTCTGGGTCGAGGTGACTCCGGGGAGCGCCTGGAGCCGGGTCAGGATCAGATCGCGCAACTGGTTGGTGTTGGCGACCCGGACGAGCAGGACGATGTCGGCGGACCCGACCACGTACCAGCAGTACTCGATCTCCGGGTAGGAGGAGAGGATCTCCCGGTTGGCGCGCCAGTCGGGCTGGCTGCCGGAGATGAGCACGAGCGCGGTGACGCCCAGACCCATCTTGGAGTGGTCGGTCACCACGGAGTAGCCGCGGATGACGCCTTCATCGGTGAGCCGCTTGATCCGGTTGTAGGCCGTCGCGCGGGAGACGTTGGCCAGTGCGGCGATCTCCGTGATGCCGGTTCGAGCGTCCTTGGCGAGAGCGCTCAGGATGGTCTGGTCGGTCGAGTCCGGCCGCCGGCCGTTCCTGCGCTGGTCGCCCATGGCCATTGCGTGCTCCTCGTGTGCTCTTGTCGTAGTGCTCGGCTCCTTGCTGTCAACGTTGACAGGGAGCTAAGGAAATACCAGGTGAACGTTGTTTTCGTCCATTGAAATCTCAGTCGGCGAGATACGGGCGCGGGTTCGGGCGATGAGGGTCGGGGGACGAGGGACGCGCTCCGGAACTCTTGTGCGAATCACCAAGTGGCGAACGCGTTGGTGGACGATCGACTGTACTCATGGTTGACGCGCGGGATGGGTGGTGGGTTTCCCCGACTGGTCGGTAACTACACCGTGGTGTCCTGAATCAGACATATTTTCTCGCTGAATCGGCCATTTCGGTGCTATTTGTCGTAACTGTGGGGACATGCAACGACTCCAGTGGGCGGGGTTCCGAAGGTACGGGCCTCGGTGCCGCTCAGGCACCCCTCGTGTTCGGATCGCAACGCGTCGGTGTCCGTTCCGGGGTGAGCGGGGTGTCGGCAAGCGGTGGACGTTCGCCGCGTCGGGCGGCCCGAGTCACGGGTGGTTGATCATGATTCGTGATGTTTGGCGTAGCGTGTCGTTTTTCGCTTCTCCAGACATCGAATCCTGGACGTAAGAGAACAACCCTGGCTCGAATGTGCTTGAACGTCTCGACTGTTCGGCTGTATCTAGCGAAACCGTCCAGTCGTACGGAGAATCGAGGGTAGGAACGTGACCACCCCGAGCCCGGTGGCGTGCCACCGCGCGCCCAAAGGCCATGTTGGGAGCCGCTCGCCATGCCACCCCGAGAGTCCACGGGCCAGGACTCCATCACCGTGGAACACCTGTCACCCGAACTCACCCGCCGTCTCTATCGCGACATGCGTACCGCCAGAGACCTGGACACCGAGGCCATCGCCCTGCAACGCCAGGGCGTCTTCCCCGCCTACGTCTCCGTCCGAGGACAGGAGGCCGCACAGGTCGGCGGGGCCACCGCGCTCGATCCCACCCGCGACTTCGTCTTCCCCACCTACCGAGAGATGGCCGCCGCCCTCGCCTACGGCGTCGAGATGGTCGGTTACATGGCCACCCACCGAGCCCTGTGGCACGGCGGCCTCTACGACGTCATGGACGCCCGGTTCGGCGCCATCAACGCGGTCGTGGGCGGGCCGGTGCCGCACGCCGTCGGTTGGGCGATCGGTGAAAGACTCCGAGGTGGCGAGGGCGTGGCCATGGCCTACTTCGGCGATGGAGCCAGCTCCGAGGGCGACGTCCACGAGGCCATGAACTTCGCGGGGGTCTTCACGGCGCCCGTCATCTTCTTCTGCCAGAACAACCAGTGGGCGTTGTCGGTGCCCAACCACCGCCAGGTCGCCGGTGGTTCCATCGCCGCGCGCGCCCAGGGCTACGGCATCGAAGGCGTCCTGGTGGACGGAAACGACGTCGGTGCCGTCCACACCGCGACCGCCAAGGCCGTCCAGCGGGCCAGGGAGGGCGGCGGCCCCACCGTCATCGAGGCCCTCACCTACCGGGTCGAACCGCACTCCACCTCGGACGACTCCGCCCGCTACCGGGACGAGGAGGAGGCCGCCCGCTGGCGCGAACGCGATCCCCTCACACTGCTGCGCGCCGCGCTGGTCGAGGCCGGTCACGCCGATGAGGTCGACCTGGACCGGATCGACGCCGAGTCCGCCGAACGGGCCGAGCGGATCCGCGACGGTGTCGCCGAGGCCCCCGAGCCCCACGGCTCCGAACTGTTCACCCACGTGTTCCGGGAGACCACGGAGGAACTCACCCGGCAGCACCGAACCTGGCAGGAAGAGGTCGAGCTGTGACCGAGCTGATCGAGCGCGCCGCCGCACCGGATCCCCGAGGCGAGACGGTCGAACTGTCCATGCAGCAGGCCATCAACCGGGCCCTGCGCGTCCTGCTCGCCGAGGACCCGAAGGTGCTCGTCTTCGGTGAGGACGTCGGCGCCCTGGGCGGTGTCTTCCGCGTCACCGACGGGCTACAGAAGGAGTTCGGGGCGCAGCGTGTCTTCGACACCCCCCTGGCCGAGTCCGCCATCATGGGCATGGCGGTCGGTCTGGCCATGAACGGCCTGCGGCCCGTGCCCGAGCTCCAGTTCGACGGTTTCGCCTACCCCGCCATCGACCAGATCGTGAACCAGGTGGCGCGCATGAACTACCGCACCCGCGGCGCCGCGCCCATGCCGATCACCCTGCGGCTGCCCTCCTTCGGCGGCATCCAGGCCCCCGAACACCACGGGGAGAGCCTGGAGGCGCTCTTCGCGCACACCCCCGGTCTGAAGGTCGTGGCCCCCTCCGACCCGGGTGAGGCCTACGGCCTGTTGTTGCAGTCGGTGCGCTCCGACGATCCGGTCGTGTACATGGAACCCAAGGCCCGCTACTGGGACCGCCGACCGGTTCGGCTCAGCGAGCCCACCGACCCCATCGGAACCAGTCGGATCGTCCGCCCGGGCCGGCACGCCACCCTCGTCGCCTGGGGCGCCATGGTGCACCAGTGCGTGCGGGTGGCCGAACTCGCGGCCGAGGACGGCGTGGAGTTGGAGGTGCTGGACCTTCGCTGGCTCAAACCCATCGACGCCGCCGGGCTCGTGGCCTCGGTCTCGCGCACCAAGCGTGCCGTGGTCGTCCACGAGGCGCCGCTCACCGCGGGGCTCGGCGCGGAGGTCGCCACCCTGATCACCGACGGCTGCTTCCGTGAACTGGCCGCCCCGGTCCAGCGCGTCACCGGCTTCGACGTCCCCTACCCGGCCGGTCCCCTGGAGTCCCAGTACCTGCCGACGATCGACCGCGTCCTGCTCGCGGTCCAGCGCACCCTGGAGTACTAGCCCACATGCCAGAAGAGAACATCACCTTCGCCCTTCCCGACCTCGGTGAGGGACTGGTCGAGGCGACCGTCCTGGAGTGGCAGGTGTCGGTCGGCGACGTGATCGGCCGCAACGATCCGCTGGTCGAGGTGGAGACCACCAAGTCCGCCGTGGTGATCCCCTCGCCCAAGGCCGGACGCGTGGTGGAGCTGCACGCACAGGAGGAGGGGGTCGTCCCGGTCGGCGACCCGCTGGTGACCTTCGCGGTGGAGGTGGAGGAGACACCTCGGGCCGGCATCGTGGGCAAGGTGCCCACCGAGGAGGCCACGCCGCGACGAAGGGTCCGCCTCAAACCCCCGACGGACTGACCGACCGACCCCTCGGTCCGAAAGCCCCGTCCTCATCGGAGACCCGTTCGGATGTCGGCACGAGTGAAAGCCCTTGTGCCGACCATTCACTCAGAGGAACATCTGAATGGGTCTCCGTTCTCTTTGGTGAAATACCCGAACCGGGAAAGGTGCAGAAGGATTCATGACAGCGAATCTCGTCGGAGACGTGACAATAAGCTATACGGATTTTCCGCCGCAGGTCCCGAGTGACTCCGTTCCGGTGCTTCTGTTGCACGGTTTCGGGAGCTCCTTCGACATGAATTGGCGGGCCACCGGTTGGCTCCGGACACTGGAGACCGAGGGGCGCCGGGTGATCGGTCCGGACCTGCGCGGCCACGGAGGCAGTGACAAACCCACCGACAGCGGGCTCTATCTGCCCGAACACTTCGTCGCCGACCTTCTCCGGCTCCTCGACGAGCTCGGTCTGCCGAGCGTCGACGTGGTCGGCTACTCCATGGGGTCCAGACTGGCCTGGGCTCTCGCGCTCACCGCACCCGAACGCGTGCGCCGCGTGGTGTTGGGCGGGTTCGGCCCGGTCGACGCGCCGGCCTGCCTGGGCGCGGACGAACCCGGAGCGGGAGACACCCCCTTCGACCACGTCTTCCGCGCGGTCGGCGGACTGCCGGGCAACGACCCCGAAGCGCTCGCCGCCTGCGCACGGGGGCAGGCCGCCGATCCCTTCACCGTCGAACCCCGCCCCGAGGGCGTGCCGATCCTGCTGGTGGCCGGGGCCAAGGACACGGTGGCCGAGGGCGCCACCGACCTGGCCGCTTCCTGCGAGGGCGTCTTCGTGGAGATCCCCGGACGGGACCACGCCAACGCGGTCTCCTCCCGTGTGTTCAAGCAGGCCGCGGTGGACTTCCTCGCCGGCTGAGCGGGCGGGCCCGGAATATTGGGTCAGGCCGGTCTAGACCGGCCGGCTTCCACGTGGATGTGTGACCAAAGGTGAGGGTCACGGTACAACCGGTCGTAATCCCGTGTTCTGCCAGGGAAGAGGGGGTCGAAAACCGAGAAAGGCCGAACGGGCGGCCCCTCCCGGTGCGCTCTCGGCAACTTTCGAGTAAGGCCCCCGTGTCACTTGGCTCTCGCCTTCATAACAACTCCGACCGTGGGTTAGGTGTACTTTCCGCAACGGGATATCGTCCGGCTGCAGAACTCAGGCCGGTCCCGCGCGGAATGCGGCACCGCTGAGAGGGCGAAGGGGAGAGTTACCCAAGTGAAGCGTAGTAACGCAGCCAAGTTCGCCGCGGTCGCCGCGGCGGGCATGCTGGCACTCACCGCGTGCGACAACGCGGTCGAAGACGGCGACAACGGCGGTGCCGAGGGCGGGGACGAGACCTCCGAAGTACGCGTGGGCCTGGCCTACGACGTCGGTGGTCGCGGCGACCGTTCCTTCAACGACTCCGCGTTCCGAGGCTTGGAGCAGGCGGCCGAGGAGCTGGGCGTGCAGACCCAGGACTTCGAGCCGTCCGACGGCGAGCCGGACTCCGCCAAGGAGGAGCGTTTGGCAACCATGGCCGATGAGGGCTATGACGTCGTCATCGCGGTCGGGTTCGCCTACGACGCCGCCATCCAGGCGGTCGCGCCCGAGTACCCGGAGGTCCACTTCGCGATCGTGGACTCCGAGATCGATGGGATCGACAACGTCACCAGCCTCGTCTTCGCCGAGGAGCAGGCCTCCTTCCTGGCCGGTGCCGCCGCGGCGCTGACCACCGAGGAGGACCACGTCGGTTTCGTCGGCGGTGTCGAAACCCCGCTGATCCACAAGTTCGAGGCGGGCTTCAGCGCGGGCGTCGAACACGTCGACGAGGCCATCGACGTCGAGATCGACTACCTGAGCCAGCCGCCGGACATGAGCGGCTTCAGCGACCCGGCCCGTGGCCGCGAGGTCGCCCAGGCCCAGTACGACCGTGGCGCGGACGTCATCTACCACGCCGCCGGCGCCTCCGGCAACGGTGTCCTGGAGTCGGCCGTGGACAACGACTTCACCTTCATCGGCGTCGACAGCGACCAGTACGAGAACGCCGACGACGAGCAGAAGCCGCACGTGCTGACCTCCGCCATCAAGCAGGTCGACCTCTCGGTGTTCGAGCTGATCAAGGCCGCCACCGAGGACAGTGTCGAGGGTGGCATCCAGCGCTTCGACCTCAGCGAGGGCGGCGTGGACTACACCACCACCAACGAAGAGGAGATCGCTCCGCTGCAGGAGGAGCTCGACGAGCTCAAGGAGCAGATCATCGCCGGTGACATCGAGGTTCCCACCGAGCCCTGACGGGCACGGAACCCACCACCGAGCGGGCACCGGGCCCGCGCCGTGATCCACACCGGTCACGAGGAACGGAGCCGGAGGGGGCGCAGACCCCCTTCGGCTCCGCCCGGTAGCCGCACCGCGACGAAGGTGTCCGGACGTGGCCGTACCCCGGCCCGCCCGCGCCCCGCCGCAAGTTCCCCAAGAGGAGTCTGATGAGCAGCACGCCATCGGGCGGCGGGTCGAACGGACCCGCCGCCGTTGAGCTGCGCGGGATCACCAAGCGTTTTCCCGGCGTCGTGGCCAACCACGACATCGACATCACCGTGGCTCCCGGTACCGTGCACGCCATCGTCGGCGAGAACGGGGCGGGTAAGTCCACGTTGATGAAGACCCTGTACGGCATGCACAGGCCGGACGAGGGCACCATCCACGTCAAGGGTCGGGAGGTGCGGTTCCACTCGCCCTCCGACGCGATCAAGAACGGCATCGGCATGGTGCACCAGCACTTCATGCTCGCCGACAACCTGACCGTCCTGGAGAACGTGGTCCTGGGCGCCGAACGCCGTCATGGCATCGGCAACAAGGCCCGTGAACAGATCCGCGCCCTGTCCGGTCAGTACGGTCTCGGGGTCGAACCCGACCGCCTGATGGAGGACCTGGGCGTCGGCGACCGCCAGCGCGTGGAGATCCTCAAGGTCCTCTACCGAGGCGCCGAGACCATCATCCTGGACGAGCCCACCGCGGTCCTGGTCCCGCAGGAGGTCGACGAACTCTTCGACAACCTGCGCGAACTCAAGCGCGAGGGCCTGACCGTCATCTTCATCTCGCACAAGCTCGACGAGGTCCTGTCGGTCGCCGACGAGATCACCGTCATCCGACGTGGTACCACCGTCGCCACCGCTGACCCGCGCACCACCACCGCGCGGGAACTGGCCACACTGATGGTCGGTGGCGAACTGCCCGTCCCCGAGCTGCGCGAGTCCACCGTCACCGACCACGTGGTCCTGTCCCTGGACGGGATCACCGTGACCTCCGCCGACGGCCGCAAGGTCGTGGACGACGTCTCCGTGGACATCCACAAGGGTGAGATCGTCGGCATCGCGGGAGTCGAGGGCAACGGCCAGTCGGAGCTCATCGAGGCCATCATGGGCATGCGTCGGGTCTCCTCCGGTCACATTCGCCTGGAGGAGGACGACGTCACCTCGTGGTCCACGCTGCGCATCCGTGAGGCGGGCGTCGGCTACATCCCCGAGGACCGGCACCGCCACGGCGTGCTGTTGGAGTCCCCGCTGTGGGAGAACCGCGTCCTCGGTCACCAGACCCGTGAACCCAGCGTCCGCGGACCCTGGATCAACAGGGCCGGTGCCAGGGCGGACTCCGAGCGCATCGTCGCCGAGTACGACGTGCGCACCCCCGGCATCGACGTCATCGCGGACGCGCTCTCCGGCGGTAACCAGCAGAAGTTCATCATCGGTCGGGAGATGAGCGGGGAACCGCGCTTCCTGGTCGCCGCGCACCCCACCCGGGGCGTGGACGTGGGCGCCCAGTCCGCGATCTGGGAGCAGTTGCGCGAGGCCCGGGCCGAAGGCCTGGCCGTGCTGCTGATCTCGGCGGACCTGGACGAGCTGATCGGCATGTCCGACACGCTGCACGTCATCCTGCGCGGCCGACTGGTGGCCGAGGCCGACCCGACCGACGTCACCCCCGAACAGCTCGGCTCCGCCATGACCGGCGCCGGCCTGTCGGGCGACCGGGAAAGCGATTCCGGTGCGAGCGACCGTACCGACGAAGAAGAGAACGAGGGCGGCGCATGAGTAAGCTTCCCCGCCCCGACATGACCATGTCCGGGCCCGTGGTCGCCGCGATCGCGGTCGTCCTGGGCGCCGGGGTCACCGCGGGGCTCGACCTGGCGCTGCTGTGGTGGGTGGCGGTCATCATCGGCGTGGTGGTGGCCTTCGGCTTCGTGGCCTGGGCCGCCCCACTGATTCCGGATGAGCGAGGTGCCGGATCCGGCGGCGCCACGGAGGAGGGGACCGCCCTCCACAAGACCCTGGTGGTGCCCACGGCGCTGCTCCTGGCCGTGGTGTCGGGTCTGCTGTCCGCCTGGTTGCTGGACCTGCAACTCCAGGAGTGGGCAGCGGCCCTGCTCGGCGGTGCCATCGGCGCCGCGCTGGCGTTCCTGCTGTTCCATCGCCTGTCCGCCATGCTGGCGTTGTCCTTCGCCGCGGTGTTCGCCGCGGGGATCCTCGCCATCGCGGTGACCGCGGCGGTGCTGTACTTCAGTGGCATCACGCCGTTGGCCACCTTCGAGCGGATGCTGGAGTACGGCACCAGGCCCAACAGCATGGTGCAGATCATCAACGACGGCGTCACCTACTACCTGGCCGCCGTGGCCGTGGCGATCGGCTTCAAGATGAAGCTGTTCAACATCGGCGTCGACGGTCAGTACCGGCTGGCGGCGCTTTTGGCGGCCGCGGTCGGCGGGTACCTGGTCCTGCCACCGGTGATCAGCCAGTTCGTCGTCATCGTCACCGCGGTCGCGGTCGGTGGCGTGTGGGCGGGCATCGCCGGTTACCTCAAGGTCGCCCGTGGCGTGTCCGAGGTGATCTCCACGATCATGCTCAACTCGATCGCCACCGGCATCACCGCCTACCTGTTGACCGAGGGGCGCCTCGCGGTCGAGATCAGCACCAACAACATCGGTACCCCGCCCATCCCCGAGTCCGGTTGGGTCCCCGGTATCCCGGCGACCTTCCTCGGTTCGGAGCGGGAGATCTTCGGCCTGATCTTCCTGGCCGTCGCGGTCGGCATCGGTTACTGGATCATGCTCAACCGCACCCGGTTCGGCTTCGAGCTGCGGGCCACCGGCCAGTCCAAGACGGCGGCCGAGGCCAGTGGTGTCGACGTCAAGAAGATGGTCTTCCTGTCCATGCTCTTCTCCGGCATGGTCGCGGGACTCGTGGGACTGCCGCAACTGCTCGGCAGCTCCCACTACTACGCCCTGGACTTCCCGACCGGGATCGGCTTCATCGGTATCGCCATCGCGCTGCTGGGCCGCAACCACCCGGTGGGCATCGTCTTCGCCTCCCTGTTCTGGGCCTTCCTGAACCAGGCGGCGGGCATCCTGCCCTTCGACGGCATCCCCCAGGAGATCGCGGTCATCGCGCAGGCCACCATCGTCCTCACGGTCGTCGTGGTCTACGAGGTGGTCCACCGCTGGGGCCGTCGCTACGAGCAACAGCAGATCGGCAGGCAGCTCGGTCAGACGACCGAGACCACACCGGAGCCCGCGGCCGTGTCCCACGGACCGGAGCACGGTTCCGACGAGGGTGACGACAGCGTCCCCGGCCGTTCCAAGGAAGACGGCACCGACGACAAGAGCGGTGGGGAGGCACAGTGAGCCAGGAACTCAACGTGATGGAGTCGGTGACCAAGCGCCGACCCAAGGGGTGGGCGCGCTGGCGCGTCCTCACCCTGTTGATGGCGGTCTTCGTGTCCCTGGCGGGCCTGCGGGTCATCACCGGCCAGGACATGCTGACCGACGCGGGCACCGTCCGTACCACGCTGACCTTCGCGGTCCCGATCGGACTGGCCGGTCTCGGCGGTCTGTGGGCCGAACGCGCGGGCATCATCAACATCGGCCTCGAAGGCATGATGATCTTCGGAACCTGGTTCGGGGCCTACTTCGCGTGGAGCTTCGACAACCCGTGGATCGGCCTTATCGCGGGGACCATGGGCGGCATGCTCGGTGGCCTGATGCACGCGGTGGCCACGGTGACCTTCGCCGTGGACCACATCGTGTCCGGTGTGGCCATCAACATCCTGGCCCTGGGCGCCATGCGCTACATGTCGATCCTGATCTACTCCGACATCCCCGGCGCGGGCGCGGCCCAGTCCCCGGTGGCGCCGTCGTTCCCGACCCTGAACGTTCCGTGGTTGCCCGAGGCCCTCGCCCCCGTCGCCCAGAGCGGGACCTTCCTGATCAGCGACCTGGCGTCGCTGGTCATCGGTCTCACCACGCGCATGTCCGCGCTCACCCTCATCGCCATCCTGCTGATCCCGATCACCTACCTGGTGTTGTGGAAGACCACCTTCGGTCTGCGGTTGCGGTCGGTGGGCGAGAACCCCGACGCCGCGGAGTCCCTCGGCGTGCCGGTGTACACCCTCAAGTACATCGCCGTGGTCGTCTCCGGTGGCCTGGCCGGTATGGGAGGGGTGTTCCTGGCGGTCGTCGCCTCGCAGATCTACCAGGAGGGACAGACCGGTGGCCGCGGCTACATCGGTCTGGCCGCGATGATCTTCGGTAACTGGCGTCCGGGCGGCCTGGCCATGGGCGCGGGCCTGTTCGGCTACACCGACGCCCTCCAGGTGCGCGGCGGCGGCGCGGCCATCCACGCCCTGCTGCTGCTCCTGGCCGTGGTGCTGCTGGTGGTGGCCGTCTGGCAGGTGCGCAAGGACCGCAAGGGCATCGCCATCGCCGGTTTCCTCGCCGCGGTCGTGCTGCTGCTGTGGTACTTCAGCACCGACTCGCTGCCCCGCGAGCTGGCCACCTACAGCCCGCACGTCGCCACCCTGTTGGTGTTGTCCCTGGCCTCGCAACGGCTCAGGGCACCCGCCGGGGTGGGCAAGCAGTGGAGGGCGAGCCGATCATGAGCGGACCCGGGACGAGCGTGGACTGGGCGGCGCTGAGAGAGACCGCCCGGCAAGCCATGACGCGCGCCTACGCGCCCTACTCGAAGTACCCGGTGGGCGCGGCCGCGTTGGTCGACGACGGCCGGGTCGTGAGCGGCTGCAACGTCGAGAACGCCTCCTACGGCGTGGGTCTGTGCGCCGAGTGCGGACTCGTCAGCGCCCTGCACGCCACCGGGGGCGGCCGACTGGTCGCCTTCGCGTGCGTGGACGGGCGGGGCGAGGCCCTGATGCCGTGCGGGCGCTGTCGTCAGCTGCTGTACGAACACGGCGGACCCGAGATGCTCCTGGACACGCCCGAGGGGATCCTTTCCCTGGATCGGGTGCTGCCCCAGGCGTTCGGACCGCACAACCTCACCTGATCAGTCGATCGCAAGGCGTCTCCCCGGTCCCGCCCCGCGTGGCCGGGGAGACGTCGTTGGAAGGGACATGACATGGACGTCATCGAGATCATCCGCGCCAAGCGGGACGGGGTGGAGCTCACCCCCGAACAGATCGACTGGGTGATCGCGGCCTACACCCGTGGCGAGATCGCCGAGGAACAGATGTCGGCGCTGGCCATGGCCATCTTCATCAAGGGGATGGATCGTACCGAGGTGGCCCGCTGGACCGAGGCCATGCTGGACTCCGGGGAACGCCTGGACTTCTCCGACCTGACCCGACCCACCACCGACAAGCACTCCACCGGAGGGGTGGGTGACAAGATCACCCTGCCGCTGACGCCCACCGTGGCGGCCTGCGGGGCGGCGGTGCCCCAGCTGTCCGGGCGCGGGCTGGGTCACACCGGCGGCACCCTCGACAAGCTGGAGTCCATCCCCGGCTGGCGGGCCTCGCTGTCCACCGAGGAGATGCGGCGGGTCATCGTCGACACCGGCGGGGTGATCTGCGCCGCCGGTTCAGGGCTGGCGCCGGCGGACCGCAAGCTCTACGCCCTGCGCGACGTCACCGGCACCGTCGAGTCGATCCCGCTCATCTCCGCCTCGATCATGAGCAAGAAGCTGGCCGAGGGCACCGGCTCGCTGGTGCTCGACGTCAAGGTCGGTTCGGGCGCGTTCATGAAGGATCTGCCCGCGGCCCGTGAGCTGGCCCGCACCATGGTGGACATCGGCAACGACCACGGGGTGCGCACCGTGGCGCTGCTGACCGACATGGAGAGCCCGCTGGGTCGTCAGGTCGGCAACGCCCTGGAGGTGGCCGAGGCGGTGGAGGTGCTCTCCGGTGGCGGACCGGCCGACGTGGTGGAGCTGACCGTGGCCCTGGCCCGGGAGATGCTCGCCGCCGCCGGGCTCACCCCGGGCGAGAACGGGATCAAGGACCCGGCCGAGGCGCTGCGCGACGGTAGCGCCCTGAAGTCCTGGAAGGACATGATCCGTGCCCAGGGCGGCGACCCGGACGCGCCCCTGCCCGAGGCCGCCGAGAGCCGCGTGGTGCTCGCCCCGGCCTCCGGTGTGGTGACCCGCCTGGACGCCTACCAGGTCGGTCTGGCCGCCTGGCGGCTCGGCGCGGGGCGGGCACGCAAGGAGGACGCGGTGTCCTTCGGCGCGGGCGTGACCCTGCACGCCAAGCCGGGCGAGGAGGTCGTCGCGGGCGAACCGCTGTTCACCCTGCGCACCGACGAGGCCGAGCGCTTCGAGTGGGCCGCCGAGGCGCTGGAGGGCGCCTGCGACATCGGTGACGCCGACGAGTGGACCCCGAGGCCGCTGGTCATCGACCGCGTGGCCTGAGGTCCAGACCCCGGCCGGGGCCCACGAGGGGCCCCGGCCGATCGGGTGGACTCTCCTATGGGCGTCAGTCCATGATCGGCGGCATCATCTGCTGCTCGGCCGCCTCGGGGACCATGTAGAAGGTCACCGCCGCGATGATCACGAACAGCAGTCCCACGATCACGGTGGCGGTCGCGCCCCACTTGGCCCACGGGCGGGTGCCCGGGTTGAGCAGCGCCAGCGACAGACCCGCGAAGAGCACCGCGAGCAGCGCCACCCCGCCGCCCATCATCAGCTGGAGCTCGATGTGGCCGATCTGCTCGGGCGCTATGGGCTGTCCGCTCACCAGGATCATGCTGGTGAGCATCTCCAGGAGCTGCCCGGACATGATGGTCACGCCGAGCAGGACCAGGCCGACGATACCGAAGGTCTCCGCGGACAGGGCGCCCCCGGGACGGTGATCGGCCGTCGACCCGGCGACAGGCTCCGCGTCGTCGTTCAGGTCCCCTTCCTGGTCGGGGTCCTGCCCCTCGGCCGCCTCGTGGGGCGTCTCCGTCGAGGCCTCGGGCTCGGGCTCGGTCCCGGCCGGTTCGAAGCTCGGCCGACCGGACTCCTCCGGATCGGTCGTGGTGTTCTCGGGCCCTGTGTTCTCTTCCGGTGTCGTACTCACGCGGCCAACGTACCCGGGGGTGTGTATAAGCAGTGCCTAAGAATCGCCTGGTGGGCGTAGGGAACCGGGCCGGAGGGGTCTCCGGCCCGGGAACGGGGGTCAGGGGGACAACAGGACGTAGGAGGTCACGGTCAGCAGGACCAGCAACAGGCCGACGATGACCGTGGCCGCGGCCAGGTGGCGTGCCCACGGTCGGGTGGTGGGCGCGGCGCGCAGTAGCGCCACGGCGGCGCTCACCACGGCCAAGGCGGAGAACAGGCCGGCTCCGGTCAGCTGTCCCTGGACCGCCGCGCTCAGGGTGCCCTGTGCGCCGGTCAGGGTGTGCTGGTTGAAGATCGCCACCAGTTCGGTGGACAAGAGGGTGGTGGCCAGCAGTAGGAGCCCGGCCACGCTGAAGGTCTCGGGTCCGAACAGGCCGGCGGGTCGGGGTTCGGGGACACCGGAGACGAAGGCTTCTCCCGCGCCGCCCTCGACGGGCGTCCGGGTCTCGGCGTCCTCGGTGGCTTCGGATGCCTTGGAGGTGGGGGTGGTGTCCTTGGTGTCTTCTGAGGAGGTGCTCACCCGCGTCAAAATACCGGCCCCATGTCCCGAAGGACGCCCTCCGTAACGGGATGATCGCGTCCGGTTCCGGCCATTTCGTCGGATAGGAGCCCTGAACCGGGCGAATCAGAAACAATCGCAGGTGCTTGTTTTTTTCTGTGTCCGGTGTCACTCTCGTTTCCATGACCGCTACAGCAGCCCCCTCCCTGCGGGTCGGCAACGCCTCCGGATTCTACGGAGACCGCCTCGGCGCGGTACGCGAGATGCTCACCGAAGGCACGGTGGACGTCCTCACCGGTGACTACCTGGCCGAACTCACCATGGCCATCCTCGGCCGCGACCAACTGACCGACCCCGCACGGGGCTACGCCAAGACCTTCCTCGAACAGATGAAGGAATGCCTGGGGCTGATCATGGAGCACCGGGTCCGGATCGTCACCAACGCCGGTGGGCTCAACCCCCGAGGGTTGGCCGACAAGCTCACCGAACTCGCCGAGGGCCTGGGCTTCGAGCCCCGTATCGCCTGCGTCACCGGTGACGACGTCCTGCACCGGGCCGAGGAATTCGACTTCGGGCACCCGCTCACCGCCAACGCCTACCTCGGCGGGTTCGGCATCGCCCGCTGCCTGGACCTGGGCGCCGACATCGTCGTCACCGGGCGGGTCACCGACGCGTCCCTCGTGGTGGGCCCGGCCGTCTCCCACTTCGGTTGGACCCGTGCGGACGTCGACGCCCTGGCCGGCGCGACCGTGGCCGGACACGTCATCGAGTGCGGCACCCAGGCCACCGGCGGCAACTACGCGCTGACCGACGAGCTCGTCGGTCGCGACCTGGACCACCCCGGCTTCCCCATCGCCGAGATCGCCGCCGACGGCGGCAGCGTCATCACCAAGCACGAGGGTTCCGGAGGCGCGGTCACGGTGGGCACCGTCACCGCCCAACTGGTCTACGAGATCGACGGCGCCCGCTACGCCGGACCCGACGTCACCACTCGACTCGACACCGTCCGCCTCACCCAGGAGGGACCCGACCGGGTGCGGGTCGAGGGGGTGAGGGGGGAGGACCCGCCACCCGACGTCAAGGTCGGCCTGACCCGGCTCACGGGCTTTCGCAACGAGGTCGAGTTCCTCATCACCGGACTGGACGCCCAGGCCAAGGCCGCGCGGGCCGAGCGGCAGATGCGCGCCGCCCTCGAACACCGTCCGCCCACGGAGCTGCGCTTCGAGTTCACCCCCGCAGTCGACCCCCACGGCCGCACCCAGGACGACGCGACCGCACGCCTGAAGGTCGTGGCCCGTGACGGCGACCCGGCCGTCATCGGTCGCCGTTTCGGCGCCGCCGCCGTGGAACTCGCCCTCGGCAGCTACGCCGGGTTCCACATCACCGCGCCACCGCGCGACGCACGCCCCGACGGGGTCACCGCCACGCACGCCCTCGTCCCCGCCACGGAGGTCGAGCACACCGTGATCACCCCCGACGGTGACCGGGAAGCGGTCGCGCCACCCGAACGCACCCTCGGGCTCGCCCCTGTACCGGAACCGGCCCCGCCCGCGCCGCCGCCCGAGGGCCCCACGCGCATCGTCCCCCTCGGACTGGTGCTGGGCGCCCGCAGTGGCGACAAGGGCGCCCACGCCAACCTGGGCGTGTGGGCCACCACCGACGAGGGCTGGCACTGGCTCGCCCACACCCTCACCGTGGACGTCCTGCGCGAGCTGCTGCCCGAGATCGCGGAGCTGACCGTCACCCGCCATCCGCTGCCCAACCTGCGCGCCGTCGACTTCTGGATCGAAGGGATCCTGGCCCCCGGCACCGCCCGCCGCGAGGGCCCGGACCCCCAGGCCAAGGGGCTCGGCGAATGGCTGCGCGCGCGCCGCTTCCCCGTTCCGGTGTCGCTACTGGAACACCCCCCGACCTCGAACAACGAGGAGAACCCGTGAGCGTCCTGACCTCCAGACTCGACACCCGCGGCCCGGCCTACGCCCGGGCGCGGGAGGAGATGCTCGGCAGGCTCGCCGAGATCGACGCCGAACACGCCAAGGCCCTGGCCGGTGGTGGTGAGCGCTACGTCGAACGCCACCGTTCCCGAGGTGGCCTGCTCGCCCGCGAACGCGTCGAACTCCTCCTCGACGAGGGCAGTCCCTTCCTGGAGCTGTCCACCCTCGCCGCCTGGGGCAGCGACTTCCAGGTGGGTGCGAGCGTGGTCACCGGCGTCGGCGTGGTCTGCGGGGTCGAGTGCGTGATCGTGGCCAACGACCCGACGGTTCGGGGCGGCGCCACCAACCCCTGGTCTCTGAAGAAGTCGGTGCGCGCAGGGGAGATCGCCGAACGCAACCGGATGCCGATGATCAGCCTGGTGGAGTCGGGCGGCGCCGACCTGCCCACCCAGAAGGAGATCTTCATCCCCGGCGGTGGCACCTTCCGCCACCTCACCCGCCTGTCGAGGGCCGGCATCCCCACCATCGCCCTGGTCTTCGGCAACTCCACCGCCGGTGGCGCCTACGTCCCCGGCATGAGCGACCACGTGGTCATGGTGCGCGACCGGGCCAAGGTGTTCCTGGGCGGGCCGCCACTGGTCAAGGCCGCCACCGGGGAGGAGAGCGATGACGAATCCCTGGGCGGGGCGCGCATGCACGCCGAGGTGTCCGGGCTCGCCGACCACCTGGCCGAGGACGAACACGACGCCATCCGGATAGGGCGGCGCATCGTGGCCCGCATCAACCACACCAAGGCCGGACCCGCCCCGAGCGCCACCGCACCCGAACCCCTCCACCCCGCCGAGGAACTCCTGGGCGTCATGCCGCCCGACCTCAAGGTCCCCGTCGACCCCCGCGAGGTCATCGCCCGCGTCGTCGACGGCTCCGAGTTCGACGAGTTCAAACCCTCCTACGGAACCGGTCTGGTCACCGGTTGGGCGCGTCTGCACGGCTACCCCGTCGGCGTCCTGGCCAACGAGAACGGCGTGCTGTTCAGTGAGGAGTCACAGAAGGCGGCCCAGTTCATCCAGCTGGCCAACCGCTCCGACACCCCGCTGATCTTCCTGCACAACACCACCGGCTACATGGTCGGCGCCGAGTACGAGCAGGGCGGCATCATCAAGCACGGCTCGATGATGATCAACGCCGTCTCCAACAGCACCGTCCCGCACTTCTCGGTGCTCATCGGAGCCTCCTTCGGGGCCGGGCACTACGGGATGTGCGGCCGCGCCTACGACCCGCGCTTCCTCTTCGCCTGGCCCAGCGCCCGTTCGGCGGTGATGGGCCCCGGGCAGCTCGCCGAGGTCGTCTCCATCGTCTCCCGGGCCTCGGCCGCCAAGAAGGGGCTTCCCTACGACGAGGAACAGGACCGCGCCATGCGGGAGATGATCGAGAACCAGATCGAGGCCGAGTCCCTGCCGATGTTCCTGTCCGGCCGGGTCTACGACGACGGGGTCATCGACCCCCGCGACACCCGCACCGTCCTGGGACTGTGCCTGTCCTTCGCGCACAACGCGCCCGTCGCCGGCACCGACGCCTTCGGCGTCTTCCGCATGTAGAGGAGGCCAGGACATGCCCCACACCCCCACCACCGACCCGACCACGAGCGTCCCGAACACGGTCGGCGCCCTCCGCCCCGTCACCGCCCTGCTGGTGGCCAACCGCGGCGAGATCGCCCGCCGGATCATCCGCACCTGTCGCACCCTGGGCCTGACCTCCGTGTCCGTGTACGCGCCGGGCGAGGAGGACGCCGCACACGTGCGCGAGGCCGACGCGGCCGTCGCGCTGCCCGTTCCCGAGGGCGGCGGCCCCGTGGACGCCTACCTGGACCCCGATGCCCTGGTCGAGGCGGCCCGCACCGCCGGAGCCGACGCGATCCACCCCGGCTACGGCTTCCTGTCCGAGAACGCCGGCTTCGCCCGCGCCGTCGTCGAGGCCGGGATCACCTGGGTGGGTCCCCCGGCGGAGGCCGTCGAACAGATGGGTTCCAAGACCCTCGCCAAGAAGGTCGCCCGCGAGGCCGGGGTGCCGGTGGCCGACGCCCTCGACCCCGCCGAGGTCCGCGCCGAACACCTGCCCGTGCTGGTCAAGGCGGTCTCCGGGGGCGGTGGCCGTGGCATGCGTGTGGTCCTCGACCTGGCGGACCTGTCCACCGAGGTCGAGGCGGCCCGGACCGAGGCGGCCTCCGCCTTCGGCGACCCCACCGTGTTCTGCGAGCCCTACGTCGAACGCGGCCGCCACGTGGAGGTCCAGGTGCTCGCCGACCTGCACGGCACCGTGTGGGCGATCGGCGAACGCGACTGCTCCGTGCAACGCCGACACCAGAAGGTCCTGGAGGAGGCCCCCGCGCCCGGCCTGCCCGAGGAGGTCCGGGAACGCCTGCACCGGGCCGCCGAGGACCTGGCCACGGCCATCGGCTACACCGGGGCCGGAACCGCCGAGTTCCTCGTCCCCGTCACCGACGACGGCCTGGGTGAACCCGTCTTCTTGGAGATGAACACGCGCCTACAGGTGGAACATCCCGTCACCGAGTGCGTCACCGGGATCGACCTGGTCGAGTGGCAGCTGCGCGTGGCCGAGGGGGAACCGCTCCCGAAGGAGGGACCGCCCGCCCCACGCGGACACGCCATCGAGGCCCGCCTGTACGCGGAGGATTCCCGCGAGGACTGGCGACCGCGTACCGGCGTCCTGCACGCGTTCGACGTCCCGGCCACGGACACCTCCTTCACCCCGCTCACCGAACCCGGGGTGCGTCTGGACCACGGGGTGGAGGCCGGTGACGAGGTCGGCGTCGACTTCGATCCCATGCTCGCCAAGGTCATCGCCGTGGGCCGGGACCGCCGCGACGCCCTGCGTCGTCTGTCGGCCGCCCTGGCCGGGGCCCGCCTGCACGGCGTCGGCACCAACCGGGACCTGCTGGTGCGCTCCCTGCGTCACCCCCTCATGGCCGGTGCCGAGACCCGACCGGAGGGGCTGCACACCGGGTTCCTCACCGGCGACCGGCTCACCGAACTGGCGTTGCCGTTGGCCACCCCCGCCACCGAGGACCTGGCGGCACTGGCGGCCTCGCTCGCCTCGGTCGAGGCCGCCCGCTCCACGGCCACCGTGCCCTCCGGGGTCCCGTCCGCATGGCGCAACGTGCCCTCGGCGCCGCACACTCGAAGGCACACCACCTCCGACGGCCGGGAGATCACCACGGAGTTCCGGTCGGTGCGCGGCGCCCACCTGCCCGAACAGGAGGACGTGCGGGTGCTGTCGGCCGGGGCGGAACTGGTCGTGTTGGAGGTGCGCGGGGTACGCCGCGCCTTCGAGGTCCACCGGGTCCCCGGGGAGCGGCCGGACACGACCGGCTCCGTGTACGTGGAGTCCCCGCTCGGCCCGGTCGCCCTCGTTCCCGTCGATCCGCTGCCCTCACCCGAGTCCAGGGTCGACCCCGGCGCGCTCCCGGCCCCCATGCCGGGCACGGTCACCGCCGTGGACGTCGAGGTTGGCGAACGGGTGGCCCAGGGGCGGATCCTGCTGCGGATGGAGGCCATGAAGATGGAACACCGCGTCACCGCCCCCGCCGCCGGGACCGTCCGCGAACTGCCCGTGTCGGCGGGGGAACGGGTCGGCGCCGGCGCGCCCCTCGCGGTCCTCGACTACGGCACGAACACCGAACCGACCACAGACCACGCCCCCGCCGGCGAGGAAGGAACGAACCCGTGACCGGTGCCATGACCTTCGACGAACCCGCCGAACGCGTCGAACTCAGGGCCGCCGTCGCAGCCCTGGCCTCCCGATACGGACCCGAGTACACCAGGGCCAAGGCCGCTGAGGGCGCCTACATGAGCGAACTGTGGAAGGAGGCCGGCGAACTCGGCTACCTGGGCGTCAACATCCCCGAGGAGTACGGCGGTGGCGGTGGCGGCATCGGCGACCTGGCCGCCGTCATGGAGGAGTTCGGCGCCGCCGGCTGTCCCACCCTGATGATGGTCGTCTCCCCGGCCATCTGCGGCACCGTCCTGTCCCGCTTCGGCACTCCGGAGCAGCGACGGAGCCGGCTGCCCGGGCTGGCGAGCGGAGAGACCATCATGGCGTTCGCCATCACCGAACCCGACGCGGGCTCCAATTCCCACCGCATCACCACCACCGCCCGACGCGACGGTGACGAATGGGTGCTCAACGGCCGCAAGACCTTCATCTCCGGGGTCGACGTCGCCGACGCCGTGCTCGTGGTCGGCCGCGTCGAGGACTCCGACACGGGAAGACTGTCCGCCGCGCTGTTCATCGTCCCCACCGAGACCCCCGGCTTCGAGGCCCGGCGGATCGAGATGGACATCGTCAGCCCCGACCACCAGTTCCAACTGTTCATGGACGACGTGCGCCTCCCCGCCGACGCCCTGGTCGGCGACCCCGACGCCGGACTCCGACAACTGTTCGCCGGACTCAACCCCGAACGCATCATGGCGGCCGCCTTCTCCACCGGCTTCGCCCGACACGCGCTCGACCAGGCGGTCTCCTACGCCAAGGAACGCGTGGTGTGGCGGGACCGGCCCATCGGCGCCCACCAGGGGCTGGCGCACCCGCTCGCGCAGATCAAGATCGAGATGGAGCAGGCGCGACTGATGACCCACTACGCCGCGCTCCGCTACGATGCCGGCGACGACGCGGGCGCAGGGGAGGCGGCCAACATGGCCAAGTACGCCGCCGCCGAGGTGTGCGTGCGTTCGGTGGACCAGGCCGTGCAGACCCTGGGCGGCAACGGGCTGGCGAGCGAGTACGGGCTGGGAGCGATGATCGCCGCCTCACGGTTGGCTCGAATCGCCCCGGTGAGCCGCGAGATGATCCTCAACTACGTGGCCCAGCAGTCCCTGGGGTTGCCCAAGTCGTACTGACGTCCAAGGGAAGTTCAAGGGAGAAGGCGCGAGTGGAGACGGCACCGGACCGTGGACCCAGACAGGAACGCAGCCGGCTCACCCGGGCCAGGCTGATGGACGCGGCCGTCGCCTGCCTGGCCGAACGCGGGGTTCCCGGCGCGACGGTGAGCGCCGTCGCCGAACGCGCCGGGGTCTCCCGCGGCGCCGCCCAGCACCACTTCCCGACGAGGGAGGAACTACTGCTGGCGGCGCTGCGGCACATGGTCGACAGCCGTGGCGCCGACCTGCGTCGGCGGGCGGCGTCCGTTCAGGCGGGGCCGGGACGCACCGAGGCCGTGGTGCAGATGGTGGTGGACGCCTTCAGCGGCCCCGACTTCGACGCCGCCCTTCAGTTGTGGGCGGCAGCGGCCGGAGAGCCGGCCCTGAGCGCCCAGCTCATCCCCCTGGAGGAACAGGTGGGGCGGGAGTTGCACCACGCGGTGGTGGACCTGCTCGACGCCGACGAGTCGGTCCCCGGGACCCGGGAGGCGGTCCAGGCCACCCTGGACCTGGCCCGCGGGCTGGGGTTGGCCAACCTCCTCACCGATGACCGGGCACGACGCCGCCGTGTCGTCGGTCAGTGGGCCCGCATGCTCGAACACACCCTGCGCGGCGAGGACGTGCCAGAAGCGGATACCAGGCGGTAACCTCCTATCCGCTCCGGCATCGCCGGGATTATGATCGTGAAGTGGGCCGGGTCTCACCTCGGCCCGGCC
The DNA here is from genome assembly GCF_001570765.1 of Nocardiopsis listeri NBRC 13360. Lineage (GTDB taxonomy): Bacteria > Actinomycetota > Actinomycetes > Streptosporangiales > Streptosporangiaceae > Nocardiopsis > Nocardiopsis listeri. The sequence continues at coordinate 13,562 of NZ_BCSH01000057.1, read as the reverse complement.
ATGACGGGTTCGATGGACAAGGCGGTGCGTCGGTGGGTGCGGATACGGGCAGGGACCTCCCCGGCCTGGCCAGGCGGGCGGTGGACGCGTTCGCGGAGAGCGCCGCACGGCGTCGGGACCGTGACGCCCTGATGGACACGGCCTTCGCCCGGCTCTTCGACCTGTACCGGGCCACCGACCGGTCCGAACGCCGCTCCCAGGGCGGACAGAACCTCATCGCCACCCTCTCCGAACTCCTGGTCAGCGGCAGCAACCCCGACAGGATGGGCCTGTACGTGGTGCGGACCCAGACCGCGGCCGACAACGGCAGGCACGAGGGTTACCGCGCGGCGTGCTGGCGCCGCTCCATGCTCCAGATCCTCGGCGACGAGTTCGTGCCGTGGGAACGCTGTATGCGCCCGGGCGACCTGGAGTCCATCCCGCGCATCGACGACGCCTTGGAGGCGGTGGCCGCCGAGGCCGCGCCGACCAGCGTCGAGGAGATCCCCACCTGGGTGCCCGAGACGCATTGGTGGTGGTGGGAACCGGCCCGCCGGCGCGGTGAGGAGGTCGCCGGGATGTCCCGGTCCGACACCGGTTCGCTGGACGCCGTCACCGACTGAAGTCCGCGCGAAGGAGCCACGCGTGCCCCCCCGAACCCGCCCGACGGCCGCTGCCGAACGCGGCCGGGCCCGCGGTGATCTCCGCCGTCGTCCTGGTGCCGTTGCGCGCCCTGATGGGGGACACCTGGCTCTAGGCGCTCGCCTACGGGGCATTGTTCGGCGTGCTGTTCTTCGTGGTCACCTACGCCTGCCTACGCTGGGCGCGCTGATCCGCCGGGCGGGTGCCGGGCGGCTCAGCGGACCCCCTTGATCTTCCACACGACGGCCGCGCCGAGCAGGGAGACCAGGCCGCACACGGTGTACAGCACCGGGTAGCCGCCCAGGTGCACCACGATCGGGCCGGCCAGCGCCGGGGCGATCACCTGTGGTCCGGAGCCGGCGATGTTGACGATCCCCAGGTCCTTGGCGCGTCCCTCGGCGCTTGGCAGCACCTCGGTGACCAGGGCGTTGTCCACGGACAGGAACACACCGAAGCCCACACCCAGCACCACCGCGCACACCAGCAGGGTCGGCCAGGTGGGGGAGAGGGCCACCATGAACGCCGGTACGCCCATGACCACGCCCGCCAAGGCGACCATGACGCGACGTCGGCCGATTCGGTCCGAGATCAGGCCCGCCACCACGGTGGTGGCCACCACCGCCGCCGTGTACACCAGGATCAGCGTGAGCAGCCCGTCCGTGGCGGAGGACCCCGGGAAGAGTTCCTCGTAGCCCACGGCGTCGCGCAGGAAGTACAACAGGTACAGGATGAACATGGCGTTGCCGGTGCCGATGAGGAACCGGGTCAGGAACGCCCACCCGAAGTCCGGGTGCCGGCGGGGCGACACCCACAGTCCGCGCAGCATGCCGCGCCAGGGTGGGCGTGCCGCGCGCGGCAGCGGCGGATCGGGTGCGAGCAGCGCGAACGGCAGCGCGAGGACCAGGGTGAGCACCCCGATGAGCGTGTAGCCGGGGGCGATCTCGGTGACCACGATGGTCACCAGCACCACGGCGGCGACCACGCCGGCGGACTGGGGGACGCCGATCCACCCGGAGACCGCTCCGCGCTGGCTCCGGGGCACGTGGTCGGGGACCGCGGCGAGCAGGGTGGCGTTCAGGCAGGAAAGCGCGGTCTGTACGAACGACCAGCCCAGCAGGACGCCCCAGACGGTGTCCTGGGTGCCCAGTACCACCAGCCCCGCAGCGCCGAGCACCGCTCCGGTCAGCACCCAGGGACGTCGGCGGCCCAGACGACCGGTGGTGCGGTCCGACAGGGCGCCGGCCAGAGGGGTGGCGATGAGTGCCATGGTGGCGCCCACCCCGGTCACCCACGCCAGGACGGTCTCCTTGTCGGCGGGGACGATCCGGCCGATCTGTTCGGGCAACAGCACCTGGAGGGGGCCGAAGAACGCCATCCACATGCCGAGGTTGGCCAGGCTGATCCCGGCCACCCACAGGGCGCGGACGGGACGGGTGGGCTCGGTGAGGGCCGCGGGTACGGGCTGCTCGGGCGAGGAAGGGGAAGAGGGCGCGGGGGGTGTGCGCACGTGTGACCTGCCTAACATGAAGATGAATCAGGTTAGACCGATGGGCGATCGGGGGGGAAGGGGAGCAACGAAGCGGGCGCCCCACGGCCCCAGGTCGGAACCCGGTGGACATGGGGCGCCCGTGCGTTCGTACCGGGGAGTACGGCGCGGGTCGGTCCTTATTCGCCCTGGCGGCGGTGTTCGGCGCCCAGCGCGATCGGGGCGCCCAACCACTCGTCGCGCAGACCGAACGCGTCCACCAGCTGGACCGCGTAGGGCCGCAGACCCTGGCACAGGTCGTTGACGGCCGCCGTGACGGCCTTGGAACGAGCGGTGGAGAGCCGCTCGTGCTCCAGGAACCAGCCGTTGTTCTCCTCGACCACCGAGAGCACGTACAGGTCGCACACCCGGTTGAGGAGCTTGGTGGTGGACTTGTCACCGCAACGGTCGATGGCCGCCACGAACGCCTCCAGGACCACCCGGTCCATGTGCGCCCGCGCGGCCTCCAGGACGTGGTCCTGGGCCTGGTTGAACACGTCGAAGGCGTCACTGCCGTCCTTGCGGGACCGGCGCAGACGCGCCGCCAGACTTTCGAGGACGTGCTTCTCCCGGTCCTCGAACAGCTCCAGGTGCCAGCCCCGGTTGTACAGCCCCGCCTCGTCGCTGCGGCCCGGGGCGGCGGCGATGAGCCGTTCGATCAATGGGATGGCGGCGGTGCGCTCGATGACGTTCTCGAACACCTTGCCGGCCATGAACTTGGCCAGTCCCATCTGGTCCAGGTCGCCGAAGTTGTCCTTGAAGTTGGTCAGCATCGCCTTGGCCAGCTGCTGCAACAGGACCGTGTTGTCGCCCTCGAACGTGGTGAAGATGTCCGAGTCCGCCTTGAGCTGCGGGATCCGGTTCTCCGCCATGTAGCCCGAGCCACCGCACGCCTCGCGGGCGGTCTGGATGGTCGCGGTGGCGTGCCAGGTCGAGATCGCCTTCAGGCCGGCCGCGCGCGACTCCAGTTCCCGCTGGGCGTGTTCGTCGCGTTCGGTGTCGCGGGAGAGCTCGTGCAGTCGGGTGACCAGCTCCTCCTGGGCGAAGTGCAGGGCGTAGGTGCGGGCCAGCGCCGGCAGCAGCTTGCGCTGTTGGGCCAGGTAGTCGAGGACCCTCACTTCCTGCTCGGGGCGGTCCTCGGTGGCGGGGCGGGTGAACTGGCGACGGGTGTCGGAGTAACGGATCGCGATGGCCAGCGCCGCCTTGGTGGCGGTGCCGGCGCCCCCGGCCACACTGATCCGACCACGGATGAGGGTGCCCAACATGGTGAAGAACCGACGGTTGGGGCTCTCGATCGGGCTGGAGTAGGTTCCGTCCGCGGCGACGTCGCCGTACCGGTTGAGCAGGTCGGTGCGCGGCACCCGCACCTGGTCGAACCACAGTCGTCCGTTGTCGACCCCGTTGAGGCCGGCCTTGGGGCCGCAGTCCTCGACGGTGATCCCGGGCAGCGGGTCGCCCTTCTCGTCGCGGATCGGCACCATCAGGGCGTGCACACCGTGCTCGACCAGGTCGTCCGGGCCGTCCGGGCCGGGGGTGCGCAGCTGGGCGAAGACCACGGCCGCGCGCCCGTCCCGGGCCGCGTTGCCGATGTAGTCCTTGCGCGCCGACTCGTCGGGCGTGTGGACCACGAACTCCTCGGTGGCGGGGTCGTAGGTGGCGGTGGTGCGCAACCGCTGAACGTCCGAACCGTGACCGGTCTCGGTCATCGCGAAGCAACCGGGCAGCTCCACGCTCATGACGCCCGGCAGGTAGCGCTGATGGTGGTCGTCGGTGCCCAGGGCGCTGATGGCCCCACCGAACAGACCGAACTGCACGCCCATCTTCACCATGAGGGACATGTCGGCGACGAGCATCTCGAACGCGACCACGGAGGCACCGACGTCGTCGGCCCCGCCGACCGACTTCGGGAAGCCGTAGGCGGGCATGTCGGTGGCGGCCAAGGCCTGGAGCTGTTCGAGGGTGCGGGCGCGGTGATCCTCCATGGACAGGCCGTGCACCGGGGCGTACATGTCGCCTCGGATGACGTCGCGGGCCTTTTCGCGCACGTTGGCCCAGCGTCCGTCCAACAGGCCGCGTAGCTCGGCCTCGTTCGGCTTCAGCGGTGCCTGTTCGCTCATGTGCTCCCCCTGTGGTCGTTCTTCGACGCGCACCCGCGTCCCCACGTGACTACCACCAGCGCGTACACCGGCGGACCGAACACGCCCGGACACAGGTGTGATGAGTCCAAAGGTAGTAGGTTCCCGGGCGCTACCGACGTCCTGTTTCGGGGTCACCGGAGACGGAAATCATCCGGCCACCATGGAGGTGAGTGAATGAGCGAGACCGACGGGGGTCAGGGAGCGCCGCCCGAACCGGGGGAGAGGACACCCCGACGTGTCCTGGTGACGGGCTGGTTCTCCTTCCTGCACGGGGAGGCGACGGCGGGCGACGTCGGAGCGGCCGAGACGGTGTGCGCGGCACTTCGGGCGACCGGAGTACCCCACGACGTGGCGTGGAGCCCCGTCTTCAGGCCCGAAGGGATCGACCTGAGGGCGGCGCAGGGCCGGGACTACTCCGCCCTGGTCTTCGTCTGCGGGCCGCTCGCCGGTGAACAGCTACGTGAACTGCACAGACGCTTCGCGCACTGCCGGCGCGTGGCCGTGGGGGTATCCGTCGTGGACCCCGAGGACCTCGCGTACCTGGGGTTCCACGTGGTCCTGCCTCGGGATGGGGTGGGAGCACACTCCCAGCGTGACCTGGCGCACGGGGCGCCGCCGGGACGCGAACCCCCGGTCGTCGGGGTGTGCGCCGCCCCACGACAGCCCGAGTACGGCGTGAGCGGGGCGCATGAGCGGATCCACGAGTCCCTCGGCGGGTGGTTGGTCACCAAGGACTGCGCGCGCATGCCCCTGGACACCAGGCTCGACCGGACGGACTGGATGCACTGCGCCGATCCCGCCCAGTTCGACGCCTTGGTGCGCCGCACCGACCTGGTGGTGACGACCCGCCTGCACGGACTCGTTCTGGCCCTGCGCAACGGCGTGCCCGCGCTGGCGGTGGACCCGGTGGTGGAAGGCGCGAAGGTCGCCGACCAGGGCAGGGCCTGGGACTGGCCGGTGCTGACGGTCTCGACGGCCGAGCGAGGGCTCGACGCCGCTTCCCTGGACCGGTGGTGGGACTGGTGTCTGACCGAGGGGAGGCGAGAGGCCGCGCTCAGGGCGACCGAACCGGTCTCACCACTGGTGGGAAGGTTGGTGGAGGAGCTGGGAGGGCCTCACCCCGAAGCGGGGTGAGGGCCTTCAGACCGCGACGTCGCGCAGCGGGGTCGAGGGAGCCGTGCCGGGGGCGGCGGCCATGTCCGTGCGCCGCAACAGGTCGTCCAAGGACAGGTCCAGGGTCGCGGCGACGGCCGCGACGGTGAAGAAGGCCGGGGTGGGGATACGTCCGCCCTCGATCTTGCGCAGGGTCTCCACGGAGATCCCGGAACGGCGGGCGACGTCCACCATGGTGCGCTCCGCCCGGGCCGCCCGCAACATGGCGCCCAGGACACGGCCTCGCTCGATCTGCTCTTCGGTCAGTGGTTCACGAACCATGGGGATGAGTCTAACCCGGAGCCCTTCGGGGGAGCCGGATGCGTGTGGCATAGTTATACCGGTATAAGAATTGGCTCGAAAGGTGCCCGAACCCATGGTCGAACTGAAGACCCCCGAAGAGATCGTCCTCATGCGCGAAGCGGGCCGCGTGGTCGCCCACGCGTTGGAGGCCGCACGCGAGACGGCCGCGCCCGGCCGGACCACCGCCGACCTGGACCGCGTCGCCGCGAAGGTCATCGCCGACGCCGGCGCGGACGCGCTCTTCCTCGGCTACCACCCGGCCTGGGCGCCGATGCCCTTCCCCGGGGTGGCCTGCGTGAGCGTCAACGACGAGATCGTCCACGGCGTCCCCTCCCCCCGACGGCTGGACGACGGAGACCTGGTGACCGTGGACTGCGGCGCGCGTCTACGCGGCTGGTCCGCCGACGCCGCGATCAGTTTCGTGGTGGGCGAGGCCGACCCCTCCGACCTGGCGTTGATCGAGGCCACGGAGGCCGCACTGGCCCGAGGCATCGCCGCGGCCCGACCCGGCGCCCGCCTGGGCGACGTCGGACACGCCATCGCCAGGGACGCGCGCGCCGCCGGTTACGGGCTCACTGCCGACCACGGCGGGCACGGCATCGGCCGCACCATGCACGAGGCCCCCGACGTGTCCAACGACGGTCGCTCCGGACGGGGCCTGAAGTTGCGTCCGGGACTGACCATCGCCATCGAGCCGATGCTGGCGCGCGGCGGTTCGGACGGTTACGCCCACGCCGACGACGGATGGACGGTGCTCAGCGACGATGGCACCCGTGCCGCGCACTGCGAGCACACCATCGCCGTCACCGACGACGGACCCGTGGTGCTCACCCTGCCCTGACGCCGTGTACTGGACGCCCGGACCTTCGTGCATGTAAAATGCATGCATGGTTGCTTTGCAGATCAGAGACGTCGAACCCGAGGTCAGAGACGTGTTGGTGCGCAGGGCCGGTGAGAAGGGGCAGTCGCTCCAGGGTTTCCTGCTCGAACTGGTCAGGGCGGAGGCCCGTCGGTCCCGCAACGCGGAGGCGCTACGGCGCTTCGAGGGGCGCTCTGACGGGGCCGATGATGGAGAGGCCTCCGCGGCCGACATCATTCGTCGCGAACGCGAAGAACGCATGGCCCGCTTCGGGCTCCAGGGTGGAACGGAAGGTGGCTAGTGCACGTCATCGACGCGAGTGTCCTCGTCAACGCGCTGGTCTTCGACGGAGAGACTGGGGAACGTGCGCGTGCGGCATTGTCCGAAGACGATGCCTGGGCAGCCCCAGAACACCTGCCGATGGAGGTGTTCTCGGCGGTCAGAGGACTCTGCCTGGGTGGCAGGATCACCCGGGGCAGGGCGAGCGACGCACTGGCGGTGCCGGCCGAGGAGATGGAGATCGAACTGATGGACGTTCGGCGGCTCTTCCCCCTCATGTGGGAGCTGCGGGACAACGTGAGCGGATATGACGCCGCCTACGCCGCCTGCGCACTCCAACTCGATTGCCCGGTGCTCACCTCGGACCTGCGCCTGGCCAAGGCCATCGATGGTCGGTGCCGGACCGTCGTGGTGTGAGGGCCCGGCACCGGGGCCACCGGGCTCACTCCAGGCCGGGGACCGCCAGTTCCAGACGGGCACGTTCGGTGTCCAGGGTGGCCATGACCCCCAGCGGAAGGGTGAGCTGGGCGGCGCAGTGCCCGAACTCCAGCCCCCACAGCACCGGAACCCCCAGAGGAGAGAGCCGGTCGCGGATCAGGTCGGCGATCGCCTCCGGAGCCGGCGGACAGTCCGTCCAGGTGCCGATCGCCACCCCCGCCACCCCGTCCAACCAGCCGGTGCGCAGCAGGTGGGTCAGCATCCGGTCCACCCGGGCTGCGTCCTCGTTGATGTCCTCCAGGACCAGGATGCCACCGTTGGTCGACAGACGGCTGTGCGGTGTGGCCAACCCGTCGTTGAGCAGGCTCAGGTTTCCGCCGAACAGCACACCCTCGGCCCGGCCCGGCACCAGGGCGCGGGCCCCCGGCGAGGTGAGCACCATCCGCTGCTCGGGGGTGAACAGGGTGGTGCGCAGCTCCGTTTGGGCCGTCTCGTCACCCACGAAGTACAGGGTGCCCACCACCGGACCGTGCACCGTCGTCACGCCCAACTCCACGGCGAACGCCTCGTGCAACGCCGTGATGTCGCTGAACCCGATCAGCGCCTTGGGCTCGGCCCGGCGCATCGCCTCGAAATCCAACAGGTCCAGCATCCGGTGCGCGCCGTCGCCGCCACGGGCACAGAACACCGCCCGAACGTCCGGGTCGCACCAGGCGTCCTGTAGGTCGGCGGCACGATCCCGATCGAGACCCGCCAGATAGGGCAGACCAGGATGCCGGTCGCGTACGTGCGGGGCCAGTTCGACCTCCAACCCCCACCCGGTGAGGATCTCCACCGACGCGTCCAACCGATCGTCCGGTACCGGGCTGCACGGGGCCACCAACCGGACCCGATCGCCCTCACGCAGCCTCGGCGGCCGACGCAGTGTCGTCGGCCCGGCCACCGACGCCCCTCCACCCGTGAACTCCTCGCGTACCTCGGCCACAGAATCACCCACGTCGCTCCCCATCCTCTGTCGTCGTCCCCTCCACCGGTCAGGAGCGCAGGAAACCGTCCAACACCCGCACCCCGAACCGCAGACCCTCCAACGGCACCCGCTCGTCCACCCCGTGCAGTAGCCCCGGGTAGTCCACCCCCGCGGGCAGACGCATCGGGGAGAAGCCGTAACAGTCGATGCCCAACCGCGAGAACACCTTGGCGTCCGTACCGCCGGCCAGGCACACCGGAACCACCCGAGCCTCGGGGTCGTGGGCGATCAACGCGTTCCGGAACGCGTCGAAGGCCGACGAATCCACCGGCGCGGCCACCGGAGGCGAATCGTGCGCGAACTCCCAGCTCACGCTGTCCCCGGTCAGCTCGTCCATGGTGGCGGCGAACGCGTCCTCGCCACCGGGCAACACCCGGCCGTCCACGCCCGCGGTCGCCTCGCCCGGCACCACGTTCACCTTGTACCCGGCCGAGAGCATCGTGGGGGTGGCGCTGTTGCGCACCGTCGGTCCCACCAGTGACGCGGCGGTGCCCAGACGGGCCACCAGGGCGTCCACCGCCTCGTTGGTGTCGGTGTCGCCCGGGATCCGCTCCGTGCCCAGGGCGTCGGCGATCGAGTCGATCGCCGAGCGCACCACCGGAGTCAGGTGCAACGGCCACTCATGCCGGTCGATCCGCGCCACGGCGGCGGCCAACGCGCCCACCGCGTTGTCCCGCGGCGGCCTGGAACCGTGCCCGGCCGTACCGTGTGAGCGCAGGGTCAGCCACGCGCTGCCACGCTCGGCCGAACCGATCGGATACAGCCGTACCGGAGCCCCGGCGGCGTCGCGGGTGTGCACCGTGTGGCCACCGCCCTCACCGATCGCCACCGTGCAGTCCTCGAACAGGTCGGCGTGCCCGCGCACCAGGTAGTCCGCCCCGTAGGCGGCGCTGTCCTCCTCGTCGGCCACGAACGCCAACACGATGTCGCGGCGCGGACGCAGCCCCAGCTTCGACCAGTACCGCACCACCGCGGTGACCATGCCGATGGTGTTCTTCATGTCCACGGCGCCGCGACCCCACAGAGAAGGCGCGCCGGTGACCGGGCAGTCGGTGATCTCACCGGAGAACGGCGGCACCGACCAGTCGTGCGCGTCGGCGGGCACCACGTCCAGGTGCCCGTGCACCAGCAGGGCGTCGGCGTCCGGGTCGGTGCCGGGGACGCGCACCACCACGTTCGCGCGGCGGTCGGCGGACTCCAGGATCGCGGGGGACAGGCCGGCGGCGCCCAGGGCCTCGGCCACGAACTCGGCGGCGGCGCGCTCGTCGCCCTCGCCCTTGCCGTGGTTGGTGGAGTCGCGTCTGATCAGCTCGCGGGTCAGGTGGATGGCGTCCTCGCCTGCCGCGACCAGCGCCTCTTCTCTGGCGCTGTCGGGCAGGGAAGTGTCGGTGTGGCCCACGGGCTCGGCCTTTCTTCGGGGTTTTCGGTGGTGGGAGGTGGTGAACCGTGCTCGGGGCAGGGGTCGGCCGTTACCGGGTCCCGGGCACAGTTCTACCGGTTCTCACGTGCGATTGTCCGGTGAACCGCCCGGAAGTGGGACTTCAGGACGGCCGGGATGGTTCAGCCGTAATCCTTTTCCATGCCGTTGGAGATCATCGTGGTGACGGTCTTGAACGCACGGATCATCTCGTAGGCGTCGGGGGAGGTGTAACGGACCCTGAGCGCGCCGGTGCGGGTCACCCCCGGCACGATCGCCGCGGCCTGGGCGAGCTGGGCGGAGTCCACCTCGATCTCCATGGCCTTGGGCGAGGAATCGACCGGGTCGATGCGGCCCGCCAGCGTCATCGACCGTTCCGCGGCCGCACGGATGTCGGCGGCGGTGCGCGCGGGCGGTCGGCAGCGCGCGGCGTACCGGCTGACGTGGTCCTTCACCGCGACCGTGCGGGCGAAGGGCGCGTAGGACTCGGCGTCCTCACAGGCCCGGTCGTCGCCGGTGACCAGGATGACGGGAGTTCCGTACTCGGCGACCACAGCGGCGTTGAGCCGGCCCTCGCTCGCGGGCTCGCCGTCCAGCCACACCCCGGTGATGGCGTTGGGAAGGTAGGTGTGGGCCAGTACCCCGTCGTCCCCGGCCCCGCAGTGGTAGCCCAGGAACACGATCCCGTCCACGTCACCGGTCTGCACCCCCTCGACCATGGAGAGTTCCTTGTGCCTGCCGGTGATCATGGAGGCTCGCTCGTCCAGCTCCTCCAACAGGAGGTTGCGCATGGTGGAGTGGGCCTCGTTGACGAGGACCTCGGTGGCGCCACCGTCGAAGAGTCCGGCGATGGCGGCGTTGACGTCGCTGGTGAACATCCCACGACAGCGCTGCCACTGTTCGGTTCCGGGTTCACAGTCCGCGGGCCAGGTGACGCCCGTGGCGCCCTCCATGTCAGCGGAGATCAGGATCTTCATTCGGCAGAGCCTAGAGCCCCATCACCTCGCGGGGCCATAGTGGCGGGGCCGGGTCCGGTCAGTCGCCGCGGACCTGTTCCGGAATGGCCCACTCGAAGTGGAGGAAGACGTCGGGCACGCCGACGGGCGGCTCGGTGGGGAACGGGGGAAGGAAGGGGGCGGGCGGGCCCGTGGGCACCGTGTGGGCACAGGGTTCGGGGACGAGCGGCCGCGCGCCGGCCCGGCCGACCTCCCGGATGCGTTCCACCTCGCGGCGCAGCACCGGGCGGGGCACCACCACCTCCCAGCCGCCGGGATCCTCCAGGGCCCTGACCACGCGGACCGCCTCCAAGGCGGTGACCCGGCGGGCGTCGCGGTCATCGAAGTGGCCCACCGTCACCGGCTCGTCGTCCGGGATCCGCACGTCCACCGCGACCATGCCCTGTGGCTCGTGATGGGGTTCCAGCGCGTGCAACCACTGGTGCGTCACCGCGTAGGAGGCGAGCATGGGGAAGCAGAAGACCCCGCGGACGTCCCCCTGCCCGGGGGAGGTACGCACACCGGACCGCTGGACGCGGGCGATGTTGGCGCGGGAGGTCAGATGGACGAAGAACGCCATGGGGTGGATCCCTGTCGGTCGGAGGTGTCGGCTGCCGATCTCACGAGCCTTGTACAGGGTTCTCAGTAGTACACGCGGGGCCGGACACTCTCCGGCGTATGACTCGCACCCGAAGGTACGGGTGGTCTCGACCAGCGCGCTCAGACGCATGATTCAGAATTCTAATCCCATGCGCAGAGGAAGGGTCCCGACACCCCCCGTGAGCACACGCGCCCCAGGTCGTCGCGGGTACGGGCCACGGCGGTGCGGCCGGGGCCCGTGCACTCCACGGGTCGTCCTAGGGAAGGGTGAGGATCTCGGCACCGGAGTCGGTGATGACCAGGGTGTGCTCGAACTGGGCCGTCCAGGAGTGGTCCGCGGTCACCGCGGTCCAACCGTCCTCCCACAGGTCGTACTCGACCCCGCCCAGGGTGATCATCGGCTCGATGGTGAACACCATGCCCGGCTCCATGACCGTGGTGGCGCGCGGGTCGTCGTAGTGGGGGACGATCAGCCCGGAGTGGAACTCCGGACCCACGCCGTGGCCGGTGAAGTCGCGGACCACGCCGTAGCCGAACCGCTTGGCGTAGGACTCGATCACCCGGCCGATCACGTTGATCTGGCGCCCCGGACGGCACGCCTTGATGGCGCGCATGGTCGCCTCGTGGGTGCGCTCCACCAGCAGCCGGTTCTCCTCGGCGACGTTCCCCGAAAGGAAGGTGGCGTTGGTGTCGCCGTGCACACCGTCCTTGTAGGCGGTGATGTCGATGTTGACGATGTCACCGTCGGAGAGCACCGTGTCGTCGGGGATGCCGTGACAGATGACCTCGTTGAGGGAGGAGCACAGCGACTTCGGGTATCCCTTGTATCCCAGGGTGCTCGGGTAGGCGCCGTGGTCCAGCAGGAACTCGTGGCCGACCCGGTCCAGTTCGTCGGTGGTCACGCCCGGCTCGACGCGCTTGCCGATCTCTTCCAAGGCCTGCGCGGCGATCCGGCTCGCCACGCGCACGCGCTCGATCGTCTCGGTGTCGTGGACGTCGCCCAGGACGCCCTCGACCGGATGCTTCTTGCCGACGTACTCCGGGCGGACGATGTGCGAGGGGACCGAACGTTGCGGCGAGATGCGCCCAGGAACCAGCGGAGTAGTCATGGACACTGATTGTATTCGCGGGTGGAACCGGTGGGGCGCGACGACCGGTGTGAGGAGCACCCCAGGTCCGGGTAGATGCCCCCACGAGAACGGCTAGAGAAAGGCGGTCGACCATGGTGGACGTTCGGGAGGACGCTTGGTGGTTCTGTCTGCGGCACAACGAGGTCGAACACGGCAAGGGATGTCCCAACAGCGAGAGGTTGGGGCCCTACCCGGACCGGGAGACGGCGTCGCGGGCGTTGAGCATCGCCGCCGAACGCAACGAGGCCTGGGAGGAACAAGAGGAGAACGAAGGTGACCGTTGAGCGCGGCCCTGCGCGCTCGGTACCGAACCCCGTTCTGACAGGATCGGCCCCATGAGCGAACAGAAGGCGCCGCAGGGCGTGGACATCACCGGGAAGACCATCGCCGTGCTCGGTGGCACCGGCGACCAGGGCCGAGGGTTGGCCCGCCGGTTCGCCCTGGCCGGACACACCGTCTACATCGGTTCTCGCAGCGCCGAGCGCGCCGCCAAGGCCGCGAACGCCTTGGTCGAGGGCAAGTCCTCACAGGTGCGGGTGCACGGGCTGGACAACGCCGAGGCCGCCGCCCAAGGCGACATCGTGATCGTCGCGGTGCCCTGGGAGGGTCACCGCGAACTGCTGGTCTCGTTGGCCGACAAGCTCGCCGGGAAGATCGTGGTGGACTGCGTCAACCCGCTCGGCTTCGACAAGAAGGGGCCGTTCGCGCTGAACGTGCCCGAGGGCAGCGCCGCACAGCAGGCCGCCGAGGTCCTGCCGGGCAGCCGGGTCACCGCAGCCTTCCACCACGTGTCCGCGGTGCTGCTGCTGGACCCGGAGGTGGCGGAGATCGACCTGGACGTGCTGGTGTTGGGCGAGGACCGCGAGGCCACGGACGTGGTGCGGGCACTGGCCGAGCTCATCCCCGGGGCGCGAGGCGTGTTCGGCGGCCGGTTGCGCAACGCCCACCAGGTGGAGGCGCTCACCGCCAACCTCATCGCGGTCAACCGCCGCTACAAGACCCACGCCGGTATTCGTATCACCGGCCTGTAGGCGAATACGTGCGGCGTCGTTCGGGTTGGTGAGGGGCGCCTCGGGTC
>NZ_BCSH01000056.1 GCF_001570765.1 Nocardiopsis listeri NBRC 13360 | reverse complement strand
AGGCGCCCCACCAACCACCCGCCACCTCACCCCTTGGAATCACTCACTTAGGGAACCACTCCGGTCATACCGTCTCGGACGACCGGCAGCCGGACCTCGGTGGGCGCGGGCCGCACCGGCAGGACGCTGATCCCCGAACCCGAGCGCAGCACCCGGGCCACGTACACCGGCCCGGAGTCGTCCAACAGTTCCAGACGCACCGCGTACCCGTCCGCGGGGTCGGCCCCAGGAGGCGGGGCCCAACCGTCGGTGTCCGTTCCGAAGACGTGCGTGGTGCCGGCCGCCACGTCGGCGCGTACCGCGTCGCCCATGCTGCCGTCGGCGGAGATGGGGGTGGCCACGACCCTGGCGTCCTTGTCGGGGGCACCCAGGATGAGCTCCACGTCGACGTCCTCGGGCACGTCCGGGATGACGGCGGTGTCGTCCAGCGGGACCATGAGCGGGTCGACGGCGGCCGTGTAGGCGGTCTCCACGACGTCCGAGCCGTCGTCGGGGTCGACCTCCTCGACGATGACTCCGGCCACGACCGGGGCGTCGGACTCGACCACGATCGTGCCGGGGAGACCGGCCAGGGCGCTCTCCATGGTCATCCATGCGGAGGCGGCGGGCGGCACGTTGAGGATCATCGGATCGTCCGGGGTGCCCTTGCCGCCGTTGCCCTCGTCCTCGGCCTCGTCGTCACCGTCCTCTTCGTCACCCTCCTCGGGGACCACGTAGGCACGGGCCTCGACGGGTTCGTCACCGGGCGCGGCCACGATCAGGCGCCGGACGCCTTCACCGGCGGGCAGGCCCGGGATGACCTGTTCGACGTCGGGGGCCCGGGTGGGAGTGACCCAGTCGGTGTGCCCCTCGGCGTGCTCGGCGAGCAGGGAGGCGGCGACGCGTCCCGTGCTGGTGCGCACGTGAACGCCGATGGAACCGGTGTTCTGGATGAGTTCGGTGACGTCGATGGTGGTCGACTCCCCCGCTTCCAGGCCGATCCCCCGGCTCTCCGGTGAGTAGGAGGGCCCTTCGGACGTGTAGATGTCGATGCTGGTGGTGGCCCGGAAGTCCTCGGGGTTGGTCAGGTGCACGGTGAGGGTCTCCAGTTCGACCCCGTCGGCGCCGCCACCACCGGGCAGGGCGAACCACGCACCGATGCCGGGTTCACCGCAACGGACCTCGGTGACGGCGTCGTCGGACACCGTGGTCTGGGCGACGTCCAGGCCGGAGGCCAGCGAACCCTCGGCGTTCAATGCGGTGGGGTGGGAGACCTCGCCGGTTTCGGTGCGCCAGACCCGGCCGGGTTCGGTGAGTTCCTCGCCGATAAGGTCGCCACGTTCGTCGGCCTCCTCGGCGTCATCGGGACTCCGAGACTCGGTTTCCGCGTCCTCGTCCGGCTCCTCTGCGTCGGTGTCCTCGTCTTCGGTGTCCGCTCCGGTGTCCTCGCTCTCCCGCGGGGTTCCCTCGACGGGGGTCGCCCACAGGGCCCCCTCGTCGTCACGGCCCACGCGGGGCGCGAAGGCCGCAATCGAGCTCTCCGCGCCGTCGTCCTCGGACTCATGAGGGGCCGGGCACACGCGTGTGGCCAGTTCGGGGCGGACGGTCCCGGGCCGGGACACCCCGAGTTCGGGGTTGACCGGCCGGATGACGAAGGCGACCCCGAACAGGGCGAGCAGGGCCAGCGCGACCAGTCCGAACAGGGCGAACCGGTTCTCCACGATCAATCGCATCTAGCCCTCCCTCTCATCGTCGATGCCGTCCGCGTCGTCTCGGGATCGGCCCTTGTCGTCCGCGCGGCGCTTCTTCGGAGCCCTGCGAGTGCCGGCCCGCCTGGTCCCACGCTTGCCACGGCGACGGCCGCCGACCACCGGAATGGACCCTGTGGTGGCTGGCCCGCTGCCGGGCTCGGCGCCCGGGTCATCGCCCGAGTCGTCGTCGACGCCGTCCGAGGAGGCGCTCTCCTTGGCGCCGTCCTCCGGTGGAGCCTCGGTCTCGACCGTGGCGCCCCTGCGGGTTCGTCGGCCACGACCCGGCGCCGAGGCGCCCTTGCGCGGACGGCGTGGGCTCGGCATCGGAGTGGCCTGGATGAGGCGCCGTTCCTCCTCGGTACGCACACCCGGCGCGGCCAACACCGACACGATCAGCAGCAGTACGCCCTGGGTGAGGACCCAGGCCCGGTGCACCAGGTCGGTGTGCCGGATCCGCAGTTCCCCGCCGTTCACCGGCAGGGTCCAGGCCTGGGTGCCGTTCTCGGTCTCCACCGAGGTGAGCTCGACACCGTCCAGACTGGCCTCCCAGCCGTCGTCGGCGGTCTCGGCCAGGGCCAGCCGCCGTCCGGTGTGGCCTTCCTCGACCCGGGTGGTGAGGTCGTCGGCGGAACCGTCCACGGTGAGCGCCTCGGCGGTCACGCCGTCCTCTTCGACCACACGCAGCGCACCGGTGGGTTCGGCGATCCGCCAGAGCCCGTAGTGGCGGGAGAGCGACTGCCGGCCCAGACCGGGGGTGCCGTCGAGGATGTCGACCATGGTGGCGTCCGCGGGCCCGCCCAGCTCGGGCCGGGGATAGAGCACGTACTGGATGCCGTGGTCGAGCAAGGCGACCAACTGATCGCCCTGACCGGCGGCGAGTTCGGCCACCGCCCGGTCCATGACGGCGCGGGTCTCCGGTTCGGGTATGAGCCGTTCCTCGCCCAGGCGGGGTTCTCGGCCTCGTGCCACCACGTAGTCGAAAGCGCCGTCATCGGCGGGGGTGACGATGAGGGCGCGGGGTCGGGTGCCGTCACCGCTGACGCTGACCAGGGCACCGGGGACGGCCGGGGTGGCGTTCGCGGTGAGGGGCCCGTCCACGCCCTCCCACATCCACAGACCGGCCGCGGTGATCGGGGTGGCCAGGGCGAGGGTGGCCACGCCCAGGGCGAAGTACCGCTTGAGGCCCCCTCCGCCGATCATGTCGCCGAACGCCCGTGCCGCCGTGGCCGCCGTGAGCAGCACGGCTGTGGCGACGAAGGCGAGCGCGACCCCGGGCCAGACCTGGGCGGGCGGACCACCGAAGTAGGGCTCGATCACGACCCGGCTGGTGAGGATGGCGATGAGCAGACCGAACAGGGCGAGCGACCAACCCGTCGCCACGATCATCCGGTTACGGAGAAGCAGCAACGAGCACAGCGCCGCCGCGATGAACCCGGCGGTGACCCAGTACGGAGGGGTACCGGGTCCGCCCGGGGACAGCATGAGCAGTTCGACGGGGGTGGCCCCGGGGTCGGACAGCTCGGGCCTGTGCAATCCCGCCTCCAGCAGCCACAGGCTCGGGTGCAGCAGGAGTTCGAGGGTCCACGGCATGAGCAGCAGCAACGGCACGCCCAGGCCGATCCCGACGCTGACGTAGACGCGACGGCCCAGGTGTCCGAAGGCCAATGCCACGAGCACCCCGGTGACCAGGCACAGCAGCCAGACGAGGGGGACGAAGGCGGTGGCCACGGTCAGGGTCAGGGCGAGTCCCCAGGCGGCCCGCCGGGAGGACTTGGGCGGCATGGACACGAGCCGGACCAGCAACAGTCCCAGGACCGGCAGGAGGGCGTGTACCAGGGCCGTCCCCAAACGGCCTTGGGCGACCGCGCCGGTGGCCATCGGCATCAGCGCGTAGGCGCCGGCCATCCACAGACGGGCCGGACGGAAGCCCAGCACCTCCCTGGCCAGCAGGTAGGCGGTCAGTCCGGCCAGGGGGACGCAGCCCAGCAGGATCACCATGACGGCGACCCAGGGTTGTCCCAGGGTGACGGTCGACAGCAGCGCCAGCACACCCACGTAGGGCGGAACCGGGCCGTCGGTGCCCACACCGATGTCGGGATGCGCGGACAGGTACAGGTTCCACAGGTCGGCGGCGTTGCCCGCCACCGCGGGCAGCGCTCCTCCGGCGAGCAGGTCCCCGAAGAGGAGCGAACGTTCGGCGATGATCGTGATCACGGTCAGCCCGATGACCAGCATCGGGCCGGGTTGCAGGACCACCCGGCGCAGGAACGAGTCGGCGTCGTCGGTCACCCCGTCCTCTTCCTCACCCGGCTGGACGGTCACGGCCTGGTGCCGGCCCGCGGTGTCACCGACCGATTCGCCGGTGAGGAGACCGGTGAACGCGTCGGCGAACTGCCTGGCGGCCACTCCGCGGGCGAGGAAGGGACGGATCGCGCTGTAGGTTCGGCGACGGTCGCGTCGGCGTCGGAAGCGGGCCTTGGCCAGCCGAAACGGCCTGCCGTAGACCATGGTGATCGCCGCCGCCTCATCCAGCGCGTTCGCCGGCTGTTTGATGAGCAGGTACAGGATCACGCGCAACAGTGAGGCGACCGAGTTGCGCAACAGGGCGAACACCATGCCGCCGACGGGCAGGTTGGCGAGTAGGACGAACACCGCGTGCCTGCGGTCGATCCGGCGGGGGTGGTTGCGGGTGGCCGTGATGCGCCGACGGCGGCGGGCCGAGGCCTCGGCGTGGTAGGCGATGGCCTCCGTGACCAGACGCACCCGTAGTCCGGCGCCGCCCACACGCCAGCAGAAGTCGATGTCGTCGCGGAACAGGGGCAGTGCCGGATCGAACCCGCCGAGCCGTTCCCACACGTCGCGGCGGACCAGCATGCCCGCGCTGGAGACGGCCAGGACCTGGCGGGTGCCGTCGTGCTGACCATGGTCGAACTCACGCTGTTCCAGGCCGGTCTCGCGACGGCCGGCCCCGTCGATGGTGACGCCGGCCTCGACCAGGAGCCTGCGGTCGAACCAGTCGCGGAGTTTGGGGCCCAGGACCGCGGTGCGGGGGTCGTTGTCCGCCGCGGTCAGCAGCTGTTCGAGGGTGTCCTTCTCCGGGGTGAGGTCGTCGTGGATCAGCCACAGCCACTCGGTGGCGTCGTCGTCGAAACCCCGTACCTCGGTGGTGGAGCGCGGCAGGTCCAGGGCGGCCCGGATCGCGTCGCCGTACCCGGTGTCGTCGGCCAGGTCGATCATCGCGTCGTCGGGTAGGTGGTCCGCGAGGACGTCGGTGCTCCCGTCGGTGCTGCCGGTGTCGGCCGCCACCACGCGCTGGACGGGCCGGGTCTGCGCACGCAGCGCGGACAGGATCTCCGGCAACCAGCGTGCGCCGTCGTGGGACACGATGACAGCGGTGACGACGTGACGGGCGGAATCCAGGTCATGCACGGCTGTGGTCGGTTCTCTCCGGGAGATGGATCGGCACCCGTGCTGCACGGGACCGGGGGTACTCCGGCCGGGCCGGCCGGTCGGCGCGTGAGTGCGCGGGGCGGCTCGCGGGCGCGAACGCGGGACATCACGATACGCCACCCCGCACCATTACGGGTCTATTCGGGTCAGGGGGACGGTGCGACCATATCGGAGCATTAACGCCATCAGAGGAGGGCGGGCACGGTCCAGGGCCACCATGATGAGAAAAGCGCGCCCGGGCTCGTGCCCGGACGCGCTATGGCGATGGCTCCTCAGAGCATGTCCGCCAGGAAATCGAAATCTCCCCCGGCGGCTTTCTTCAGCCTTCGGCGCTCGCGCTCGGAGAGTCCCCCCCAGATGCCGAAGCGTTCATCATGCTCCAGCGCGTATTCCAGGCACTCCGCACGTACCTCGCACGACTGACAGACCTTCTTGGCTTCCCTGGTGGAGCCGCCCTTCTCGGGGAAGAACGCCTCCGGGTCGGTCTGCGCGCACAATGCACGTTCCTGCCAGCCCGGATCCTCATCCGAGCCGTGCGCCAGCGGGATGACCTCGCTCATGCGCACCTCCTGTAGCCCCCCAATAGATGTCCCGACCCTTTTCATCCCCCGGGTCGGGCGGAAATCCCACATTGGAATTACACGTGGGTGCTCGACCTGCGGTCGAGCGCCCTGCGTGGTAATCCACTGAATATCATGCGACGTGCCTCCGATGGCAGGCCCGCGATGTCCGTTCTGTGGATTACCACGCCATTCACGTACCTTCCAAGGTGCGCTTCCGGGCGGCCTACCAGGATGGATCAGCGCTGGCCATCGTTGCCGTACCAGTTCTGCTGGCCGTCGGCTCCGCCCTGTCCTTGCTGGTCAGAGCCGTAACCGGCGCCGGATCCGTACTGACTCCCGTAGGTGCCGGCGTTCGGATCCGACGACTCACCACCAGTGTTCTCACCGGAGTTAAAGAATCCTTCAACTCCGCCCTCGGCGGGCGTCTCCTGCCCCGGCTGGACCTGGTTCTGGTTCTGGTACCAGCCGTTCTGGATGGCGTCCTGGGCCTGCTGATCGGCGACCGGCTGAGCGTCGTAGGGCTGCGGGGCGTACTGGGAGGGGTCGTAACCCTGCCCGTACTCGGCCGGCTGCGCGACCGGCTGCGCGCCCGTGCCGTACTGCTGTCCGTAGGCGTCGGCGTTGTACTGCTGACCGTAGGAGTCGGCCCCGTACTGCTGGCCGTAGGCGGCCTGCTGCTGGGCGGCGGCGTCCTGCGGCTGGCCATAGGCGTCCTGGCCATAGGCGGGCTGCTGCGCACCCGTGCCGTACTGCTGGGCATAGGGATCCTGGCCGTAGGCCTGCTGGGCACCGGTCCCATAGGCCTGCTGGTCGCCCGTGCCGTACTGCTGACCGTAGGCGTCCTGGCCATAGGCGGCCTGCTGCGCGCCGGTCCCGTACTGCTGGCCGTAGGCGTCCTGACCGTAGGCCTGCTGCGCACCGGTCCCGTACTGCTGGGCCGCCGGGTCCTGGCCATAGGCCGCCTGCTGCTGGGCGGCGGCGTCCTGCGGCTGACCGTAGGCGTCCTGGCCATAGGCGGCCTGCTGCGCACCCGTGCCGTACTGCTGGGCGGCGGCGTCCTGCGGCTGACCGTAGGCCACCTGCTGCTGAGCGGCGTCCTGGCCGTACTGCTGGCCGTAGGCCGCCTGCTGCGCCGCCGGGTCCTGGCCATAGGCCTGGGCCGGGTCGGCCGACGGGTAGCCCTGCGGGGCGAAACCCTGTTGCGCACCGGTGACCGGCGGGAACTGCTGCGGGTATTGGGCCTGCTGCGGCTGCGCGCGGGGCACCAGGTTCGGGTCGTTGAACGCCTTCAACAGGACGAACCCGAAGAAACCGAGCACCGCGCCGAGGGCGGCCCGAGACAGGAAGCCGGAGAACGCCAGGCCACCGTTGTTGATGTCGATGAACCCGCTGATCAGGCCGATCAGGCAGAAGAGCAGCCCGACCCCGGCCATGATCATCGCGGTGAGGACCACGGGGAAGGAGTTCGGGCGGGCACGCTCACCGGTCAGCACCAAGGCCACCGCCGCGACCAGCAGCAGGGTGACGTTGATGCCATAGAAGGACGAACCGGCCCCTCCCATGGCCCCGGCGAAGCTCCCGCCGATCTCGCTCGAAATGATGATCAGATCGATGAGACCCGAGAGCATCGTGACACCCACGGCCCCCAACAGGACCCAGGCCCCGGGCAGGCGTAGGCGTTCTAGTGTTTCGTTTTTCAAGAGAGGTTCCCCTCTGCTGCTTCGCCATCGCGTCGGAGGAAGCTTGGCATATCGTCGGACTGTCGGGTGAATCGGCTCGACCGTGCGTGGGCGGGACTTAAGGGACACCGAACGCGGAGCCGATGGGGTGGGATGGTGACCGCCACCGGAAGGTTCTCGAACCGCTCGCACCGGATCGGTCACGATGGATCGCCCCCACCGTGGGGCAGACGACCCATACTCCCGTCCAGCCTGCCAGACTTGGACGCATGCGGATAGTCGTACCGGCCGGCGGTATCGGCGGCGCACGTTTCCTCCGCGGCCTCAAGGCCGCCTTGGGAATGGACGCGTCGACCGGCCCGGACCAGGCCACAGACCACGAGATCACCGTCATCGGCAACACCGGTGACGACATCACCCTCTTCGGCCTCCGGATCTGTCCGGACCTGGACACCGTGATGTACACCCTGGGCGGTGGGATCAACGAGGAACAAGGCTGGGGCAGGATCGACGAGACCTTCACGGTCAAGGAGGAACTCGCCGCCTACGGGATGAAACCCACCTGGTTCGGGCTCGGTGATCGGGACACCGCCACACATATCGTACGGGCGCAGATGATCGCCGCGGGTTTCCCCCTCTCCGCGATCACCGAGGCGCTGTGCGACCGCTGGAAGCCGGGCGTGCGCCTGCTCCCGATGAGCGACGACCAGGTCGAGACACACATCGTCGTCGAGGACGAGCAAGGGCGCCGGGCCATCCACTTCCAGGAATGGTGGATCGAACACCGTGCCGCGCTGCCCGCCTCGGAGATCGTCTCCGTGGGCGCGGACACCGCCAAGCCCGCCCCCGGCGTGCTGGGCGCCATCAATGACGCGGACGTGGTCCTGCTGCCGCCGTCCAACCCCGTGGTCAGCGTGGGTTCCATCCTCGGAATCCCCGGGATCCGCGAGGCCCTCGTCGACAAGACCGTGGTGGGCGTATCCCCCATCATCGGCGGCGCGCCCGTGCGCGGGATGGCCGACGCCTGCCTCACCGCGATCGGGGTCGAGACCAGCGCCCGAGCCGTCGCCGAGCACCTGGGTTCGGACCTGCTGGACGGTTGGCTGGTCGACGAGGCCGACGCCGGCACCGAGGTCGACGGGATCGAGGTCCGACCCCGCCCCCTGTACATGAGCGACCCGGCGACCACCGAGGCGCTGGCCCGGGCCGCCCTGGACCTGGCCCTGGAGCTGCGCGGGGACGAGGGCCGATGAGTACCGCGTTCCGGGTGCGCGGCCTGGCCGGAATTCCGGAGGTGCGCCGAGGAGACGACCTGGCCGCGCTGATCATTGACGCGGTGACGGCCTCGGGCGAGCCGCTGGTCGACGGCGACGTGTTGGTCGTCACCTCCAAGGTCGTCAGCAAGGCCGAGGGACGCGCGGTGCGGATGGACCGCGAGGAGGCCATCGACGCCGAGACCGAACGGGTGGTGGCCCGCATGGGCCGGACCCGGATCGTGCAGACCCGACAGGGGCTGGTGATGGCCGCCGCCGGGGTGGACGCCTCCAACGTCGAGCCCGGAACCGTGCTGTTGCTGCCCGAGGACTCCGACGTCTCCGCCCGTGCCCTGCGCGCCGCGATCACCGAACGTCTGGGCGTGCGCGTGGCCGTGGTGATCTCCGACACCTTCGGTCGACCCTGGCGGGTGGGCCAGACCGACGTGGCGATCGGGGTGGCGGGGCTGCGCGCGGTGCAGGACCTGCGCGGCACGGTCGACACCCACGGCAACCTCATGGAGGCCACGGTCAACGCCGTCGCCGACGAGATCGCCGGCGCCGGTGAGCTGGTCAAGGGCAAGACCAGCGCGGTCCCGGTCGCGGTCGTGTCGGGCCTGGGCGAGTTGGTCGACGAGGAGGACGGCCCCGGCGCGGTCGAGCTGATCCGGCCGGCCGACGCCGACATGTTCCGTTATGGGTCGCGTGACGTGGTCCCGGCCCGACGGACGGTGCGCTCCTTCGACGACCGGCCGGTCGACCCGGCGCTGGTGCGCCGCGCCGTGGCCACCGCGGTGACCGCTCCGGCCCCGCACCACACCACGCCGTGGCGGTTCGTCATGGTGGAGTCTGCCCACACCCGCAAGCGTCTGCTGGACGAGATGTTGCGGGCGTGGGTGGCCGACCTGCGCGGGGACGGGTTCACCGAGGAACAGATCACCCGGCGGACCCGGCGCGGCGACGTGCTGCGACAGGCCCCGTACCTGGTGGTGCCGTTCCTGGTCGCGGACGGGGCGCACCCGTACCCGGACGAGCGCCGGGCCGACGCCGAGCGGTCGATGTTCCAGGTGGCGATGGGCGCCGGCGTGCAGAACCTGCTGGTGGGGCTGGCCATGGAGGGACTGGGTTCGGCCTGGATCTCCTCCACGATGTTCTGCGCGGACGTGGTCCGAGAGGTGCTGGAGGTGCCCGGCGACTGGCGTCCGATGGGCTCGGTGGCCGTGGGATACGCGGCCGAACCTCCCAAGGACCGCCCGCCCCGGGATCCCGACGACTTCGTCGTGGTGCGCTGAACCCCCGCGCCCTTCCGGCCTTCCCCGGCTCCACGTCAGGACGCGCCGCCCGTCACGCGGGCGGCGCGTCCTCGTGTCGTGGCCGCCCGACCACTGCATGCTGGTCCGGTGCGCGACCGACGATGGGGGGTCCGGGTGCGCGTGGAAGAGTACGTGATCGCCACACTGGTCGTGGTGGTGGCGGTCATCGTGGGAAAGGTCGTCTCCGGACGGATCCGGGTGCCCGGCGCCGTGGTGCTGGTGATGTTGGGGATGCTCCTGGGCGTGGTCCCGTGGATGCACTCGCTGTCGATCACCCCCGAGATCATCCTCCTGGTCTTCCTGCCGCCGCTGATCTACAACGCGGCGTTCTTCTCCTCGCCCAAGGACATGCGCGACCTGATGCGGCCCATCATCGTGCTGTCGGTGGGGATGACCCTGGCGACGGCGTTCGGGTTGGCCTCGGTCGTCCACCTGCTGTTGCCGGAAACGGGGTGGCCCGCGGCGATCGCGTTGGGGGCGGCGATCGCACCGACCGACGCCGTGGCGGCCTCGGCGATCCTCAAGCGCGCGGGCACCCCACGCCGGGTCCTGACGATCCTGGAGGGCGAGTCCCTGATCAACGACGGGGTGGCGCTCACCCTGTTCGGTCTGGCGGTCACCGCGATGGCGCACCCCCTCACCCCGGGGGACGCCGCCCTGGAGCTGGGCAAGGTCGTGGTGGGCGGGCTGACCTACGGGGCGCTGGTGGCCGTGGTGGTCGCCTGGGCGCGGGGCCGGATCCGGGACGCCTCGTCGCAGCTGATGGTGTCGCTCGTGATCCCGTTCGTGGCCTACATCCCCGCGGAGATGGCGGGCTTCTCCGGTGTGCTGGCGGCGGTCGTGGCCGGGTTCTACCTGGGCACGCGCGGGGAGGGCCTGTTGCCGCCCCGGGTGCGGGCGAGCGGCCAGACCATCTGGGGCACGTTGGTGACCCTGTTGGAGGCGATGCTGTTCGTCCTCCTGGGGTTGCAGTTGGACGCGGTGGTCACCAGCGTGCGGGAGAGCTTCGACTTCCTGTACCTGGTGTCGGTGGCGTTGGCGGTGACCGCGACGGTGATCGTGCTGCGCGTACTGCTGATGCTGTTGATCGGCCCCCCACGGCGTCTCGTACCGCGGCTGAGGGCCGACCTTCCGTCGTTGCGTGAACGCGTCGCGATCGGGTGGAGCGGCATGCGCGGGGCTGTGTCCCTGGCGATCGCGCTCTCGTTGCCCGCGACCTTGGACGGGGACCCGTTCACGGATCGGGGCGGGCTCATCTTCGTCGCCGGCGTGGTGGTGATGGTGACGCTGGTCGGGCAGGGGGCGACGCTGCCGTGGCTGCTGCGCCGGCTGGGACTGACCGACGCGGGGACCCGGCGCAGGGAGTACCTGCGAGCCGAGTACGAGATGGACTGCGCGGCGGTGCGCAAGGTCGACGAGCTGCTCACCGCGGGCGACATGGAGGACGAGACGGCGGACGTGGTTCGGGAGAGGTACTCACGGCGGATCGGTCGGTTGCAGAAGCTGCTCGACGCCGAGGAGGGCGACCTGGACCGGATCAAGCGGGACGCCCGGGACCGAGGCGCGATGCTCGGCCAGATCGACCAGGCGCGCCGGGACGCGTTGATGGCGCTGTACCGCTCGGGGGAGATCGACCACGACGTGTTCACCGGGATCGGAAAGGAGCTGGACCTGCGTGGCAAGGGCGGTGGGCTCGAGCCCTGATAACGACCGGTACCGGGTACCCAAGAAAACTACAAACTTTCTTAACCATTTCCGTTGACGGGCACCGGCGGTAACTCTAAGGTCTCCTAACAATTACCGGTTCACAGAGCACCTTCGTCTCCCCCGTCTCCCCGCTCGACGAAAGGAACGACCCCTCATGCTCATCACCCGAAAGGCCCGGCTCGCCCTCATCGGCGGCCTCGCCGCGGTCACCACCCCGCTCGTCTCCTCCTGTGGTGCGACCGCCGAGCCGGTCGAGACCGTGGCCAACGCCGACTCCGTCGAGGTCCAACAGACCGAGCAGTGGCTGACCGGCTACTGGCACAACTTCGACAACGGCTCCACCGTGATGCCGCTCGGGGACGTGCCCTCCGAGTACAACCTGGTGCCGGTGTCCTTCGCCGACAACCACCCCGAGCTCGACGGCGGCATCACGTTCGACCTCGCCACCGACGAACTCGGCGGATACACCGACGAACAGTTCCGCGAGGACATCACCGCGCTACAGGCCGAGGGCCGCAAGGTGATCATCTCCGTGGGCGGCGAGCTCGGCCACGTCGACGTCACCAACCCCACCCAGGCGCAGAACTTCGCCGACACCACCTACGAACTCATGCAGGACTACGGGTTCGACGGCGTCGACATCGACCTGGAGCACGGCATCGACGCCCAGCACATGAGCGACGCCCTGCACGACCTCAGTGGTCAGGCCGGCTCCGACCTGATCATCACGATGGCCCCACAGACCATCGACTTCCAGAGCCCGGACGCCGGGTACTACCAGCTGGCGGAGAACATCTCCGACATCCTCACCATCGTGAACATGCAGTACTACAACTCCGGTTCGATGCTGGGTTGTGACGGCAACGTCTACGAGCAGGGCACCAGCGACTTCGTCGCGGCGCTGGCCTGCATCCAGCTGGAGATGGGTCTGAGCGCCGACCAGGTCGGCCTGGGCCTGCCCGCCACCTCCAACGCCGCCGGCGGCGGGTACATGCCGCCGAGCGACGTGGTCGCCGCCCTGGACTGCCTCCAGACCGGCGGAAGCTGCGGCGCCTACTCCCCGGAGAGCCCCTACGGCCAGATCGGTGGAGTGATGACCTGGTCCGTCAACTGGGACGCGGCCAACGGCTACGACTTCGCCCAGACCGTTTCCGCGGCCCTGGTGTAGGAGGGAACGATCCGCGGGAGCACTCCCACCCGCGGCCTCGCGCGGCCCGAACCTCCCCTCACCGGGCCGCACCCCACAAGGGGCGGGACGCCATCACCGGCGTCCCGCCCCTTCGGGTTCGGGGCCCTTCAGACCACGGGCAGGTTCGGGCGCAGGATGCTCGGGGCGACGCCGTCGCTGTCCTCGGCCACCCTCCGGCGTTCCTCCGGGACCGGGCCGTAGGTGGTGGTGCGCTGGCGCACCGGGCGGCCCGTCGGCTCCACCAGGGCCTTGATGTCGCTGATCGTCTTGTACGAACCCTGGCCCGAGCCCGCCATCCGGCTGATGGTCTCCTCCATGAGGGTGCCGCCCACGTCGTTGACACCGCCCTGGAGCAGCCGCCGGAAGGTGCCCTCGGCGAGCTTGACCCAGGAACCCTGGATGTTGTCGATCTGTCCGTGCAGCAACAGCCTCGCCAGGGCGTGCACCGCCCGATTCTCGCGCACGGTGGGACCGGTACGGGCCAGCCCGGCCAGGTAGATCGGAGCGCTGGTGTGCACGAACGGCAACAGGACGAACTCGGTGAAACCGGGCCGTCCGTTGCGCTCACGTGACCGTTCCTGGAGGGAGCGCAGCAGCTTGATGTGCGCCACCCAGTGGTGCGGGGAGTCCACGTGCCCGTACATCATCGTGGACGTCGTGGGGATCCCCAGGTCGTGCGCGGTGGTGATGACGTCGACCCACTCCGACGCGGGCAGCTTGCCCTTGGTCAGGACCCACCGGATCTCGTCGTCGAGGATCTCCGCGGCGGTACCGGGGATGGAACCCAGGCCGGACTCGCGGGCGCGGGTCAGCCAGTCCCGGATCGACATGTTCGTGCGGGCGGCGCCGTTGACGACCTCCATCGGGCTGAACGCGTGTACGTGCATGTCCGGAACGCGTTCGCGCACGGCCGCGGCGATGTCGAAGTAGGCGGTGCCGGGCAGGTCCGGGTGGATGCCGCCCTGCATGCACACCTCGGTGGCACCCGCCTTCCAGGCCTCCTCCGCGCGGTCGGCGACCTGGTCCAGGGAGAGCGTGTAGGCGTCCGCGTCGGTGCGGCGCTGGGCGAAGGCGCAGAACCGGCAGCCGGTGTAGCAGACGTTGGTGAAGTTGATGTTCCTGGTGACGACGTAGGTGACGTCGTCGCCGACGGTGTCACGGCGGACCCGGTCGGCCAGACCGGTGAAGGCCTCCAGGGCATCACCGTCGGCGTGCAGCAGGGCGAGCGCCTCGGCGTCGCTCAGCCCGGCGGGGTCGCGTTCTGCGCTGCGCAGGGCGGCGGCGATCTCGGGGTCCGTCCGGCGGGGCACCGCGCCTTGGCGGTCGACGACGGGGGTGAGTTCGTCCCAGTCCCCGTAGACCGCGTCGAAGTCACTTCGCCGGTCCTCGGTACGACCCTCGGTGTCGATGTCGGTGTGCAGGTCGGTGCGGCCCGAGGAGACCATGACCGCCTCGGGTTCCTGCCAGGGGCGGCCCACCAAGGGCGCGTCCTCGCGGGCCAGACCGGTGTCGGGGTCCACCAGGGCGTCCACGTGCGCGCGCACCCGCGGGTCGATCCAGGGTTCACCGGCCCGGATGTACTCGGGGTAGACGGTGAGACGCTCGCGCAGCGTGAAGCCCTGGGCGGCGGTGCGGGCGGCGAGGTCGTCGATCTGGGGCCAGGGGCGTTCGGGATTGACGTGGTCGGCGGTGAGCGGGGAGACCCCGCCCCAGTCGTCGATGCCCGCGCGGATCATCAGCGCGTACTCGTCCACGCTCCCGTTCTCCGCGCCGATGAGGTTGGGCGGCGCCTGGATGTGCGCCTTGGGCCCCATGACCAGGCGGGTGACGGCGATGGTGGCGGCCATCTCCTCCCGTTCGGCGTCGGGGCGGTGCATCATCGCGGTGTCCGGCTTGGCACGGAAGTTCTGCACGATGATCTCCTGGAGACCGCCGTAGCGGCGGGATACCCCGCGCATCGCGAAGATCGAGTGCGCCCGGTCGGCGAGCGTCTCGCCGATGCCCAACAACAGGCCGGTGGTGAAGGGGACGCTGGAGCGACCGGCGTCCTCCAGGGCGCGCAACCGGACGGCGGGATCCTTGTCGGGGCTGCCGTAGTGGGCTTGGCCCCTCTCCTCGAACAGACGCCGAGAGGTGGTCTCCAACATCATGCCCATCGAGGGCGAGACCGGTTTGAGGCGTTGGAAGTCCGACCAGGTGAGCACCCCGGGATTGAGGTGCGGCAGCAGGCCCGTCTCCTCCAGGATCATGATCGCCATGGCGCGCACGTACGAGAGGGTGTCGTCGTAGCCGCGCGAGTCGAGCCACTCGGCGGCCTGCTTCCACCGGTCCTCGGGGCGGTCGCCCAGGGTGATGAGGACTTCCTTGCAGCCCATCTCGGCGCCCTTGCGGGCGATCTCCAGGACCTCGTCCGGGGACATGTAGGGGGATTCGAGCCGACCGGGGACCGTGACGAAGGTGCAGTAGTGGCAACGGTCCCGGCACAGTCGGGTCAGCGGCACGAAGACCTTGCGGCTGTAGGTGATGACGTTTCCGCGCCCCGAGGCCTCCAGACCGGCGTCGCGCACCCGTCCGGCGTGGTCGAGGAGGAGGTCGAGGTCTTCGCCACGGGCGTGCAGGAGGATCTCGGCTTCGGTGGGGTCCAGGGTCTTGCCGTCACGTGCTCGGGCCAGCGCCCTGCGCATGGCGGACGCCGTGGGCGTGGGGATGGGCTCCGGGTCGTTCGCACCGCTCATACCGGCCCACCATACGTGCCGGGGGTTCACCGCCCGTGGCCGCCACCCGCTGATCCGACGAGAAGGTGTGATGACCGGTCGGGGGTCGGCCTGTGGACGATCGATCGCGCGCGGGTTCGCGGCTCTAGTCTGGAGGGGTGCTGACTCGGCTTCGACGTAACGCGTGGGTGCGCCTCGCCCTGCTGCTGGTGGTGTGCGCCTGCGCCGGGATCGCCTTGCACGCGAACTGGACCCAGGCGCGCGAAGCCATCGCCGAACTCCCCCTGTGGGTGCTGCCGACCGCCGTCCTGGCCGGGATGGCGGGATTGGCCGCGCAGATGCTGGCCTGGCGTTCGCTCCTGTCCGGGTTGGGTTCACCGCTGCCACGGACGGTGGCCGCGCGGGTGATGTTCGTGGGGCAGCTCGGCAAATACCTGCCGGGTTCGGTGTGGGCCTTCGTCGCCCAGGTGGAGTTGGCCCGGGACTGGAACGTGCCCCGCTCACGCGGCGCGGCGGCCACCCTGGTGGCCATCGCGGTGACGGTGGCGGTGAGCCTGGCCGTGGCAGCGGTGGCGCTGCCACTGTCCTCGACCGAGGCGGCCCGCCGCTGGTGGTGGGCGCTGGCCGCCGCACCGGTACTCCTGGCCTGCCTGCACCCACGGGTGCTGGGCTGGGGCATCGGGCTGGCCGCACGACCCTTCGCGAGGTTCCGAGAGGTGACCGAGGCGGGACCGCTCCGGATCGGTGGGGGTTCCGTGGCCGCCTCGGTGGGGTGGACCCTGGTGGCGTGGGTGCCCTTGGGCGCGCACGTGTGGCTCCTGACCTGGGCGGTGGGTGGGAACGTCCTGGCTTCGATCGGTCCGGCGGTGGGTGCCTACGCGCTGGCCTGGACCCTGGGTCTGCTGGTGGTGTTCGCCCCGGCCGGGCTGGGGGTGCGCGAGGTGGTGCTGGTGGTGGCGTTGGCCCCGGTGGTGGACGCGGGCGCGGCGCTGGTGGTGGCGGTGCTGTCCCGCCTGGTGATGACGGTGGCGGACGTGGGCTGGGCCGGACTGTCGCTGTTGCTGTCCCGCTCCCCCGCCCGATCTGCCGCACACGACCCTGCCTGACCGGACTCCCACGACCGGGACCGGCTCGCGAGCGCTGGAGATACTCACATGACCGGGCGTGCCCCGGGCACACGGCCCTCGGCCATTAGCGAGCGAAGCGTTTGAGCGACTCGGTGCCCAGGACGACCCCGGCACCCGGGACCGGGACGGCCTCGCCGTAGGGATGGGTGCTGCGGTCCAGGTACTGGCCCTGAACCGGGCGACTGTGGACCACCAGTGCGTTGGCGTCGCGATCCACCAGCAGGTAGACACCGATGCCCGTCTCCGCGTAGGCGGCGGGCTTCTCGACACGGTCCCGGGCATGGGTGTCGGCGTCCCACGAGGTCACTTCGACAACGGCGAGGACACCTTCGGGGTCTGCCCACTCACCCGCGTCGTCGAATTGGCCGACCGGAGCGAGGATCCCGTCGGGGCGAGCCCGTCCTTTGCGGTAGGTATCGACCTTGAGCCCCAACCCGCTGGTGATGAGGTCGAGGTCGGGACGATGAGCGATGAACTCGCGCATCAGCCACGTGAGGATTCCGGCCTGCGCCCCGTCGGTCACCTTGTGGACCCAGAGCTTCCCGTTGAACATCTCCATGCGAACACGGTCGGCCTCGAACGCCTGTCTGGCCAAGCGCTCGAACAATTCGGGGCTCATCGGAAGCGCCGGGGTTTCGTGCGGTGAGCGATGTTCGGCGATGGTCACACGGCTCCTTGAGCGGTGCCAGTGGTCGGCGCCATGAATCATGGCCCCGACCTTCAGTGTAGGCGTGTCCTGGAGGATTGCGCGGGACGAACAGGAAACGGACCCTCGATCACGGTGCCCCTGAACGCCATGGGGTGGATACGGAAATTCCGGCCACTCGACGGAGCGGGTACACCCGGCCCCGGTGCGCCCTTGGCCGGACACCGACCGACTCCCCCGGCCCGACAGGCGTCGGGATGAAAGCCGAAGCAGCGATCAACCCTGCTCAGGCAACAAGGCGCAGGTCCGTGATACCGGACAGGTCGATGCCGTAGCGGGCGTAGACCTTCGTGGTGTTCTCACCGGTCAGGGACGACTCGTCGAATCCGAGCAGCGCGGCCACCCGCAGGACCTCGGCCCGGCTGTCCGCCTCGATCTCCAGGTACGCGGGGATACGCGGCCAGGTGTCGATTTCGAGCTGGGCCCTGTCCAGTGTGAAGCTGTGTCGCCGGTTCTCCTGGTAGGCCTTGGGGGTGTAGCCGAGCTTGCCCAACAGGGCGTTGGCGGTCTCGAAGTCGCCGACCTCCGTCTCGGTCTCGCGGGTACCGCCGATGGCGTCGGAGTCGATCTCCTTGACCGTGAGCGTGACCTGGCTACCGGTGTCGCGCAGACGCACCCACCGAGACGTGTCCCCGGGCTCGATGTCGTACACATAGCGCCGCTGGAGCACCTCGCCCAGATCAGCACCAGGTGGTGTCAAATCGTTGAAGCAACACCCTCGTCCCGGCCCTCCAACAACTGCTTATGGACCACCTCTTGCGGTGTGTAGAACCCCAAGCACACCCGAGGACGGGTGTTGAGTTCCTCAGCGATCGCGGTCAGATACGCCCCAGCGGCACCCCGCAGGAACATCCGCGTTCTATCGCGCTCAGACTTGGCCGGTGTACTCGGCGAAGCTGAAGTAGACATCCTCCAACAGATGCGCGGGAAGCTGCCCCACGTAGTCACCGAGGTCGTCCTTGGCCATCGGTTGCACTGCCGCCACACGCACCCAGCACTTCTTCTGCACGTTGGCGACGCCCTGGTTGAGTTTGACGCAATACCGGGTCTTGCGGGTGGACTGGCTCGAACACGGGACCACCAAGACGATCGGCCAATCCTCGTTCTCGTGCTCGGCGTCGCCGCTGATCACCACGACGGCACGTCGGGGATGCGGCTCTCGGTCGTAGTCAGGGGGCAGGGCGAGAAGGCGGTCGGGAACCCAGTAGATCCCGCCGCGTTTGATCGGGGGTTTCACTCCTCACCCAACGCCTTCGTGTTCGCGCGGCGACGAAGCTCGGCGGACTCGGCCATCTCCGCCAGAAGGTCCTCCCCCACGCCGAGGTCGGTTTCGACGGGCCCTCTGTCGGCCAACCGCGCCCGGTAGCGCTCCTTGAGTGCGGCGTACTGTTTCCGGCGTCTGGCCCGGTTCAGGTCCAGGAGAACTCCGCGTTCGCCGTCGGTCTGCGCCTGCACCATGGGGGCGGTCTCGTAGGTCAGGTCTCGCAGTTGAGCGGCGGAGCGGGCACCGTGTTCGGCAACGACCTTTCCGAGCACGGTCAGGGCCTCGGCTCCCAGGGGCGTATCGACGTCCTCGACCAAACGGAGTCGTACCTCCCCACAGGGGTTCTGGAGATCTCGGGTCCGTTCGATGATTCCGGCGGCGACCAAGGCATCTTCGACCCGGTACTGGGCCGGATCGAAGGGGCCGTAGTTCTCCCACCGCCAGGTCGCCCCGGTGAACGCGACGCCCCCGTTCTCCACCGCGAAAAGGTCGGCGAGGTAGAGGAGTTTGGCGATCTTGGTCCGGTTGAGAACGCGTCCTTGGTCCCGCGCGACCCGGAACAGGGAGAGCACGGAGCGCAGCAGCGGGTCTTCGGGTTGACTGAAGATCATGCCGTGCGTCACCTCCGTCTCACACGAGGAGATCGTCATACCGAATCTCTTTCAAGCTTAGGGGGTGGCCTGTTGAACGCTGCGGGTGCCATGCGGAAGGCATTTTCATGATGGCAGCCGACCTTTGGGGGCGGTGGGTGTTTGGAACAGAACCCTGAATCGAAGTGCGGAAGGTCGGGATCTGGGCGGGGGTGGTGACGGGGCCGACACCTGGACGAACTCGTCTCGTGGGGGCCGGTGGTGGGACACGGCCTCGCCCCCGGAAGGAATCCGTCGAGGGCGAGGCGTTCCCGATCGTGGGTCAGACATGGAACTGGAGGTTCCGGGGCAGTAGGCGGCTCTGGGATTGGGCCCACAGGTGGGCGAGCAGGTCATCGAAGGTTTCGGCCTCGTACATGCCCGTGGCTGAAGCGACCCAGAAGGATTGCGTGGCCTCGCCCCACCACACGAGCAAACCCCGGTGGCGGGCCTGGAGCGCGGCGGCCTGGTGGTGTTCGCGGGAGAACTCGGCGCGGTGTCCGCCCAGGCGGGGCAGGGTGCGAGCGCGCTGGGTCCGACAGGCGGGATGGGCGCAGGAGACACAGGCCGCCGGGGCGGGTTGAGTGATCGGCTGAGCCAAAGCAGTGAGGCGGGTGTCCACGGGGCGTCGGGGTGCGGGGATAGGGTGGTTCATCAGATCCTCGTTTTCCTTACAAATGTCTCTGTCGGGTTGTTCGGGGGTTCAGGGCCCGGAAGAGCGCTGCAACGCTCTCCTGGGCCCGTCTCATGTCATCGGCACATCGGAGCTCGAAGCTCAGTTGGTGGCGGTGTTCCAGGCGCTGGTGGTCAGGTCGTAGGCCAGGTACAGCCACACGGTGCGGTACTCCACGTTGCCGTTGTCGCCCCAGCTGGTGGCCAAGGCGTCGATCATCGCCAGCCCGCGCCCGGATTCGGCTCCCAGGTCCAGACCGCCCGAGCTGGGGGCCAGGTGGGTGTTGCGGGTGCGCAGACCACCCCGGTCGCGGCAGACCAGGCGGAGTCCTTCCTTGTCGCGGCGCACGCGCAGGGTGTAGGTGCCGCCGGGTTGTCCGGAGAGGCTGTGGCGGAGCGCGTTGTTGGCGAGTTCGCTGCCCAGCAGGGTGAACAGATACCGGTAGTCGTTCGTTTCGGTGGCGGCGCAGGTGTCCAAGAACGCGCGCACCAGCGGCATCAGGGCCGGGACTCCGGCGAAGTCGTAGCTGCGTGCCCGGTAGTTGGGGCGCTCGGGCAAGCGTGAGAAGTAGTGGCGCTGGAAGGGCCGAATGAAGCTGGCCAACGGAACCAGAGCCTCCCCCTGAACCGGCACGGTGGTGGACGCGAAGGCGGTTTCGGGCATGACGAACACACTCCTTGGCATGGCTGAACACATGAGTCGGGGGATCGTGCGAAGCGCCCGTTGGAGGAGTCTCACGGAGGCCGTGATGCGCGGAACGGGCAAGGCGTAGCCTGGGCAGATGAACCCTGAGTGATCCACCGGTCACTGGCTATGCTCAATACCGTACCCTCAATCACACTCCAGTCAACGGAAAACTGGAAATTTGAGAGATCGAATCCTAGGATCGCCTCATGGCCATCGAACGAAGCCCTTCCCTCCGCCTCCGGCGTCTTGCAGCTGAGCTCCGTCGAGCTCGCGAAGGTGTGCACTTGACCGGGTCCCAAGCCGCGAAGGAACTCGGGTGGAGCGCCGGCAAGCTGAGCAAAATCGAGAAGACCGAGACCAAGCGCCTTTCCAGCACCGACCTCGACAAGATGATGGACCTGTACAGGATCAAAGATCCTCGGAGGCGCGAGGCACTACAGGCCTTAGCAAAGGACGCCAAGCTCAAGGGTTGGTGGAGCAAGTACAGAGACATCTTCGGCGATCAGGCCCTACCCGACTTCGAGGCCGAGGCCTCGGTCATCCGCTCCTTCTCCACACAAACCATCCCTGGCCTTCTCCAGACCCCGAGCTATGCCGAGGCGATCTTCCTGGGAGGAAGGTACGTCAGCCCTGAAGAGGTTCGCCGCCGCGTCGAGTTCCGAACCGCACGACGTGAGATTCTCACCAAGTTCCGCCCAATACACCTACGTACAGTTCTCGACGAGTCCGCTCTCCGACGCGAGATCGGCAGCCCCGCCGTGATGCGGGAACAGTTCGACTACTTGCTGTACATGGCACAGCTCCCCAACATCGATGTTCAGGTGCTTCCCTTTTCAGCAGGAGCACATGCTGGGCTTGCCGCCCCGTTCACTATTCTGGAGTTCCCCGAACCCCTGGATACGCCAATCGTCTATGTCGGTACCGTCACCAACGCGCTCTTCATTGAAGAGCTCGATGAGGTTGCCCAGTACAGCGCGACTTTCGGCGATGTCCAGGGAGCCGCCCTCAGCACAGCCAGGTCCGCTGCCTTCATCAAGGAGGCGGCAGCCTCCATGGAGAGTGACACGTGACAACCTTCGTATTTCGGAAGAGCAGCTACAGCGGCCAGGACCAGGACTGTGTAGAGGTAGCACAGGTTCCCGGCTTCAAGAAGAGCAGCTACAGCGCCCAGAATCAGAACTGTGTCGAAGTCGCCGAACTCCCCTGTGGCGCGGCCATCCGCGACTCCAAGCACCCCGACGCCGGACACTTCCCCTTCCCCGCCACCGAGTGGACCGGCTTCCTCAGAAGCGCTCTCCGCTAGCCGGCCCCGTACTGCGCCCTGCCTGCGGTGGGCCCTCCCCATCGCAGGCTTCTCCCGCCAGCGTTCAGGCTCCTAGGAGACGGTCGGTGTAGTCGTCCCAGAACGGGGCGGCCTCAACCCGGCGCACGCCCGCGCGCAGCTTCTCCGGAACGCCCTGGCGGTAGAAGTCGGCCAGGGCGCGGGCCAGGTCGGCGACGTCGTCGGGCTCGCACAAGACCCCGTCCACCCCCGCGCGCACGTGGTCGGCGAGGGCGCCCGCCCGGGTGGCGACCACCGGTAGGCCGTGCTCGTGGGCCAGCCACACGTTCTGGCTGGCGGTGGCCGAACGGTACGGCAGCACCATGGCGTCGGCGGCGGCGAACAGCCCGGGAAGCTCCTCCGCCGGCACGTAGCCCTCGCGGAAACGCACCCGGTCGGCCACTCCCAGGCGGCGGGCCAACGCGGTCAGCTCGCCGGAACCTCCCCAGAACTCGCCGGCCACGGTCAGGGTGACGTCGTCGGGCGCACCCTGGGCCAGGGCCCGCAGCAGCACGTCCACGCCCTTGTACGGGCGCACGATCCCGAGGAAGAGCAGGTGTCGCCGCTCCCCTGGTTCGGGAGCCGAACGCGCGCCGGTGTCGGGCAGGTGCGGGGGCATCGGCGCGACCACCGGCCGGCCACGCCCGGAGCCGAGCAGCCCGTCGGCCAGGTGGGCCTGTTCGCCCGAGTGCGTGAGCACCCCGTCGGCGCGGCGCAGCAGGGCACGGACCAGGGAGACGTCCACGGCACGGCGTTCGTGCGGCAGGACGTTGTGGCACAGGACCACCACGCGGGTTCGCTCCGCCCCACGGGATCGGCGCGACGAGCGCAGCCCGGCCAGGATCCCCAGGTAGGCGGGGACCTGGACGGGTGAGAACAGGGTGAGCACCACCAGGTCCTCGGTGCGGGCCAGCCGCCGACCCGTCGCGAACCAACCACCCGGCCGATACCAGGCCAGGTCGTGTCGGGTGTCGGGGAAGGGTTCGCCCTCGGGGTCGGCCACGGTCTGTTCGCCCGGGTACAGGGCCGCCGGGTACTGGGCCGACCAGGACTCGATCCGGGTCCGGTGTCCCCGGGCGGCCAGGCGGTGGGCGAGTTCGGTGGTGTGCCGGGCACCGCCGCCCTTGTACGGGTGGGCGGGCCCCACGAGCGTGATCCGCCGGTTCACGGGTGCTCCCTGGAACGCACGATGAGGTCGGCCAACAGGGCGATGGCCGCCAGGAGCAGCCCCGTCATGAGGATGAAGACCGTGTTGCTCGGCAGATAGAACAGGTTCCGCACCTGGTCGAAGACCAGTTTGGCGGTGCCGATGCCGAGCAGCCACAGGGCGGGCGGCATCAGGACCTTGAGCGGGTTGAAGTACATGACCATGCGCAACACCTGGAGGATGTACCGGTAGGCGTCGCTCACGAAGTGGAACTTGGAGGTTCCCGCGCGCTTGGCGTACTCGATGGGCACGTACCTGATCTGGTGCTGGTTGGACAGGAACGCCAGCGTGATGGTGGTGACGCAGGAGAACCCGGGCGGCAGCAGACGCAGGTAGGGGCGGGCCACGTCCCGGCGGAACACCCGGAGCCCGGAGTTGAGGTCGGGGATGGGGGTGTTGGTGAGGCGTTCGGCGATCTTGCGGATCACCCACTTGGCGGGGACCCGCAGCGCCTTGTGGGTTCCCATTTCCTGGGTGCGCGCGCCGACGACCTGGTCGATCTCGGGATCGGCTTCGAGCATGGCCACCAGTTCGGGGATACGCTCGTTGGGATAGGTCATGTCCGCGTCGGTCCACACCACGAACTCGCCCCGGGCCCGTTGGCTGCCGATCCGTCTCACGGTGCCGGCGCCTCCGTTGTGTCCGAAGGCGATCACCCGCATGTGCGGGAAGAGGTGTTCGACCTCGCGCAGGCGGTCCAGGGTGTCGTCGGCGGACGCGTCGTCCACGGCGAGCAGTTCGTACCCGTACCCGGAGGTGTCCATGGCCGAGCAGATCCGCTTGACCTCGTCGACGACGTGGTCCTCCTCGTTGAAGCAGGGCAGGACGATGGTGACCCGGACGGGAGGTTCGTCGGCGCGCTCGCGCGGTTGTTCGGTGTCGGTGTGACTCATCGTGTTCTTCTCGACGGAGCGGGTTTGTCGGAAACGGCGGGCGGTGGTTCGGGGCACCGCCGTGGGGGCTCGAAAAGCCTCATTCAGGGGGTTCCGGAACGACCGTCCAGACACTGCCACGGAAATCCCAGGAACCGGTGGG
This sequence comes from Nocardiopsis listeri NBRC 13360, assembly GCF_001570765.1. GTDB lineage: Bacteria > Actinomycetota > Actinomycetes > Streptosporangiales > Streptosporangiaceae > Nocardiopsis > Nocardiopsis listeri. The sequence goes on along the minus strand of NZ_BCSH01000056.1, from coordinate 32,187 downwards.
AGGCTCCATGAGCGTACTCGGGTCCATGTCGGCGACGACGTAGAAGTCGCGTTCGGCCTCGTCGCCGTCGGTGACCTCGTCCAGCTGGTGCCACTCCGGCGCGGCGAGCACGGGGGTGCGGTCCCGTTCGTAGACGGCGCTCACCACCCGGTCCACCGATTCCTCGTCGGGCGCGTCCATGGCCGCGGTGGGTGCCCCGCACACGTTGCGGATCAGCGGCATGTAGGCGCCCGCCATCCCCGAGTCCACCACGATGACCGAGGCGTCCCGCGGTAGTGACGCGCACAGGCGTTCGGTCGCCGCGACCGTTCCGACGTCCTGCCGGTATCCCATGATCCCGGCGGCGGAGGTGACCAGGGTGGGGCCGAGCATGGCGACGGCCGCCCCGGCGGCCACCACCGTCGGGAGCGAGCGGAGGAGCGGGCCGCCGCGGCCGTACCGGGCCGACCGTTCGCAGTAGCGGGTGAGCCAGGCCAGGAACCACAGCGCGAACAGGATGAAGGCCGGGATGACCAGGACGATCAGTCGGCGGCTGGCCCAGGGGTGGTCCGGTGTGATGGCCGGACGCAACAGGGTCGTGGCGACCGTCCACACGAGCAGCATCGCGGGCAACAACCACTGTGTGTCGCGACGAAGCGTGAGTCGGCGCAGTACCAGGGCCACCCCCAGGGCCGCGAACATCACGGTGCCCAGACCCACGTACCAACCCACCCAGTACAGGCTCATGTCGTAGTAGGTGCGGCTGCCCTCGATCGGCAGCCCCTCCGTCTGTTGGACCGCGGCGACCCACTGGTCGGTGAAGTCGCTGCCGTGGCCGTAGTCCGGCCACAGCAACGGGCGGATCGCGAAACCCACCATGACGAGGATCGCGAGCAGCCCGACCGCGTTCGGCAGCCACCGGACCCGTTCGGTGTGCGGCGGTCCGTATCGCCAGAGCGCGGCGGTGAGGACGACGGTGAGGAAGATGACGACCGCGCCGATGAGCAGCAGCGGGTTCATCGAATCCGACAGGTACTCCAGGTAGGGCAGCGAGTAGCCGTACCCGGCGACCAACCCGTAGACCACGCCTACGACGAGCCCGCCGAGCAGGGGCAGGGCCTGACCGCGCCGGGCCACCAGGAACAGTCCGACGAACCCGATCACCGGCAACAGGTCGCGGATGGCGTCGATGCGCACCAACACCCCGAGACCGAGCACCACCCCGGCGATCGCGGCGAGCGTGTGACCCGTGCCCCACCTGTCGGTGAGGGCGACTCTTCGGTTCAGGGCGTCGAACGCGATGATGAGGCCGCCCAGGAGCAGGATCTGGGCGAGCGGCTCGCTGTAGGTGAACCTGCTGACCCACTGTTGGGGCAGGCAGATCGCCAGCACCAGCGCGGCCAGGGGCGCCCAACGCGCCCCGACCAGGCGGGCGGTGAGCCCGGCGAAGGTGAGGACGCCGAGCGCGCCGAGGACGGGGGTGGTGACGAGCATGCCGTCGAGCCCGCCCAGCCAGTAGCCGATCGCCAGCACCAGGGGGGCGCCCGCCATGAACTGTGGCCAGATGACGTCGTCGCGCTCGTAATGGGCCAGGCTCCGGTAGTTGAGCGCCGGATCGTCACCGGCTATGAGTTCGCGCTGCTGCGGGATGGGCAGGAATCCGTTCTCCGCGATCCACGACGTGTACATGGCGTAGGAGGCGGGGTCTCGGCGGATGACCAGGGCCTCGGCGTGGTAGGCGATCTGGACCACGGCGAAGGCGACCGTGATGAGCAGCACCGCCACCACCGGCCACCAGGAGAGATCGTCCTCGTCGAGGTCGGGGATCAGGCGGGGCGACAGCGCGCAGGCCACCAGCACCGCGGGCGCCCCCAGAAGGAGCCCGAGCAGCGGGGTGAACCAGCCCGCGACCAGCAGGGGGAAGGCTACGAGGAGCCAGGCCGAGAGGGCGATCGCGGGGAGCGCGGTCACACGGGCGAGGAACCGTCCGGGAAGCAAGCGCATGGGGCAACTCTGGCACTTCCGGCACCGGTACGCACACCGGTGCCGTCCTCGCGCCCTCCCCCGTCGGGACGGTGACATGGATCGCGGACACCGTCCGCTCCCCCGAGGCTCCTACCATGAGGGCCATGTCCGACTCTCCCGCGCCGCTGTGGCGCGCTCTCGTCTCAGCCGACCCCGCCCGCCCGTTCGTGACCTCCTACGACGATCTCGGGGACCGGGTGGAACTGTCCCGGGCCACCCTGGACAACTGGGTATCCAAGACCTCGAACATGCTGGTGGACGGCTTCGGCACCCAGCCCGGCGACCGGGTGGCGGTGGCTCTGCCGCCGCACTGGCAGTCGGTGGCATGGCTGCTGTCCTGCTGGTCGGTGGGCGCGTCGGCGGTACTGGACGGTTCGGGTGAGGTGGCCCCGAACACCGAGGTGTCGGTGGCCGGCCCCGACCTGCTGACGGCGGCTCAGGACAGCGGTGCGGAGGAGGTCGTGGGCACCTCCCTCGATTCCCTGGGCATGCCGCTCAAGGAGGTGCCCGCGATGGTCACCGACTACACGGTGGAGGTTCGCGGGCACGGCGACCACTTCCAGCCCTATCCCGTCGATGCCGGCGAGACCGCGCTGGAGGTGGGCGAGCGCGCGCTGACCGGTGCCCAGGTGGTGGCGGCGGGCCGCGCCCGCGCCGAGGACTGGGGGTTGGCCGAGGGTGACCGGCTGGCCGTGGTGGTCGCCTCCGACGCCCCGTTGACGGCCCTGGGCGAGGACCTGTCGGTGCTCACCGCCGCGATCGTCTCCGGTGTTCCGCTGGTGTTGACCCCCGCCCCGGCCGCCGGCGAGGAGGAGCGATTCCTCAAGCGGTTGGGGACCGAGCGGGTGAGCGTGGTGCACGGATGGGTTCCCAAGGGCGAGGCGCCCTTCCGACGGGTGGGCTGAGCGAGCGACTCCGAGGGTTCACACCGCCAGGTCATGGCCGGGGTCGCGGCCCTTGCCGCGTTCGCGGTTCCAGCGTTCCTTGTCGGCCCGGGCGGCCTCACGGGCCAGCCGTTCCTCGCGGGCGATCCGCTCCATCTCCGCGCGGTACTGATCGGCGGCCTGGGCACTGTGGTCGGGGTGCATGGGGTCCTCCGGGGTGCACCGTCCGGGGGCCGTTCCCCCGGCTGATCCCAGACTCGGTCTAAGGACCCTCGCGGCACATCGGAAGACCTCATCGAGGTGCGAGGCCGCGGCCCCCTTAGAAGGGTCGGCCGCGGCCTCGCGGGTGCCTCAAACCGCCCGTGCCCTCCTTAGACGGTGTTTTTCAGGGCCTCCGCTTGCGCTTCGGCCCATGTTCGGGGCCTTTGCAGAGGGATTCTTCATCGTCGTCTACGCCCGCCCGTCGCCCGCCACCGCCCCAACGGAGCGCTGACGCGCACAGGTAGGAATCAAGCTCGTTCCTCGCTCACGGCTTGACTCCTCTTGCAGAACCCTCTCCGGACCCGAACCGGGCAACCCCCCGTGGTTCACGAACCGGACCTGACCGAAGGGGCGCGCGGCGCGGATGACGCCGGTGCTCAGGACTCCCGGTAGTAGGGGTCCAGGGCGGTGCCCTCGCGACGTTCCCGGTCGTAGGTGTAGACCTCACGACCGCTCACGAACACGCGCAGGGCACGGCTCATGATGTCGAGCGGGTCGCCGGACCAGAGCACCACGTCGGCGTCCAGACCGGGCTTGAGGGAACCCACGCGGTCGTCCAGGCCCATGATCTCGGCGGGGTTGATGGTCAGGGCGCGGATCGCGGAGTCGCGGTCCATCCCCTCCTTCACGCACAGGATCGCCTGGTAGACGAGGAACTCCACCGGGATGACCGGGGCGTCGGTGGTGAGGGCGACCTTGACGCCGGCACGGTCCAGGATTCCGGGGTTGGCCAGGGTCCGGTTGCCGACCTCCACCTTGGAACGGGAGGTCATCAGCGGGCCGGTGATGACGGGGATGTCGCGCGCGGCGATCTCGTCGGCCAGCAGGTGGCCCTCGGTGCAGTGGTTGATGATGAGCCGGTAGCCGAACTCGTCCGCCAGACGCATCGCGGTGTGCATGTCGTCGGCGCGGTGCACGTGCTGGCACCAGGGCACCTCACCGTCCAACACCTGGACCAGGGTCTCCAACGTGTTGTCGCGGTCGAAGGGCTTGCCCTCCTCGGTGGCGTGGTCGCGCTTGGCCTTGTAGTCCTGGGCCTTGGTGAAGGCGTCGCGGATGACCGCGGCCACGCCCTGCCGGGTGGAGGGGAGCGTGTCCTTGTTGCCGTAGACGCGCTTGGGGTTCTCTCCCAGGGCGCTCTTGACGCTGGCGGGTTCCTTGAGCAGACGGTCCTCGACGCTGCGACCCCACATCTTGATGGCGACGGTGCGCCCGCCGATGGGGTTGCCCGAGCCGGGCTTGATCACGGAGCTGGTGACACCGCCCGACAGCGCGTCGACGAACCCCTGGTCGGCGGGGTTGATGGCGTCGATGGCGCGCATGCGGGCACCGTTGGGGTCGGTCATCTCGTTGGTGTCGTCACCGGCCCAGCCGATGGTCTCCTCGTGGATGCCGACGTGCCCGTGCGCCTCGACGAAGCCGGGCAGGACCCACTGGCCCGCCGCGTCGACGACCTCGGCGCCCTTGGGGACGGTGACCTCGTCCGCCGTCCCCACGGCGGTGATGCGACCGTCGGAGATCAGGACCGTCCCGCCCTCGATGGGGTCTCCCGCGACGGGCACGACGTATCCGGAAGTGATAGCGATATCCATGGCGGGCAACCTAACCCATGCCCGGCTACGCTCCCAAGACCATTACGGCACCGATCATCCAACGACCCGCTCTCGGGGTCATCCCTCGGACCGGCCGGCGGTGAGCAGCTCGGACTCGGGGGTGAGCTCGACGCTCGCCTCCTCGATGGAGTCGCGCACCTTCCGGCAGTGTCCGACGTCCTCGCTGTCGCCGGTGAGATCGCCGCCCTGAGTGGCGAAGGCGTAGACCATGCTGGGCCGGTCGGCGAACTCCATGATCCGGAACGCGCCACCCAGCCCCGGGTGGTACGGGGTGTCTTCGGGGATGGTCGCGAGGTCGACGATGCCCGCCTCGACCAGGTCGGCGAGGAAGTCGCGTTGACCGTTGAGGACCGCGACCCCGCCTTGGGGCCGGCGCAGCACCGATTCGTTGACGACCACCCGCAACGCCGGGCCCTCGGGACCGGTCATCGCCGCGCGGTAGGCCATCTCCTCGTCCACCATGGCCTCGATGTCGTCCGGTTCCAGGTCGGAGTGCCGCGGGCCCAGCACCGCCCGCGAGTATTCACGGGTACGTAGGAACACCGGGACGGTCATGGGCTGGTGTTCCCACAACCGCGCGGCGTGGGTGCCGAGTTCTCGCATGTCGCCGAACTCGTTGGGGAAGGCCTCCGCCTGCAAGGCGATGGCCCAGGCGTCGAGCAGTTGGTGCTCGGTGCCCAGGGCGGTGTCGACCCGTTCGACCAGGGAACGAGCCGGTCTACAGTGCGCGTCCTCCACCTCGCGGAGCTTGTCGTCGGTGACGCCGACGCTCCTGGCGAGCTCGCTGCGTGAAAGCCCTCGGGCGGAGCGGGCACGCAGGATCCGAGCCCCGAAGGGAAGCCACATCGCCGACGGCAACGTCGAATTCATGCCCATGACCTCTCCCGATTCTGCCGACACCCTTGGGGGCCTGGAGTGACGTACCCTCGTTGCGACGCCCCAGCCCCCGGACTTCGACCTTCTCTCGCTCCCGGGTGGCCGGTCAAGCGACTCGACGGGTGCGGCCATCCGTGACAAGTCGGCACAAAGTCCGCGATGTCGTTCTTCCCCTGTCGAGTGTTTCCCCCGATTGGAAGGTCTGTTGGTCTACCTCGCCCTCATCGTCACGGTCCTGTCGCTGGTGTTCTGGGTCTACGTGCTCTTCGACGTCATCGGTTCCGAAGCGGAAGGGGTCCGTCTCCTGCCCAAGCCCGCCTGGGCGGTGATCGTCCTGTTTCTGCCGAAGATCGGCGCCGCGGCGTGGTTCCTCCTGGGCCGCCCGCGAGGTGAACGGACGTCCGTCGAGGGCCCGGTGGGACCACCCTCGCCGTTCCCCGAGTACGACCACCCGGGAAGGGCCCGCGCCGCCACCGCCGAGGAGGACGAGGCGTTCCTGCGACAGTGCCGCGAGCGGGCCGAGGAGCAGCGCGCCCGGGCCAGGGAATTCCAGGCCCGCGAGGAACGCGAACGTCTCGAACGACAACGACGAGAACAGCGGGAGAAGTGTCTGGAACAGGACGAACGCGACGCCGACGAGGACCCTACGGAGTCCTCGACCTGAGCCTTACGGGGATTCGTAAGAGTAAACCCCGAACATCTGGATTGTCTGAATTCGCAGTACGCTGAAACCGCCCCGCCGCGAACCTGACCTTCCGGAAGTGAACCGATGAACCGCTTGTCCCCGTCGATATCGATCCTCGCCTGCGCCGTACTGTTCGCCACCACGGCCTGCCAGTCCGAGGAGGCCGCGCCCGAGATCGACGTCGAGTCCCCCGACGCCTCCGAGGAGTCCCCGCTGCCCGCCGAGGTGGACATCACCGGGGTGGAGGGCGCGACCCTGCACACCAGCGAGGGCGACATCGAACTGGAGCTGCTGCCCGACGACGCCCCCATCACCGTCGCCAACTTCGTCGGCCTGGCCGAGGGCGGTCTGGCTACCAACCCGGAGACGGGCGAGGAGGAGTTCTACGACGGAACGATCTTCCACCGGATCATCCCGGACTTCATGATCCAGGGCGGTGACCCGGAGGGCAGCGGCCGCGGCGGACCCGGCTACCAGTTCCCCGACGAGTTCGACTCCGGGCTGACCTTCGACGAGCCGGGCATGCTCGCCATGGCCAACTCGGGACCGGCCACCAACGGCTCCCAGTTCTTCATCACGGTCGAGCCGACCCCGCACCTGGACAACATGCACACGATCTTCGGCAAGGTCGCCGACGAGGAGTCGATGGAGGTCGTGGACGCGATCTCCACCGTGGAAACCGACGCCAACGACAAGCCGAACAGCGACGTCGTGCTGGAGTCGGTCACCATCGAGCGTGCCGACGACTGACCCCCACGGCGAGAACCCGACGGCGTCGAGCGAAGGTTCGACGAGAGTCCAGGGATGGTGGGACGGGGTCCCGCCATCCCTTTTCGTGTTCCGTGTGCGGCTCGTCAGGGCCGGGCCGTTCGGGAGCGGGTCAGCGGCGACGCTTGGCACGTGCGGCGCGAGCGCGTTCGACCGCCGGGCCGATCTCCTCGACCAGTCGTGCCACGTCCTCCGTGGTGGAGGTCCGCCCCAGGGACAGGCGCAGGCTGCTCAGCGCCGTCTCGGTGTCGGCCCCGGTGGCCGACAACACGTGGCTGGGCTGGGCGACCCCCGCCGAACAGGCCGAACCCGTCGAACAGGAGACGCCTCGGGCGTCGAGGAGCATCAACAGGGCGTCGCCCTCACAACCGGGGAAGGACAGGTGGGCGATGCCGGGCAACCGTCGGTCGAGGTCGCCGTTGACCACCGCGTCCGGGACGGCCGCGCGGACTCCGGCCTCCAGTTCGTCGCGCAGGGACGCCAGGTGCTTGGCGTGTTCCCCTCGCTCGGAGACCGCCAGACCCACCGCGGTCGCCAGACCACGGGTGAGCGGTGCGGGCAGGGTGCCGGAACGGATGTCGCGTTCCTGACCGCCACCGTGCAGTACCGGCGTCGGGGTCAGATCTCGTGCCAGGACCAGGGCACCGGCGCCCACCGGGCCACCGAGCTTGTGGCCGCTCAAGGTCAGCGCGCTCACCCCGCTGTCGGCGAAGTCCACGTCCTCCACGCCCACGGCCTGGACCGCGTCGGTGTGGAAGGGGACACCGAACTCGGCGGCGATCGCGGCCAGTTCCCGAACCGGCTGTAGGGTGCCGATCTCGTTGTTGGCCCACATCACCGAGACCACGGCCACCGATCCGGGGTCGCGTTCGATGGCGGCGCGCAGCGTGCTCGGGCTCACCCGGCCGACCGCGTCCACCGGGAGTTCCTCGTACACGGCGCCCTGGTGGTCGGCCATCCACCGGGCCGGATCGAGGGCGGCGTGGTGTTCCACGGCGCTGACCAGGATCCGGACGCGTGCGGGGTCCTCGGCGTTACGGGCCCAGTACAGGCCCTTGATGGCGATGTTGTTCGACTCGGTACCGCCGGCGGTGAAGACGACCTCGTGCGGGGTCGCGCCGACCGCCGCCGCGATCGACTCGCGCGCCTCCTCCACCGTTCGACGGGCGGCACGGCCGTGTCCGTGCAGGGAGGACGGGTTACCGAGGGCACCGAGCTGCGCCGAGATCTCGGCGATCACCTCGGGGCGGACGTCGGTCGTGGCTGCGTGATCCAGATACACCATGGCGCGATCAAGGATACGTGGGACGTTCCGGCCTGCGGTCCGTGGCCGGCCCGCCGACCCGGTCGCCCACGGTCCGGACGGGTGATCCTCCAGGTCGGCCCCTGGACCGATAGCCTTGGACCATGCCTGATTCCGCGCCCACGCCGTCCCACCGGAACGACACCCCCACCGGGGAGCACTGGTCCGCGCCCACCGCCGGCGCCCCGCTGCACGCCCGGCTCCGCCTGCCCGGGTCCAAGTCCATCACCAACCGGGCCCTGGTCATCGCGGCCCTGTCGGAGGAGCCGTGCCTGGTGCGCAACCCCCTGGTGAGCCGGGACAGCGAGCTCATGGTGGAGGCGCTGCGGGCGCTGGGCGTCACGGTGACCGAGGTGCCCTCGACCGATCCGGCCACACCGGACCTGTCCATCACCCCCGCCCCACTGCGCGGCCCGGCCACGGTGGACGTGGGCAACGCGGGCACGGTCATGCGATTCGTGCCACCCCTGGCGGCCCTGGCCTCGGGGGACGTGCGTTTCGACGGCGACCCACGGGCCCGTGAACGGCCGGTGGGCGAGCTCCTGGGCGCCCTGCGCGCGCTGGGGGCCGACATCGACGACGAGGGGCGCGGCGCGTTCCCGCTGACCATCCACGGCACCGGTTCCGTGCGTGGTGGCGAGGTCGTGCTGGACGCCTCGGGTTCCTCCCAGTTCGTGTCCGCGCTGCTGCTCGGCGGCGCCCGCTTCACCGAGGGGGTGCACCTGCGCCACCAGGGCCCGCCGGTGCCCTCCCAGCCGCACATGGACATGACGATCGAGATGCTGCGTGCCGCCGGAGCCGAGATCACCACCGGGCAGAACTCCTGGAGGGTGGCCCCCGGCCCGTTGCGCGCCACCGAGATCACCGTCGACCCGGACCTGTCCAACGCCGCTCCCTTCCTCGCCGCGGCCCTGGTCTCCAAGGGCGAGGTGACCGTCGACGGGTGGCCGGAGCACACCACCCAGGCCGGTGACGCCCTGCGCGGGTTGCTCACCAGGATGGGCGGTGAGGTCTCCCGTACCGCCGAGGGTGGTCTGACCGTGCGCGGGACCGGGGCGATCCACGGCATCACCGCCGACCTGCACGACGTCGGTGAACTCAGCCCCACCATCGCCGTGCTGGCCGCTCTGGCCGATTCCCCGTCCCGACTGACCGGTATCGCCCACCTGCGCCGGCACGAGACCGACCGCATCGCGGCCCTGGCCACCGAGATCAACCGGCTCGGTGGGGACGCCGAGGAGCTGCCCGACGGGCTGGTGATCCGCCCACGTCCGCTGCACGGCGGAGTGTTCCACTCCTACGACGACCACCGGATGGCCACGTCCGGCGCGGTGATCGGGCTCGCGGTGCCCGGAGTGGAGGTGGAGAACATCGCCACCACCCGCAAGACCATCCCCGATTTCCCGGGGCTGTGGTCCGAGGTCCTGTCATGAGTCGTACACGGGGCGGAGGACGTCACCTCGACGAGGACGACATCCGGGTGCGCGCCCGGGGCGGGTCCAGACCCCGTACCAGCAAGCGTCCCAAGCACGAGAACGCCCGGGAGGGGATGGTCACCGCCGTGGACCGGGGTCGGTACCGCTGTCTGGTGGACCGGGTGCCCGTGGTGGCGATGAAGGCCCGCGAGTTGGGCCGGGGCTCCATCGTGGTCGGCGACAGGGTGGACCTGGTCGGAGACCTGTCCGGCAGACCCGACACGCTGGCCCGGGTGGTCCGGGTTCGCGAACGTGGGTCCATCCTCAGACGCACCGCCGACGACACCGATCCGGTGGAGCGGGTGATCGTGGCCAACGCCGACCAGCTCGCCATCGTGTGCGCGCTGGCCGACCCCGCGCCGCAACCACGCTTCGTGGACCGCTGCCTGGTGGCCGCCTACGACGCCGGGCTGGAACCCCTGCTGTGCCTGACCAAGGCCGACCTGGCCTCCCCCGACGAGATGCTCGGTGTCTACGAACCCCTCGGTCTGCCCTACGAGGTACTGGGCCCGAACCAGGACCTGAGCGGGTTGCGCGCACGCCTGGCCGGGCGGACCACCGTGTTCGTGGGTTCGTCCGGGGTGGGCAAGTCCACCCTGGTGAACCGGCTGGTCCCGAGCGCCGAACGGGCCGTCGGGCACGTCAACGCGGTCACCGGCCGCGGTCGTCACACGTCCACTTCGGCCTCGGCCCTGGAGTTCGATGGCGGCTGGCTGATCGACACGCCGGGGGTGCGCAGCTTCGGGTTGGCGCACATCGACCCGGACGACATCGTCGCGGGCTTCCACGACCTCGACGAGTTCGCCGTGGACTGCCCACCGGAGTGCACCCACCAGGAGGACGCGCCCGGCTGCGCGATCTCCGCGGCCCTGGAGCGGGGCGAGGTCGACACGGACCGGGTGGCCTCGTTGCGTCGGCTGTTGAGCAGCCGCGAGGGCGAGGACGACACCGAACCCGCCGCTCCGGCGGATCCGCGTTCCTGACCCTCCGGCACGGCCGTACCGATCGTCGCGAACCGGGCCGAGGCGCCCGGGCCGCCCCTCCTCAGCGTTGCACCGAGAGCATGCCGTGCACGACCATCTCCACCCGGTGTGCGGCACGGTCGGGGTCGATGGGTTGCAGCGAGTAGGAGACGATCAGTCTCATGGTGACGTCGGCCACTGCCTCGGTGACCGACGGCTCGGCGGACGGGCAGCGCTCCCTCAGCGTTCGGCGGATCCGTTCCCCGAGGAGGTCCATGAGCGGCTCGGCCCGGGTGGTCAGCACGGGGAGCAGTTCGTCGTCGCCGGTGACCACGGCCCGCAACAGCGGGTTGTCCCTGGCCGCCAGCAGAACCATGCGGGTGGTACGGCTGACGGCGTGCGCGGGGTCGTGCCCATCGGCTTCCAGCACCCGAACGACCTCGTCCAGGAGTGTGTTCACCTCGCGCACCACCACCGACTGGAGCAACCCCTCCTTACTGCCGAACACGTTGTAGAGGGTCTGTCTGGACACACCGGCGGTCGTGGCGATGTCGACCATCCGACGCTCGCCCCAGTGGCCGGCGAGCACCTCCGCGTAGGCGGCGTCCAGCAGCCGTTCGCGCGCGCCGGTGCTCACCCCACCGCGTCTGTCTCCGCTCACGGTTTCCATGCTTTCATCCTCGCAGCCGCCCGGACACCGCTTCCGCCGTCCGGGCGCTCTCCTCGCCCCGACGTCCCCTAACACTCTGATCACGTGCGAGTGCCGCTTTGGCCATGTTCGTGCCCGGGACGGTAGCGTTACCGGCCATGGTGTCCTTTGACGATGATCTGCGGCTGGCCCACGTGCTCGCCGACTCCGCCGACGACATCGCGATGAAGCATTTCCGCGCGCTGGATCTTGTCGTCGAGACCAAACCGGACCTGACTCCTGTCACCGAGGCCGACCGCACCGTCGAGGAGACCCTGCGCAGTGTGCTCTCTCGTGCGCGCCCCCGGGACGCGGTGATCGGCGAGGAGTACGGCAAGAGCGGGAACAGCAACCGGGTGTGGGTCATCGACCCCATCGACGGCACCAAGAACTACGTTCGGGGCGTCCCGGTGTGGGCGACCCTCATCGCCCTGCTGGAGGGCGACCGGCCGGTGGTCGGCCTGATCTCCGCTCCGGCCCTGCACCGCCGTTGGTGGGCCTCCAAGGGAGGTGGCACCTGGTCCGGCCGCAGTCTGTCCAAGGCCTCGCGCTGCCAGGTCTCCAAGGTGAGCGAACTGTCGGACGCCTCGTTCAGCTACTCCTCGCTGACCGGCTGGGAGGAACAGGGCCGACTGGAGTCGTTCCTCGGTCTGACCCGTTCGGTCTGGCGGACCCGTGCCTACGGTGACTTCTGGTCGCACGTGATGGTCGCGGAGGGCACCGTGGACATCGCCGCCGAACCCGAGCTGTCGCTGTGGGACGCCGCTCCGCTGCCGATCATCCTGGAGGAGGCCGGCGGGCGCGCCACCGACCTGCGCGGTGCGGGATTCGTCGACGGCGGCCCCCTGGTGTGCAGCAACGGTGCGCTCCACGACCAGGCCCTGACCTGGCTCAACGGTGGGCCCACTCCGCTGCGCCGCCACTGAGAACACGCACCGCACCCGATCGAACACCCCACGTAGCAACGTGCGCTGTGTGCTGACCACGACAACCCGTCCACGGCGCGCGATCGTGCTCTGCGGAGCGGTCCTCCTGCTGACCACCGCCTGCGGTACCGACGGCCACGGGTACGGCCCCCGGCAGCTCGGCGAGATGATCGCCGAGAGCGTGCGCGACTCCGCCGACACCGGTCTGCCGGGGCTCGGTACGTCCGGTTCCCTCTACGACCCGGGCGACTTCGCCTGCGCCCCCGCGGTCGACCCGCGAGTCCCCGGGGACTGGCGCGGCCAGGCCCCCCGCGTGGCCCTCGAACCCGGAGAACCCGCTGAGATCGGCCTGTCCGACGCCACCGGCGACCCCATAACGTGCGACGGTTTCGAGGTCGGCCGAGACCCGCCCTCACTCTCGGTGGCCGGATCCGGCCGGCCGAAAAAGCTCCCGACGTGAACCGAGAACCCCCTTCGCCGCGATGAGTCTGTTGACGGCCCGCCCTCTCGGGCCGCCCCGGCGCCACCGAACACCACCGCGCCGGGTCCTACATACACACGGGAAGGGGCTCCATGCTGCGTTCCCTCACCGCCGGGATCGTGCTGGCCTTCGCCGGTTCTCGGGCCAACGTCGCCCGGACCATCCTTTCCTGCGCGGGGATCGTCGTCGGTGTCGGCGCGTTGATCATGGTCGTCACCGCCGGCGACCTCGGTCAGCGTTACGCCACCGCCTTCAGCGAGGCCAACGCCGGACGCGCGGCCACCCTCGAAGCCTCCGCCTACAACCTGATCAACGACTTGGCCGCCTACGAGGAGGACCTGGCCCGTGCCGGCGCCCAGGACGTCTCGCTATACCAGTCCCCCCAGAACGAGATCCTCTTCCGCTCGGGCGACGAGGCCATCGAATCCGTGAGCGTCACCGGAGTGGACGCCACCCTCTCCGACATCCGGCGGATCGACCTCGCCGAGGGCCGTTGGTTCACCGAGGCCGACCAGGGGTCGCGCGCCCCGGTCCTGGTCGTCAACCAGTCCCTCGCCGACTTCCTCGGCGACCGGACCGAACTCCAGATGGGCACCGACCGCTGGATCGACGTGCGGGTGGTCGGCGTCTCCGAGAGCTCCGCGCTGGACGGTGACTGGTACTCCGCCTACCTGCTGCGCTCCCCCGTTTCCGAGGAGATCATCTTCGGCCCCTCCTGGAACCCCGAGATCGGTGGGTTCCAGGGGGACGGCGAGGACATGGGGGTCACGCACCTGGCCCGGTTGGATCCTTCCGACAGTGCCGCCGACCAGATGGCCGGAGGTTCGGAGTTCACCGAACGCATGGAGTCGGCGCGGTGGCGGTGGAGCACCGGCGAACAGTTCGAGTACTTCGCCTATCGCAGCGACTTCGCCCAGGAGACGGACATCGTCATCACCGCCATGTCGGTGGGGTTGCTCGTCGTCGCCGGCATCACCCTCACCACCGGGCTGCTCGGAGTGCTCAACGTCGGACTGGTCACCGTCCGAGAACGCCGCCGCGAACTGGCCACCTACCGTGCCCTGGGCGCGAGCCGGTTCACGTTGTTCGTGGCGGTGGTCATGGAGTCCGTCGTGGTCTCGGTGGTCGCCGGGATCATCGCCCTGTTGCTGTCGTTCGCCCTGGTCGCGGCGGCGGGGGCGATCATCGGGAACTTCGTCGCGCTGCCGCCGGACATCACCATGGCCGTACCACCCTCGGCCGTGCTGGTCGGTCTGATCAGCGCCGCCTTCGTCGGTCTCTTGGCCGGGATCATCCCCGCGATCCGGGCGCTGCGCGCGTCCGTCGTCGCCGGGCTGCGGGAATAGGAGAAACAGTGAAGAAGTGGATCATCGTCGGCGCGGTCGCGGCCCTGCTGCTGGGACTGGTCGGCTCGGGTTACCTCCTGCTGTCGCGCATGGGCTCGGCGCCCACGGACGAGGACGTCGTCGGCGCCGCCGCGGACGTGAGCGGGCAAGCGGTGGAGGTCGCGCTGGGCACGGTCAGTTCGCAGCTGGTCCTGGACGCCACCGTCCAGGAGGAACCGGGTGAACCCGTCGAGGCGCGCCAGGGCGGTACCGTCACGCGCCTGTGGCTGGACGACGGAGCCACCGTGGAGGAGGGCGCCCCGGTCGTCAGCGTCTCGCTGCCCGCCGAACCCGCACCCGAGGCCGAGGAGGGCGATCCGTCCTCCGGAACCCGCGAGGCCACCCTGTACGCGCCCGTGAGCGGCACCGTGTCGGGCCTGGAGGACGTCCGGGTGGACGACGTGCTGGAGCCCGGCGCCAAGGTCGCCGCGGTCACCACCGGGGAGTTCCACGCGGTCGCTCAGGTGCCCGCCAACGACCTGTACCGGTTCTACGAGGACCCCGGCCAGATCATGCTCCAGGTCGACAAGGGCCCGCCCGCCGCCGAGTGCGAGTTCATCGGGTTGGGAACCGCCGAACAGGAGGACTCCGGCGGGGAAGGCCCCGAGGGCGAAGGGGGTGGCGGCGGCTCACGGTTGACCTGCCGGGTCCCCTCAGACCTGACGGTCTTCGACGGGGTCCAGGGCAAGCTCTCGGTGAGCACCGGGGAGGTCGAGAACGTGGTGGTCGTCCCGGTGACCGCGGTGCGCGGCAACGTCGATTCGGGCGAGGTCGTCGTGGTCGACGACGGTGGTTCCGAGGAGGTCCGCGAGGTCTCCCTGGGCATGTCCGATGGACGGTCGATCGAGGTCACCGAGGGGTTGAGCGTGGGCGAACAGGTCCTCGACCCGGTTCCGCTGGATTCGCGGTTCGACGTGCCAGAGGCCCCGTTGGACGAAGAGCTCGACGACGAGTTCTACGACGAGGGCCTCGAGGAGGAGGGCTAGATGTCGCTCGACACTCCCCTGCCCGTGGCGGTCCGCGCCCCCGGGGCCACGTCCCCGCTCCTGCGGATCGAGGGGCTGACCCGGCACTTCGTGGTGTCGGGCGCTCGCATCGACGTGCTGCGCGACTGTACCTTCGACGTGGCCCGCGGCGAGGTCGTGGCGATCATCGGTCAGTCGGGCTCGGGCAAGTCCACGTTGCTGAACGTACTGGGATTGCTCGACACGCCCAGTTCGGGTTCCTACACCTTCGACGGGATCGACACCACGTCCCTGCGCGAGGGTCGCAGGTCAAGGCTGCGCGGCGACGGGATCGGCTTCGTCTTCCAGCAGTTCCACCTGTTGGAGCGGCGATCCGCCCTGGCCAACGTGGGCGTGCCGTTGGTGCTGGCGGGTGTGCCGGCGCTGCGCCGTCGCGCCCGGGCCAAGGAGTTGTTGGAGTCGGTGGGGCTGGGCCACCGACTGAACTCCCAGCCGCACCAGCTGTCCGGCGGTGAGCAGCAGCGTGTGGCCCTGGCTCGCGCGCTCAGCCGCGAACCCGCGTTGCTCCTCGCCGACGAGCCCACGGGCGCCCTGGACGCCGCCAGCAGCACCATGATCATGGACCAGCTCATCGAGCAGGCCCGGGGCCACGACTCCGCCGTGGTGGTCGTCACGCACGACCCCAAGGTCGCCGAACGGGCCGACCGCGTGGTGGAACTGGTGGAGGGCCGGACCCGCTGAGCCGGTCGACGGTCTCGGGCCCAAGGCCCGTGCCGTTCCGATCGCCCGTCTTCTCACCCGGGCGATCGGAACGGCGTCGCTTCGCCGTCGAATAGGCCGTATACGAAAAACACCGGGTGGATTTCTCCACCCGGTGTTTCCTTGGTAGCGGGGACAGGATTTGAACCTGCGACCTCTGGGTTATGAGCCCAGCGAGCTACCGAACTGCTCCACCCCGCGTTGTTGTGTCTCCTACTTTAGGGCCTTGGCCCCCGGGTGGCAAATCCGCTCCGACTTCCGCCGAACCGGTGGAGAACCCACCCGACCAGGCCTACCAGCGACCCGGTTCTCATTCACCCTAGCAGGACGCTGAAGTGAATGAACCCGATTATCAATCCATGGGATCGAAAACCAGGAAAAGTACCGGGCCCGGAATTTCTTCCGGGCCCGAACCTGGTAGCGGGGACAGGATTTGAACCTGCGACCTCTGGGTTATGAGCCCAGCGAGCTACCGAACTGCTCCACCCCGCGTTGTTGTGTCTTCAGATTAGCGTGCTCGTGGGGACAACACCAAATCGGCGCACGGAGACCCGGGACACCCTCCCCCGGCGAAGCCGACGGGGCGGGGCCCGAAGGCACCCGCCCCGCTCGTCATCGCCTCGTCGAGGCCCTACGACCCTCGACTTCGCGGCTAATTACCCGCGGCGTCCTCAAGGGCTTCGAGAGCCTCACGCAGACGCTCGTTGGCCTCGTCGTTGTTCTCCTGGGCCTCTTCCCACGCGTCGACGGCCTCGTTGAGGGCCTCGGTGAGATCGGAGTCGCCTTCGGAACCGGTGTCGGAGTCGGCCTCGGACGGATCCTCGTCCTCGGCGCCCTCCTCGTCCGGGTCCGGCAGCGGCCCCTCGCCGCCCTCGAACAGGTTGTTCAGGGCGTCCTGGAGGTTGCTGCCGATCGCGACCTCTTCACCGAAGCCGACCATGACCTGCTGGAGCAACGGGAAGGACGCCGCCCCGCCACCACCGGCCTGCACGTAGAGGGGTTCCACGTAGAGCAGACCGCCGGCGAACGGCAGGGTCAACAGGTTGCCTCGCGTCACCTCGGCGTTGGACTGTTCCAGCGGAAGCAGGACCTCACGCACGTCGGCATCGGAGTCGAACGCGTTCTGCACCTGACCAGGGCCGAAGATCACGGTGCTGCGGGGCAGCTCCAACAGCTTCAGTTGGCCGTAGTCATCGGACTCGGGGTTGCTGTTCACCGCCATGAACGCGGCCAGGTTCTCACGACCACGCGGCACGAACGTACTGGTCAGCGAGAAGCTGGCCTCTTCCGAACCGGGGAAGTTGATGGTCTGGCGGTAGGGCGGCTCGGAGACCTCCCCCTCCTGGGTCGGGTCGTCGGGAACCGACCAGAAGTCCTGACCACCGTAGTAGGACGCGGCGTCGGTGACGTGGTACTCGCGCATGATCTCGCGCTGCACCTTGAACAGGTCGTCCGGGTAGCGCAGGTGCTGGACGAGCTCGTCGCTCATCTCGTCCTTGCCGACGATCGTGCCCGGGAAGGCGCCCTCCCAGGTCTTCAGGACGGGGTCCTCCTCGTCCCAGCCGTACAGGGTGACGGAACCGTCGTAGGCGTCGACGGTGGCCTTCACCGAGTTGCGGATGTAGTTGACCTCGTTACCGGGAAGCGCGCCGACCTGCTGCGCGGAACCATCGGTGAAGGTGTCGGTCACCGCCTGGGTGAAGTCGATCCGGTTGGCGTAGGGGTAACCGTCGGAGGTGGTGTACCCGTCGACGATCCACTGGACCCTGCCGTCGACCACGGCCGGGTAGGGGCGGCTGTCCACGGTCAGGAACGGGGCGACCTTCTCCACGCGGTCCAGCGGGTCACGCTCGAACAGGATCCGAGAGTCGCCGGTGATCGCGCTGTTGAGCAGGATGCTCGTTTCCTGGTACTTGATCGCGAACAGGATGCGGTCGAAGAAGTTGTTCAGCGGCACGCCGCCGTCACCGTCGTAGCGGTTGTACTGCTGCGAACCGCCCTCCGACTCCTCCTCGGCACCTTCCTCGGCGCCTTCGGTCTCTTCGGCCGGGGCCTCCTCGCCGCCCTCGTTCTCGGCGGGCGCCCGGGCCTCGTCGGCGCCCGGGCTCGGGGTCGCGTCCACCGCGTCCTCGAGGGTGGGGACCTCCGGCTCCTCGTTCTCGGCGTCGAGGGGGAAGTCGTATTCCTCCTCGGCCTGGACGATGACGTATTCGGCGCCCTCGCGGCCGTAGTAGATCCGCGGCTCGTACTCGCCCGCGACCTCGCTCAACTCACCGCGCGGCGGGATGTTGTACTCGGTGAAGACCGGGCGGCCCTCGTCGTCGATCAGGTTGCCGGCGGCGGCGACCATACCGAAGCCGTGCGTGTAGATCAGGTGGCGGTTCAGCCAGTTGTCCTGGTCCTCGGGCGGACCGTCCAGTTCGCGGACGGCGACGATCGTGTCGATCAGGTTGCCTTCGGCGTCCGGGTAGCGGTCGACCTCCAACACGTCCGGGAACTGGTAGAAGCCACGGACCTGCTGCATCTGCTGGAAGGTCTGGGAGACCACGGCCGGGTCGGCCAGACGCACGCTGGGAATGGTGTCGGCCTCGGCCGCCAGCTCCTGGGGGGTGAGCTCCGTGGTGGCGTCGTAGTCGGTCACATCGGTGTCGGCGACCCCGTACGCCTCCCTCGTGCTCTCGATGTTGCGCTCGATGTAGGGGCTTTCCAGGCGCTGCTCGTTGGGGTCGACCTGGAAACGCTGGACGATCTCCGGGTAGGCCGTGCCGACGACCACCGCCGAGAGGACCAGCAGGCCGAGGGAGGCCACCGGGATCATCGTGTTCTTGAAGGCGATGTTGGCGAAGAACAGGACCGCGCAGATCACCGAGATGACGGTGAGGATGGTGAGGGCCGTCTTGACGGCGTTGACGTCGGTGTAGGAGGCACCGAACGTGTATCCACGGTTGGAGAAGACCAGTCCGTAACGGTCCAGCCAGTAGGAACCGGCGCGCAGCAGCACGAAGACGCCGAGCAGCACCGACAGGTGCACCCGGGCCGCGGGGGTGGCCCGCTGACCGGAGTCGTTCTGCAGACGGACGCCGCCGTACAGGTAGTGCACGACCACCGCGGCGATGAACGCCAGGATGACCGCCGCGTACATGTAGCCCAGCAGGATCCGCAGGAACGGGTAGGTGAACGCGAAGAACGCGATGTCGATGCCGAACTCGGGGTCGGCGACACCGAAGTCCACGCCGTTCACGAACTGTAGGTAGGAACGCCAGTCACCGCTCGCGGCGGCGCCGGACAGCAGC
This sequence comes from Nocardiopsis listeri NBRC 13360, assembly GCF_001570765.1. Lineage (GTDB taxonomy): Bacteria > Actinomycetota > Actinomycetes > Streptosporangiales > Streptosporangiaceae > Nocardiopsis > Nocardiopsis listeri. The sequence goes on along the minus strand of NZ_BCSH01000056.1, from coordinate 12,859 downwards.
GCCAGGGCGCCGATGGCGATCCAGAAGAAGAGCTTGCGGTGCGGGTCGATGGACTGCCGGTAGCGGTCCAACCCCTGCTGTTCCAGGCTCATCGGCCGGATACCCGGCCGGGCCCTGTAGGCGAAGAAGATGCTGACACCGACGATGACGGCCATCACGAGTGCCGCCACCGCGAACAGGAGGACCCGGGTCCACAGCTCGGTCAGGAAGACATTGGTGTAGCCGACGGAGCTGAACCACTTGAAGTCGGTCCAGAAGTTCGCGGCGAGCATCAGCCCCGCGATGATGACGACCACGGTCGCCGCGACTGGCGCGAGCAACCTTGATCGGCGAGGCATACGCGCAGGTGGTGCGCCGGGCGATCGGAAGCTCACGCCTCCCCCTCGTTCTGGCTTGGTAGATGCGGTCGGTGCGCGTGTGGCGCCCTATGTTGAGAACTTATTCGGTGGCCGCCAGGTTCCCGAAATCGCCCCTCGGCGGGTGACAAGCCTGCATCGTTGGTGTATCGGAGTCGCAAACGGGCGGCACCACTGCGACCCTACTGGCCGTGAACGGGCGCGGCGAGGCTCCCACATCGGCCACCATGGAAACGTGTCGAACATTCGCGAAGCCGTCATGGACCTGGAACGCCACGCAGCCGAACAGGGTTGGGATCGCCCTCTGGGGCTGTACGCCCTGGTCCCGACCAGTGAGCTGCTGGCAGCGGAACCCGCTCTGGCGAGTCTGTTGGGGATCGACTCCCCCACCGACCCGAACGAGCTGACCCCGGTCGAGCAGGAGGAACTGCCTCCTGACGTCCCATTGGAGGAGGCTCTGGGCAGCATCCTGTGGCCCGAAGGCGTGGCCGGCTGCGCCCTGGTCATGGAGCGTCTGGTGGTGAAGGGATCGGACGAGACCCTGGCCGCCGACGAGGACCCCACCACCTCCGACAAGGAGACCGAGGAGATCCGTATGGTGGCGGGGGTGCTGCGCGACGGTTCCCGGCACTGCGCCATGCGGATGCGCGGGCACGACAGCGAGGACGAAGTGCTCAACGGCCCCGACCTGATCCCGGCGCTGACCTCGGCCCTCGCCCTCACCCTGGACCTCGACGAGAACTGAGGCCCGCACCCTTTCGGCCCCCTTCGTTCCTCCACGGAAACCGGTCGAGCGGATACGCCAGGGCCCCCGGCACATCCGGTGCCGAGGGCCCTTCACGTCGTGCGGCCTCGCGCTACTCGCAGCGGGGGAGGTCGTCGCCGCCCTCGCGAATGGTCTCCAGGGCGTCCATGGCGTCGGTGAGCGTCTCGACGCGCACCACGTCCAGTTCGCCGTAAGCGGCGGACTGGGCGACCTGGGAGCAGCTCTCGGCGGCCACGAGGAAGTACTCGGCGCCGTCGCGCCGGGCGCTGACCATCTTCTGCGGGATACCGCTGATCCCGCCGACCTGGCCGTCGGAGGTGATGGTGCCGGAGCCGGCCACCTGGGCGCCGCCGGTGATGCTCTCCTCGCTGAGGCGGTCGATGATCCCGAGCGAGAACATCATGCCCGCACTGGGTCCGCCGATCTCCCCGACACTGATGTCGATGTCGACGGGGAAGTCCATGTCGTCGGCGATGAGGATGCCGACGGCGGCGGAACCGCTCTCGCCCTCGACCGTCTCCAGCTCGACCTCGGTCTCCTCTCCGTCGCGCTCCAAGAGCAGTTCGACCGGCTCGCCCACCTCACGGTCGCCGACGTGTTCGACCACGAAGGCGCTGCCGACGAGCTGCTCCTTGTCGTCACCGGAGGTGCCGGTGGGGACGGGCTCGCCGTCCACCGCCAGGACGCGGTCACCGGACTCGACGACTCCTTCCGCGGGCATGTCCTCGACGGCCTCGGCCACCAGCGGGATCGCCTCGTAGTCGATGTTGAGCTGGTTGAGGGCGGCGGCGGTCGCGTCGGTCTGGGAGTCGTTCATCTGAACGGTCTGCCGTTCGGCGACCTCCTCCTGGGAGCGTCCCGCGGGGAACAGCAGTTCCTCGGGCAGGACCGCCTGGCTGGGCGAGAGCCACGCCGTGACGAGGGTGAAGAGGTTGAGCCGGTGGTCGGGCCCACCGGCGTACTGCACGGTCACCATGGACAGCGAACCGTCGTGCTCGTAGTCGTCGGCGCCCTCGATGCCGATGATCGGCTCCCCGCCCTCTTGTTCCCCGAGCGTGTTCAGGGTGACCCCCGGCGCCGCGACCAGGTAGGGCATGGGCAACAGGAGACTCCCGTACCCGAGCCCGGCGAGCAGGACGAGTGCGGCGACAAGGGTCATGGCACGACGAAGCATGTGCATACCTTAGGGCCCCTCGGATACCTCCGGTGTTCGTGCCCTGTCCGTTCCTGCCCCGTCGATTCGAGGGTGCCCGGACACGAGGCTTCCGGCGGTCCGAAAAGGGGCCCGGAGGTGGTCAGGGGCGAGGGTTCAGGGTGAGCCGACCCATTCGGTCCCGCCGTCTTCGAAGGCCTGGTTCTTCCAGATGGGCACCTGTGCCTTGAGGTCGTCGATGAGTCGCCGGCAGGCCGCGAAGGCCTCTTCCCGGTGCTCGGCGGCGGCCGCGACGACGACGGCGAGGTCGCCGATCTCCAGGTCTCCGACCCGGTGGGTGGCGGCCATCCGCACGACGGGACGCCCGGGGACGCTGGTGTCGCTCAGCACCTTCTCCATCACCTCCCGGAGGCGGGCCTCGACGGTGGGGTGCGCGGAATAGGAGAGGGCGGACACGTCACGACCGTGGTCGTGGTCGCGCACGGTCCCGATGAAGACGGCGGTGCCGCCGGCACGGGGATGGGTCACCGCCGCGAGGACCTCGTCGACGGACAGGGGTGTTTCGCGAACTGCCGCGAGAGTGATCTCTTCCACAGGTGAACCGTATCAATCGGTGGGGCGCACGCGACGTTCGCGCGTGCCCTGACCGGTGGGACCGTGGGTCAGCCCTTCCCGCGCTTGCGCAGGTGACGGATGGCGGCGACGGTTCCGATGGTCGCGGCTGCCGCACCCGCCGCACCGGCGGCGGTGATGGTGGCCTCCTTGCGGCCGAGGGAGCGCCCGGCGATGGCGTGTTTGCCGCTGTTGGACTCCAGCAGTACCCGCAGGGTCGACTCGCTGTCGTGCGTCGGCTTCCAACCGGCCTCGCGCAACGAGGCGCAGTCCACCACGCACGGGTAGACGAGGAACTTGATCTCACCGGCGGCGGCCGGGGTGATACGGGCCTGGTGCAGGCGACGTACCGCACCGAAGGCGAGGTTGGCGGCGACCTCGAAGTGCTTCATCTCGGCGATCGCCTCGACCTCCCCCTGTGTCAGGGATCCCTCGGAGGCCACGGCGACCACGCCGTCGCGTCCCGTCACGCCGTTCAGGGCGCAGAAGGCCAGCGCGGAGACCAGGTCGTCCTCGTGGCAGAACTGCCAGTGCTGTTCGTGGCCCTTGACGGTGAGCAGCCGGGGCGCGGCGAAGTGTCGGCTCAGGAGCGTGTCGAGCTCCGGACCGACCAATGGCGCGGGGCGCACGACGGTCACCGTCAGGCCCGGGTGCGCGCGGCGGGCGCGTTCGGCCAGTTCCTCGACCGCGGCGAAGTCGCCCATCAGGCCCTCGCTGTTGTCCGACACACGACCGGAGTCCTCCGGCAGCGGGACGGGGTTGTCCGGCGTCGCTCCATAGACCATGCTGCTGGTGACGAGGACGACCCTGGGGACACCCGAGGCGGCCGCGGCGGTCAACACGGTCTGGGCCGCCAGGACGTTGTGTTCCCGCCGGCGCGCCGGCTTGGTGTTCAGGGAACGGTCGTCGGCGGTGTGCACGAGGACGTCGATGCCCTCCAACCGGGACACCAGCCCCGGATCGCACACATCGGCGATCCGCCAGGTGACATCGCGCAGGTCGGCGAACTCTTGGTCGATCGCGATGATCTCGCGGGCCCGGATGGAACCATCTGGCGCGGCCAGGCGTTGCACGAGAAGCCGGCCGACCCCGGTGGCGGCACCGGTGACGGCGACTACCGTCCCCGACCGCCCCGGGGAGCTGTGCTCTGGGCGAACCTGGCTGCTTTCGGTATTCACTCCGGGCGACTCCCAGCTAACGTGACAGTGGAGACCAAACCTAATCCTGCCTGAGGTCTGATTGTGAGCGACCTGCCTTTCGGTTTCAGCATGCCGAACGATCCCGATGACGAGTCCGGACGCCGTTCAGGCGACTCCGGCTCGGGTGCCGGCAGCGGCCGCCCGGGCGGGGGGGACTCCGGAACACCGGACGGGTTCCCGTTCGGGAATCCGCAACAGATGGCCGACATGCTCCGCCAGTTCGCGGACATGATGTCGTCCCAGCCCTCCCCCGGCCCCGCCGGGGAGTCCCCGACGTCCTCGACGTCCGGAATCAACTGGGACATGGCCAAGAACATCGCGCGGCACAGCGTGTCCCAGATCGGGGACCCGAGTGTGCCGCCCGCCGACTACGCACGGATCGAGGAGGCCCTGCGCCTCGCCGACCTGTGGCTCGACCAGGCTACCGACCTCCCCTCGGGGATCCAGACCGCTCAGGCCTGGAGTCGGTCGGAGTGGATCGAGAAGACGATGGCCACGTGGGCGCAGCTGTGCGACCCACTGACCGCCAAGACGGTCCAGGCCATGGGCCAGAACCTGCCCGAGGAGATGGCCTCCATGGCCGGTCCTCTGCTCGGCATGATCCAGCAGATGGGCGGCATGATGGTCGGCCAACAGGCCGGTCAGGCCATCGGTGGACTGGCCCAGGAGGTGATCGGGACCTCCGACATCGGCCTACCGCTCGCCGGTGAGGGCAACGCCGCGCTTCTGCCCTCCGGGGTGGAGAAGTTCAGCGAGGGTCTGGAGATCCCCGCCGACGAGATCCGCCTGTACCTGGCCGCCCGCGAGGCCGCCGTGCACCGCTTGTACTCGCACGTGCCGTGGCTGCGCTCGCACCTGTCGCGCCTGGTCGAGGAGTACGCCGCGGGGATGTCGTACGACGTCAGCGGCCTGGAGGACAAGCTCGGGGAGATCGATCTCACCAACCCCGAGGCGATCCAGGAGATGATGTCCGGCGGGATGGGCGCCGAGGGGCTGCTCCAGCCGGAGGACACCCCGCAGCAGAAGGCCGCCTTGGGCCGCCTGGAGACCACCCTGGCGCTGATCGAGGGCTGGGTGGCGACCGTGGTCGCCAAGGCCGTGGACGAGCGCCTTCCACAGGCCGATGCGCTCGCCGAGACCACCCGGCGCCGTCGCGCCACCGGTGGTCCCGCCGAGCACACGTTCGCGGCACTGGTCGGCTTGGAACTGCGGCCACGTCGACTGCGCGAGGCCGGGGCGCTCTGGAGCGCCTTGGAGGAGGCCCGAGGGATCGAGGGGCGCGACGCCGTGTGGCAGCACCCCGACCTCATGCCTTCCGCCGACGACCTGGACGACCCGGACGGTTTCGTGAACGGTCACTCCGACGAGGGCGTCGACTTCGACATCTCGTCGCTGACCGACCCCGACGGGACCGAACGCCCCAAGCCGGGCGACGAGGACCAAGGCGAGAAGGGCGGCGAGTGAGCCTTCACGAGGACGCCCGGGCGGTACTGACCGCCTGGGCCGCCCCCGACGCCGGGCAGGAGGAGCTGCGCACCTCCTACCTGGCGCACCTGGGGTCCCACGAGGACGCCATGTGGCGCACGTGCCTGCCCGGACACCTCACGGCGAGCGCGGCGATCCTCTCCGCCGACGGCACCCGGGTCGCGTTGGTCCTGCACCGGATCCACCGGATGTGGTTGCAGACCGGCGGTCACTGTGAGGACGCCGACGCCACCCTGGTCGGGGCCGCGCTGCGGGAGGCCACGGAGGAGTCCGGCATCGCCGGGATCACCGTCCTGCCCGAACCGGTCCGCTTGGACCGGCACTCGGTCCCCTGCGGTGGCGGAAGCCTCCACCTCGACGTGCAGTTCGCCGCGGTGGCTCCCGACGACGCCGTGCTGGTGCGCGACCCCGACGAGTCCGCGGACCTGGGCTGGTTCCCGGTCACGGACCCACCCGAACCCACCGACGACTCGGTGCGCGACCTGGTCACCGCCGCGGTCGCCGCCGTGACGGCGCACGGCCCCGTCCATCCCTGAGGCCGGCCTGATCCCCGAGGTCGTGACATGTCCCTGTTCACCATCGTCGCGCTGGTCGGCGGACTCGCGGCCCACCTGTTCTACCGGCGTCTGCGCAAGGCGGCCCGGGAGCTGCTCTTCGACGAGCGGGCCGGCCGGGTCGACTCGCGTGAGGCGGCCCGGATCAGGTACGGGCACACCCGCCGTTCGTTCCGTGCCGCACAGCTCGTCTGCGCGTTCTTGTCCCTGCTCCTCTTGGCGGTGGCCGGCCGTGCGACGGTCTCCGGTTCCTGGGGTGGCACGACGACCTGCGTCATCCTGGTGTTCGGCGCGTTGCTGCTGGCCGGCGGGTACCTGCTGGCTCGGGCGTACCGCGAGATGAGGCTGGCCGGGACGGCCCTCGACGGCTGAGGACTCCGTGACGTTAGTCCTCGAAGGCGACCTCGTCGTCTGCGAGGTCGTCGTCCTCGGCGGCGTGGGCGCACCCTTCGGAACGGCTACCGGCGCTGTAGCCCTCCAGGTAGCCGCGGGCCCGGTCGGCCTTGGGGTAGCGGCGGACCAGTTCCCAGAAGTCCCGGCCGTGGTGCGGGATGTGCAGGTGGGCGAGTTCGTGCACGAGCACGTAGTCGACCACCCATGAGGGCATACCGGCGACACGGCGGGAGATGCGGATGGCACGGGTGTCCGGGGTGCACGAGCCCCAGCGGGTGTTCTGGTTGTCGACCCAGCGAACGGTGTCGGGGAGCCGGCTCCCACCGAGATAGCGTTCGGCGAGTTCGACGGCGCGTTCGTGGAGTTCGCGGTCGCCGCGGCGCCGCCGCCCCTCCTTCGCGTCGAGTTTCCGCAGCATCTGGTCCACCCAGCGCTTTTCCTCTGCGTGGGAGAACGTCGCGGGCACGAGGACGACCGTGGTGTCCCCGTCCCGGTAGGCCGACACGGTACGTCGGCGACGAGGACTGCGTCGTACCTCGACTTTGGTGTTCGAGGGCACGAAGTTTACGGTAGCCCAGAGGAGCGTTTCCGAACAGGTGCGCCGTGGTCCGATATGTCATCGGGTCGACCTGATGTCCGGGTCGCCGGTCCGGACCGAAAAGCACCACGGTATAGCGCGTTCCGCCCTGACCAGGCCCCTTCCGAGGCGGTGAGACAGGACACATGACCCCGCCACGAGGCGCACCGATCGGCGTTTTGGTTATCGAAACGAGACCGGGCGGTCCCCTTGTTCAGGGGACCGCCCGGTCCTGTTCACCGATTCACCGCGTGCGCCGGCGTCAACACAGCCGCGACCACGCGATTTCCATGATCGCTTCCTCCACCCGGCGCTCCTCCCGCTGGCGGGCGCGCAGCTGTCGGGCACCGATCCTTCTGAGCTGGTGCTCGTGCGGCTCCTGCTCGGTCCGCTCCACCATTCGCATGAGTTCCTGCATCATCGCTCTTCGAGTCCTTCTCGATCGTACGTTCTTCGTGGGACGAGGTCGTCGTGGCCTCAGGCCGCGACGGGGGCCGGGTTCTTACGGGGACGACCACGCGGGCGCTTGCGCGCCACCACCTGGCCGGAGACGAGCAGCTGCCCACCCCAGACGCCCCACGGCTCACCCCGTTCCAGGGCGTCCGTCAGGCACTGCTCCTTGATGGGACAGTCCCCACAGATGGACTTCGCCGCCTCCACGTCGGCGGGAGCCTCCGCGAAGAACAGGTCCGGCTCTCGACGGCAAGGAATGTCGACCTCACCCAGCTGGGGCGCTACCAGGACCGACGCAAGCATCGGTGCCCTCCAAGATCTTTGATCGTTCGTACAACGCGGTCGGTGTTCGGTCACCGGAACCGGTCCGGTGAGGGACCTGGACTCTGCGATGTCGCCGTCTACTCCCCGCCCCTTGGGGACGGAGGGCCTGACGGAGATACAAAGAAAGCCGCGGGCCCCTTTACTGGGGTCCGCGGCCACGGAGTGGAAGGCCGGCTAGGCCGGTGTCCTCCGTGGACACTTCCCCAGTGCGCCGTAACGGCGCCGGGTTTCATTCAGGGCGTGGATGCCACCGGTGAACTCGCCGCGATCAAGGGCGAGTCCGGACTCGTCGCGCAGGGCACCGATGACACCGGATTCGGACACACCGGTCCCCTCGGACACGGAAATGCCGGCGATGAGCAGGGCCGTGCCAGAGACGGCCACGCCGCCCGGGGTGTTCATACGGTCGCCACCGAAGGTGCGCTCGAAGGCGTCACCGCTCAGGTCGGCACCCAAGCGGAAGGACGGCATGAACGACTGCCATGCGGCTGCGAGACCGGTGGTCTCCTGGTTCTTCGTCATCATCAGATCGGGCACCTCCTCCAAAGTCGGGTACAGGGTCTTGCACCTGCACCGAGAGCGGTCATTGCGACGTTGTACACACTACGGTCGCCGAGCGAAAGACGGCAACCCATTTTTGACCTGCGAAAACGGCCGGATCCGGCCATAATCTTCGCGGCATGGCAAAGGGCCGGAGTTCGTTGACGAGTCCCTCCGGCCCTCAGGCGCCACGTTGTACCTGGTGGGGCGTCTCGACCCACCGATCGGTCCCGTCCGTCAGGACCAACCCTCCGCGTCGACGACGCGGATCATCCCCTCCTGCACGACCGAGCAGACGAGCTGTCCGTCGCGGGTGTACACCAGGCCTCGGGCCAGCCCCCTCGCGCCCTGGGCGGTGGGGGACTCCTGCGCGTACAGGAGCCACTCGTCGGCGCGGAAGGGGCGGTGGAACCACATGGCGTGGTCCAGGCTGGCCATGGCGATGCCCGCGAACGAACGCCCGTGCCTGAGCAGGACTGTGTCCAGCAGCGTCATGTCGGAGGCGTAGGTCATCAGGCACACCTGGGTGAGCCGATCGTCGGGCAACCTCCCGTCGACCTTGAACCACACCGGGTTGGTGGCGGTGCGCAGCTCCGGGTCGCGTTCGGCCTCGAAGGACATCGCGCCCACCGGCCGCATCTCGATGGGATGCCACTGGACGAAGTTCGGCACCTTGCCGAAGGCCTCGCGCAGTCGTTCCCGGGTGCTCGACAACTCCTCGGGCGGAGGCACGTCCGGCATCGGGATCCGGTGGTCCAGCCCGGGCTCCTCCTTGTGGAAGGAGGCCGAGAGCGTGAATATCGCCTTGCCGTGCTGGATGGCCACCACCCTGCGAGTGGTGAAGGAACGACCGTCGCGGACCCGATCGACTTCGTAGACGATCGGCACCGACGGATCGCCCGGTCGGATGAAGTAGGCGTGCAGGGAGTGCACGTACCGCTCGGCGGGTACCGTCCGGCCCGCCGCCACCAGGGCCTGACCCGCTACCAGACCGCCGAAGACCCGTTGGGGCCCCTCCTTCGGGCTGATCCCCCGGAAGATGTTGTCCTCGATCCGTTCCAGGTCCAGGACCCTCAGCAGCTGGGCCAGGGACTGCCCGCCATGGCCGACGTCGAAGCCGTCACTCATCCTCTTCCTCCCCGTCACCGGAAGTCGGCCCCTCCGGTTGATCGCCCGCCACGAGCGCGAGCACCGCCTCACCGTAGCGATCCAGTTTCACCGCGCCGACCCCGGAGACCGAGGAAAGTCGGGACACGCTGTTCGGTTCCTGTTCCGCGATGGCCTGCAGGGTGGCGTCGGTGAAGATCACGTAGGCGGGGACCTTCTGTTCCTGCGCGGTTCGGCGCCGCCAGTCGCGCATCCGTTCCAGCAACGCCTCGTCGTAGGTGGAGGGACAGTCCACGCAACGTCCGAGCTTGCGCTCGGTGACGTCGGTGAGCGTGTTGGAACACACCCGGCAGCGCACCGTCCCGCCCTTGCGCCGGTCCCGGCGCCCGCTCGTGGAGGGCGAGGCGGGCCGTAGCCCGTCGAGGAACCGCGAGGGCTTACGGGTCTTGCGGCCTCCGGGCGAGCGCGCCAGGGACCAGGACATCGCCAGGTGTTCACGGGCACGGGTGACGCCCACGTAGAACAGCCGGCGTTCCTCCTCGACCTCGTCGTCGCTCTCGGCGTAGATGATGGGCATCATGCCCTCGGTCAGACCGGCCAGGAACACCGCGTCCCACTCCAGGCCCTTCGCGGCGTGCAGGGAGGCGATGGTGACCCCCTCGAAGCCGGGCGCGTGCTCGGTGGCCATGCGCGTCTCCAGCTCGTCGACGAAGTCGGCCATGGTCGCGGACCGCCCACCGGGGCCGGGCTTGGCCGCCATGTCCTCGGCCAGCTGGACCAGTGCCGAGAGCGACTCCCAGCGTTCCCGGGCCTGACGGCCCTCGGGCGCGGTGTCGGTGAGCCCCATCTGGGACAGCAGGTGGCGCACCGTGCGCACCAAGGGCTCGTCCTGCTCATCGGCCACGCCCTGCCTGGCCCCGCGCAGGGTGTGGACGGCCTGCCGGATCTCGGGACGCTCGAAGAAGCGGGTGCTGCCGCGGACCGTGAAGGGTACGTTCTGGTCGCTCAGCGCCTGTTCGTAGGCGGCGGACTGGGAGTTGATGCGCACCAGGACCGCGATCTCGCTCGCGGGCGTCCCCTCCTCCAGCAGGACGCTGATCTTGCGGGCGACGCCGGTGGCCTCGGCGAGCTCGTCGTCGTACTCCTGGTAGATCGGGTCCGGCCCGTCGGGACGCTGTGCTTGAAGAGTGAGGTGCTCGGCCGCGGTCGCGCCCTTGGCCTGGCCGATCACGTGGTTGGCCACGCGGACGACCTGGGGGGTGGACCGGTAGTCGCGGACCAGCCGTACCACGGTGGCGTGCGGAAAGCGGTCACCGAACCCGGTGAGATAGCCGGGGGTGGCACCGGCGAAGGAATAGATGGTCTGGCTGGGGTCGCCGACCACGCACAGGTCGTCGCGGTCGCCGAGCCAGGCGTCCAGGAGGAGTTTCTGCAACGGGTTGACGTCTTGGAACTCGTCGACGACGAAGTACCGGTACTGGTCACGGACCCGTTGGGCGATGGCGGGGTACTCGTTGATCATCCCCGCGGTGAGTTCGAGCATGGACTCGAAGTCGAGCAGGTTTCGCTCGCGGCACAGCTCCTCGTACGCCTCGAAGACCCGGGCGACCTCGACCGCCGGCATCGGCGCCTGACGACCGGCCTTGACGATGGCCTTGTCGTAGTCGCCGGCGCGCACCTGCGTGACCTTGGCCCACTCGATCTCACTGGCCAGATCCCGCAGTCCGGTCCGGTCCGGTTGCAGTCCCACGGCGTTGGCGGCGCGCGCCACGACCTTGATCTTGCTCTCGATCAGGGTGGGCTTCTCGCCACCGACCACCTGTGGCCAGAAGAAGGAGAGCTGACGCAGGGCCGCCGCGTGGAAGGTGCGGGCCTGGACCCTGGGCGCGCCCAGGGCACGGAGTCGGCCGCGCATCTCACCGGCGGCGCGCGCGGTGAAGGTGACCGCGAGGACCTGCTGTTCGGCGACGACCCCACCGGCCACGGCGTACGCGATCCGGTGCGTGATGGCCCGGGTCTTGCCCGTGCCGGCACCCGCCAGGATGCACACGGGGCCGCGTAGCGCGCGTGCCGCCTCGGTCTGTTCCGGGTCCAGTCCCTCCAGGACGCGGTCGGGGTCCATGGTGCTCCTGAATCTGGTCGGACGGGTGGGTCTGGGCGGACAGTCTCTCAAGTATCGGCGCCCACCGGAGCCGATCGTCCACAGCCCCGACCTGAACAGGCCGAACGAACCAAGTGACACATTCCAGAACCAGTCGGGTCTGTGAGGCGTCCCACGTTGTGTCGAACCACCATGGGAAGCGGCTCGGGCCGCCCGGTGTTGGAACCATCGGGATCCTCCCGAACCATGGCAGTCGACACGGAAAAGACGTGAGCGAGATGACGAGTACCGGTACCGAGCGGTTCACGATGTACACCACCCCCTGGTGCGGCTACTGCAAGCGGCTCAAGAGCCAGCTCTCCCGGGAGGGCATCACCGGCCGAGAGGTGAACATCGAGGAGCACCCGGAGGCCGCGGAACTCGTCTCGAAGGTCAACGGTGGGAACCAGACCGTCCCCACCCTGGTCTTCAGTGACGACTCGGCGATGACCAACCCGTCGCTCGCTCAGGTGAAGAAGAAGTTGGCCGAGCTGGCCTAGGACCGACGGCGCGGGCCGCTCCACGCGGCCCGCGCGACGGGAAGCCCTCCCTCAGGGCGAACGCACCCCGGTCCAGGGCGGCCCGGTCGGCACCGGCAAACCTGTACATGACGGGGAGTGTGGAGTTGGGGGACGACGTGAGGCCTCATGACATTGCGACCGCCGACACGGTGGACGCCGAAGTGGTGCGACGCACCCCGCACGGGTGGCGCGTGGGCGGTGGGCATGACGGCCACGACGCCCCGGACCTGATCAGCGCGATGGTGCTGGCGGACCTGCTCACCTCGGAGGCCGGGGGGCCACGCCCCCGCACCCAGGCGCCGGGTCGGGCGCCGGAGGGGGCCTCGGAGGTGGATCGCCTGAAGCACACCATCGCGCAGTTGGAACACGCGCTGCACTCCCGTGTGGTGGTGGAGCAGGCGATCGGTGTCCTGGCGGAGCGGCATACGATGCCACCGCGCGAGGCGTTCGAACGACTGCGCTCCTCCGCGCGTTCACGTGGGCGCAAGGTCGCGGACCTGGCCCGAGACGTGGTGGAGAGCAGCACCAGCCCACTGACCGTCCTTCCGGACGAGCTCGGTCCGATCTGACCGGCCCGCCGGGGTGACATATACCGCGGACCGTCCAACACGGGGGATGGACGGTCCGCGGTGCTCTATTGCTGAGCGCCTCCGCTTCACTTCGGCGTGTTCGAGCGCCT
>NZ_BCSH01000055.1 GCF_001570765.1 Nocardiopsis listeri NBRC 13360 | reverse complement strand
GGGGTCACCAGCCACCGGGAAGACGTCCCCCGTACCAGTGTTCGATGAGGGTGCGGGCTATGGAGACGCGTCCGGGCAGGATCACCTCGCCGGCCTCCGCGGCGGCGGCGAGTTCGGGTCGGGTGAACCATCGGACCTCGGAGATCTCGTCGTCGGTGGCCGTGGCCTCCCCCACCGCACGAGCGGTGTAGCCCACCATGAGGCTGCGCGGGAACGGCCAAGGCTGTGAGGACAGGTAGCGCGGGTCCCGCACGATCACGCCCGTCTCCTCGGCCACCTCGCGGACGACCGCCTGTTCCAGGGACTCCCCGGCGTCGACGAACCCGGCCAGGACCGAGAAGCGCCGGGCGTCCCAGTTCGGGTTGTGGCCCAGCAGCGCCTCGTCCCGGCCGTCGCGTTCACGGTGCACCAACATGATCACCGCCGGGTCCATCCGGGGGAACTGCTCGGTGCCCTCTTCCTCGCAGACCCGGACGTGCCCGGCCTTCTCGATCCGAGTGCGGGAACCGCAACGGGGACAGAAGCCGTGGGTGGCGTTCCAGTTGGCCAGGGCGATGGCCCGGGTGAAAAGACCGGTGTCGTGATCGTCGAGGACCGCGCCGACCTCGCGCAGCGAGGCGGGTTCCGCGACGGGGTTGACGGTCAACTCCTGTTCGGAGCGCACCGCGAAGTACGCGCGTTCGCCATCGCTGCCCAGGAGGTAGCGCTCGCCCTTGGGCGCCTGCTCGGGAGTGATGAGGACGAGTTCGCGAGATCGACCGGTGGTGACCAGGGCGCGGGACTGTTTGGCCATCAGCGCCTGCCAGCCGTGGCTTCCGGGTTCGCCGCCCTCCAGGACCAGCACGCGGGTGTTCGTGTCGGCCCAGGCCTTGGCCAGCCACTCGTCGTCACCTCGACGGTGTCCGGCGGAGTCGACCGAGGCGCGGGAGAGTGCGGGTACGGCGTCGAAGTCCATGGGACCTTCCTGATAAACGTGCGCGACACACCAGGTGTAACGCGTTCGGGGGTGCCGTGCACTCCCGACGGATGAACCCGCGCACTTCCGGGTGAGAAGTGCGCGGGTGCGACCGTTGGGCTGGTCAGGCTCCCTTGCCCAATTCCTCCCACAGGTGGGCGGCGCTCTCGGCGCCCTTGAGCAACAGCGGCATCTCGACCTTCTCGTTGGGGGCGTGGATGCGGTCCTCGTTCAGGCCCACGGCCACGAACACCAGAGGGGTCTGGAGGATGTCGGCGATGTCGGCCTCGGGTCCGCTGCCGCCCTCGCGGGTGAACAGGACCTCCTTGCCGAAGGCGCGGCTCATGGCGGCTCGGGCGGCCTTCAGGGCTGTGGAGGACAGGTCGGACGCGCAGGCGCGCACGCCGGGGCCACCGAACTCCAGTTCGGCGTGGACGCCGTCGGGAGTGTTGGCCTCCACGTACTCGCGGACACGGTCCTGGATCGTCAGGGGCTCCTGTCCGGGGACCAGACGGAAGCTGATCTTGGCGTGCGCGGAGCGCGGGACGATCGTCTTGCCGCCGGCGCCGGTGTGGCCGCCCCACATTCCGTTGATCTCGGCGGTGGGCCGCAACCAGACACGCTCCAGGGTGCTGTAGCCCTTCTCGCCACGGGCCGCGGTGGACGCGGCGGTGGCCAGCCACTCCTTCTCGTCGAAGGGGAGCCGGGCGATGAGCTCGCGTTCCTGCTCACTGGCCTCGACGACACCGTCGTAGAAGCCGGGGATAGCGACGCGGTCGTCGCCGTCGTGCAGCCCGGAGAGCAGGTCGCTCATGATCTTGAGCGGGTTGGGAACGGCACCGCCGAAGGAGCCGCTGTGCAGGTCGCGTTCGGGCCCGTACAGGCTGATATCGACGTCGGTGACACCGCGCATGCCCACGCACATGGAGGGGGTGTCGGGGGCCCACATGGTGGTGTCGGAGATGACGGCCACGTCGCAGGCCAAACGTTCGCGGTTGGCCTTCATCAGCTCGGCGAAGTGCACCGAGCCGGACTCCTCCTCACCTTCGACCAGCAGCTTGATCGTGACCGGCGGGGCGTCCGCGCCGGAGACGGCCAGGGCCGCGCGCACACCCAAGGCGTGGAAGAGCACCTGACCCTTGTCGTCGGAGGAACCGCGCGCGTACAGGGAGGTGCCGCGCTCGGTGGGGACGAACGGTTCGGTCTCCCACTCTTCGAGCGGGTCGACCGGCTGGACGTCGTGGTGGCCGTAGACCAGCACCGTGGGCGCGTTCGGGTCGGTGGCGGGCCATTCGGCGAACACGGCGGGCAGACCAGGGGTCTCCCATACCTCGACCGTGGGGAAACCGGTCTCGGTGAGGTGGTCGGCGAGCCATCGGGCCGAACGCCGCACGTCGTCATGGTGCGCGGGATCGGCGGAGATCGAGGGGATCGCCAACCACTCCTTGAGCGCTGTGAAGAACTCGTCCTTGTGGTCGTCGATGTAGGCGCGTGCGTCCATATCCCGTCCTTGTCCTGGACATCCTTGTCGAATTCGACCTTAGGACCTGGACGTACGGGACATGACACGCCGGCCACGCCCACATGGTCGTATTCGATGTGACCGGTGAGAACGAACACGTGGACCGGTTGCCCCATGCGCTGTCCGACGCCGCCCGCCGTGACTTCCTTCACCGCGAGGAACGTCGAGGCGCGGGCCCTCTTCGGGGATCGTCTCCGGCCCCGTCGGCGTTCCCTGCTCCTGCGTTCTCCCGGCGTGCTCCAGGCCAGGATGAGTAATTCCAAGGAGTGGGTGTGGTGATGGCCGGTGGGGTGCCTGGGGTCGTGGTCCTTTGGGTTGTTGGGCGGGTGTCGGGTGTGTGGG
>NZ_BCSH01000054.1 GCF_001570765.1 Nocardiopsis listeri NBRC 13360 | reverse complement strand
GCCCACACACCCGAGAAGCAGTCCACTCTCCCCACCCAGATCACTCTCGGCGACCACAACGCCTGTAGGCCGGCTCCCGACCCGAGGGAGGTGATCAGGGGCGATCAGCTCGATCTCCGACCGCCGGTCCCCTTCACCGGCTTCTCATTCGTCCTTGGTGACGGGCTCTCCGGTTCTCGCGGTGACACCCGCGGCCGGGGTGACGTCCGGGAGCTGTTCGGCCACCGGGATGTCGTCCTCGGACACCTCGTGCGGATCGGTGCCCGCGCCGGAGCTCTCGGTCCCGGCTTCGGCGGAGACCGGTTCCAGGGCTGGGTCCGGGATCGGTTCGGGTCGGGGCTCGGGTGGGGTGGTGCTCAGCTCGAGGGCCGGCACGTCGGGTTCGGGTTCGAACCCGAACACCTTCCCGTAGAAGGCCAGCTCGGCCTCCAAGGAACGCACGCGGGCCTCCTCGGTGTGGAAGCCGTGCGACTCGCCCTCGAACTCCAGCAGGGCGTACGGAACACCGCGCTCGCCCAGGGCCGAGGCCATGGAGAAGGCCTGGTCCGGGGTGACCACCGGGTCGTCCATGCCCTGGAGCAGCAGCACCGGTACGTCGATCTCGGCGATCCGGTTGATGGGGGAACGTTCCTTGTAGGTCTCGATGAAGCCGGGGAGCGGGCCGAGCAGGGTGTCGAGGAAACGCGACTCGAAGTCGTGGGTGGTCTCGGCGAGGCCGAGCAGGTCGGCGACACCGAAGTAGGACACCCCGCAGGCGAAGGTGTCACCGGTGAGCGCCAACAGCGCGGTGAAACCCCCGGCGCTGCCGCCGCGGATCGCGAGGCGCTCGGGGTCGGCGACACCACGGTCGACGAGGGCACGGGCGACCGCGGCGCAGTCCTCCACGTCCACCACGCCCCATTCCTTGTGCAGACGCTTGCGGTAGGAGCGCCCGTAGCCGGTGGAACCTCCGTAGTCCACGTCCACCACACCGATGCCGCGGCTGGTGAAGTAGGCCTTGTTCAGGTCCAGTTCCCGGCGGGAGTGGCCGACGGGCCCGCCGTGCGCCCACACCACGTACGGTGCGGGCTCGCTTCCATCGTGGTCCGGGTGGGTCGGCGGGTACACGTTGGCGTACACAGTGGCCCCGTAGCGGCCGGGAAGGCGTTCCCGGGTGGGGGCGGGAAGGTAGGCGGCGTCCGGGGCCCGTTCCAGGGATCGGCGCAGGACCTCCACGCTGCGGCGGGCCGGGTCCAGGCGCACCACGCAGGGCGCGCAGTCGGGGGAGGCGGCCACCGCGACGACGTTGAGCCCATCTGAGTCGACCTGGGACCAGGAGGTGAGATCGGTGGGGACGTCCTCCAGGTCCAGGGTGTCGGGGTCGTAGAGGGCGGGGCGCAGCGCGGTGTCGCCGTGCAGCGTCACCACCTTGCCGTTCTCCAGCGCGCAGAAGGAACGGTTGCCCAGGCGCCCCGGCGCCTCGTGGAACTCCTCCTCGGCCGGGTAGAGCGCGATCGCCTGGCCCTTGAGCCCGGCGTGGTAGAGGTTCCAAAAACCCGGCCAGTCCGAGGCCAGGTACATGGAGTCGTCATCGACCCAGGTGGGGGAGAGTACGGACTCGTCGACCCCGCCCTTGAGCGTGTACTCACCGATAAGACCGGTCTCGGTGAGCTCACCCACGCGCAGTTCGGTACCGTCCCAGGGCATCCGAGGGTGGTTCCAGCGCACGTAGGCCAGGTGGCGTCCGTCCGGGGACGGGGCGGGGGAGGCGTAGAAGCGCGCCCCGGTGACCAGTTCGCGGACGGCGGCCGGGTCCGTTGCGCCGCGCCCGGAGAGCGGCACCGACACGATGGAGCGGCTCAGGTCCGCACCGGTGTGGTCCTCGCGCACGCAGAGGATCTGTTTGCCGTCCGGGCTCAGAACCGGGTCGGCGTACCGCAACCCCGCCTTGCGCGTGGGCTCGGGGGTGAGGGGTAGGGGCTCCTTGGCCCCCCGTTCCAGGAGGAACAACCGCTGGGTGTCGTGGTCGGCGAACACCACGCCCACGCGGGGGATGGCCTTGTCGTCACGGCGGGGGACGGGCAGGTAGGAGCGCCCTCCGTACTCGTGCACCCGGGTTCCCACGTTCCAGGGCTCGGGAAGCAGGTCGTGCACGGACCCGTCCGAGTCCCGCCGTACCAGGGTCGTGCGGCCGTTCTCGGCCGGTCGGTACTCCTGCCACCAGACCTCGTCGCCCCGAACAGAGGGGAACGCGGGCAGCAGCGTTCCTCGGGCGACGTCTCCGGCGCTGATAGGCGATGGCCAGCGGCCATGAGGGCTCGACAGTTCAGACATGTCCCGCTCAGGATGGGTCGTGGGTTATGAGATGACATGTCGACCTTAGTGCTCCACGGAGTCGCTGTGCAGCCCCGATCGGTACTCGAAGGGACGAACGGAGGCGGCCCCGCCGATCGCACTCGGGGTGCGTTCGTCGGGGCCGCGCTGTGGGCCGTGGAGCGGACCGGTCAACCCTTGTGGGGTCCGGGCTCCTCCGTCGGCTTCTCGTCGGAACCACGGGCGCCGTTCACCTCGGACGGAGCGCCTCCCGCGGCGGTGGGCGTGGCCGAGGGCTTGCCGCGCCGGGCGTTGCGACGCTCCAACCAGATCGCGACCCTGCTCAGGGTCAGGTTGATCACGATGTAGATGAGGGCGCAGATGATCGCCGCCGGGATGACGTTGCTCTCCCGGGTCGCCAGCAGGGTGAAGCTGCGCAGCAGCTCCGGGAAGGCGATGATGTAGCCGAGCGCGGAGTCCTTCAACAGGACCACGAGCTGGGCCACGATCGCGGGCATCATCGACGTGACGGCCTGAGGGATCAGGATCGTCCACATCGTCTGGGTCCGGCTCATGCCGATGGACTCGGCGGCCTCGCTCTGCCCCTTGGGCACCGCGAGGATGCCCGCCCGGAACACCTCGGCCAGCACCGACCCGTTGTACAGGGTCAGACCGGTGACGACCGCGGCCAGCGCGGTCACCTGGAAGGTGCCGGTGGGAACGTCGAAGACCTGCCAGGCCACGATGGGCAGCGCCATGGTGAAGAAGATCAGCATCAGCAGAGGGATGCCACGGAAGAACTCCACGATGGCCCCGGAGGGCACGCGGATCCACCAGTGCTTCGACAGCCGGCCGATGCCGAAGACCAGACCGAACACGATGGCCAGCACCGAGGCGGTCAGCGCCGCGGTCAGCGTGTTCTGTAGACCGGGGATGACGTATCCGGTCCAGGTGTCGGCGCGCAGGAACGGCGCCCACATGTCGGCGGCCCACTGACCCGCCGGGTTCACCGCCCAGGTCTCCGCGCTGAACAGGCTCGACTCGCGGTCGCTCAGCGTCCGGTTGAACCCCAGGTACAGGATGGAAAGGCCGATCAACGCCAGGAAGACGGTGAGGACCGTGTAGAGGATGTTGCGCTTCCGGGCCCGGGGGCCGGGAACGTCGAAGAGGACCGAGGTCTGGATGCTCATCGGACCACCGCCACGCGCTTGGCGAGCCAGCCGAAGAAGTAACCCATCGGCAGGGTCAGGATCAGGAACCCGATCGCGAATCCGACGAAGGTCGGCAGGACCGGAGCGATGCCCTGGTCGAACATGAGCTTCATCTCCCGGGACGCCTCTTGGACGCCCAACCCCGCGACGGAGGCGACGGTGGTGTTCTTGGTGAGCGCGATGAGCACACTGCCCAGCGGACCCACGACGGTGCGCAACGCCTGCGGTACGACGATCATGCGCAGGTTCTGGGTGAAGGTCAGGCCCAGGGAACGGGCCGCCTCGACCTGCCCGAGGGGGATGGTGTTGATGCCCGAGCGCAGGGTCTCGGACACGAAGCAGGAGGTGTAGGCGGACAAACCGATCACCGCCCACCAGAACACGTCCATCGCCACGCTGTCGGCCAGGCTCACGCCCAGGGCGCTGTTGAGGCCCAGACCGCAGAACAGCAGCACCAGGGTCAGCGGGGTGCTGCGGATGCCTTCGACGTAGGCGGTGGACAGTCCGCGGAGCAGCGGGACGGGGGAGACCCGCATCGCGGTGAGCAGGATGCCCAGGATGAATGAGAAGAAGGCACTGAGCAGGGTCAGCCTGACGGTCCATGAGAAACCGTCGACGACCCTGTCGATATTGCTGAGAAAGGCTTCCATGGGTCCCAGCCGGTCAAGGCCCGGAAGGTGGGGCCGGTTGTCGGCCCCACCTTCCGAACGAGGTCAGATGACGGTTTTAGGCGCAGGCCTCGAGCTCGGGGACTTCCTCCTCGTAGGCGAAGTCGGTCGTGCCGAAGGCGTCCTCGAGGTACTCGGTGGCCGCGCCCTCCTCCCACATCTTGGTGATGGCCGCGTTGACCTCCTCGCAACGCTCCGTGGAGCCGGCGGGCAGACCGACGCCGTACTTCTCCTCGCCGAACGGGTTGTTGACCATCCGGAACTCGTCCGGGTTCTGGGCGGCGAAGCCCGCGAGGATGGTGTTGTCGGTGGTCACGGCGTCGACGGTGCCGTTGCCGAGCAGCTCCAGGCACTCGGAGTAGTTGCCGGCCTCGCGCAGCTCGGCGTCGATCTCCATGTCGTCGGTGATGTTGTGGGCCGAACGGGAACCGGAGGCGGAGCACAGCACGCGGCCGTCGAGGTCCTCGGGCCCGGTGATGTCGGAGTCGTCGGCCTGGGTCAGGATGTCCTGCTGGGCGACGTAGTAGGGGCCGCCGAAGTCGACGACCTGGCGACGCTCGTCGGTGATGGAGTAGGTCGCGATGATCATGTCCACGGTGCCCTGCTGGAGGAAGGACTCGCGGTTGGCCGAGGCGGCCTCGGTCCACTCGATCTGGTCGGCGGAGTAGCCGAGTTCCTCGGCGATGAAGGTGGCGACGTCGACGTCGAAGCCGACGGGGGAACCACCCTCATCGAGGCCGAGGCCGGGCTGGTCGTACTTGACACCGATGGTGATGGTGTCGCCACCGCCCTCGTCTCCGTCTCCGCCGGAGTCGCCGACCTCGGCGGTACCACAGGCGGTCAGGGCCAGGGCGAGGACGGCGGCGCCGCCCAGAACGGTGTTGATGCGACGGGCTCGCATGTGGGGTACCTCTTCCTTGAGCGTGCGAAGCTGCTGGGACGTCGTCCGGGGGCGGACTAGTGGGTCAGGATCTTGGACAGGAAGTCCTTGGCCCGGTCCGACCGGGGGGACGTGAAGAACTCATCGGGGGTGTTCTCCTCGACGATCTGTCCGTCGGCCATGAACACGACCCGGTTGGCCGCGCGACGGGCGAACCCCATCTCGTGGGTGACCACGACCATGGTCATGCCCTCGTTCGCCAGGTCGGTCATGACGTCGAGGACTTCCTGGACCATTTCGGGGTCCAGGGCCGAGGTCGGCTCGTCGAAGAGGATCACCTTCGGGTTCATCGCCAAGGCTCGGGCGATGGCCACGCGCTGTTGCTGGCCGCCGGAGAGCTGGGCCGGGTACTTGTTCGCCTGGTCGCCGATCTGCACGCGGTCGAGCAGTTCCATGCCGCGCGCCTCGGCGTCCGACTTGGACTGCTTGAGCACCTTCATCGGGCCCAGCGTCACGTTCTGCAGAACGGTCTTGTGCGCGAACAGGTTGAAGGACTGGAAGACCATGCCGACGTCGCTGCGCAGCTTGGCCAGACCACGACCTTCGGCGGGCAGCGGTTGTCCGTCGAGGGAGATGGTGCCGGAGTCGACCGTCTCGAGCCGGTTGATCGTGCGGCACAGCGTCGACTTGCCGGATCCGGACGGACCGATGACGACTACCACCTCGCCGGAGTTCACCGTCAGATCGATGTCGCGGAGCACGTGCAGGTCGCCGAAGTGCTTGTTGACGTTCTCCAGCACGACGAGAGGAGTTGAAGTCATGATCGGAACCTAATGGGTCCAAGTTGCCGTGTCATCACGAAAACGCCGCCTGGTCTCGCCAGTAGCAGACTTGTTACGGCGTGATTCGCGAAACCGTTATGTGAGGACACGCATGAATCCGCCCTCGTCGCAACGAGTGGCGGTTCCGTTCTGTAGCGTCTCATTCGTGACTCCCCGTGATCTCGTCGGGCCCCATCCGTGCGGAGGCCTTCGGGAGATACCCAGGTCAGGGTCGGAGTTCCCACCGGCCGGCCGATACCGGCCACCCACCGTGTCCGCGCTCGCTTCCGGCTCCGGGACGGCGGCCCGTCCAAGAGCGGATAGCCTGGACCGGTGAGCCAGAGTCGTACCTACCAAGTGCGGACCTACGGCTGCCAGATGAACGTCCACGACTCCGAGCGCCTCTCCGGTCTGCTGGAGGACGCTGGGTACGCGCGCGCAGCCGAGGACACCACCGCAGACATCGTCGTCTTCAATACCTGTGCGGTCCGGGAGAACGCGGACAACCGCCTCTACGGCAACCTCGGGCACCTGCGTCCGGTCAAGGACGCCAACCCCGGGATGCAGATCGCCGTGGGTGGTTGCCTCGCCCAGAAGGACCGTGGTGAGATCGTGCGCCGCGCCCCGTGGGTGGACGTGGTGTTCGGAACGCACAACATCGGCTCCCTGCCGACCCTGCTGGAGCGTTCGCGCGTCCAACGGGAGGCGCAGGTCGAGATCGCCGAGTCGTTGGAGCACTTCCCGTCCACGTTGCCCAGCCGCCGCGAGTCCGCGTACGCCGCCTGGGTGTCGATTTCGGTGGGCTGCAACAACACCTGCACCTTCTGTATCGTGCCCGCGCTGCGTGGCAAGGAGAAGGACCGCCGTCCCGGTGACGTGTTGGCCGAGGTGCGCGCGCTGGTCGAGGAAGGCGTCACCGAGGTGACCCTGCTCGGACAGAACGTCAACGCCTACGGCAGCGAGTTCGGCGACCGCCAGGCCTTCTCCAAGCTGCTGCGTGCCTGCGGTGAGATCGAGGGGCTGGAGCGGGTCCGCTTCACCTCCCCGCACCCGCGCGACTTCACCGACGACGTCATCGAGGCCATGGCCCAGACGCACAACGTCATGCCGCAGCTGCACATGCCGTTGCAGTCGGGGTCGAGCAAGGTCCTCAAGGACATGCGTCGCTCCTACCGCCAGGAGCGCTTCCTGGGCATCGTGGAGAAGGTGCGCGCCGTCATGCCGGAGGCCGCCCTGACCACCGACATCATCGTGGGCTTCCCCGGCGAGACCGAGGAGGACTTCGAGGAGACCCTGCACGTGGTCCGCGAGTCCCGGTTCGCGATGGCGTTCACCTTCCAGTACTCCAAGCGCCCAGGGACCCCGGCGGCCACCATGGACGAGCAGGTGCCGCCGGAGGTCGTCAAGGAGCGTTACCAGCGCCTGGTGGCCCTGCAGGACCAGATCTCCTGGGAGGAGAACCAGAAGCTGGTCGGCCGGGAGGTCGAGCTCATGGTCGCCGAGGGCGAGGGCAAGAAGGACGGCGAACACCGCCGCCTGTCCGGCCGCGCCCCCGACAACCGTCTGGTGCACTTCGGCCTGGGCGACGGCGAGGAGCCCCGCCCCGGCGACATGGTCACCGTCGAGATCACCTACGCCGCCCCGCACCACCTGGTCGCGGACTCGGGGATCCGGAAGCTGCGCCGGACCCGCGCGGGCGACGCCTGGGACGCTCGCCAGGGCAGGCCGGTCCAGGTGAGCAAGCCCGAGGTGCTGCTCGGTATGCCGAAGATCGGGGTCCCCGACGAACAGCCGGCCCCCGCTGGCGGCTGCTGCGACGTCTGACCCCGACCTCGGCCGGACCTACAGCCGCACGTACAGGTTCTCCAAGCGGTTGAAGGCGAAGTTGGGCTGTCGGGAGGCGGGCCTGTCCGGATCCAGGGACAGGCCCGGGAAGGCTTCGAACAAGGACCCGAAGGCCACCTGACCCTCCAATCGGGCCAGGGCGGCGCCCAGGCAGTAGTGCATGCCGTGCCCGAACGCCACGTGGGCCTCACCGGGAACGCCCTGGTGGCGGGTGAGATCGAGCCGGTCGGGATCAGGGTGCGCCTTCGGGTCGCGGTTGGCGCCGGCGATCATCGCGATGGCCGCCTCACCACGTCGGACCGTGCCGGTGTTCAGTTCCACGTCCTCGGTCGCGTAACGCATCCTCGTCTGGAACACCGGGCCGCACCAGCGCAGCAGTTCGTGGACGGCCGCGGGCAGCAGCTCCGGGTCGTCCTTGAGCAGCGTCAGCTGGTCGGGGTGGGTGAGCAGGGCGCGAGTGCCGTTTCCGATGAGGTTGGCGGTGGTCTCGTGCCCGGCGATGACGAGTGAGAGGATCATGGTGATCAGCTCGTCCTCGGACATGCGTTCGCCGTTGTCGTCGGTCACCCGGACCAGGTCGTTCAACAGGTCGTCGTGTTCCCGGGCCCGGTGGGCGGCGATGAGCCGTCGTGAGGCGGCGCCGAGTTCCTCCAGGGTCGAGTTGAGTTGTGCGGGATCCCTCAGATCGAACGAGGTAAGGGCGTGGCTCCACACCTGCCAGAGGTCGCGTTCCTCTTCGGGCACTCCCACCAGGTCGCAGATGACCCTGATGGGCAACGGGTAGGCGAAGTGCCGGAGCAGGTCGACCGAGCCGTCCTCGACGTGTCCTGACAGGTCGGACAGGAGTTCGTCGGTGATGGCCTGGACGCCCGGGCGCATCGCCTGGACCCGGCGCACGGTGAAGGTGCGCGAGACCAGTTTGCGCAGGCGCACGTGGTCGATCCCGTCCTTGTCCAGCACGCCCTGGGTGGCGTAGACGATCAGGTCGGGTTCGACCCCCATGTGGCGCAGGAGTTCGGGGCGGGACAGCGCGGTGGTCTCCCCCTCCAGGTTCGCGGTGTCCACGACGAAGCGCCTGTCGCTGAGGATGGTGCGCGAGTCGGTGTCGTCGACGAACAGTCGGGCGGGTGATCCACCGAAGGAGGCGGGGGCCGAACCCCCGGCCTCGCGGAGGCGTTCCAGGATGTGGGGCAGTTCTGCGGCCGCCTCGGGTGAGGTCAGGTCGGGAAGCGTCGGAGTGCTCATGTCCCCTCCAAAGGGGAGGTCAGCCTACGGGTGGGAGATACTCCGCCAGGACGTCCCGGGCCGTGTCCAGCAGGGCGTCGAACAGGGGGAGGATCTCGTCTCTGGCCGCGAGCAACGCCTCAGGGCTCGCGGGTGACTCCAGGGCGCGGTGGACGGTGTCGGCGAGGATGTCCGCCCGTGTCGCGAGGTTCGGAAGCGGATAGGACTGCAGTTCCAGGAGCGGTGGTGTGGCGAGCGCTCCCAGCACGGTCGAGACGAACACGTAGTTCTGCTGTTCGGAGGTGCGCTCCGCACGGAGCAGACCGTGGCTCCGCAGCAGCTCGGTGTAGGTGAGCATCACCCGGGCCCGGCCCCTGATCAGGTCGCCGCGTTCCTCGCCGACGGCGGTGATCATCGAACCGAGGGTGGTGTTGTCACTGGTGAGCAGTGCTTTGAGGATCGGCCACCGCTCCTGGGCGAGGTGGATCTCACGGGCGATCGAACTCGGCAGGATCGCCGCGGGATCCGCCCGGAAACGTTCGATCAGGTGGGTGCCGACCTCGATCTGCGTGCGCACCAGCACCGTGCTGAACAGCGTTTCCTTGGTGGGGAAGTGCAGGTACACGGTGCCCTTGCCGACGTCGGCCCGGCGCGCCACGTCCTCCATCGTGATCTTGGTGTATCCCCAGGTGACGAGGAGTTCCCCGGCCACGTCCAGGATGCGTGCCGCGCGTCGGGCGCGTTCGGCCTCCCTGGCCGTCCTGGAGCCGCTTCTCGTCGTCACGGTGGTACCCCGTCGTCTTCGGGTCGATGATCGCTGACTTCCTGACCAGATTTCAAAAACGGTCACGAAGTCAACGATAGGTCGGCCCGACGCCCCGCACAAGGGGTGTCGATGATTCGGCGATAGCCTCCTCGTGTGTTGATCGCCGCCGCCGTGTGTCCCCATCCGCCAGTACTGTTCCCCGAGGTCGCCCAGGGTTCCTCCACCGAACTCGACCCGTTGCGCGCCGCCTGTGACCGTGCCGTGGCCGAGCTCGTCCGCTGTGGGGCCGACCGGCTGTACGTGGTGGGACGTGGCCCCATCGACCGGGAGTACGGAGCGGACACCGGTGGGGACCTACGTGCCTACGGCGTGGACGTACGCGTGGGGCCGGCTCCAGGGGTACTGAACCTGGCGGCGACCACGGGGCGATGGTTGGCCGAACGCGGTGGCCGTACCCCGGACGGCTACCTGGAACTACCCGACGACCTCACCCCGGAGCGGGCCGCCGAACGGGGCGCGGCCCTGGCCGACTCCGCCGCGAGGGTGGTCCTGCTGGTGATGGGGGACGGTAGCGCGCGCCGCACGAAGAGTTCACCCGGATACGTGGACGAGCGAGCGATCCCCTACGACGACGCCGTCGCCGAAGCCCTGGCCGAGGCCGACACGGCTCATCTGGCCGGGCTGGACCCCGACACCGCCCGCGCGCTCATGGTCGCGGGCCGCCCCGCCTGGCAGGCCCTGGCGGGCGCGGCGGGGGAACGGCCCTTCAACGGAGAAGTGCTGGCCTACGAGGCCCCCTACGGCGTGGGCTACCACGTCGCCCTGTGGAACCGAGCCTGATCAGGCGTCCTGGTCGCGGCCCTGCGGGAAGGGGACCATGGTGGCCACGTCCACCAGGGCCTCGCCCGGTTCCTCGTCGCGTCCGGTCAGGGCAGCCTCGACCAGGGCCATCGCCCGCTCCGTCAGGGCGGGGGAATCGTAGGGCAGCCAGCGCACGCGCGGGTCCCGGCGGAACCAGGACTCCTGCCTGCGGGCGAACCGACGGGTGGCCTGGGCGGTGCTCTCCTTGGCCTCCAGCGCGGTGATCTCCCCGTCCAGCTGGGCCAACGCCTGGGCGTACCCCAGGGCCTTGGCGGCGGTGCGGCCCTCGCGCAGCCCCTGCTTGTCCAGCCGGCGGACCTCCTCCAACAGACCCTGGTCCCACATGCGCTCCACGCGCAGGTCGATGCGTTCGTCCAGTTCGGGGCGCGGGGCGGTCAGCCCCAACTGTAGACACGGGTAGAAGGACGTGTGGTCGGGAAGGTTGGCGGTGAACGGCCTGCCGGTGAGTTCGATGACCTCCAGAGCGCGGACGATCCGTCGTCCGTTGCCGGGCAGGATGGTGCGGGCCGCCTCGGGGTCGGACTCGGCCAGACGGGCGTGCAGCAGACCCGGCCCCACGTCGGCCAACTCGGCCTCCAGACGGGCGCGCACCCCAGGGTCGGTGCCGGGGAACTCCATGTGGTCCAGGACCGCTCGGACGTACAGTCCGGAACCGCCCACCAGTACGGGGATGACGTCCCGGTCGGCGCAGTCGTCCACGAGTTCGCGGGCCATGCTCTGGTAGCTGGCCACGTCGGCGGGCTGGTGCACCTCCCACACGTCCAACAGGTGGTGGGGGACACCGCGACGTTCGGCCTCGGAGAGTTTGGCGGTGCCGATGTCCATGCCTTGGTACAGCTGCATGGAGTCGGCGTTGATCACCTCGCCCCGGCGTCCGGTGCTCTCCTCCAACCGCTCCGCCAGGTCGACGGCCAGGTCCGACTTGCCCACAGCGGTCGGGCCCACGACCGCGATCACCTTGATCATTCCTCCAGCGTAACCACGCCGGGCACGGTTCGTGACCATCAACGGAGGATCGACGGTCAGGTCGTGTCCACGAGCGCCCCTAGGATGGCCGCATGCGATTCGCCAAGGGCCACGGAACAGAGAACGACTTCGTGATCCTCCCCGACCCCGATGGGGAGCTTCGACTCACGGAGGAGGACGTCCGGCTGCTGTGCGACCGCAGAGCGGGCATCGGCGCCGATGGCGTCCTTCGGGTGATCCGCACGCGTGAGCTCGGTGAGGCCCTCGCCCCGGCGGCGCGTACCGCCGAACGGCCCGAGTGGTTCATGGACTACCGCAACGCCGACGGCAGCGTCGCCGAGATGTGCGGCAACGGGGTGCGCGTCTTCGCCCGCTACCTGTTGCACACCGGGCTGGTGGACACCGACCGGTTCGAGGTCGGCACGCGTGATGGGGCCAAGGAGGTCACCATCGAGGACGACGGTGAAGTCACCATAGACATGGGCCGGGTGGAGATGCAGGGCACCTCCTCGGCCAAGCTCGCCCGCCAGGTCGTCCACGGTGACCAGATCTCCGTGGGCAACCCGCACCTGGCCTGCGAGGTCGAGATTCCGGTCGCCGACGTCGACCTGAGCCTGCCCCCGGAACTGGACCCCGAAGCCTTCCCCGAGGGCGCCAACGTCGAGGTCTACAACGAGGTCGCTCCCGGGGTGCTGGACATGCGGGTGTTCGAGCGTGGCTCCGGTGAGACCCGCTCCTGCGGCACCGGCATCGTCGCGGCCGCGGCCGCTGCCGCCCCCGAGGGCCGAAGTTCCACCTGGAAGGTGCGTGTCCTGGGCGGCGAGTGCACCGTGCACCTGGACGTTTCGGGCGCCCGCCTCCGGGGCCCCGCCGTCATCATCGCCGAGGGCGAGACCTCCCTGATCTGACGGGGCCGCACACCGGGTCAGCGCGCAGCGAGCTCCTTTTGGGATGCGACGTCGAAGACCGTGTCACAGGCGTCGCGCACGGAGTCGTTGTGCGTGGCGATGACCACCGCGCAGCCTTCACGGCTCATCCTGCGCAGCACGTCCACGACCATTGTCCCGTTGTCGTGGTCCAGAGCGCCGGTGGGCTCGTCCGCCAGGACCAGAGACGGCCTCTTGACCATGAGCCGGCCCAGGGCCACGCGCTGCTGCTCGCCGCCGGACAGGTGGTGGACCTTCTCCTTCTCCCGCCCGGCCAAGCCGACCCTCTCCAGAGCGGTCGCGTGGTCGGGGCGGGTGCCGCGACGGCGGGCCACGTCCAGGTTGGCCTTCACGGTGGCGTTCTCGATCAGCGCGTAGTTCTGGAAGAGGTAGCCCAGGTGGTCGCGGCGGAACCGGCGCTGTTTCCCCGGGCCCAACCGGGTGACGTCGGTGCCCTTGAACAGGATCCGCCCGCCGGTCGGCTTCTCCAGCAGGCCCATGCAGTTGAGCAGGGTGGTCTTGCCCGATCCGCTGGCGCCGACCAAGGCGAGCATGCGGCCGGGTTCGACGGCCAGATCCAAGTCGTCCCACAGGACGCGGCGACCGAAGGACTTGCTGAGGTTCTTCAGGGTGATCACGGTGTTCCTCGGTTCTTCGGTGGTCAGGCCTGGGAGGCGCCTTCGCGGACGATCTTTCGGTGGAAGAGGGCCAGCGCGGCGATGGTGATCACCATGCTCACCAACACGATGCCCAGCGCGTAGAACGGCTCGGCCCCGCTGGGTCCCATGCCTCCTGGGCCTCCGTACATGGCGTCGGAAGCCATAGCCAGCTTGCGGAGCGTGTCCCACGTCGCCCAGCCCAGAAAGGCCACGGCGAGGCCGCCCTCTACCAGGAGCAGGCGCCGGTGGGTGGCGGCGAAGGTCCAGCCGCTGATGTGCCGGGCGAAGATCTCCTGGGCCCGGGTACGCACGTGGACGATGCACGCGGCCATGGCGGTGAGCAGCAGCACGGCGCCCGCCCCGAGCAGGTTGAACGTCTCACTGCGCAGGACGTTCAATGAGTAGTGGTGGTCCTTCAGCGCGCTGACGGTGAGGGTCTCCACCATCGAGAGGTACCGTGACGCCTCCGGGCTCTCTTCACGGAAGTCCTCGACCACCGAGGGATCGGGAAAGGCCGTCGAGCGGCCGGTCAGGTAGTTGACGTAGTCGTCGTCGGACAGGATCGCGCCGTTCGGCAGCGCGATGACGACGGGGTCGTGCACCAGGGGCAGGAAGTGCTGGGGATCGCTCATGCCCTTGGCCGCGTAGGTGAACAGTGTCTGGCCGTCGGCCGCCACCAGCGCCTCCACCTCCGGCGCCTGCTCTCCTCGGCCGTTGATCGTGAGCCAGCCGTTGGCCACGTCATCGACAAGCTCGTCGGTGAGCTCCCGGGCGTTATCCGGCACGATGATCCGAACGGTGTCCCCGGAGCCGTGGCGCTCACCGGAGGGGGAAAGCACCTCTTCTTCGGCGAGGTAGGTGTCGTTCACCACGAGGACCGGGCGAACCGTCGAGGAGGTGGTCCACGGCTGCGCCTGGTCGACGGGAAGGAACTCGTCGATGTTGCCGTGGATGGTCAGGACCATGTCACCCGCGGCATCGGCTTCTCGCAGCCACGGCCCCAGGGCCTCGTCCACGGCCTCCGAGTCCGCCCACCCGTAGTTGGCCGAGAGGGAGGGGAAGGACGTGTCGCCGCGGTCCGCCAGGAGTGCCAGCCCGGCGCGCTGGTCACGGACGTCCTGGGCGGCACTGAGGACTCCGCCGAGGATGATCAGGGTCAGTACCAGTACGGGGACCCTGACCAGGTAGACCGCCGCGGTGGTGCTGCCCACGGGGAGGCGTCCCTTGAGCGCCGGCAGGATGCCCGTGGTGTGGACCAGACCCAGGACCGCCGCGTGCACGAGCAGGCAGGGGACCGCCAGTAGGGCCAGGAACACCACGGCCAGCAGGGAGTAGAGGCCGATTTGGTTCCACCCGTTGTATACCCCGAGGAACGCCAGCGTCGCGGCCACCACCGATGGCAGGGCGATCGCGGACAGCAGGAGGATCTTCCTGAGGTCTCCGCCGAGGATGTCGAGGTAGGAGCGTCCCTGGAGGCGCATGACACCGTAGTCGCGGGCGGAGAGAAGGACTCCGGCCCCGGTCGCGGCCGCCGACCCCAGGAGGGCGACCGCCAGGAGGTTGAAAAGGTGCCCGCCGGTGAAGTAGTGCCACATCTGGGTGACCTGGGTGCCGGCCGCCTCATGGAGGCCGTGTTCGGACAGGGCTGCGCGCAGCGCCGCTTCCGCCTCGGTGTCACCGAAGATCAGGTATATGCCATTCGGCCCCACCTCACCGAAGTCCGTGATGGGGTGGGTCGTGACGGTGAGGTCCCGGCCGAATGCGGGGTAGCCGTCCTCCAGCCACTGCTGGTGGCGGGACTCGGAGTTCGCGACGGCGAGGTAGAGGTGGACCACCGAGGACGGTTCGTTGACGTCGGTGATGACGTAGCCGATAGAGGCGTCCTGGTCGTCGGCGACCTGTTGTACCGAGGCAGCCACTTCGTCGTTGTCGTGGGTCCCGTCGCTCTGGGAGATCCACACCAGTTGGGAGTCCTCCAGCACGTAGATCGTGCGCTCGGCCGTCGTGGCCAGGAGGAACGCGATAACCGCGGCGAACACGGCACAGGCCACGTAGGCGAAGGCGAGGGTTCTGTTGGGCACGAATTCGTCCTGTCAGGAACCCGCCGGTGCCGTGGCACCGGCGGGCTTGTTCGTCGGGGGATCAGCAGGTGCGTCGGTAGGCCTGGTTGTTGCCGATGGCGCGATCGGCGGTGGCCCACGCCCAGTATCCCGCGGCGATGTTGGCGGTGCGCACGGTGGTCTTCCCCACCGCGGTGGCGCCGTGACACGCACTGGGGTGGAAGTAGTGCGAGTAACTGGTACCGGCACCCGGAATGCCGGTGACGCCGCGGTTCCAGGTTTCGTTCGGAGGTGCGGCGTGCGCGGCCGAGGCGGCACCGGCGGCGATGCCAAGGGCCAGGGCCGTGGTCACGAGAGCGCGCTTGGTGAGTTTCATGGGGGATTGCTCCTGTTTCGTCATCAGCAGCTGTTGCGCCAGTACGTCTGGTTGTTCGTCCACGACTTCTGGACACTCGCTCGTGCCCAGGAGCCAGCGCTGGTGTTCGGCGAGCGAACGGTGCTGGTCCCCACAGCGGTGGAGCCGTGGCACCTGCTGTTGTGGAGATAGTTCGAGTAGACGCGTTCAGCGACGATGCCGCGGTCCCAGGTTCCACCGCCCACGTTCGAGACGACCGCGGAGGCGGCTCCGGCCGTTCCGACGCTGATGCCCGCAGCAACCAGAACGGTCACAAGGACTTTCTTGCTTCTGTTCATGCTTCCTTCCCGGGGGATTCCTGGTAACGTTTCTCCGTTGTCCGAGGAAGAACTTATGGCAGGTCCGCTTTTCTCTCCAGGTCGATCTCGAATTCGGAATCGGGCTGCGGTTTTCCGGTATTTTTGCAGGTTGTCGCGATGGTGTCCGGTCGTTTTCTCGGTGTGGTGGGGATCCTCTTGTCTCGGGTGGTTCGGATCGCTTGTAGGAGGTGAGTAAGTGCGCACTTCGGGTATTCTTGCTGGTTAGCCGCTTGTGTCTTCCGTCGTGGTCGAATTCGTCCGGTTGCCATGCGCGGCTTCTGGGGAACTCTGGGTGTCCGGATGTGGCCATGGCAGTGGTGCGGGCCATAGGGAAACGGTGTGACCTGCAATTTCATGCTCGCCAGCGATCCCCATGGTGGCGCGTTGTCGCCAGCCGGGTCTGATCAATGGGTAGGGTGTGTTTCCGGCAGGCATGAAAAAAGCGGCGACAGGCGCTCTATGTGCCTTTATCTCCGCTCTCTTTTTGGAAAATCTCACACCTTTCCGAGAGCTTGTTCCACGCTCAGGCCGCGCAGGGACGCGTCGAGCAGGCGGGCGGTGTGGGTCACCGTCACCGGCGTGCCGGCGCGTTCCATCGCCGAGGCGATCTGGAGCGAACAACCCGGGTTGCCCGACACCAGCACCCCGACTCCGGTCGCGGCCACGTCCTGCCCCTTGCGGTCACCGAGTTCGGCGGCGGCCTCGGGCTTGAACAGGTTGTACACCCCCGCCGAACCACAGCAGATCTCCTTGTTGGGCAGGTCGGACACCTCCAACCCGGGGATCTGCGTGAGCAGTTCGCGGGGCTGACTGGTCACGCCCTGGCCGTGGGACAGGTGACAGGCGTCGTGGTAGGCCACGCGCAGCGGTAGCGGGTGGCGCTCGGCGCGCGGTCCCAGCTCCACGAGGAACTCGGTCAGGTCCACCACCTTGGCCGACACCTTCTGGGCGCGCTCCACCCAGGCATCGCTCTCCCCGGCCTCGGCCATGGTGCGGTCGAAGTGCTTCATGCTGGATCCGCACCCGGCGGAGTTCACCACGATTCGTTCCACCTGGCCGGCCTCGAACACCTCCACGAACCGCTTGGCGAACTCCACCGCCTCCCGGAGACGACCCGCGTGGCCCGACAGCGCGCCACAGCACCCCTGGGCACGCGGGATCACCACGTCGCAGCCCTCCATGGCCAGCACCCGTGCGGTCGCCGTGTTCACCTCAGGGAAGAACGCCCCCTGCACACAGCCCACCAACATGCCCACCCGGGCACGCCGGGCGCCGACCGCAGGAACCAGTTCGGGCAGCGGCGGTGGCGGAGAGGACAGCGGCGGCGCGATGCGCTCCATGGTGGCCAGGGTGGGGGAGAGGCGGTCCAGCAACCCGGAGCGTCGCACCAGTGAGGAGACCCCGCCGGACCGGTAGGCGCGCAGCGGTCCGCGCAGGGCCCGCAACCGGGCGCGGTACGGGAAGAGCGAGAACACGGCCGCGCGCAACACCCGTTCGCCTCGGGGCCGTTCGTGTTCGGTCTCCACCCGGTGGCGGGTGTGCTCCAGCAGGGCGTCGTAGGCCACCCCCGACGGGCAGGAGGACACACACGCCAGACAGCCCAGACAGTTGTCGAAGTGGTCCACCGCCGTCTCGGTGAGCACGTCCTCCTCGTGCATCTGCGACATCAGGTGGATGCGCCCGCGCGGGGAGTCCATCTCCTGACCCCACAGCACGTCGGTGGGGCAGGTCGGCAGGCAGAAACCGCAGTGCACGCAGTCGTTCAACAGGTCGCCGAAGAGCCGCTCGGGTCCGGGGCGTTCGGTCACGGGATCCTCCCAGGGGGCGCGGTGGACGATTCAGATCCCGCCCGCGAAGCGGCCGGGCGACAGACGGTGGTCGGGATCGAAGGAGTCCTTGACGGCCCGCATCAGCGACAGCCCCGGCACCTCGCCCCAGGGGTCGACTCCGGCCTCGCGCACGTGCGGTTCGGCGCGCAGAAGCACCGCGGTCCGATCGGGTACGTGGCGGACCGCGGCCAATCGCTTCTCCACGACGTCGGCGGGGGTGCCCGGGGCGAACGCCAGGTACAGGGTCCCCGCGGGCACCGATCCGTACCCTCGGACGTCGGCGTCCAGGTCGCAGGCCAGGCCCGGTAGCTCGGCCGGAGGCGCCAGGACCCGCGCCAGGGTTCCCTCGGTGGGCAGGAGGCCCCAGTCCTCGGGGAGTTCCTCGGCGACCTCCGCCCCGTCCTCGCCCAAGGCCCGGAGGGTCTCCTCGACCCGGGGGACCAGACCCTCGGCGGTCCCCTCCAACACCACGCACAACCGGTCCCGGTCGAGTTCCACCGCGGCGGGTACCACCGTGGTGGCCCGCAGGTCCGCCAAGGCCCGCTCGGTGTCCTCCCGCGACCGCAGAGGCACGCTCACCACCCGAACGGCCGGCGGTAGCGGGTGCAGCCGGAACGCCGCCGAGGCGATCACCCCGAGCGTGCCGTACCCACCGGTGTGCAGCTTGGCAAGGTCGTATCCGGCCACGTTCTTGACCACGCGACCACCGCTGCGCGCCACCACCCCGTCGGCGCGCACCAAGGTCATCCCGATCACCAGGTCCCGCAGCCCTCCGGCGAGCAACCTGCGTGGCCCGCTCACCCCGGTCGCCAGCGCCCCGCCCACGGTTCCACCGACACGCAACGGATCGTAGGAAAGGCGTTGCCCGGCGTCGGCCAGGGTCCGTCGGAGTTCGGCCAGCGGCGTGCCCGCACCGACCTCGACGACCAGGTCACCGGCGTTGTGGTCGATCCAGGACAGCGCGGAGGTGTCCACCATCAGATCCAGGGAGCGGGGCGGTGAACCCCAGTCCAGGGCGGTGCCGCCCCCGCGCGGGGTCACCGTGGCCCCGGTGGCGCGGGCGGCGGCCAGCAGCCGCCCGAGCGCCTCGGTGTCCTTCGGGCGAGCCACACGGTCGGGCACGACCCCGCACACCGCGTCCGCCTCGGTCCCCTTCCACAGGGTGACGCCCTCGACGTCCAGGTCCTTCACGCTGGGTCTTCCCGCCTCTCGCCGTTCGGGGTCAGAACTGCTCGGCCTGACCGGACTCCACCAGGGGGTGTACCCCGGTGCGTACCCCGGGCCGCTCACCGCACAGACGCGGGGTGGGCAACAGCTTGTCCGGGTTGGCGATCCCGGCGGGGTCGAACGCCCGCCGGAACAGGTCGAAGGTGGTCAGGTCGTCGTCGGAGTACATGCGCGGCATCTTGCACGCCTTGTCCACGCCCACCCCGTGTTCGCCGGTGATGGAACCCCCGTGTTCCACGCACAGGTCGAGGATGGCCCCCGACACCTCCTCGGCGCGTTCTCCCGCGCCGGGTTCGGCGTCGTCGAACAGCACCAGCGGGTGCAGGTTGCCGTCACCGGCGTGGAAGACGTTGGCCACCCGGATGCCGCTCTCGGCGGACAACGCGGCGATGCGGCCCAGCACCTCGCCCAGCGCCGTGCGCGGCACCACCCCGTCCTGCACGATGTAGGCCGGGCTGATCCGGCCCACCGCCGCGAAGGCGGACTTGCGGCCCTTCCAGATCAGCGCCCGCTCCACCGCGCCGCTGGCGGTACGGGTCTCGAAGGACCCGCTGGCGGCGCACAGTTCGGTGACCCGCTCCACCTGGGCGTCGACCTCCGAGGTCGGCCCGTCCAGCTCCACCACCAGCACCGCGGCCGCACCCGCCGGGTAGCCGCAGGCCACCGCCGCTTCCGCGGCCTCGATGGCCAGAGCGTCCATCATCTCGATCGCCGAAGGAAGCACCCCGGCGGCGATGATCGCGCCCACGGCCTCGCCGCCGGCGTCCATGGACGTGAACGCGGACAGCAGGGTGACGGTCTTCTGCGGCGAGCGGGTCAGGGAGACGGTGACGCGGGTGGCCACCCCCAGGGTGCCCTCGGAGCCGATGAACGCGCCGATGAGGTCGTAGCCGTGCGCTCCGGTGGCCTTGCCGCCCAGTTCCACGACCTCGCCGGACGGGGTGACGATCTCCAGGCCGCGCACGTGCCCGGAGGTGAACCCGTACTTGAGGCAGTGCGCTCCGCCGGAGTTCTCCGCGACGTTGCCGCCGACCGAACAGACCTGCTGACTGGAGGGGTCGGGTGCGTAGTAGTAGCCGTGGGGCGCGGCGGCGCGGGTGATGTCGAGGTTGGTCACGCCGGGCTCGACCACGGCGCACTCGTTCTCCGGGTCGATCTCTACGACGCGTCGCATGCGCGAGGTGACGAGGAGGACCCCGTCCGCGTGGGGGAGCGCTCCCGCCGACAGGCCGGTGCCGGCGCCGCGGGGCACGTAGGGGACACCGTGTTCGGCGCACAGGGAGACCACGGCGGCGACCTGCGCGGTGGTGGTGGGCAGGGCGACCACGCCCGGGGTGGCGCGGTGGTAGGTGAGGCCGTCGCTCTCGTAGACGCGGCGTCGGGAGAGGTCGGTGAGGACGCCGTCCTCACCGCAGATCTCGCGCAGTCGGGGGACCAGGGCGGTCAGCGCCGCCGGGATGTTCGTCTGGTGTGCGGACGTGGCCATGGGCGTCTCCCCTGGTGCGGTCGGAAGGACTGCGACCTCGCAGGGGGACCGTACGACCGCACCCCTTGCCGAGACAAGGGGTGCGGTGGAAACAATCTTCCGTTTTATGAAATCGCTCTACCCGGCGGGGCCCTACGGCATGCGCTCGTAGGCGGGCAGGGTCAGGAAGTCGACGTACTCGTCGTCCAGGGCGACCTCGGTGAACAGTTCCTTGGCCTGCTCGAACAGGTCATCGTCGTAGCCGGCGCCCAAGGACTCCCGGATGGTGACGAGCTCCTCCTCGATGATCTGCTTGACGAGCTCGGCGGTGACCTTGGGCCCGTCGTCGAGGGTGACGTCGTTGTGCAGCCACTGCCAGATCTGTGAACGGGAGATCTCGGCGGTGGCTGCGTCCTCCATGAGGTTGTGGATGGCCACCGCGCCGTTTCCGCCCATCCAGGCGGCCAGGTACTGCAGCGCGACGTTGATGTTGGCGCGCAGACCGGCCTTGGTGACGCCACCGGGGGTCTGGTCGACGGCGAGCAGGTCGGCCGCGGTCACTTCGACGTCGGGGCGCTGCTTGTCGATCTGGTTGGGCTTGTCTCCCAGGACACCGTCGAAGATCTCGCGGCAGATCGGGACCAGGTCGGGGTGGGCGACCCAGGAGCCGTCGAAGCCGTCGCCGGACTCGCGGGACTTGTCGTCGCGGACCTTGGCGAAGGCGTTCTTGTTGACCTCCTCGTCCTTGCGGGACGGGATGAACGCGGCCATGCCGCCGATCGCGTGGGCGCCGCGCTTGTGGCAGGTCTTGACCAGCAGTTCGGTGTAGGCGCGCATCATCGGGGCGGTCATGGTGACGGCGTTGCGTTCGGGCAGCAGGAACCTGCGGCCGCGGGTGCGGTGGGTCTTGATGATGCTGAACAGGTAGTCCCAGCGACCGGCGTTGAGACCGGCGGAGTGCTCACGCAGCTCGTAGAGGATCTCCTCCATCTCGAACGCGGCCGGGATGGTCTCGATCAGGCAGGTGGCGCGGATGGTGCCGCGCGGAATGCCCAGACGCTCCTGGGCCAGGACGAAGATGTCGTTCCACAGGCGGGCCTCAAGGTGGCTCTGCATCTTCGGGAGGTAGAAGTACGGGCCCTTGCCCTTGGCGATCTGACGCTTGGCGCTGTGGAAGAAGTACAGCGCGAAGTCGACGATGCCGCCGCTGGTGCGCTGACCGTCGACGAGGACGTGCTTCTCGTCCAGGTGCCAGCCACGGGGACGCACGACGATGGTGGCCAGTTCGGAGTCCTCCTTCAGGGCGTAGGTCTTGCCCTGGGGGGAGGTGAAGTCGATCTCGCGGTCCAGGGCGTCGCGCAGGTTGAGCTGCCCCTGGATCATGTTCTCCCACAGCGGGGTGTTGGCGTCTTCGAGGTCGGCCAGCCACACCTTCGCGCCGGAGTTGAGCGCGTTGATGGTCATCTTGCGGTCGGTCGGACCGGTGATCTCCACGCGGCGGTCGGTGATGCCGGGGGCGGCCGGTGCGACCTTCCAGCTGTCGTCCTCACGGATGTGCTTGGTCTCGGGGAGGAAGTCGAGGTCCTCCCCGGCCGCGACCCGCGCCTCGAGGGTCCTGCGCGCGGCCAGGAGGTCCTGGCGGCGGGACTCGAAGGTGCGGTGCAGCTCGGCGACGAGCGCGAGGGCGTCGTCGGTGAGGATCTCGTCGAACCGGTCGTTGAGGGGTCCCGTGATCTCGACCCCGTGCGTGGCGCCCATGGAAAACCTTCCGCAATACGAAATAAGCTTCTGGTATGTGGAAGTGAAACTACTATCTCGATGTCAAGCGGTCAACGTCACTCGCGGGATCGATGGGGGCTGAAGTTTCCGATAGGAGAAGGTTCGTGAATCTTCTTCCGCAAATAAGGAGATTCTTCGGTCTCTTCGCGCTTTCGAAGATTACACGGCGACCAGGCCCTGGTGGCTTGTGTCACACCACCTGCGATAATTAACGTGCCTTCACTCGAGGCGGGATGCCACCATCGAGCCAGGGAAGATTCCCGGAGACACCCGCGTTGACCCAACTGGAGGGATATGAATACTGCTGACTTCCACGGAGACGACCGAACCGGCCACGAGGCCGAGGACGCGTTCCGTGAGGGCTCGCCCGATCAGGGCGAGATGGAACTGGCCGAACGCCACGCGCTACGTCGCGTTCAGGGGCTGTCCACAGAACTCACCGACGTCACCGAGGTCGAGAACCGGGCCCTGCGCTTGGAGCGCGTGGTCCTGATCGGAGTGTGGACCCGGGGAACCCAGGCCGACGCCGACAACTCGCTCGCCGAACTCGCCGCACTCTCCGAGACCGCCGGTGCCCTGGTACTGGAAGGCATCACCCAGCGCCGTTCCAAGCCGGACCCCGCCACCTACATCGGTAAGGGCAAGGCGGCCGAACTCAGCGACATCGTCGAGGCCACCGGTGCCGACACCGTCATCACCGACGGCGAGCTCACCCCCGGCCAGCTGATCCAGCTGGAGGACGTGGTCAAGGTCAAGGTGATCGACCGCACCGCGCTCATCCTGGACATCTTCGCCCAGCACGCGAGCAGCAGCGAGGGCAAGGCCCAGGTCGAACTCGCCCAGCTCAACTACCTGTTGCCACGACTGCGCGGTTGGGGTCACTCCCTGTCCCGTCAGGCCGGCGGCGCCGGTGGTGGCGGCAACGGCGGTGTGGGTCTGCGCGGTCCCGGTGAGACCAAGATCGAGACCGACCGCCGTCGAATCCACGACAGGGTCGCCAAGCTGCGTCGGCAGTTGGTCCACATGCGCACCGCGCGCGACGTCAAGCGCGACGTCCGTCGTGCCCGACAGGTGCCCTCGGTCGCTTTGGCCGGGTACACCAACGCGGGCAAGTCCAGTCTGCTCAACCGGCTCACCGGAGCCGGGGTGCTGGTGGAGAACGCGTTGTTCGCCACCTTGGACCCGACGGTCCGTCAGGCCCGTACGCCCGACGGCCGCGGCTTCACGCTCAGCGACACGGTCGGCTTCGTGCGCCACCTGCCGCACCAGTTGGTGGAGGCCTTCCGCTCCACCCTGGAGGAGGTCGCCGACTCCGACCTGATCCTGCACGTGGTCGACGGTTCGCACCCCGACCCCGAGGCGCAGATCTCCGCCGTGCACGAGGTCCTCGCCGACATCGAGGCCGGTGACGTCCGTGAGCTCATGGTGCTCAACAAGGTCGACGCCGCCGACCCCGACACCGTCAAGGCCCTGCGCACCCGATACCCCGACCTGGTCGAGGTCTCGGCGCGCACCGGCGAAGGCATCCCGGGTCTGGTGACGGCCCTGGCCGATGCGCTTCCCGAGATCGCCGAGGAGGTGCGCGCGCTCGTCCCGTACTCGCGGGGCGACCTCATCGCCCGCGCCCACGACGAAGGGCGCGTGGTCACCGAGGGGCACACCGCGGACGGCACCGAGCTGCACGCGTTCGTGCCCGCGTCGCTCGCGGCCAGGTTCGAGGGGTACGCACTGAGCACCGTTTGACCGCGGGCCGTCCTCCGAAGGATGACACGCTCGGGGCCGGGGAGTCCGCATGGATTCCCCGGCCCCGAGCGCGTTCCGGGTCTCTCGTGTTCTGAGAGATCGGCCGTTTTCCACCCGTGGCACGGGTCATCGCAGCTCAAGCGTGTTTCGAGTGGTCTTCGTCACTCAACGATTCTGCGAACTTCGCTCCGGAACGTTCGCATTCGTCCCTGCGGGGAGGTGTACATGGCGCCGGCGAATGGACTACGGTCTTGGAGCACTGGCCGGCAGTGACCACTGTCCCCCGATGGTGCACCCCCACTGACCCGGTACCGCGCGGTGGCCCCAGGCCGCCCACGGCCCTGTCGGAATCACATCCAGATACGAGGTCGCCATGTCCGTCCGTGCTCTACGCGCCCCCCGTTCGCGTGGCGCGCAACGGACCTGACCGGCGGGGGCGGACCATCTGATGCCGGTAGTACTCCTCACCAACATCGGCCGCCTCTGGACCGGTAACGAGCTGTTGACCAAGGCCGCGGTCCTCATCGACAACGACCGCGTCGCCTGGGTCGGACCCGCCGCCGAGCTGCCGCAGCACATTCCCGGAGTGATGGAGGACCTCACCGACGTCGACGAGATCGTCAACATCGGTGGAGGGCTCCTCACCCCAGGGCTCATCGACGCCCACTGCCACCCCGTGTACGCCGGCGACCGCTACGCCGAGGTCAACATGTGGGCCAAGGGCGCCACCCGCGCCGACATCTTCGCCGCGGGCGGTGGAGTGTCCACCACCGTCACCATCACCCGTGGAACCGACCCCTGGACCCTGTGCAACGCCGTCCGCGAACGGCTCCGGCACTGGGTGCTCTCCGGCTGCACCACCATGGAGGCCAAGACCGGCTACCACCTCACCCGGGACGGCGAACTCGCCGACGTGCGCCTGCTGCGCTCCCTGGAGGAGGAACCGGGCATGCCTCGCCTGCACGTCACGTTCTTCCCCGCGCACGGGGTACCGCCCGAGTTCTTCGGCCGTCCCCAGGAGTACGTGGCCACCGCCGCGTCCTGGCTCGGCGACGCCGCCATGGCGGGCGCCGACGGGGTCGACATCTACTGCGACAACCAGCAGTTCACCACCGAGGACGCCCACATGCTGCTCGGCGTGGGACAGTCCGTGGGGCTGCGCACCACCATGCACGCCTGTTCACGGCCACGCCACGGCGCCGTGCGCATGGCCGCCGAACTCGGCTGTACCTCCGTGGACCTGATGCACGAGGCCGACGACGAGGACATGCTCGCCCTGGCCACCACCCGCACACCGGTGGTCGCCTGCCCCACCACGGCCCTGCACGAACGCCGCACCCCGCCGGTGCGGGCACTGCTCGACCACGGTGTCCCCGTCGGGTTGGGCACCGACCACAACCCCGCCCAGTCCGGCACGACCTCCATGCCCCTGGTCATATCCCTGGCGGTCTCCATGTTCGAGATGACCGTGCAGGAGGCGCTCAACGCCGCCACGGTCGGCGGCGCACGGGCCCTCGGGCTCAACGACCGTGGACTGATCGTCCCGGGCGGTCTCGCCGACCTGGTGCAGTGGGACGCCGACCACGAGGGTGCCTTCGCGTGGTCCATGGGGCTGAAGACCCTGCGCGTGTGGCA
This sequence comes from Nocardiopsis listeri NBRC 13360, assembly GCF_001570765.1. GTDB lineage: Bacteria > Actinomycetota > Actinomycetes > Streptosporangiales > Streptosporangiaceae > Nocardiopsis > Nocardiopsis listeri. The sequence goes on along the minus strand of NZ_BCSH01000054.1, from coordinate 18,600 downwards.
GGGCGGTCAGACCATCGGCTGACGGTCTCAGCGGTTGCCGCGGGCACGGGCGATCTCGATGATCGCGCGCTCCAACGCGTACTCGGGGTCACGACCGGCACCCTTGATCAGGGCGTCCGTTTCCGCGACCACCGACATGGCACGGGTGACCCCGGCGGGGCTCCACCCCCTGGCCTGCTGGCGCAGGGACCGCATCTTCCACGGCGGCACCTTCGCCCGCTTGGCCAGATCGGCCTCGCTCATCCCGCGCGGGGGCTGGGAGGCCACCGCGATCCCGCGTACGGCCCCGGCCAGGGCGCTGTTGATCAGCACCGGTGCGGTGCCCACCGCCAACGACCAGCGCAGCTGTTCCAATGCCTCGGGCAGGCGCCCCTCCACGGCTCGATCCGCCACCGTGAACCCGGAGGCCTCGGCCTTGCCCGAGTGGTAGCGGGCCACCGCGGCGGCGTCCACACGGCCCTCGGTGTCGGCGATCAACTGGGTACAGGCCGCGGCGATCTCCCGCAGGTCCGTGCCGACCGCGTCGACCAGGGTCTCGGCGGCGTCGGGGGTGATCTGGCGCTTGGCCGCGGTGAACTCGCCCCTGACGAACGCCACCCGCTCCGGCCCCTTCTTGGGGCCCTTGCAGTCCACCCGCCGCGCCTTGGCCTTGGTGGCGGCCTCCGCCAGCGCCTTGCCCTTGGCGCCGCCGGCGTGGGTGAGCACCAGGTTCACGTCGTCGGCGGGGCTCTTGAGGTAGTCGATGACGGTCGTGGCCAGGTCCTTGGTCAGGTCCTGGGAGGAACGGAGCACCACCACCCGGCGGTCGCCGAACAGGGAGGGCGAGGTGACCTCCACCAGGGTGGACAGGCCGACCTGGGAGGGCACGAGGTCGTGGACCTCCACCTCCGGATCGGACTCGCGGACCGCGGCGACCACCGCGGCCACGGCCCGGTCGACGAGCAGTTCCTCGTCGCCGACGATGAGTGTGATGAGGGCGGGTGCAGGCATACAACGAGCATGCCACGACCCACCGACCGGCCGGTGCCGTTCGGTGGGTCATCGGCCCGGCGTGGGCCCACGGGAGACCACGCGCACCGGGTCCTCCAGCACCGCTACGTCCCCGTCCGTGTCGGTACGCGCGTTCACCGGCGCGATCCGTTCCAGGATGTTCCGGGTGAACGGTGCCGGATGCCCGTAGGGGTTGTCCGCGCCGACCGAGGTCACCGACACCCTCGCCCGAGTCGCGGCCAGGAAGGCGGGGTCCTGGGTGCCGGAACCGTGGTGCGGGGTGTTCAGGACGGTGACCGCCAACAGTTCGGAGTCCGGCCCGCGCAGCAGCTCACCCTGGGCCGGTACCTCGATGTCCCCGGTGAACAGCGCCGACAGGTGCGTGCCGTCCGCCCGGATCACCACCGAGGTGTCGTTGACCGTCCCCGCGTAACCCGGCCGTGGCCACAACACCCGCAGCGTCCACGAACCCACCTTGAAGGTCTGCCCTCGCTCGGCGGCCAGGAGCTCCACGCCCTCCTCCGCCAACAGGCGACCCACCGCGGTGTCCTCGAACCCCGCGGGGGCCAACGCAGCCGGGACCCGGCGGTGCCGCAGCACCCCAGGAGCACCGTCCACGTGGTCGGAGTGGTCGTGACTGAGCACCAACAACGGGACCTCTCGTATCCCCAGCCGCTCCAGGCACCCGTCCACCAGTTCCACGTCGTCCCCGGTGTCGAACACCACCGCCTCCCCGGGGCCGACGGACAGAGCCAACGCGTCTCCCTGCCCCACGTCACAGGAGACCAGCGCCCACCCCTTCGGTGGCCAACCACCCGGCAGACAACGGGCCGACAGTCCCAACAGGAGCACCGCGACGGTCACGGCGGCCAACACCCGGCGTGGCCGACCGCGGGTCAGCAGGAACGCCGCCACCAGGGCGGCCAACAGCAACGCCCCGGCCACGTCGGAACGCCATGGCAGCGCCCCGTACGGAACCCGCGCCCCCACCGTCGCCACCGCGGCGATCCAGGACACCCCGAGCCCCGGCAAGTGCACCAGGATCGCCGCCGCACCCGACCAGACCGACGCCAACGCGGCCAACGCCGACCCCGCCACGGTCACCACCGCCACCACCGGAGCGGCCAACACATTGGCCGGTATCGCCACCCACGACACCTCCCCCGACAACAGCACCAGCACCGGGGCCACCGCCACGTGCGCCGCCACCGCCACCGCCAGGGCCTCCGCCACGGGAAGGGGCATCCGTGCAGACCAGGCGTACGACCACCCCGGTACCAGCAGCAGGATCCCGGCCGTGGCCAACGCCGACAACGCGAACCCGAAGGAGGTCGCCAGCCCCGGCGCCACGAACAGCACGCCCACCACGGTCACGCCCAACGCGCCCAGACCGGTGTGCGCCCGCCCCGTGGCCAGCGCCAACAACCCCAACGAGCCCATGAACGCGGCCCGCACCACGCTCGGTTCCGGTCGGCACACCAGCACGAACAGCCAGATCATCACCGCGCCGCCCAGGACCGAACACCACGTCGGCGCTCGCGCCCATCGCGCCACCGCCAACACGAACCCGGTCAGGATCGCCAGGTTGGCCCCGCTGACCGTCAACAGGTGCGTCATCCCGGTGGCTCGGAAGTCCTCCGCGGTCTCCTCTCGCAGTTCGGAGGCATCACCGACGATCAAGGCCGGCAACAGATCGCGTTCCGGTCGAGGAAGCGCCGACGAGGCCTCCCGCAGATCGGCGCGGACCCCACCGGCGAAGGCCTGGAGCCGCCCCGGCTCGCCGGTCTCCTCCGGAGGGCCGCGCACCGGCACCAACGCCGCCGTCAGAGGTTCGTCCTCGGCGGCCAAGAACGCCCCGCGCGCGGTGAACTCTTGGCCCGGCAGGAGCCCCGACCACTCCGCGCCGGAGGCCAACACCACCACCGAAGCCCGCGATGCGCGGATCTCACCGTCCACACGGACCCACACGGTGCGGGCCGGCACCACCCATTCCGCACGCCCCGGCCGTGGCATGCCCGCCCGAGACCGCGGATCGACCGTCGCCACCGCGCGGAACTCCACCTCACCGCCCCGCTCGGCGGCGGCCACCGCGGCGCTGGTCACCGTCCGATGCACGTGGAGGCCGGCCACCGCCGTGACCGTCGCCGCGCACACCAGGGTCGCCGCGATGGCGGTGAGCGGAGCCTCCCCGAGCAGTGCGGACACCCGTCCTCCCAGGAACACCACCGTCGCGGTGAGGGCCATCGCACCCGCCAACGACCACGCCGCCCAGGCGGGCACGGCCAAGGCCACCAGCGCCGCCGCCCAGGACGCCAACGCCGGAGCGATCAGCCGTAGGTCCGGTGGACGTCCCAACCCGTGCGCGTCGGTCCCCAACCACGTCACCATGGCCGTCTCACCCCACCGTCACGTGCGGCCGCAGGTTCTCCAGGGTCTTCTCCGCGATCCCGTCCACCCCGAGCAGGTCCTCGACGGTGGCGAAGGAACCACCGATGGCCTCCCGGTGGTCGATGATCTGGCGCGCCTTCTTCTCCCCGATTCCCGGGAGGGAGCGAAACTCCTCCTCGTCGGCGGTGTTGATGTTCACCGTCGCTCCCTCCCCACCGCTCGCCGCCGCGCCACCGTCACCCGGTATCTCCTCCTGCGGAACCCCCACGAGGACGCGTTCGCCGTCGGTCAGCGTCCTGGCGAGGTTGAGCAGGTCCAGATCGGCGTCGGGCAGCGCGCCTCCCGCCTCCTCCACGGCGTCGGCCACGCGGGAACCCGCGGGCATCGTGTACAGGCCCGGTTCGTTCACCTCGCCGCCCACGTGCACCACCACCTCGCCGTCCGGGGCGGGGGAGCCCGGGACGGCGTCGCCCGGTGGGGGAGTACCGGAGACGGGTGATGGGGCGTCGCCGGAGGCCGCCTGGGTGACCAGCTCTGGTGCGACGACCTCCTCGGGGCGTTCACGCAGCATCAGGAACGCGACCCCCACCGCCAGCAGACCCAAGACCACCAGCACGGCCAGGGAGCGACGTGACAAGGCGGTCTCGGTGGCCCAGCCCCGGGTGATCCGATCCAGGGCCGCCACGGGTTCGTCCGGGACCAACTCCGTGTACCCGGAGGGCGGGCGGGGTGTTCCGGTGGGCCTGTCCGGCGCCGAACGTCCACGGCGGCCGGGGTCCCGCCACGGGCCGGAATCGGTGTCGGGCCCCTTCGTGGAAGGAGCGGGCTCGGGCCGCTCCGTTCCGGGCCCTGGAACGGGGGCGGGGACGGTGAGCACGTCCTCCGGGGCGCGCTCGGGCCAGTCCCGCCCGGCGGGCCGATAGGAGGTGCGGACGTCACGTACGGCGTAGGGCGCGCTCGGGATGTCGGTGCCCGGTCGGGGCACGGGATCGGCCGCGGGAGCGGCGGGTGGACGCGGGATACGGGCGCGCAGACGCCTGGCGGAGGGGGAGGAGTCCAGGCCGAGTGCGCGGAGTCGTTCCTCGGGGGTCGAGATGGGAGGGCGGCGCCGTGACCGGCGCGAAGCGGTCATGGATTCAACGCTAGGGCCGCCATGACCGGCTGTCACCGGGTGATTCCATCCTGTGGATAACTCACGGGTGACCCACCCGGACGAGCTTGGGGACGCGAAAGGGCCCGGTCTCCTCGGAGGAGACCAGGCCCTGAAGGTCGCGTGTGCTACCCGGCCACTAGGCGGACCGGAGAGCGTCCAGACGCTTGGCGATCGCGCTCTTGCGGTTCGCGGCCTGGTTCTTGTGGATGACGCCCTTGCTCGTGGCCTTGTCCAGGGTACGGGCGGCGTCACGCTGCAGGATGGTGGCCTTCTCGACGTCCCCGGCCTCGGCGGCCTCGCGGAACTTCCGGATGGAGGTCTTCAGCGAAGAGCGCACCGCCTGGTTGCGGAGACGAGCCTTCTCGTTCTGCCGGTTGCGCTTCTTCTGCGACTTGATGTTCGCCATGCGAAAACGTGCTCCAGTAACTTTGATCTGCGCGCCGATCGATCCGGCGGCTCGTCTCATGGGCAGCCGTTCCATGAGTGGCTCGCGTGGGCGCCGACGCAGGGTGTGTGTGAGACCAGAAGGGCTCGAATTCGAACGTGGAGGTCCGAGACACGGACTCCCCATTATGCCGTATCCGTTGGACCACTCGGGACCCAGGGGTTGCCCGAACACGGGCCGAAGCGCTAGCGGAGGCCCCGAAGAACACTGCTCACGGTATCGGTCCCAGCCACCCCGTGCGATAGGCGTCCAGGTCGGCCTCCTCGGCCTCGTCGGCCAGGTAGAGCGCCACACCCGTGGTGAGTTCCTCGGGCGGCTCCGTCCTGGAAAGCCCCAACCTGATCGCGGCGATCGCGGTCAGCGCGTTCTCGTTCCCATGGTCGGGCCCCCACTCCTCGCCGCTGTAGGCGGGCACCCCGAAACGCAGGGTCAGGTCCTCGCGCGCACCCAGCGCCGCCACGGACTCGGTCACCTGCCGCACCATGAACCCGCCGTACATCCCCTCGGTCGGCATGTTCGCGTCCACCCCCGGCAGTACGACCTCGTCGGCGTGTTCGGTCACCTGGTCCAGATACCCCTTGGACCAGTACTTCTCCTCGCCGTCGGCGACGAACGACGCCACGCGACCACCGGGGATCAGCTCCACGTGGTGGGCCTGCACCGACAGCACCGGTTCCTCACCCAGCTCCTCCCGCACCATCGCCATCAGAGTGGGGATCGACGGGTCGTTCACCGTCACCGGCCGGACCTCCATGTGCAGTCCGGCGAAACCTTCCGCCGCCACCTCGGCGACCGCCGGCGCGAGCGCCTCACGGGCCTCGGTGGGGAAACGGTCCCGCAGCAACGACGACCCGGACTCCACGTGCCGCAACCACGCCAACGGACGCACCTGCGGGTAGGTGGAGCTCAGCCACGAGAGCAGATCCCCGGTGTCGGGCACCCGCTCCACGGTTCCGTCGGCGGCCACGTCGCCCGCGTACACGTACAGGGTGTTCACCGCGCCGGTGTCCAACAGCTCGGCCAGGGCGCCGGTGTCCTCCCACGAACCCACCCAGGCCGCGTCCGTCTCCTGGGAGAGGGCCCCGTCGCTCGGCGTGCCCGAGAACTGGAAGCTCAACAGCGCGCCCGCCGCGACCATCAGGACCAGGACCGCCGCGACCCCGGCCAGCAGCCGTGTCAGAAACCACTTCACCCCTACGCCACCCGCTCTCACCCACCGGGTCCGTTCCCGGCGTCGGTTCGCATAATCTGGACATCGACACCCGCGCCTCGCGCCCATACTGCCGTACCGCCTCGGGAGACACCCGGTGAGGGCGGTACCCGCGTCATGGGAGGATGGAGGACGCCGTGTGCCCACGGCCGAGGCGGGCAACCGCCCCCACAGGCGCACACGACCCTGAACCAAACCCGTTGAACGGAGCACGGTGGCACAGCCGAACTGGACCGATCCCGCGCTGATTCGCAACTTCTGCATCATCGCGCACATCGACCATGGCAAGTCGACGCTGGCCGACCGGATGCTCCAGATCACCGGGGTCGTCGAGGACCGCCAGATGCGCGCCCAGTACCTGGACCGCATGGACATCGAGCGCGAGCGCGGCATCACCATCAAGTCCCAGGCGGTACGAATCCCGTTCACCGCCCTGGACGACAAGACCTACACGCTCGACCTGATCGACACCCCCGGCCACGTCGACTTCACCTACGAGGTGTCGCGTTCACTGGCCGCCTGTGAGGGCGCGATCCTGCTGGTCGACGCCGCGCAGGGCATCGAGGCGCAGACGCTCGCCAACCTGTACATGGCGCTCGAGAACGACCTGCACATCATCCCGGTGCTCAACAAGATCGACCTTCCCGCGGCCCAGCCGGAGAAGTACGCCGAGGAGATCGCCGGAATCATCGGCTGCGAACCCTCCGACGTGCTCAAGGTCAGCGCCAAGACCGGTGAGGGCGTCGAGGAGCTCCTCAACGAGATCGTCAACCAGATCCCGGCCCCGGTCGGTGACGCGGACGCCCCCGCCCGCGCGATGATCTTCGACTCGGTGTACGACACCTACCGCGGAGTCGTCACCTACGTGCGGGTCGTGGACGGAAAGCTCAGCCCGCGCGAGCGCATCCAGATGATGTCCACCAAGGCCTCCCACGAGATCCTGGAGATCGGCGTCAGCGCGCCCGAGCCCCAAAAGTCCGGGGGCCTCGGGGTGGGCGAGGTCGGCTACATCATCACCGGTGTGAAGGACGTGCGCCAGTCCAAGGTCGGTGACACGATCACCGCACTGAACCGGCCGGCCACGGAGATGCTCGCCGGCTACCAGGAACCCAAGCCCATGGTGTTCTCCGGGCTCTACCCGATCGACGGCACCGACTACCCGGTGCTGCGCGACGCCTTGGAGAAGCTCCAGCTCAACGACGCGGCCCTGAACTTCGAACCGGAGACCTCCGCCGCCCTCGGCTTCGGTTTCCGCTGTGGTTTCCTGGGCCTGCTCCACCTGGAGATCACCCGTGCCCGCCTGGAGCGCGAGTTCAACCTGGACCTGATCTCCACCGCCCCCAACGTCATCTACCGGGTGGAGATGGAGGACGGCACCGAGCACGTGGTGACCAACCCCAGCGAGTTCCCCGAGGGCAAGATCGACTCGATCCACGAGCCCATGGTCAAGGCCACCCTGCTCACCCCCGCCGACCACATCGGTCAGATCATGGAGCTGTGCCAGGAGCGCCGCGGTGAGCTCCAGGGCATGGACTACCTCTCCGAGGACCGGGTGGAGATGCGCTACATCCTGCCCATGGCCGAGATCGTCTTCGACTTCTTCGACGCGCTCAAGTCCCGCACCAAGGGGTACGCCTCACTGGACTACGAGCCCATCGGCGAGCAGGCGGCCGACCTGGTCAAGGTCGATATCCTCCTGCAGGGTGAGCCCGTGGACGCCTTCTCCGCGATCGTGCACAAGGAGAAGTCCTACGCCTACGGCGTGGAGATGACCAAGAAGCTGCGCGAACTCATCCCCAGGCAGCAGTTCGAGGTCCCGGTCCAGGCGGCCATCGGCGCCCGGATCATCGCCCGCGAGAACATCCGCGCGATCCGCAAGGACGTGCTCTCCAAGTGCTACGGCGGCGACATCAGTCGTAAGCGCAAGCTGCTGGAGAAGCAGAAGGAGGGCAAGAAGCGGATGAAGATGGTCGGCCGGGTCGAGGTGCCCCAGGAGGCCTTCATCACCGCGCTGTCCACGGAGTCCGCGTCCGAGGACAAGAAGAAGAAGTAGTGGTCCGTCGCCGGCTCCGGCCGGTGGGCGACGACGAAGGGCGGTGGGGAGGTCCCCACCGCCCTTCGTCGATGAACGAGGCGTCGTTCGTACTCGCTAACCCTTGACCGCTCCGGAGGTCAGGCCTTCACTGATGTAGCGCTGGAGGAACCAGAACACCGCCAGGGTGGGCAGGGACAGCATGATGGCGCCCACCGCGAACATGCCGAAGTTGGCGTTGCGCTGGGAGTCCACCAGTTGGTACAGACCCAGGCCCAGGGTCTGGGAGTCGGTGTCCCGCAGGAACACGCTGGCCAACAGGAACTCGTTGATGGTGTTGATGAACACCAGCAGCGCCACGATCGCCAGTACCGGGGTGACCAACGGCAGCATGATCCGGAAGAACACCTGCGCGTGCGTGGCCCCGTCCATCTGGGCGGACTCGTCCAGCTCCTTGGGCACGGTGTCGAAGAAACCCTTCATCAACCACGTGTTGATGCTGAGCGCACCGCCCAGGTACACCAGCATCAGGCCCCAACGGGTGTCGAAGCCGATCGCCGGGTAGAGCTCGCCGATGTTGGAGAACATCAGGTAGATCGCCACGATCGCCAGGAACTGCGGGAACATCTGGATGACCAAAAGCCCGATCAGCCCCACCCGACGGCCCTTGAACCGCATCCGGCTGAAGGCGTAGGCCGCCAGCGCCGACAGCAGCACGGTGACCGCCGCGTTGGTGAGCGCGAAGAACAGCGAGTTCGCGTACCAGGTGGTGAACGGGGTGTTGCGGAACAGCTCCATGGCATTGGACAGGCTGGCGCCCGTCGGCCACAACTGGGAACTGCTCAGGGTACCGAGTGGGTTGATCGCGGCCGAGACCACGAACAGCACGGGGAAGATCGCGAACGCCGCGATCACCCACATGACGGCGTGACGCCAACCCAGCCGACCGGCCCACAGGGTGAGCCGGGTGCTCGGGCTGCGTCGGTAGACGGGCCGGGCGGCGACTTCGGAGACGCTCATCGCTCCACCTCCTGCAGGGCCTTGGTCCGACTCAGGGTGACCACGGACATCACCGAGACGATCAGGAAGATCATCACCGACAACGCCGCCGCGTAGCCGTACTGCGCGGTGGCCTCACTGAAGGCCAGTCTGTACGTGTAGGTGATGAGCAGGTCGGTGGCGCCACCCGCGGTGGTGCCCTCCGAACCGAACGGCCCACCCCTGGTGATCAGCCACACCGCGTTGAAGTTGTTGAAGTTGAACGCGAACGTGGAGATGAGGATCGGTGTCATCGCGACCATCAGCAGCGGCAGGGTGACGTGTCTGAAGGCCTGCCAGGGCCCCGCCCCGTCCAGCTGCGCCGCCTGGCCCAGCTCCCGGGGGATGGCCTGCAACGCTCCGGTGGCGACCAGGAACATGTACGGATAACCCAGCCACACGTTGGCCAGGATCACCGCGAACCGTGCCGCCCACACGTCGCCCAACCAGTCCACCTGCAACCCGAGCATGCGGTTGAACAGGCCGAAGTCGGCGTTGAACATGTCCCGCCACAGCAGGTACATGGCCAGCGAACTCATGGCGTAGGGCAACACGACCAGGATTCGGTAGACCACCTTGCCGCGCATCTTGGGCACGTGCAGGGTCAGGGCCACCGCCAGGCCGACCACGAACACCAGGAAGGTGACCGTTACGGCGAACACGATGTTCCACACCAGGGTGCCGAAGAAGGAGGACGCGAAGGTCGGGTCGAACAGGAACCGGAGGAAGTTGTCCAGTCCCACCCCGACCTGCCACCCCTGGGGAAGGCGCTGACCGTCCTCGTCGTAGAACGCGCCGCGCTCGTCGTCCGCGTGGTAGACGACGCCGGTCTCGGTGTCCTCGATGCAGTCGCAGGACTCGTCGTAGACGCGAACGGCGTTGCCCTCGAAGGCACTGGACAGACCGCTGGAACGGATGCCCGCGCCCTTGTCGGTGGGGACGGCGAACTCCTGCAGCTCGTCGCTGCGCGAGTTCACCTGGGCGGGCGTCAGGACGGTGTAACCGATGGTGTCGGTGATCTTGCCCGAGTCGTCGACCTGGGCGCCGACCAGGTCGGTCAGCCCCTCCTCGGTGCCGGCGTAGGTTCCACCCTCGCCGTCGCTGAGGAGGAAGACCAGTTCACCGGTCTCGGGGTCGCCGTTGGCGGCCACGGTGAGGACGAACTCGCGGGAGTCGGCGTCGCGGGTCACCGAGAACGCCTCGATGGACGCGATCGCCTGGTCCTTGGATCCCCGGTGACCATCGCTCATGTTGGTGAGCGAGGTGCTCATCGTGTAGAGCACCGGGAAGATCTGGAAGGCCATCAGGAAGAGCACGCCCGGCACGAGGTACTTGGCCGGGACGGTGCGCTTGGAGAAGTAGACCCAGTAGACGAAGGCCACCACGGCCACGACCAGACCGATTCCCCACCACAGACCCGCGAGGTACAGGGGCAGGACCGCCCACACGCCGAGGGCGGTGAAGAGTCCCAACAGGAGGATCTTCGTGATCTGGCCGCCGAGGGAGCCACCCGCCTGTGGGCCTCCCGGGCTTTTGCGGCCCGCGGGCGCCCCCTTGGAGGAGGCGCCCGCGGTACCGGAACGGTCTGCCGCCACAGTTACCGGCCGATCCGCTCGGCGACGGCTTCGTGGGCGGTCTCCAACGCCTCACGGGCGTCCGCGCCACTGATGATCTGGGCCTGGGCCACACCCAGCGGCTCCCAGGTCTCACCCATCTCGGGGATGTTCGGCATCGGCATGCCGTTCTCACCGGTCTCGGCCATCAGCGCGATGTTCGGGTCCGCTTCGGAGACGGCCTCCAGGGCCTCGGCCTGCACCGGGGTGCGCGGGTCGGCGTCGTAGAGCGTCTGGATGAAGTCGGAGTCGGTGACGTAGTTGACCACGAACTCCTCGGCCAGCGCGCTGTTGGCGCTGCCTTCGGTCACGAAGAAGCCCTGGTAGCCGATGTAGGGGCTGGCGGGGTCCAGCCCGTCGAAACCGGGGATGGCGCTGATCTCGTACTCGATGTCGGAGGTGTTGGCGTCACCGACGTTCCAGGGACCGGCGACGAAGAACGGGGCTTCGCCGTCGAAGAACAGGGAGGCCTCGTTCTCCAGGTCGATGGAGCGGCGCAGCACCCCTTCGCCCTCCTCGCCGTACTCGGCGATCTTCTCCATGGCCTCGATGGTCTCGTCGGAGCCGATGCCGAGGTCCTCGGGGTCCCAGTCGCCGTTGTCGTCCTGACCGAACAGGTAGCCGCCGGCCGAGGTCATCAGGGCGTTCATGCGGAAGGGGTCGCCCTCCTGACCGACCGCCATCGCCAGGACCTCGCTGGTCTCACCGTCGTCCTTGAGGTCGGTGCCGACCTCGACGAGCTCCTCGAAGGTCTCCGGGGCGTCCGGAGCCAACTCGGTGTTGCGCATGAGGAAGATGTTCTCCTGCGCGTAGGGAACGCCCAGGAGTTGACCCTCCAGGGTCATGGCCTCCACGGCGGTCTCGTCCAGCGACTCGGCGCGGTCGGTGGGCAGCTCGATCGGCTGGACGGTGCCGTTGCGCAGCAGGTTGCCGGTCCAGTCGTGGGCACCGATGAAGACGTCGGGGGCGTTGCCGGCCTGGTGGGCGTTGACGATGTCGCCCTGGATGTCGTCGAAGGAGACGTTCTGGACGTCGACCTCGATGCCGTTGGCCTCGGCGAATTCGGCGGCGGCGCTCTGGATGGCGTCGGCACGCTCGGGGTCGGACCAGATGACGAGGGTGCCCTCTGCGGAGCCCTCCTCACCGCCGCCGGTGTCGCCGTCGCCGCCACACGCGGTCGCCATCAAGGCGATCGCGGCGATGCCTGCGACCGCTGACGCGCTTCGAGATCTCATGGTGTCTTCCTTCCGGGAGGACTGACGGAGGGCATGCATGCGGTTCTGGAGGTTGCGGGTCCGTTGCGGGCATGCTTGATGATGTGACGTTAGCAATAACTTGCAGGACATGAAAGTCCTTGCAAACTCTGGGGATAAAGATGTGGATACACCCTGGAAACAGTCGGGTGATGGTCACTCGGAGTGCGCGAACCGGTGCTCGTTCGAGGGGCCGGATCAGGGAGTGAAACCCTCCAGGATCAGGCGCTCGGCCTCGGTCAGCGCATCCGCCGGGTCGGCCCCACCGATGATGTCCGCGGTCGCCTGGGAGAACGGGTTCCACACGGCCTCCATCTCCGGGATCGCGGGCATCGGGACGCCGCCCTCCCCGGCCCGCTGGAACGCCTCCATGTGGGGGTCCTGGCCGGCCACCATCTCCATCGCCGCGTCCAGCGCGGGCACACGGGGGTCGGACTCGTACAGGATCACCGACAGCTCGGGGTCGGCGAGGAAGGCCTCGGCCAACTCCTGGGCCAACGCCGGGTCGGCCGCGCCCGAGGCCACGAAGAACGTCTGCACGCCGATGAGGGAGCGCGCCGCGGCGCCGTCGGCGAACCCGGGGATCGGGCTCACCTCGAAGGGGATCTCGTTCGTCTCGATGGCGGAGACGCTCCAGGGGCCGCTGACCAGGAAGGGGGCCGCGCCCGTGGCGAACAGGTCGGTGGCGTTGTCGGCGGTGGTGTCGCGGTCGAGCAACCCCGAACCGTCCTCGCCGAGTTCGGCCAACTTCTCGAAGGCGGCGATCGACTCCGGCGCCGCCACCCCCAGCTCGGTGGGGTCCGGATCGCCCGATTCGTCCTCGCCGAACAGGTAACCGCCGGCCGAGGTGAAGAACGGGTGGATGTGGTAGGCGTCGCCCTCCTCGCCGACCTGAAGACTCAACGCCTGATCGGCCGACCCCGCGTCCACGAGGTCCTTTCCGACCCTGGCCATGTCCTCGATCGACTCCGGGGCCTCCGGGACCAGGTCCGTGTTGCGGAACAGCCCCAGGTTCTCGGTGGCGTACGGGACCCCGTACACCTCACCGTCGTAGGCCACCGCCTCCAGGGCACCCGGTGAGAACAGGTCGGCCTGGGAGGAGTCCAGCCCCACCGGGACGATCGACTTCGCCGCGGCCAGTTCACCGGTCCAGTCATGGGGACCGACGAGGAGGTCCGGGCCCAGGCCGGTGGCGTGCGAACTCAGGAAGCTGGCGCGCAGCTCCTCGTGTTCGATCACGATCACCTCCACCTGCTGATTGACGTCGCGGGAGAAAGCCTCCGCGAAGGTCCGCATGGCCTGTGCGCGGTCCTCGTCGGCCCAGATGGTCAAGGGGATCGACGAGTAGTCGTCGACCTCCTCCGCACCCGAACACGCGGTCAGGGTCAACGCCAGCGTGCCCGCGCACAGTGAGAGAGGAAGTTTCCTCATGATGCACTCCAAGGAAGAGCCGGCGGGGACCGTGGACACACGGAAGGGGTGGCCCCGCGTCAGGGGATCCGGGGGTGGAACAGGGGGGTGACGCCGGGCGGTCCGGGACGAGGACCACCCGGCGTCGGTGATCAGACGCTCAGCCAGGCCGAGCTCTCGGCGGGCAGCGTCAAGGTGCCCTCGGACACCTCGACCCCCGGGCCGCTGGCGACCAGGACCTCACCGGAGGCGGACAGCTCCACCGGCGCCTCGGTCATGTTCACGGCCACCCGCACACCGGGCTCGCGCTCGAAGTACAGGACGCCCCCGGGCGACTCCAGCCAGTTCATGGAGCCGTCGCCCAGCGCGTCCAGCTCCCGACGCAGCCGCAACGCGGTCGTGTACAGCTCCAGGGTGGAGCCCTCCACGCCACGCTGGGAGGCCCGGGTCAAGCCGGCCCAACGATCGGGCATGGGCAGCCACGGGGTGGAACCCTCGGGGCCGAACCCGAACGGTGCCTCCTCGCCCTCCCAGGGCAGCGGCACACGGCACCCGTCACGGCCGCGCTCGGTGCGACCCGAACGCTCCCAGTTGGGGTCCTGCAACGCTTCCTCGGGCAGGTCGGTGACCTCCGGAAGGCCCAGCTCCTCGCCCTGGTACATGTACACCGAACCGGGCAGACCGAGCATGAGCAGCGCGGCCGCGCGCGCACGACGCAGGCCCTGCTCCCCATCGCCGAAACGGGTCACGTGCCGGACGACGTCGTGGTTGGACAGCACCCACGTGGTGGTGGCGCCCACGGCTCCGTTGGCCTTCAGGGAACCGTCGATCACCTCGCGCAGCCGGGCCGCGTCCCACGGGGCGGTCAGGTACTCGAAGTTGAACGCCTGGTGCAGCTCGTCCGGACGCAGGTAGCGCGCGATCCGGTTCGAGTCCTCGACCCAGGCCTCCGCCACCAGGGCGCGGTCGCCCTCGTAGGTGGAGGCGATCCGCGACCAACGACGGTAGATCTCGTGCACGCCGTCCTGGTCGAAGTACGGCAGCGAGGTGCTGCCGTCGAGCATGTCGGCCTTGGCGTCGGGGTCGATGTCGGGCAGGGCCGGGTCCTTGACCATGCCGTGCGCGACGTCGATCCGGAAGCCGTCCACCCCACGGTCCAACCAGAAGCGCAGGACGTCGTCGAACTCGTCGTGCACCTCCTGGTGGGTCCAGTCGAAGTCGGGCTGGCCGGGGTCGAACAGGTGCAGATACCACTGTTCGGGGGTGCCATCGGGGCGGGTGAGCCGGGTCCAGGCCGGACCGCCGAAGATCGACTTCCAGTTGTTCGGCGGCTCCGCGCCATCGGTGCCCTTGCCGTCCCGGAAGATGTAGCGCGCGCGAGCCGGGTCGCCCGGCTCGGCGGCCACGGCCTCGCGGAACCACACGTGCTCCGAGGAGGAGTGGTTGGGGACGACGTCGATGATCAGACGGATGCCCTGCTCGTGTGCGTCCTTGAGCAGGGCGTCGAAGTCGTCGAGGGTTCCGAACCGGGGGTCGACGTCACGGTAGTCGGCGACGTCGTATCCGCCGTCGGCGAGCGGGGAGACGTAGAACGGGGTCAACCAGATCGCGTCCACGCCCAACTCCGCCAGGTGGGGGAGACGCTCGCGGATCCCCGCCAGGTCACCCTCTCCGTCCCCGTTGGAGTCGGCGAAGCTGCGCACATAGATCTGGTAGATGGCTGCTTCACGCCACCAGTGCGCCTCGTGCTGCATCAGCGGGATCCTTCCGTAAGAGTGGTTGCAAGTTCTTGCGCAAGATTACCGTCAACTTTCTGTCATGTGACGCCGATCTCGACTAGAGTTGTCGTTATGGGTCCACGACTTGCCGACATCGCGCGGCACGCAGGCGTCAGCGAGGCGACCGTCTCGCGAGTGCTGAACGACAAGCCCGGCGTCGGCGGCGACACCCGAAAAGCCGTCCTGACCGCCCTCGACGTCCTCGGGTACGAGCGTCCGGCCCGACTGCGACAACGCTCGGCCGGGTTGGTCGGCATGGTGATCCCCGAGCTCGACAACCCGGTCTTCCCGATGTTCGCCCAAGCCGCGGAGGGGGCCCTCGCCCAGCGTGGCTACACCCCGGTGCTGTGCACCCAGACCCCCGGCGGAATATCCGAGGACGAATACGTCGAGCTGCTACTGGAACGCAACGTCTCCGGCATCCTCTTCGTCTCGGGCAAGCACGCCGACACCTCCGCCTCGCACGAGCGCTACCACGCCCTGGTCGCCCGGCGGTTGCCGATCGTGCTGGTCAACGGCTACTCCGACGCCATCCCCGCGGCGTTCATCTCCGCCGACGACCGTGAGGCCGGCCGCCTGGCCGTCAACCATCTGGTCGCCCTCGGCCACACCCGCATCGGCTTCACCAGCGGACCCGAACGCTACGTCCCGGTCCACCGCAAGCTCGAGGGATTCCACCAGGCGCTGACCGAACACGGTCTGGACGCCGACGATCTCGTCGAACTCTCCCTGTTCGGGGTCGAGGGCGGGCACGCCGCCGCGAATCGCCTCATCGAACGCGGCGTCACCGCCATGGTCTGCGGCTCCGACATCATGGCGCTGGGCGCCATCCGCGCCGCCCGCCAGCGCGGTCTGCGCGTCCCCCAGGACTTCTCCGTGGTCGGCTACGACGACTCCCAGCTCATCGCCTTCACCGACCCGCCCCTGACCACCGTCCGACAGCCGATCAACGCCATGGCGTTGGCCGCCGTGCGCGCCCTGTGCGACGAGATCGCCGGACACCCCGTTTCCCACGCCGAGTACGTCTTCGACCCCGAACTGGTCGTGCGCGGCTCCACCACCGCCGTACCGGCCACCCCCTCCCACACCGTCGCGGCGCCCTCCCGGTACGAACCCAGGGTCACCGCCCAGGGCCACTGACCGGCCGGGCGCACGAACACGAAAAGGCACGAACACGAAAAAAGGGGGGGTGCGTGCCGCGCGCACGCACCCCCGCTTCCCGTCCCGCACCCACCGCGGGACGGGAGTTCGGGTCACCGCAGGGCGGGGAACCTACGGACCAGGGCGGTGGAACCCCACCAGCGGCCCAGACCGAGCGTTCGGGCCGACCGCACGCACGCCAGGCCCACCAGCACCAGGGCGTAGACGAGGTGGTCGTCCATGAACGGGTTGGTCTCCAGGGGCAGCACCGCCGCCCACATCAGGACCATCATCAGCGCGCCCGTGGCGGCGGCGATCCTCTCACCGACGCCCAGGACCAGGGCGGCTCCGATCCCCAGCAACCCCGCCATGAACAGCGGGTCCGCCCAGAACGTCCCGGCGATCGAGCCGAACGCTCCTGCGAAGGGACCACTGACCGCGTTGGTGAGGAACCCTTCGGTGGGACTCGCCCCGTTGATCCAGGCGGCCTCGGCGGGGGTGGCGAACCCCAGACCCAGCAGTTTGTCGAAGAAGGCCCACAGGAACACCCAGCCGATCGAGATCCGGGTGACGGCGAAGACGTAACGGGCCGCGCGGGACCCGATGAGGGGTCGCTCCTCCAGCGGCGCGTTCCGAGGGATGGTCGTGTGGTCGGACATCGTGTGTCCTCTCGCCGAACTGTTGTGTCACCTCCAAGACAACCCCTTGTACGAGCGCCTTTCGAGGCCCGGTGGTAACGGCCCCCAAGGACGAAGGTCCCACCTCGGCGGGCGTTCCGGACAAGCCCCGGATCACCGCACCCGCGCACGTCCGCGGCCGGTCGGCGTGTGTCCGAGCTCTCGGGGACACGAGCTCTCCGCCACAGCCGGGCCGTGACCGTGCCCGCCCACCCCGCCCCGTCGGCGACACTGGGAACATGCCTTCCGTAGCCCTCGACGGCGAACCGGTGCCCCGCACCGGGGAGCTTCCCGCGCACTCCCTCGCCGAACTCGGCGACCGGCCCCTCGGGTTCTACGTCCACGTGCCCTTCTGCGTCACCCGCTGCGGCTACTGCGACTTCAACACCTACACCGCCGAGGAACTCGTCTCCCGGGACGGCACCGCCACCTCCTCCCGCGAGACCTACGCCGAACAGGCCATCGCCGAGATCGACCTCGCCGACAGGGTCCTGACCGGCGAGCGCCCCCCGGTGAGCACCGTGTTCATCGGAGGCGGAACGCCCACCCTGCTGCCCGCCGAGGACCTGGGGAGCGTACTGGCCGCCATCAGGGACCGCTTCGGTCTCACCCCCGACGCCGAGGTCACCACCGAGGCCAACCCGGAGACGGTCACCCCCGACTACCTGCGCCGCCTGCGCGAGGCCGGCTTCAGCCGGGTCTCCTTCGGCATGCAGAGCGCCCGCCCGCACGTCCTGCGCGTGCTGGAGCGAGGCCACACGCCCGGACGACCCGAACAGTGCGTGGCCTGGGCACGTGAGGCCGGGTTCGAGCACGTCAACCTCGACCTGATCTACGGCACCCCGAGCGAGAGCGACGACGACTGGGCGGCGTCCCTGGAGGCCGCGATCGGCGCCGGCCCCGACCACGTCTCCGCCTACTCGCTCATCGTCGAGGAGGGCACCCGACTGG
This sequence comes from Nocardiopsis listeri NBRC 13360, assembly GCF_001570765.1. Taxonomy (GTDB): domain Bacteria; phylum Actinomycetota; class Actinomycetes; order Streptosporangiales; family Streptosporangiaceae; genus Nocardiopsis; species Nocardiopsis listeri. The sequence continues at coordinate 522 of NZ_BCSH01000054.1, read as the reverse complement.
CCGCCCGGGTGCGCCGCGGCGAACTCACCGAACCCGACGACGACACCATGGCCGACCGCTACCTCATGGCCGACGAGGCCCTGGCCGCCGCCGGATACACCCCCTACGAGGTGTCCAACTGGGCCCGCACGCCCGAGGGCCGCAGCGCGCACAACTCGCTGTACTGGACCGGTGGGCATTGGTGGGGCGTGGGCCCCGGCGCGCACAGCCACGTCGGTGGCACCCGCTGGTGGAACGTCAAGCACCCGGCGGCCTACGCCGCGCGCCTGGCCGCCCGGGAGACACCGGCACAGGCCAGGGAGATCCTCACCGACGACGAGCGCCGCTTCGAACGCGTCCTGCTCGAACTGCGGATGGAACAGGGCTGTCCCCTGGAGCTGCTCGACGCCTCCGGTCTGACCACCGCCGAACGCCTGGTGGGGGAGGGGCTGCTGGAACCCGGCGCCCACGCCCGCGGATACGCAGCCCTGACCCGCCGAGGCCGTCTGCTCGCCGACGCGGTCGTGCGCGACCTCACCTGAG
>NZ_BCSH01000053.1 GCF_001570765.1 Nocardiopsis listeri NBRC 13360 | reverse complement strand
GCGACCTCACCTGAGGTCGCGCACGACCGCGGGGCCCGGACACGACGAAGGGGCCCGACCCGAGCCGAGCCCCCGTCGTCGCCGCAGACTACTTCACCCAGCTGACGTTGAACGGGTAGCGGTACCACTCGCCCTTGTTGGCCGCGATGCCGCCGAGGATGCCGAAGACGACCGCGCACACCCACACGGCCAGCTGCAGGATGGCCCCGATGAAGATGATGTACAGCACCGCCGAGATCAGGTAGCCGATCAACAGGAGGAGCTGGAAGTTCAGCGCCTGGGCGGCCTGGTCACGAACGAACGGGGACTCGTCCTTCTTGATCAGGAAGAAGATCAGTGGGCCGATGAACCAGAGCAGGATGCCGCTCAGGTGACTGAGCAGAGCCATGGTGCGCTCGTCCTGGTTGGGCTGACCGGTGGTCGCCGAGGACCCCGGCATGCCGGGGTGCGGGGCGTAGCCGCCGTACTGGCCCTGCTGAGCGTAACCACCCTGGTCGTAGCCGGGAGGCGGAGGGTAGCCGCCCTGGCCGTAACCACCTTGGTCGTAACCGGGCTGCTGCGGGCCGCTCTGGCCATAACCGGGCTGACCGGGCGGCGGAGGCGGGGGCGGGTATCCCCCGCCCTGGTCGTGCGCGGGATAGCCGCCCGAGGGCCGGCCGGGTTGGCCAGAAGGGTCGCCCTGTTGGGAGTAGGGGTCCTCCGGCGATGGGCCGTTGGGGTAGGACATGGCTCGGTTTCCTTGTCGGTGCGAGAACTGTATCTACTTGAGTAGTCGGATGCTGAACGGGTAGCGGTACCACGCCCCCTTGTTCGCGCCTGAGGCCCCTAGGACGCCGAAGACGATGGAAAGGATCCATACGAGGGCAATGAGAAGGGAACCGATCCACACCAGGTTCCCGAAGAAGATACCCAGACCAACGTACAGAACCCCCGTGAACACGTAAGGGATCAGCATCATGATCTGGAAGTTCGCGGCCTCGGCGGCGTGGTGCCGCACGAACGGCGACGTGTTGCGCTTGGCGAAGTAGATGGCCAGCGGCGGGATCCAGCCGAGGAAGGCGATCATGAAGCCGGTCAGGTGCGCCGACATCGCGACCAGGACGCCATCGTCGCCGCTCGACCGCTGGGGCTGCTGCGCGTACCCCTGTTGAACGTAGGGCTGCTGCCCGGGAACCTGCTGGGGTTGTGGGGCGAACCCCTGCCGGGGTGCCTGCGGCCGCTGGGCGTACTGCTGCACGTAGTCGGCGGGCCGCATGGGTGCGGGCGGGGCGAGACCCGGCTGTCCCTGCTGAGGCTGCTGCTGCGTGTACTGCTGCTGCGGGGCCTGCTGCGGTGGCTGCGGCCGGTACTGCTGTCCGTGGCCCGGGTCGCCCTGCTGCCGGGGCGCCTGCGGAGCCTGTGGCCGCAGCGGAGGCCGTTGCTGCCCCTGCGGCTCGCCCGGGGGCGGGGGGTTCGACGGGGTCTCGCTCATGCTCTTCCTTGGATCCGCTGTCGGGGATGCTGATCGGACGTGCCCGAATGATGGGGCCGGTGGTCCCGCAAGCCTAGTCTTGCAGGGGATGGGGGCCCGTCACGAAGTCGATGAGCTCCTCGACACGTCCCAACAGGGAGGGTTCGAGGTCGCCGTAGCCGCGCACCGAGCCCAGGATGCGGCGCCATGCCTCACCCGTCTCCATCCGCCACCCCAGGGCGTCCACGACCCCCTCCTTCCACGGGAGTCCGCGCGGCACCCGCGGCCAGGCCCGGATCCCGACCGCGCCCGGCCGGACCGCCTGCCACACGTCCACATACGGGTGTCCGACCACCAGCACGTCCTCGCCGCGCACCCGCTCGGCGATACGACTCTCCTTGGACCCCGGCACCAGGTGGTCCACCAGCACACCCAACCGGCGCCCCGGCCCGGGGGCGAACTCCGCCACCACCGCGGGCAGGTCGTCCACACCCTCCAGGAACTCCACGGCCACGCCCTCCACCCGCAGGTCGTGACCCCACACCTTCTCCACGAGCTCGGCGTCGTGCGCGCCCTCGACGTAGATACGGCTCTCCCGCGCGGTACGCGCCCGCGCGCCGGTCACCGCGATCGAACCCGAGGCGCTGCGCAACGGGCCCTTCGGCTTCGCGGTGGGGCGCACCAGCGTCACCGGTTTCCCGTCCACCAGGAACGCGGCGGGGGCCAACTCGAACACCCGCCGACCACCGTCACGGTCCTCCAGGGTCACCGTGGCCTTGTCCCAGGACACCACCGCCCCACAGAACGTCTCGTCGGCGTCCTCGACCACCAGGTCACGGTCGAGTGGGATCTCGGGCACCGTGCCCTTCTTGGGGAGTCGCCGGTCTCCGGCCAGAACGTCGCGGCCGTAACGGCCGGTTCCATTGGTAACCACGGTGCCGCAGTGTACTGGTGGCGGGCCCGGGACCCACGTGGTCGGGTGGCGCACGTCGCCGATACGACGGGAAGAAGATCGCCTCGCTCCCGTGTTACTACCGGCGGGTACCCACACGCGTTTGCGGTCGGGCATAGAATTAGCACTGAGGACCACGGAGTGCCAGGAGGTGGCGAGTTGCTGGATGAGCGCAAGCTCGCGGTCCTGCGTGCCGTCGTCGAGGATTTCGTCAACACCAACGAACCCGTCGGTTCCAGGTCGTTGGCCGACCGACACCCGCTCGGCGTCTCCCCGGCGACCATCCGCAACGACATGGTCGCGCTGGAGGAGGACGGGTACATAGCCCAGCCGCACACCAGCGCGGGGCGAGTGCCCACGGACAAGGGATATCGCCTGTTCGTGGACCGGCTCTCATCGGTCAAGCCGCTCTCGGCCGCCGAACGCCGCGCCATCGAGTCCTTCCTCGGCGGTGCCGTGGACCTCGACGAGATCGTCGCCCGCACGGTGCGGTTGCTCGCGCAGCTCACCCGCCAGGTCGCGATCGTCCAGTACCCGTCGCTGACCCGCTCGTCGGTGCAGCACGTGGAACTCGTACCCTTGGGCGGCCAACGCATCATGATGGTCGTCATCACCAACACCGGACGGGTCGAACAGCGCGTCATCGATGGCTTGGGCGTCGTCGACGAGAAGGTGGTCGACGATCTGCGCAACATGCTCAACCGCGCCATATCCGGGAAGCACCTCGGTGACGTCCCGGACGCGGTGGACGACCTCCCCGCGCAGGTCGCTCCGGAGGACCGGCCCGTAGCGGTCGCCGTCCTCTCGGTCCTGCTGGAGAGCCTCGTCGAACGACACGAGGAGAAGATCGTACTGGCGGGAACCGCCAACCTCGCCGCGGTCGACTTCGCGGCGAGTCTGCGGGACGTGCTCGAAGCACTGGAAGAGAACATGGTCCTCATCCGTTTGCTGGGTGAGGCGAAGGACCCCTCGATGCTCACGGTGCGCATCGGCGCCGAGAACTTCCACGAGGGCCTTCGATCCACCTCCATCGTGTCGGCCGACTACGGTGTGGGAAACCAGTCGCTGGCCAAGATCGGTGTGGTGGGACCCACCCGGATGGACTACCCGGGGACGATGGGCGCCGTCCGTGCGGTGGCTCGGTATGTCGGACAGATTTTGGCAGGACAGTAACTCAGTGGCCAGAGACTATTACCAGGTTCTCGGGGTGCGTCGCGACGCGTCCAAGGACGAGATCAAAAAGGCGTACAGGCGGCTCGCGCGCGAGCTGCATCCGGATGTCAACCCCGACCCGGCGACCCAGGATCGCTTCAAAGAGGTGACCCAGGCCTACGAGGTCCTCTCCGACGAGAACAAGCGTCGGATGTTCGACATGGGTCACGACCCCTTCGCCCCGGGTGGCGGAGGCGGTGGCGGCGCCGGCGGTTTCGGTGGCGCGGGCGGCTTCGCCTTCGACGACATAATGAACGCCTTCTTCGGTGGAGGCCAGCCCGGTGGGCGGGGCCCGCGCGAGCGGGTCCGGCGCGGACGCAGCATCAAGATCCGCATCGAGCTGGACCTGGTCGAGACCGCGTTCGGCGTCAGCAAGGAGATCACCTTCCCCACCGCCATCCTGTGCGACACCTGCCAGGGTGAGGGGACGGCGGCCGGTTCACAGCGAACCACCTGCGACATGTGCCATGGCCAGGGTGAGGTATCCCAGGTCACGCGCTCCTTCCTGGGCCAGGTCATGACCTCGCGCCCCTGCCCGCAGTGCTCGGGCCAGGGTTCGGTCATCACCAACCCCTGCGGCGACTGCGCCGGAGAGGGGCGGGTCCGCGAGAAGGTCACCCGCACCGTCAAGATCCCCGCCGGTGTCGACGACGGCACCCGCATCCAGCTCGCGGGAGAGGGCGAGGTCGGCCCCAACGGCGGGCCGCGCGGCGACATCATCCTGGAGATCGTCCAGAAGTCGCACCCGACCTTCGAGCGTCACGGTGACGACCTGCACTGCACCATCGCCGTGCCGATGACCGCGGCCGCGCTGGGCGCCTCCTTCGCCTTCGACACCCTCGACGGCACCGAGAACATCGACCTGCGCCCGGGCACCAACTCCGGACACGTCATCACCCTTCCCGGCAAGGGCGTCAGCCACCTCGACGGTGGTGGACGGGGCGACCTGCGCATCCGGGTGGACGTGGAGACGCCGAGCAAGCTCGACGAGGAGCAGGAGGCCCTGCTGCGCAAGTTCGCCGAACTACGCGGGGAGGACCAGAATCCGGGCCGGTTCAGCCCCGGCCACGGCGGCTTCTTCTCCAAGATCCGCGACGCCTTCGGCGCAGGCAAGTGACCCCACCGGTCTTCCTGGTCGACACCGCGGCACTGACCGCCGACCGGATTCGGCTCGATGGGCCCGAGGGGCGGCACGCCGCCGCGGTCCGACGCGTCCGTGAGGGCGAGACCGTCGATCTCTCCGACGGTCTCGGCCTGCGGGCGCGGTGTGAGGTGGTGGAGGTCGTCGGCAAGGAGGCCCTCCTGTGCCGGGTTCTCGAACGCCTCGACGAACCCGGGCCGCGTCCCCGCCTGACGGTGCTCCAGGCCCTGCCCAAGCGGGACCGGGGGGAGCTCGCGGTGGAGACGATGACCGAGGTCGGGGTCGACACCATCGTCCCTTGGGCCGCGGAACGGTGCGTCACCCAGTGGAAGGGCGACCGGGGCGCCAAAGCCCTCGCCAAGTGGCGGGCCGTGGCACGGGAGGCCGGCAAGCAGGCCCGCAGGGCGCGCCTGCCCGAGGTCGCCGAACCCGTCGACCGCAAGGGCGCGGCGGCGCTGCTGGCCGAGGCCGACCTGGCGGTGGTCCTGCACGAGGACGCGACCGAACGGCTGTCCCGACTGCCGTTGCCGGACCCCGTCACCGAGGTCGTACTGGTGGTGGGGCCCGAGGGAGGGATGTCCGAAGCGGAGCTCGCCGCGTTCGACGAGGCGGGCGCCGTCCGGGCGCTGCTGGGCGATTCGGTCCTGCGCACCTCCACGGCGGGAGTGGCGGCACTGTCGCTGCTCCAGGCGCGAACAGGGCGCTGGTAGAACGAGAAGAGGGGGTCCCGCGCCCGGCGCGGGACCCCCTCTTCTCGTTCTCGGCCTCATACCACCGGAGTCCTCACGCCACCGGGGTCACTGGGCGCTGGGAAGTTCCTCCTCGGTACCGCTGCCGCCGTTGTTCCCGCTTCCGTTACCGGGGGTGCCGCCACCGGGGGACTCGTCGTCCTCGGGGTCGTCCTCCGGGTCGGTGCCGGGGGCGGTGCCGGGACCGGTCGGTTCCTCGGTCGGCTCCTGCTCCGGGTCGCACTCGGGATCGGCCGAAGCCGCGTTCCGCTCTTCCTCGTCCCGCTCGGAGTCGGTCGCCGTGGGCGTGCCCTCGTCCTTGGGCGGGCAGGAGGAGGTGGACTCCAGGCCCTCTTCCTCCGTGTCCTCCTCGCCCTCGGGGGAAGGGGAGGCCTTGGAACCCTCTTCGGGCTTCTCGGTGGGGTGGCTGGTCCCGGTCGCGGAGTCGCTCGCGGTGGACGAAGCGGACGTGTCACCGTCCCGATCCCCACCGGCGGCGGGCGAAGTGTCCTCGCGGTCCGCTCCGGCGGGCACGATCTCCATCACCTGGTCGCGCACCTGGGGGTTCGACATGATCACCGAACCGGCGATGAGCACGGCCCCCGCCACCGCGGCGACGGGGCGTAGCCAGGGCAGACCGAACCAGAGCGCGCCACGGCGACGTTCGGTGCGCTCACGGATCAGATTGAGTCCCTCGGCCGACGGTGTGAATTCGTCGGCCGAGGCGCGCAGGGCCTGCCGGAGTCGGTCCTCGAACTCCATCTTGTTCGGATCGTTGGGGCTGCTCATGAGGTGTGCTCCAGTGCAGAGCGGAGCGCGGCGACACCACGGGAGGTGTGGCTCTTGACCGCGCCTCGGCTGATGCCCATGGCATCGGCGATCTGTGCTTCGGACAGGTCACCGTAGTACCGGAGCACGATGGCCTCTCGCTGGCGGGTGGGAAGTTTACGCAGGGCGCGGATCACGGCCTCGCGTTCCAACAGGTTCATGGCCCCGTGCTCGGCGCTGGGGGCGTCCGGCAGGGCCTTGGGGGCGTGCTTCTCGACCACGGCGCGGTGACGTAGGACGGACCTGGCCTTGTTCACCACCGCTTGACGCAGGTAGGAGAGGGCCTTGTTGGGGTCCCGCAGGCGGCGCCAGGCTCCGTGCATGGCCACGAAGGCGTCCTGGACGACCTCCTCGGCGGTCGCGTGGTCCCGGACGAGAAGGGTGGCGAGTCGAACGAGTGGACGGTAGTGCTCTCGATAGAGCTCCGTCACGGCGTGGTCCGCGTCCCACTCGACCGAGAGCGGCGCGGTGCCGGCCCCGGCAACCATGGTTTCTGTCGTCACGTCTGTTCGACGCACACCCTTGTCGCGGGGTTTACGAAAGGGCATACCTCTTCTTTTCCAGGTAGTCGTGCGATCCCGTCCGAACGCGTCGGATCCGGCCGAAGGGCAGGTGGAATGGACACTTCGACGCGCATGGAATCCAAGCCTATCGTGCCGTATCCCACTTCCGTGGGGCGAGCCGGGATCGGAACGGTCCCGGAAAGGTTGAGGGTTCATCTCTTCCATGTGTCCCCTGCGACCTACGGGCCACTGCGGCATCATGGTCCACGGACGAACCGGGTACGGGCCCCGCCGCACGGCGCGGGTCCCATGATGGAAGGTGTGCGATGGCCGACCCCGACTGCCTTTTCTGCAAGATCGTCGAGGGGGAGGTGCCGGCGGAGATCGTCCGCGAGGGAGAGCGGACGGTGGCCTTCCGTGACATCAACCCCCAAGCGCCCACCCACGTCCTGGTGATCCCGCGCGAGCACCACCCCGACGCGGCCTCCGCGGCCGCCCGCGACACCGGCCTGCTGGACGCCCTGGTCCGGGACGCCCACGAGGTGGCCGTGGCCGAGGGCATCGACGAGACGGGCTACCGGCTCGTCTTCAACACCGGTGCGGGTGCCGGGCAGACCGTGTTCCACCTCCACGCGCACGTCCTGGGAGGTCGTGGCCTGAACTGGCCCCCCGGATAAGCGGCCGGAAGTGCCGGTGGGGCGTGAACAAACTCCTCGAGTCCGCCCGATCCGCCTTGGTAGACTCGAACCCAGGGCCCCACCGACCACTTCGGGCGTACCGAACCCCCGTGGTGAGCCGGAACGGCGCCGTCGACCGCGGTGCCTGGCCCGGGACCCGGCCCCGACGAGGGGTCTGTGACCGAAGGGTAGGGACAGCGGCCGTAAGGCCACACCATGGCCGATTCAACTCACACGAACCCGGACACCGGCAGCCAGGTCAAGGTCGTGGTGCCGGACGAACACACGATGATCAGTCTGCTCGGTTCGGGTGACGAACTGCTCCGAGTGCTGGAGCGCTCCTTCGACAGTGACATCCACGTTCGCGGCAACGAGTTCACGATCAAGGGAGACCCCGAGGAGACGGCCGTCGTGGTCCGCCTCGTGGAAGAGCTCATCGAACTCGCCAAGAGCGGCACGCACGTCACCCCGGACACCATCGAGCGCATGATCCACATGCTGAGCGCCCCGGGCAACGAACGCCCCGCGGACGTGCTCACCACCAACATCCTGTCCAACCGGGGCAAGACCATCCGACCGAAGACCCTGAACCAGAAGCGCTACGTCGACACCATCGACCAGCGCACCGTGGTCTTCGGCATCGGCCCGGCGGGTACCGGCAAGACGTACCTGGCGATGGCCAAGGCGGTCAAGGCCCTGCAGGACAAGGAGGTCAACCGGATCATCCTCACCCGCCCCGCGGTCGAGGCCGGTGAACGCCTGGGCTTCCTGCCCGGCACCCTCTACGACAAGATCGACCCCTACCTGCGTCCGCTCTACGACGCCCTGCACGACATGCTCGACCCGGACTCCATCCCCAAGCTGATGGCCGCCGGCACCATCGAGGTCGCCCCCCTGGCGTACATGCGTGGCAGAAGCCTTAACGACTCCTTCATCATCTTGGACGAGGCGCAGAACACCTCGCCGGAACAGATGAAGATGTTCCTGACGCGGTTGGGGTTCGGGTCCAAGATCGTGGTCACCGGTGACGTCACCCAGGTGGACCTGCCCGGTGGTCAGGTCAGCGGACTGCGCACCATCGAGAACATCCTGCGTGATATCGACGACATCGCCTTTTGCCGGCTGACCAGTGAGGACGTCGTCAGGCACAGGCTCGTGGGGCAGATCGTCGACGCCTATGGCCGCTACGACGCCGCTCAGAGCCGGCGCGGCGGCGACGCGGGTGGGTCGCGGCCGCGGCGCGGGCGCCGACCCGCGGGCCACGCCCGAGGAGAGGACGTCTCCGGGGACGACCCGGAACGGGCAGACTGAGGAAGAGTACGCAACGACACCGGCCGGTGGGCCCGCCGAGCGCGCGGGCCCACCGCTGTCGGATACGGCGTTCTCGCGAGAACGCCCGGCGGCCGCACCGCCGACCACCATCGATCAAGTGAGGCACCCGCAACCGATGAGTATCGACGTCGCCAACGAGTCCGGCGTCTCCGGCATGGACGAGGCGAGGCTCTCCCGACTCGCCCGGCACGTGCTCGACGCCATGCGCGTCCACCCGCTGGCCGAGCTCTCCGTCGTGCTGGTGGACGAAGGACCGATGACCGACCTGCACGTGCGCTGGATGGACGAGCCCGGACCCACGGACGTGCTCTCCTTCCCCATGGACGAACTCCGTCCCGGTGGGCCCGGCCGCACCAGCGACCCCGGCGTGCTCGGTGACGTGATCATCTGTCCTCAGGTCGCCGAACGCCAGGGCGAGGAAGCCGGACACGGCACCGAGGCCGAGATCGACCTGCTGTGCACCCATGGCATCCTGCACCTGCTCGGCTACGACCACGCCGAGCCCGACGAGCACAAGGAGATGTTCGGGCTCCAAGGTGAGATCCTGGCCTCCTGGCGCGAACGTGAGGACGCGCGAAAGGAAGAGCTCGAAGGGGACGAGACCGCACGATGAGCGCGCTTTGGCCCGACCTTGCACCGGTGAGCACCGGGGAGCCCTGGGAATGGGCGCTGGCACTGGTCGTCGCACTGGCACTGATAGCGCTGGCAGGACTCCTCGTGGCCGCCGAGGTCGCCGTCACACGGGTGGTGGCGGTCGGTCTGGAGGCGACCTACGGCGAGCGGGCCGTCAAGGCGAGCCCCGCCTGGGAACGGGTGGCCGCGGACCCCACCGCGCACCTCAACATGCTGCTGTTCCTGCGCGTGGTGTGCGAGGTGTGCGCCGTTCTGGCCGCCGGGATCGGCATGGTGTTCCTGCTGGGCATCGGCTGGCCCGCGATCATCCTGACCGCCGTCGTGATGATCGTGGTGGAGTGCGTCCTGATCGCGGTCACCCCGCGCATCCTCGGCCGGCAGTTCGCCGGACCCGTCGCCAGGTTCAGCGCCGCGATCATCCACCCGGTGCAGGTCGTGTTGGGCCCTTTGGCCCGACTGCTGGTGGGGGCGGGCCGGGCGCTCACCCCGCGCGGCAAGGGCGACCGAGAGGGTCCCTTCAGCACCGAGATCGAACTGCGGCAGCTGGTGGACCTGGCCGAACGGGGTGAGGTCATCGACGCCGAGGAACGGCAGATGATCCACTCCGTGTTCAAGCTCGACGACACCTCCGTGCGCGAGGTGATGGTGCCCCGGCCCGACATCGTCTTCACCGCGCGCGAGGCCGACGCCGACGCGGTGCTCACCCTCGCTCTGGGAAGTGGCTACTCGCGTATCCCGGTCACGGGTGAGGACGAGGACGACGTCGTCGGCATCCTCTACCTCAAGGACCTGGTGGAGCGGCTGCGCGACCGTTGGGCGGCCGCCGCCGGCGGCGCCGACGACGTGCCGCTGACCGCGGGCGACGTGATGCGGCAGGCCACCTACGTCCCCGACACCAAGCCGATCGACGAGTTGCTGCGCGAGATGCAGAAGCAGCGCAACCACGTGGCCGTGGCCATCGACGAGTACGGCGGGACCGCCGGGTTGGTCACCATCGAGGACATCGTGGAGGAGATCGTCGGGGAGATCACCGACGAGTACGACCACGAGATCCCGCCGGTGGAGCGACTGGACGAATCCCGGGTTCGGGTGACCGCCCGCCTTCCGCTGGGCGAGCTCGCCGAACTCTTCCCCGAACTCGACCTCGAGGTGTCGGACGTGGAGACCGTGGGCGGACTCGTCGCGTTCGTGCTGGGCCGGGTCCCCGCCGGAGGGGCGCAGGCCGAATACGCTGGACTCAGGCTCACGCTGGAGGGCAAGAGCAGCCGCCGCAACCGGATGACGACCATCCTGGTGGAGCGGCTGCCGGAGGAGGACTCCGGCCCCGAGGCGGGCAAGGAAGAGAACGTAAGGAGCACGGACCAGTGACGGACACGACGGGGCTCGACCCCGAGGACACCAAGCTCATCACGCTCGCGCGCGCCTCCCGGGCACGCAACGCGACCGCTGAGGGCGCCGCGGTGCGCGATGAGACCGGCCGCACGTACGTGGCCACGACGGTGTCGTTGAGCTCGTTGCGCCTGTCCGCGCTCCAGGCCGCCGTGGCCGCGGCGGCCTCCAGCGAGGCCTCCGCCTTGGAGGCCGCGGTGGTCGTCACCGAGGCCAAGGAGCTGACCGAGGACGACCGCGCTGTGGCGGACGACCTGAAGACCCAGGTGTTGGTGATCGCGGCCCCCGACGGGGTGCCCGCGAGCATCACCCGGCGCTGAGAAGGACCCGATGAACGATCTCGACCTCGAGAAGCTCCGCGTTCCACTGGAACCGCTCTCCTACCCGGAGGGTTTCCGCAGCGGTTTCGCGTGCTTCGTGGGCCGACCCAACGTCGGCAAGTCCACCCTGATGAACGCGCTGGTCGGGCAGAAGGTGGCGATCACCAGCAACCGTCCCCAGACCACGCGGCGGACGGTGCGCGGGATCGTGCACCGCCCTGAAGCGCAGCTGATCATCGTGGACACCCCCGGACTGCACAAACCCCGCACCCTGTTGGGGGAGCGGTTGGACTCCCTGGTGCGGTCCACGCTGGTCGAGGTGGACGTGATCGTGTTCTGCCTGCCGGCCAACGAACCGATCGGCCGTGGCGACACCTACATCGCCAAGGAGCTGGCCGCCCAGCGTGACACCCCCGTGGTGGCGATGGTGACCAAGGCCGACCTGGTCGACAAGAGCGCGCTCGGCGAACACCTGATGGCAGTGAACGAGCTGGGCGACTGGGCCGACATCGTGCCGGTGTCCGGACAGAGTGGTTTCCAACTCGAGACCGCCGCCGAGGTGCTCTGCTCGCACCTGCCGGAGGGGCCGCCGCTGTACCCCGACGGCGACCTCACCGACGAGCCCGACGAGATGCTCGTGGCCGAGCTGGTGCGCGAGGCCGCCCTGGAGGGTGTGCGCGACGAGTTGCCGCACTCCATCGCGGTGGTCGTGGACGAGATGTTCGAGCGAGAGAACACCAAGCCCGGCAAGGAACTGGTGGACATCTACGCGTCCTTGTACGTGGAGCGCTCCAGCCAGAAGGCGATCGTGATCGGCTCCAAGGGTTCGCGGCTGCGGGACGTGGGTTCTCGGGCCCGTAAGCAGATCGAGGGTCTGCTGGGGCAGCGGGTCTTCCTGGATCTGCGGGTGCGTGTGGCCAAGGACTGGCAGCGTGACCCCAAGCAGCTGCGCAAGCTGGGATTCGACCAACAGTCTTAGTTCTTTTGCTCTTCCGCTAGCGCTTCAGGGCGTGTTCGGGGTCTTTGCAGAGGGATTCGGGTTTCAAGCAACACGGCATCGTCGTCCACGCCCGCCCGTCACCCACCACCGACCCAACGGAGCGCTGACGCGCACAGGCGCGAATCAAGCTCGTTCCTCGCTCGCGGCTCGACTCCTCTCGCACGGTGTTGAAACAAACCCAGCCTCTCCGGACCCGAACGCATCATCCCCGTGGGGCGGGTGCGGCGCACGAACGAACGACTCCTTGTGCCATGACGAGGGGCCCTGACCAGTTCAATCGGTCAGGGCCCCTCGTCATGGGCACCTCAGGACTGGTTGTTGAGGTCGGTGGCCAGGAGGGTGGCCGCGCTTCGCACGATGGGTGCGGCCCGGTCGACGAACTTCCAGCTCACACGGGCTTCGGGGCCGGAGATGGAGACGGCCATGCCCGAGGGGGCGCCCTTGACGGGGACGGCCACGCAGCGCACACCGACCTCCTGTTCGCCGTCGTCGATGGCGTATCCGGCCTCGCGGATGCGGTGGAGTTCGGTCAGGAAGGCGTCCGGGTCGGTGATGGTGCGCTCGGTGGCGGCGGGCATGCCGGTACGCCGTACGGTGGCCAGCGCCTCCTCGTCGCTCAGCTGGGACAGCAGGGCCTTGCCCACACCCGCCGAGTGCGGCAGGACGCGCCGGCCCACCTCGGTGAACATGCGCATCGCGTGCGGTGAGGGGGCCTGCGCCACGTAGATGACCTTGTCACCGTCGAGCATGGCGAGGTTGGCGGTCTCACCGAGGTCATCGACGAGCTGGGCGAGGTGGGGGTGGGCCCACGTGCCGAGCATCTGGGCGGCCTTGTCACCGAGCCCGATCAGGCGCGGGCCCAGGGCGTATCGGCGGGACGGGAGTTGGCGGACGTAGCCGTTGCCGACCAACGTGCGGATGATGCGGTGGATGGTGGGCAGAGGGAGCCCGGAAGAGTCGGCGAGTTGACTCAGTGAGGCCTCGCCACCCGCCTCGGCCATGATCTCCAACAGGGAGAAGGCACGGTCGAGGGACTGTACGCCACCGGGGCGACGGGCCGTCTCCGCGGCGGGACGGGGTTGGTCCATAGGGGGGGTCTGTGAGGCTGACAAGGGTCGTGCTCCCATGCTGAGGGCCGCTACGGTCACGCCTTCATTCTGCAATACGAAAGGTGTCTTTCGCTCTCCGTCGCGCGAGGAAGCGCTCGATGATGGTTTTTCGCCGCCCCAGAGCTCTTGTTCTTCCGAATAGCAAAAGTTAGTATCCGCATGTAGAAAACTTGCCCGGTCTTCGAGTGGAGGCCGGTGACGCAGACGGAGGAGGACACCCCACGTGGCGAGTGACACCCCACCTGGCCTGAGCGGCCTGGCCACCGAACTCGACACCCGGCTCGCCGAGGCCGACGCCCGGCTGGACCGTGAGTACCCGGGCGATCAGGGCGGCCGCCAGCCGATCCACAGCGTCTACGTCCCCGCCGACAAGGTCGGGGCCGGTCTCGCCGCCGACTGGGGCGCCAAGGCCTTGGCCGCGCTCGACGAGTTCGCACCCAAAGCCGCCGACCTGGCAGCGGCCACCGGCATCGGTGAGGCCGCCGTCGCCGACGCCCTGCCCCTGGTCCGCGGCAAACTCGCCCGTGAACCCATCGAGGACCTGCGCGCCGACTTCGAGGACGGCTACGGCGACCCCGGTGACGAGGCCGAGGACCGGGACGTGCTCAAGGTGGCCCGTGCCTTCGCGTCGGATCTGGCGAAGGGGGAGGCCACGCCCTACTTCGGCATCCGTATGAAGGGAATGGAGGCCGCCGGTCGACACCGCGGGGTGCGCACCCTGGGGATGTTCCTGGGCACCCTCCTGGAGGAACACGGATCCCTGCCAGAAAACCTCGTGCTCACTCTGCCAAAGATCACCTCGGTGGAGCAGGTCGAGGCCATGGTCTGGCTGAGCGAACGCCTGGAGAGGAACCTCGACCTGGCACAGGGACGGATTCGCTTCGAACTACAGATCGAGACCCCCCAGTCGATCCTGCTGCCCGACGGCACCGTCGCGGTCTCCCGGATGATCCAGGCCGGACAGGGCCGCGTCACCGCCCTGCACTACGGCACCTACGACTACAGCGCGGCCTGCGGGATCACCGCCGCGCACCAGAGCCTGGCCCACCCCGTGGCCGACCACGCCAAGTCCGTCATGCAGGTGGCCGCCGCCGGCACCGGCGTGTGGCTCTCCGACGGAGGCAGCAACATCATGCCCGCCGGTACCCCCGAGGAGGTCCACTCCGCGTGGCGCCTGCACGCCGGGCTGGTGCGGCGTTCGCTGGAGCGCGGCTTCTACCAGGGCTGGGACCTGCACCCCAACCAGCTGCCCATCCGCTACCTGGCCAACTACGCCTTCTACCGCGAGGCCTTCGCCCCCGCAGCGGCGCGCTTGCAGGCCTACCTCGGTCACGCCGCCGGTAACGTCGTGGACGAACCGGCCACCGCCCAGGCCCTGGCCTCCGTCCTGGCCCGTGGCCTGCGGTGCGGTGCCCTGGAGGAGACCGAGGTCGTCGACGCCTGCGGTACCGACGCCGCCGGCATCGAGGCCCTCGCCACCCGCCGGGTCGGACAGGAACAGTGATGAGCGAACACGAACTCGTGGTGCGGGCCGCCCGCGCCCTCACTCCCGAAGGGGAGCGACCCGTCACAGTGGTGGTGGACGACGGGCGCATCACCGACGTCCTCTCCGGGACCGACCACGCCGTCGGCTCCCGCCGTGAGCTGCGGACGGCCGACGACGAGGTCCTGCTGCCCGGGCTGGTCGACAGTCACGTGCACGTCAACGAGCCAGGGCGTACCGAGTGGGAGGGGTTCGCCAGCGCGACCCGCGCCGCCGCCCTGGGCGGGGTGACCACCATCGTGGACATGCCGCTCAACAGCGTGCCGCCCACGACCACCACCGCCGGCCTCAAGGCGAAGAAGGCGGCGGCGGAGGGCAAACTCGCCGTCGACGTGGGGTTCTGGGGCGGTGCCGTTCCCGAGAACACCGGACCCGACACCACCGGCGCCCTCGCCGACCTGTGGGCGGAGGGGGTGTTCGGATTCAAGTCGTTCCTGTCTCCCTCCGGTGTGGACGAGTTCGGGCACCTGGACCCCGAACACCTGGACACGGCGGCCACCGCCATCCACGCCTTCGGTGGTCGGCTGATCGTGCACGCCGAGGACCCCACGGTGCTGGACTCGGCGCCCGCCGCGTCCGGGCGCGAGTACGCGGACTTCCTGGCCTCGCGTCCCGACGAGGCCGAGCACACGGCGATCGCCCGGGTCATCGACACCGCTCGCCGCACCGGGGTACGGGCGCACGTGCTGCACCTGTCCAGCGCCTCCGCGCTGCCACTGATCGCCCAGGCCAAGCGGGAGGGCGTACCGCTCACCGTGGAGAGCTGCCCGCACTACCTGACCCTGGCCGCGGAAGAGATCCCGGCGGGGGACACCAGCTACAAGTGCTGCCCGCCGATCCGGGACTCGGCCAACCGCGACCTGCTCTGGCGGGCCCTACGGGACGGGTTGATCGACTGTGTGGTCAGCGACCACTCGCCCAGCACAGCGGATCTGAAGGAGCTGGAGACCGGCGACTTCGGTACCGCCTGGGGTGGTGTCTCGGGGCTCCAACTGGGGCTATCGGCGATGTGGACCGAGGCGGCCGGCCGAGGGGTACCCCTGGCCGAGGTCGTGCGGTGGATGTCGGAGGGGCCCGCGCGAGTCGCCGGGGTTCGGGGCAAGGGCGCCATCGAGGTGGGCGCTCAGGCAGACCTGGCCGTGTTCGCCCCGGAGGAGTCCTTCCGGGTGTCCGTGGGTGAGCTGGCCCACCGCAACCCGGTCAGTGCCTACGACGGCGCCGAACTCAAGGGCCGCGTGCGCCGCACGTTGCTGCGCGGCGTCGAGGTCACCGCGGACAGCGTGAACGGGCGGATGATCACCCGAGACTAGCTTTCGCCCTGGCGTTTTCCGGCGAACCCGACACGTAGGCCCACCGAGGGTCCACGTGTCGGGTTCGTCCGTTCAGGGGTCCTTCGTTGCGCACAGAGCGCCGCCGTGCAGCGTGGACAGGGTCCTCACGGCCGCCCGCGATACTCGTGTGTCCAGCGACTCGTGCAGCCTGGTGGTGTCTGTCGGCCACCGCCGCGAGCTCCAGCCTGGACAGCACATGTTGCAGGGCGGGCCGTCGCCGCGTCTCCAGCCGGAGTTCGAGGACCGCCAGGTAGCGGTCGCGCAGCACGGTCGCCGTACCCTGGATGAGTGATCCCAAGGGGTGGGCGATCCCCAGGGGTGGGCGATCCCCAGGGGTGGTGGGGCGCCTGGGGGTCGTGGTCCTGCTGGTTGTGGG
>NZ_BCSH01000052.1 GCF_001570765.1 Nocardiopsis listeri NBRC 13360 | reverse complement strand
AGAAGGGGAACCACGGGAACTATGGCGACGTTTCCAGGGACTCATGGGCTACTTGGGCTAGGGACCGACCCGATGATGGAACTGAGCACAAGAGTCCCCCACGTCGACGCCGCCCGCCTCGTCCAACCGTCCTCCTCGATCAGGGCTGATCCCGTCCCCAGCAAACCGAACACCGGTCGAACACTCTTGCGTTCCGGGACCATGGCACCCGGCGACGCCCTCCGAAAACGTCTCTTCGAGGAGAGATCCATGGACAAAACCGATGAGATCCTGCATCTCAACAGGATTGGTCAGATACTTCTTGAGTTTGCCCCCGAAGGGTGGCAAAGGATCGAGTGCACTGCGGCCTTCATTGATCACTTCGGAGAAATATGGAATTACGCCATAACGCCAAATGGCTCCAAAGACCATTTTTGGATCTCAGCTAAACTCAGCATGCAGTTTGAATCCTTGCGAAATGCCATGTGCAGACCAGACAAGGGAACATGGTTTTCAGCCACCTATCATATCACCCCACCGGCTTCCTACTCTACCGATTTCAATTATGACCAGGAGGCCCTGACCGAGCCTCCAATGCCAAGCCCCATAGACTATTACAACGACCTTCAACGATTTCCTCGGGACCCCGAGCACATCCCCGACTGGCTCCGGGAAAAGCTCCGCGAAGCCGAGCAGGACTGATCCTCGCCCGTATCCGGGAGGGCCTATCGGTGGCTCGAACGCGGGCGCACCGGGTGACGCGGGGCGGCGTACGGGTGGGGTCTTCCGTTGAGGAAGGCATCAGCGTAGGCGTCGGCCGCGAGGGGACCTCGGGTGGGTCTCCGGGGCATGGGCCGGGGAACGGGCTGAGGCCAGAGCGGTTCGTTCGGGCTTCCCGGCGCGTGGTTGGGCGCGGTGGGCTGACGGGGCCCGGGCCGGGTGACCGCGTACGGGGCCGCCGGGATGCCGAAGGCAACTCCCGGCACGAACCCTCCGTGCACGTGGTCGTTCATCGCATGCCTCCCCGTTCGGTCCGGCCTCGTGCGCGAGCACCCGTCAAGGAAAGCACGCGCCCTACCGCCTTCACCAGACACGGGGGTGAAGTCAGTCGGGCGGGTCGCCCAGCCCGAAGTGGGCCAGCGCGGGCTCCAAACCCTCGACCTCGACCGGGACCGTCCGGTGCTTCTCCCAGTCCTGCCTGGTCAACCGGTACCGCAGTTCCCGGACCCGCTCACCGCGCACCTGGACGTAGTGGACGCCGTCCGGCCGATACCCCAGCTTTCGGGTGACGCCCTGGGACGCCAGGGACGTCTCGAACATGCCCGTGGTCGCGTCCAGCGCGTCGAGCCCCTCGAACGCCAGGTGCAGGACGGCGGCGCGCATCTCGGTACCGATCCCACGGCCCTGCGCGCTCCGGGTCAGCCACGAACCGGTGCCCACCTGGCGCAGGGTCGCGAAGTCCCTGGCCCTCATGTCCTGGATACCGACCACCCGGCCCTCGAACTCGACGATCCCGTTGAAGCACCACGACTCGGGTGTCCAGGACCCCAGGGTCCGCCAGTTGTGCTGGATCACGCCCTGGGCCAACCGCTTCGGAGGCTGGTCGGTCCAGGGGAAGATGAACGGCATGGTGTCCGGGTCGTGCACACCGGCCACGGCGGCCTCGGCCAGCGCCACGAGGTCGGAGTCGGTCGGCATCCGCAAGGTGAGTCGGGGCGTGGTCAGGCGTATCCCCATCGGGGGAAAGTGGTCGGCGATCATGTCCGGAATTCTGCTGCCGCCGACACACTCTGTCACCTGGTTTTGTCCGCTCAGCGCAAGAGTTCGGCGACGAGCTCCGCCAGCGCCTCGGCGGCCGTTTCCGGGGCGGCCGTCGCGTCTTGGACCTGCCACCCGCGCATGCCGGCCAGATGCGCCGGATGGGCGTAGGCGGGGTCGGTCAGCAGGTATCCACAGGGCGCGTCCGGCCAATCCGGGACGGTGGGCAGGTGCTCGCTCCGATAGGTGCCGGGTTCCTCGTCCGGGACGGGCAGGTCGGCCAGCCCCTGGGTACGCGCGATCTCCGCGCGTGTGGGGCTTCCGGGGCGTGGCAGTGGAGCGTCCACCAGCACGTAGCCCAGGACCGGACGGTGGGCTGCGCGCTGGGCGGCCCCCACCGCACCGAGTAGTGGACCCGTGTCGCCCTGGGCCACCAGGACGATGGGCGCTTCCGTGGCGACCAGGCGGTTGATCTCCAGGCTGGCGAGGGCCACGTAGCGGGCGCCGTGCGGTGGGGCGTCGTCGCCGATCACCTCCGGCAGGACCGGGTGGTGTCCGGTGTCGACGAGGGCCTTCTCCGCTCCGGGCAGGATGAAGGGCACTCCGAGGGTGGGGGGCAGGAGGACGGCGATCACGCGTCGCCACTCCCGCGGGTCTCGTCCCGCACCCAGGACAGGTACTCGGGGTTTCCACCGGTGACCGGCACGGCGACGATCTCGGGCACGTCGTAGGGGTGCGCCTCCACCAGGTGGGCGACCAGGTCGTCCAGGCGGTCGGCGGTGGTCTTGATCACGACCATCCACTCCTCGTCGGATCGCACCGCGTTCTCCCAGCGGTAGAAACTACGGATGGGTCCACCCACCTGCGCGCACGCCGCCAGGTGGTGTTCGACGACCGAACCGGCCAACCGTTCGGCCCCCTCTCGAGCATCGACGGTGGTCTCCACCCTCACGACGTCCGTACTCTCGGACAAGGTCGCCTCCTTCGAGGTGGGATACCGGTTCCGCGGGCCCCCACCGGGTGTTCTAGGCTCACTGATCATGAGCGAACGTGATGAACTCCTGCGCCAGATCAACGATAAGGCGGTCGTGCGCGGCAAGGTGACCCTCTCCTCCGGTAAGGAGGCCGACTACTACGTCGACCTGCGCCGGATCACCCTGGACGGGGAGGCCGCGCCGCTTGTCGGTTCGGTCCTGCTGGACACCGTCGCGGACCTGGAGTTCGACGCGGTGGGCGGTCTGACCCTGGGCGCGGATCCGGTGGCCACCGCCATGGTGCACGCCGCGCACGCGCGGGGGCGCAGGCTGGACGCCTTCGTGGTGCGCAAGGCGGGCAAGGCACATGGTCTACAGCGTCGGATCGAGGGCCCCGACGTCGCGGGGCGTCGAGTGCTGGCGTTGGAGGACACCTCCACGACCGGCGGTTCGGTGCTGACCGCGGTGGAGGCCTTGCGGGAGGCCGGGGCCGAGGTGGTGGCGGTCGCGCTGATCGTGGACCGTGGCGCGCGTGCCCGCCTGGAGGAGGAGGGTCTGGAGTACCGGCCCGTCTTCGAGGTGTCCGACCTGGACGTGTGACCTCGGCGGGCGGGGTCTCGACCGGCCCCGCCCCGGAGCCCTCGAAGGGATCGCGTGCTCGGGGCTCAGGGTATCGGGGGTCTGGGGGCGAATCAGGGGGTCAGGGTGAAGCTGTGGTCGGGGTCCTTGTCGGAGACGTCCTGTTCGACGCCGTTGACGTAGACCTCGACGGCGCTCGGGTCTCCGATGCTGACCTCGAGGCCTTGTGCGTTCTCCGTGTAGTGCACGGAGTTGCCCTGCTGTAGTTCCTGGTCCATGAGCACGTCGCCGCCGGGTACCCGGACGAACACGTCGCTGGACTCGCCCACCACACGTATGTACAGAGCGCCCATGTCGCTGGAGTCCACCGGCTCGGCCGCGGCCTCGGAGGCGTTGGCGCTGACGCCCGCACCCGTTCCGGGCAGCGATCGGTACAAGAAGTACCCGCCGAGGGCCACAAGAGTGACCAATAGCAGGACGGCTCCGACGATGGCCATCACCTGGCCGGCGCCTCGCGGATCATTCCTATGCCTTCCCACGGCGACGAATGTAGCGCGTATCACGGCAAAAAGCGACAGCAGTCGTCTCGAAGCTCCTGCTTGCTCACATGGAACCCCAAAACGGGATGTAATCCGTACTTCCCTCACACCCCTCCTGACGAGCGCCGTTCGTCCCCCGTAAGCTGCGGGTACGCCGACGCCTCGGAGCGTTTTGGTCTAGACCTTTTCAACGGCTCCGGGGATTCGAGATACTTGTGACGACACCTGGTGGACGCCCGCACGCACGGCACGACCCATGGGCCACCCCGACGGACGGGCTTCCACCGGGCACCGCATGTGGGGTCCCGCCGGCACGCGCAGTACGGCACCGGCGGACGCTCGCTCCAGGCCGAACCAGGGAGAGTCAAGCCATGCCCATCGCCAGCCCCGAGGTCTACACCGAGATGCTGAGCCGCGCGAAGTCCGAGGGCTTCGCCTACCCGGCCATCAACGTGACCTCCAGCCAGACGCTGCACGCCGCCCTGCGCGGCTTCGCCGAGGCGGAGAGCGACGGCATCGTCCAGATTTCCACCGGAGGCGCCGAGTTCCTCTCCGGTGCCTCGGTCAAGGACATGGTCACCGGCTCGGTCGCCTTCGCCGAGTTCGCCCGCGTCGTCGCCGAGAAGTACCCGGTGAACATCGCCCTGCACACCGACCACTGCCCCAAGAACAAGCTCGACGGCTTCGTCCGTCCGCTGCTGGAGATCTCCAAGGAACGCGTGGCCAAGGGCGAAGAGCCGCTGTTCCAGTCGCACATGTGGGACGGTTCCGCGGTCGAACTGGAGGAGAACCTCCAGATCGCCGATGAGCTGCTCGCCTCCGCCAAGGAGGCCCGCATCATCCTGGAGATCGAGGTCG
Organism: Nocardiopsis listeri NBRC 13360; assembly: GCF_001570765.1. Classification (GTDB taxonomy): domain Bacteria; phylum Actinomycetota; class Actinomycetes; order Streptosporangiales; family Streptosporangiaceae; genus Nocardiopsis; species Nocardiopsis listeri. The sequence goes on along the minus strand of NZ_BCSH01000052.1, from coordinate 56,141 downwards.
GGGTCGTCGGTGGTGAGGAGGACGGCATCGTCGGCGAGATCAACGAGAAGCTCTACAGCACCCCGGAGGACGCCCTGCGCACCGCCGAGGTCCTGGGCCTGGGCGAGAAGGGCTACTACATGACCGCCCTGACCTTCGGCAACGTGCACGGCGCCTACAAGCCGGGCTTCGTGAAGCTGCGCCCCGAGGTGCTGAAGAACGCCCAGGAGGCCGTCGCCGCCGCGCACGGCAAGGCCAACGCCTTCGACTTCGTGTTCCACGGTGGTTCCGGCTCCACCCTGGAGGAGATCCACGAGGCGATCGGCTACGGCGTGGTGAAGATGAACATCGACACCGACACGCAGTACGCCTACACCCGACCGGTCGTCGACCACATCATGAAGAACTACGACGGTGTGCTCAAGATCGACGGTGAGATCGGCAGCAAGAAGCTCTACGACCCCCGCGCCTACGGCAAGGTCGCCGAGGCCGGCATGGCCGAGCGCGTCGTCCAGGCGGCCCAGCACTTGAAGTCCGCCGGCAACAAGATGAAGTAGTACCCCCCACGGCGCCGCCCCGTCGGCGACCCGTACCGGTGCCCGGTGACCGACAACGGTCACCGGGCACCGGCTTTTCCGTACCGCTCCGAGACCCGGACCTGGAATTCCCGGCACGGAGAATCCGACACCGCATTTCACCGCGCATCGACACAAAAGGCACAGCGATCCGCCACTGATCCCGAACGTACGGTTACGCCCGATAGGGTTTCGGGGATTCCACCATCACGCCTCCCCTGCGCGGAATGAGGAAATGTGAAAGACAGTGACCGTGGGATACGCATCGCCGCCATCGGCGCACTCGTGATCGGTTCCGTGCTCATCGGGTCATCGGTGGCCGGAACCGCCTGGGCCTCCTCTCCGGGCGAAAGCGCGATGGAACGAACGGCGGCGGCCTGTGGCCTGGGCGCCGACAATCCCCGCGTTTCGGGTGGCACCATCTCCGGAAGCGGATCCCGGGCCGGTTGTGGTGGCACCGTGACCCTGACCGTCCAGGTACGCAAGCACCGCCCCGCCTGGCCCGACAAGGTCGTGGCCGAGACGAGCCGGACCGGATTCTCCAACGGCTCTCTCACCGCATCGGGCGGCTGCGACGGCAACGGCACCTACTTCACCGAGGCCAGGAGTTCGAGCGGCAACAAACTGTCGTCCGGAAGGGTCAACAGGTGCTGACCGGAATTCGTTTCAGGTTCCCTCTCCTCACGAATGGAAATGGACGGACCCATGCGGGTCACCCTTGAGGGACTGGACTTCGGCTATCGAGGTCGCCAGAAGGTCCTGAACGACCTGACCTGGACCCTGGAGCCCGGTGTCACCGGGCTCCTCGGACCGAACGGGGCGGGCAAGACCACCCTGCTATCGCTCATCGTGACGTTGCTCCCCGTGCGCAAGGGACACCTCTTCATCGGGGAACAGGACCTGTCCACCACGGTCGGCCGGTCCCGGGCCCGTCGAACACTGGGGTTCGTACCCCAGCGTTTCTCCCTGGCCGGTGAGCTGACCGTGGCGGACACGGTCGCGTACGCGGCATGGGTGCACGGACTGGATCGGCGCGAGTGCGGGCCGGCGGCGCTACGGGCGCTGGAGTCCGTCGACCTGTCCGCCCTCGCCGACCGACCCACACGCACCCTTTCCGGTGGTCAGCGTCAGCGCGTCGGCATCGCCGCGGCACTGGCCCACGATCCTCGGGTCCTGGTCCTGGACGAGCCCACGGCCGGGCTCGACCCCGGACAACGGCTCCGCGTGCGCGAGGTCGTCGCCGGGTTGGGCGAGGAACGGACCGTACTGGTCTCCACGCATCTCATCGAGGACGTCGCACACCTGTGCTCCCGCGTCGGGGTACTCGCGGGCGGACGGATCGAGTTCCAGGGCACCTTCCCGGAGTTGAAGGCGCTCATCGAGGACGGTTCCGGGGGAAGCCCCTACGGCTCCGAGTTCGAGCGGGCGTACGACCGGCTGATCGAGCGGGTCGGGGAGGGTCCGTGACCACGCTCCGGGGCCGGGTGAAGGCGTCCGCGCTCTTCTGGCCGCTCCCACCGCTCCTGTGCCTGGCCCCGGCCGGCCTGATCCTCGCCCTGACCCTCGCCGGGACCTGGAGCCCACTCTCCTGGAGAGCCCTGGACTGGGTGTACCTCTCCGGTCAGGTGGGGGCCCAGGCCCGGCTGCCGGTCGTGGTGGCGGCCGGGACCGCGGCCCTGGTGGCGGCCCGGTTCACCCGGGCGAGCCTGGTCTTCGCCCAACCCTGGCAGCCCCGCATGGGACGGGATGTCCCACTGCGGCACGCGCTGCCGGTCACCGGTTGGTGCCTGGGTGCCTACCTCGTGGGACTGATCCCGCTGACCGTCGCGGTCGCCACGCATGGTGCGGGCGTGGTGGACCCCATACCGGTGCTGGGCGCCCTGGCGGGTTTCGTGGCGCTCACCCTGCTCGGCTACCTGTGCGGGCTGTTCGCGCGCGGGCTGTTCGGCGTCCCCGTGGCGATCGCCACGGTCTTCGTGCTCACCGCCCTACCGATGGTCGCCGACCCCTGGACGGCGACGTCCCTCCAGCTCCCGCTCGTGCCCTTCGTGGGCATGCGGGAGAGCGTTCCGCTCGGTTCCTACCGACTGGGGTTCTTCCTTCTGACGGTGACCATCGCGGCGTGGACGGCCGCCTGGTTCCTACGTGTCCCCCGGCGGTTCTCGGTCCCGCACATGTCGGGGGTCGTGCTCCTGGCCTCGGCCGCGCTCCTGCCTCACCTGTACACGTTCCCGCTCCTGACCTACGCCCACGACGGAGACGAGGTCTGCTCGGAGCACGACGGGATCCGCTACTGCGTACACGAGGGGCACGCGGACGAACTCGCCCTGATCATCGACCTGGCCGCCCCGGTCTTCGCCGCCCATGGGCAGGCCGACGCCCTCCCGAACGAGGTTCGCGACCACGGTCTGGCCACCGGGGACAGCGAAGTACTCGACGGTCCCGCTCACGGGGTGCTCTGGATGCGCGTCCATCCAGGTTGGGATCCGTACCAACAGGTGCCCGGGGACGCGGCCGCGTGGCTGGTACCGGACCTGTTCGTGTGCGGTTCCGAGGGTGTGGCCGCCATGGACCGGAACGCGCAGGCCCGAGAACGGAGGGCGGCCGTGATAACGGGCCTTCAGTCCTGGCTCGCTTCGCGGGCGTTCGAGGGCGAGACCTCCGAGGACGGCCTGTTCGCCGACGCCGACCCCGACGAGGTCCGTGCGTGGATCGCCCGGAGCGGGGAGCGTCTGTCCGCGTGTGAGGTGGAACCGGAGGAACTGCCGTGGTGGCCATAGCGCTACGCCCTTCCCTGGTTCCGATGCTCGTCGCACTGGTCTCGGCCGTCGTGGCCACGGTGCTCGGGCTGGCCCTGACCGGGGCCGTGGTTCCGATCGCGGTGTTCGACTGGCCCAACGAGGAACAACGGATCCCCATCGCCGAACTGTTGTGCGTGTGCGCGGCCACGGCGGGCGTGCGGGCGAACCGCCCTCGTCTATGGGAGTGGGAACGTCTGGGCGGGGCCCGGACGCGGGTCAGGGCGGCCGCGGTGGCCGCGCTCGGCGTACTGCTGTCCACGACCGTGGCGCCGGCGCTGCTGTCGACCACGGCGGATGCCCAGAACTCGTGGTTACTGGTCACGAACGTCCTGCTGGCGGTCTCGGCCGTGTACCTGCTGGCGCCCTTCCTGAACGCGGTGCCCTCCGGGCTGCTCGTTCTCGCCGGGATCCTCCTGGGAGCGGCGGCCTGCAACATGGTTCCCGGCCTGTACCGGGTGAGCCCGTACGCGTACGTGGGTTCCGACGGTTGGCGGGCCCCGGACCTCCTACCCGGGGCGACCGTTCCGGCGCTGGCGGTCGGCCTCGCCTTGGCCGCGGTGGCCGCGCACGCGGTGACGCACGGCTCCACCGCTCGGGCTCGGTGGCGGGGAGCGGACTCGAACTGACCTCGATGGCAGGATGGGAGGTATGAACCTGCACCAGAACCTGCTGAACGAGCCGCCCGAGACACGTCTGGCCGAAGACACCGAAGCCCGCGACGCCCTGGCCGCGGCCGACGACCCCACCCCGGTCGCCGGCCGCTTCCCGTCCTACTCCGCCGCCTGGGCGCGCCTGGCCGAGCTGGCCCTGGCCGACGGAAGGCCGGTGGCCGCCTACGCGTACGCCCGCACCGGCTACCACCGGGGACTGGACCAGCTGCGCCGTTCCGGTTGGAAGGGGCACGGACCGATCCCGTGGGAGCACGAGCCCAACCGCGGCTTCCTGCGCGCGCTGCACTCCCTGGGCAAGGCGTCCGAGGCTATCGGCGACGCCGAGGAGGCCGAGCGCTGCTCGACCTTCCTGCGCGAGTCCAGCCCCGAGGCGGACAAGGCCCTCAACGGCTGAGGTGATCAGGGGAGGGGACCCGGTCCCTTCTCCCCCGCACCATCCGGCACCACCGAACGGTGCGTCCCAGACGCCCCGAGGCGCACCTGACCAGGATCCACTGGTCGTGTACCCTCAATACGCAACGGCCCCTGTCGCTGCCTTGCGCCAGGGGCCGATCCATGTCCGGGGTGGGAAAAGCCCTGTTCAGGTATCGAGCGAAGAGGTAGAGACCAATGCCGGCGATCACGCTCGTGGGTGCCCAGTGGGGCGACGAGGGCAAGGGCAAGGCCACCGACCTGGTCGGTGGGCAGGTGGACTATGTGGTCCGTTACCAGGGTGGCAACAACGCCGGGCACACGGTGGTCATCGGGGACCAGAAGTACGCCCTGCACCTGCTGCCCTCCGGCATCCTCTCCCCCAACGTCGTACCCGTCATCGCCAACGGCGTCGTCATCGACCCCGGGGTCCTGTTCGAGGAGCTGCGCGGCCTACAGGAGCGGAACGTGGACACGTCCCGGCTGCTCATCTCGGCCAACGCGCACCTGATCATGCCCTACCACCGGGCCCTCGACAAGGTCAGCGAGCGCTTCCTCGGCAAGGGCAAGATCGGCACCACCGGCCGCGGCATCGGCCCGGCCTACGCCGACAAGGTCTCCCGCCAGGGCGTGCGCGTCCAGGACATGTTCGACGCCAAGATCCTTCGTAAGAAGATCGAGCTCGCCCTTCACGACAAGAACCAGCTCCTCACCAAGGTGTACAACCGGCGCGCCCTCGAGGCCGAGCCGATCATCGAGGAGTACCTGGGCTACGCCGAGCAGCTGCGGCCCTACGTCGCCGACACCTCCCTGATCCTCAACAAGGCGCTGGACGAGGACAAGACCGTCTACCTCGAAGGTTCCCAGGGCACCCTCCTGGACATCGACCACGGCACCTACCCGTTCGTCACCTCCTCCTCCCCCACCGCCGGCGGTGCCGCCGCGGGCGCGGGCATCGGCCCCAACCGCATCTCCAAGGTCGTCGGCATCCTGAAGGCCTACACCACCCGGGTCGGCTCCGGCCCGTTCCCGACCGAGCTCCACGATGAGCAGGGCGAGTGGCTGCGCACCCAGGGCGGTGAATACGGCGTGACCACCGGCCGCAACCGCCGGTGCGGCTGGTTCGACGCTCCGATCGCCCGCTACGCCACCCGCGTCAACGGCGTCACCGACTTCTTCCTGACCAAGCTCGACGTCCTCACCGGCCTGGAGCGCATCCCCGTGTGCGTGGCCTACGACGTCGACGGGGTCCGCCACGACGAGATCCCGATGACGCAGACCGACTTCCACCACGCCACCCCGATCTACGAGTACTTCGACGGATGGTCCGAGGACATCACGGCCGTCCGGGAATTCGACGAACTCCCCAAGAACGCACAGTCGTACGTGCGTACTCTGGAGGAGATGGCGGGGGCACCGATCTCCGCCATCGGTGTCGGCCCCGGGCGGGACGAGACCCTCGCACTGCGCTCGCTGGTCTGATCCGGCGACCACCGTCCTTCCTCCAGACAGAAGAAGAGGCCCCCTTCAGTGAAAGCCCTCGTTCTCGGCGGCGGAGGCCGCGAACACGCACTCGTCCGTGCCCTGTCCCTTGACCCGGGCGTCACCAGCATCCACAGCGCCCCCGGCAACCCGGGCATCTCCGACCTGGCCGAGAACCACGTCATCAACGTGACCGACGGGTTGGCCGTGACCGAGCTCGCCGCGCGTATCCGCACCGAGCTGGTCGTGATCGGCCCGGAGGCCCCGCTGGTGGCGGGCGTGGCCGACGCGCTGCGCGACCGCGGCATCCCGGTGTTCGGCCCGGACAAGGAGGCCGCTCGGCTGGAGGGGTCCAAGGCCTTCGCCAAGGAGGTCATGGAGGCCGCGGGGGTGCCCACGGCCAAGGCCCGCGCGTGCCGTACCGCGGGTCAGGTCTCCGAGGCCCTCGACGAGTTCGGGGCGCCCTACGTCGTCAAGAACGACGGGCTGGCCGCCGGCAAGGGCGTCGTGGTGACCCAGGACCGTGCCCTCGCCGAACAGCACGCCCGGGAGTGCGGTCGTGTCGTCATCGAGGAGTACCTGGACGGTCCCGAGGTGTCGCTGTTCGTGCTCACCGACGGCGCGCACGCGCTGCCGCTGCTGCCGGCCCAGGACTTCAAGCGCGCCTACGACGGCGACCAGGGTCCCAACACCGGTGGAATGGGTTCCTATTCTCCCGTGCCGTGGGCGCCCGCCGGGTTGGTGGACGAGGTCATGGAGTCGGTCGTGCGGCCGACCGTGTCCGAGATGAACCGGCGCGGCCACCGCTACCAGGGGTTGCTCTACGTCGGTCTGGCCTTGACCGCTAAGGGACCACGCGTGGTGGAGTTCAACGCGCGCTTCGGCGACCCGGAGACCCAGGTCGTGCTGGACCGGCTGGCCACCCCGATCGGCGCGGTCCTACAGGCCACCGACACCGGTGGACTGGGTTCGATCGGTTCGTTGCAGTGGAAGTCGGGCGCGGCGGTCTCCGTCGTGGTCGCCGCCGAGAGCTACCCGGGCGACCCGGTCAAGGGCGACCTCATCGGTGGCCTGGAGGCCGCCAACGCCTTGGAGGGCGCCTACGTGCTGCACGCGGGCACCGCGTGGGACGGTGTGCGCGACATCAAGTCCAACGGTGGTCGAGTGCTGAACGTGGTGGGCACCGGCACGGACCTGCGTCAGGCCCGTGAGCGCGCCTACGAGGCGGCGAGCCGGATCGAGCTGCGCGGTTCCTTCTACCGTTCCGACATCGCCGAGCGCGCCGCCGCCGAACTCTGATTCGGGTTCCCGCGTGACGGGACGACGTGACGGGCCCCGGGTGATCGCCCAGGGCCCGTCTTCATGGGACACCGAGAGGCGGTACTCCCCGTGGTGGTTCGAGCGGCTCGGCGCCTTGGTCCCGAACCGCGTCGTGTCCGACACGCCGCCCGAGGCGATCTTCACCCCACCAGGACTTCCGGACGAGGTGGTGGAACGCACTCTGTCCCGTTACCTGGAGATCTACGAGCGGTTGACCGGCACGGAATCGCGCGTGTGGGCCGAAACGCGGGGGTGATTCGGCCCACGCAAGCGCCGATCGAGGTTCGGGAGCACGTATGGTGGATCGAGTTGTGCACGACGCCGAGGTAAACGGCGTCCCATACGCACGACCCCTGGTCTCTCCCTCAGGCGTAACGCCTCTTTGGGCGTTTGTGGGACTCTATCCGTGATCTGCGGGTATACCACGTGCTGGGCCGGTTCCCGCCGGCCCTTGCTATAGAGTCATCGCGAACCTACCGGTTCACTGGCCGCGCAGGTCACGCGCAAGTTGGTCGCAACGTTCCAGGGGAAACCCGCGTCTAAACCCACATAGGCGAACCCGACGAGGGTGACCTTTTTTCACATCTGCCTCACGAAGGAGCACATGAGCATGGGCCAGGAGGTTCGTTACCGCGTCCGCGGCGGACGCCCCCTCAGCGGAACGGCGTTCATCCAAGGCGCGAAGAACGCCGTCCTGCCGATGATCGGGGCCGCCCTGTTGGCGTCCAAAGGACGTACCGTTCTGAGGAACGTCCCCGTCATCGAGGACGTGTACCGCGCGCTCGAACTCGCAGAACACGTGGGCGCCAAGGTCGCGTTCCACGAGGCCGAGCGCACCGTCGTGATCGACGCGTCCGGACTCAATGACCCCGAGAAGGCGGTCCTGCCCGCCGAGATCGCGGCCCGCTTCCGTGGCTCCGTGCTCTTCGTTCCGGCCCTGATGCACCGCACCGGCAGCGCGCGCATCGAGGGCGTCGGCGGTTGCAACCTCGGCAGCCGCAACCTTGACTTCCACTACCGCGGCTTCGCGCGCCTGGGCGCCGAGGTCACCGAGGACCTCGAGCGCAACCACATCAACGTGGAGGCGAGCAAGCTCCGCGGCGGCCGGCTGTACCTGGACACTCCGTCCCACACCGGCACCGAGAACCTCATCATGGCCGCCGTGCTGGCTCCCGGCACCACCGTGATCGAGCACGCGGCCCTGGAGCCCGAGGTCCTGGACGTCATCGACTTCCTCAGCGCCATGGGCGCGAAGATCACCGGTGGCGGCACCGGTCTGATCACCGTCGAGGGTGTCAAGGAGCTCACCGCCGTCGAGCACAGCATCATGGCCGACCGCATCGACGCCGGCGTGTTCGCGATGACCGTCGCCGCCACCGGTGGCGAGGTCAGCCTGGTGGGCGCCAACCTGGACCACCTGGGTGTGGCCCGTTGGAAGCTCGAGCAGATGGGTGTGGGCTTCTCCCAGGAGGGTGCGGTCCTGCACGTCCAGAGGGACCCGTCCGTGCCGCTGCGCCCGATCAACGCGGTGACCTCGCCGTTCCCGGGCTTCGCCACGGACCTCCAGTCGCCGCTGATGGCTCTGGCCACCCTGGCCGAGGGTGAGAGCTACATCCACGAGGCCATCTACGATGGTCGCTTCGCGCTGGCGGACGAGCTCAACAAGATGGGCGCCAAGATCGAGGTCGAGGGCACCCGCGCCATCGTGCACGGTTCCACGAACCTGCGCGGCGCCGAGGTGATCGCCCACGACCTGCGGACCGGTGCGGCCCTGGTCCTCGCCGGACTGGTCGCCGAAGGTGAGACAATCGTTGCGCCTGGTTATCTGGTGGACCGCGGTCACTCTCAGTTCGCGCAGCGACTCGCCGCGCTAGGCGGAGACGTGGAGCGCGTCACCGGCTCGTAAAGAGTCGTTCGCGCAGTTCAAGCCGGGGTGGGGGGCTTCCCTCCACCCGGGCTTTCGGCGTTGATATGGAAAACGATCTTCTTTGGCCCCGCACAATGGGTACGATCTCGGCAATCATGCCGTGACAGAGATCGGGTCGGGAAACCAGTGGGCGCACATAGTGAAGAGCGTGGAATGGTAGCGGGGAGCAACCCGAGGTGAGTGCCCAGCGTACTGGCGATTTGACGATCGGCGTCATAGGACCCCATGAGGTGGTCGAACGGGTCATGCTCATGGGTCCTGGGTCAACAGGACCTCTCAACGCCAGACTCATCGCCGCCGCGTATCGAGATGAGCAAGAGGCGACGGACAAGGTCGTCAGGCTGGGGTCGGCGATCGATGCCTATCTGTTCGCCAGCCCCGTCCCCTACGAGTTCGCGAGGAAGGCGGGCGTGTTGACCATGCCCGCGACCTTCGTGCCACTCGGTGGGGCGAGCCTGCACGAGGCCTTGCTCCGAGCGACCTTGGACGACCGCTTCGACCCGACCAGAGCGAGTCTGGACGTGCTCAGCCGGGCCGACGTGGTGGAGGCCTACTCCGAGGTCGACCTGCCCGTGGACGGGATCCACGTGCACGAAGAACTGACCAACACCGCCCAGCTCACCTCGTTCCACGAGGGGCTTTGGCGGCGTAAGGCCACCCGGATGGCGATCACCTGCGTACGTGGGGTCGCCGAGCGTCTGGAGGCCATCGGGGTTCCGGTGATCCGGCTGCGTCCCACCAACGCCGGGGTGCGCAGCGCGCTGCAGACCGCCGGGTTGTTGGGCGCGCACCACCGTCTGGAAGAGGCCCAGCTGGGTGTCGTCGTGGTCGACGTGCCGACCCTGCGCGACTCCTCCCGACGGTCCACGCCGCGTTACTGGCGTGAGGAACTGCGGCTCTCCCTGCACCGACTGCTGTTGCAGGAGGCGCACCGCATCAACGCGACGGCCCACCGTCTGGACGACCACTCGTTCATGATCACGGCGACCCGTGGCTCCTTGGTCACCGCGACCGAGGGGTTCCGGCAGCCGCCGTTCGTCGAGCGGATCAAGGCGGAGCTCGGCATCGCGATCGAGGTGGGCATCGGCATGGGCCGCACCACCCAGGACGCGGAGTCGCACGCCCGCGCGGCCCTCAACCGTGCCCAGGCCTCCCGACAGAGCTTCGCGGTGGACCGTGAGGGACGATCCCTGGTCCCGGCCCAGCGCGCCCCCGCACGACACTCCTCCGAGCCCCTGCGCACCAAGGGTCGTGAGACCCTCGTGCGTCTTTCGGAGAAGATCGCCGAGGAGGACGGCCCCTTGGTCGTCGACGCGGAGAACGCCGGGCGGATGCTCGGGGTCACCTCCCGGACCGCACGCCGGTTGCTGCGCACCTTGGTGGAGGAGGGCCTGGCCTGGCCCCTGCCGCCGAACCGCACCTTGCAGCCCGGCCGTCCGCGTCAGCTCTACCGGCTGATCGTGGAGAAGCTGGACAAGGACTCGGCCGGCAAGTAGCCGCACGTGCGTTCGCACGTATCGCCAACGGGGGCGGGTTCCCTTTTCGGGAGCCCGCCCCCGTTGGCTCATGCCCTGGTGATGAGGGTTCAGCGGCGCTTGGCGTAGGAGGTGGCGACCGCCAGGAAGGTGTCGTTCTCCTCGGGCGTGCCGATGCTGACGCGAACGCCCTCCCCGTCGAAGGGCCGCACCGAGACCCCGACCTCGGCGCAGGCCGCGGCGAGGTCCAGGGTGTCCTCTTCCGCGCGCAGCCACACGAAGTTGGCCTCGGTCGGGGGCACCGTCCACCCGGAGGCCAGCAGGGCCTCACGGACGCGCTCACGCTCCTTGACGGTGGTCGCCACGCGCTCCAAGAGCTCGTCCTCCGCGTCCAGGGAGGCGACGCCCGCGGCCTGGGCCAGGTGGTTGACCGCGAAGGGCACGAGCGTCTTCTGTACCGCCGCGATCACGTGGGGGTGGCCGACGAGGAACCCGAGTCGGACGGCCGCCAGACCGTAGGCCTTGGAGAAGGTCCGCAGCACGGCGACGTTCGGCCGGTCGGCGTACAGGGCGATGCCGTCGGGGACCTCGGGGTCGCGCACGTATTCGCGGTAGGCCTCGTCCAGGACCACGAAGACGTGGTCGGGGACGCGGTCGAGGAAGTCGACGAGCTCCCGTTCCCGGACCGTGGTGCCGGTCGGGTTGTTCGGGTTGCACACCAGCACCATGCGGGTGTCGTCGGTGATGGCGGCGAGCATGGCCTCGAGGTCGTGGGCCTCGTCCTTGAGTGGCACCCGGACCGACGTGACCCCGGACAGCTCCGCCAAGAGCGGATAGGCCTCGAAGGAACGCCACGCGTAGACGACCTCCGCGCCCGGCTCTCCGACGGCTTCCAGGAGCTGCTGGAGCAACCCGACGGAACCGGCGCCCAGAGCGACGTGCTCCACCGGCACGTCGAGGTGGACGGCGAGTCGCGCGGCGAGCTCGGTCGAGCCCGGGTCCGGGTAGCGATTCAGGTCGCCGGTGGCCCGGGTGATGGCGTCACGCACGGATGGGAGCGGGCCGTAGGGGCTCTCGTTGGAGGACAGCTTCATGGAGCGTCCGTCCGGGCCGGCGACCTTGCGGCCGGGCTTGTAGGCGGGAATGGACTCCAGTACCGCCCGCAGATATGGCGATTTCGACTCCGACACCATTGTCCTTCCTCAATACTTTGTGCTAACCCCAGGACACTCTCAGCAATGAAATGTCCGGGTTGGCCACCGCTCCAAGCGGAAATATCGCATAAACCAGGAGAAACCACCATGCGTTTGCGTCAATTCACCCGCACGGCCGTGGCCGTTTCGGGGGTGGTCCTCCTGGCCGCCTGCGGCGGTCAGGAACAGGATCAGGACGACGACCCCAACGCGGAGGCCGCCGCGGCACTGCACGAGGCTCAGCCGGTGAACGTTCGGGACGCGACCCTGCTGTCCGAGAGCAGCGAGAGCGGCACCTATTCCGAGCTTGTCACAGTGCAGTACTCCGAGGAGGTACGGGCCTCCACGGAGCTGGACAAACCCGAGTGCCTGGACGCCGCCAACCGCTGGGGCGACCTGGATTCGGTACGCGACGCGCCCGCGTCCGTGGCCGCCTACGAGTGGGAGCAGGGATCGGTCTCGCACATCCTCGTCGAACTCGACGAGGAGTCCGCCACCGAGGCCTTGGGGACCCGTCCACCGGAGACCTGCTCGGAGTACACCGCCACCTACGAGGACGGCAGCAGCTCCGAATACGGGGTCGGCGACCTCGAACTCCCGGAGTTCGGTGACGAGTCCCGATCCTTCGCCATCCAGGTCACCGACGATGGCGGAGAGAACAACATGTACACCGTGATGTACCGCAACGGCGACCTTCTCGGCACCACGTCGATCATGGGACCGGGCGACCCCGAGGAGTACGAGCGAATGCTCGTGGACTTCACCGAGGCCGCCGTCGAACGTCAAGGACAGATGCTCGGCTGACCGGTACCGAGACGCGAGGTCCGGTCAGACCTGGATCCGCTCCCCCTCCGGGTCGCCGGGCATCCCTCGCCCGGCCTCACCCGGAGGCTCCTTGGCCAACGTGTCCGGTCTGGCGACGCCCCGTCCCTCGACCTCGTCCCTCTTGGCCGCCTGACGCGGTCGGGGCAGCCTGCGCGGCGGTCCCTGGAGGTCGAGGGTGGTGACCGCGCCGAAGGTGGCGATCACCGCGCCGCTCTGACGGTCCACCAGGGCCGCGCGCACGCCGGTCCGGCGCGGCCCACCGACGCGCACCGCGTAGACCACGTCCACCCGTTGGCCGTGGCGCATCCCGTCGTAGCGCAGGAAGCGCCAGCAGCCGTGCCGCCAGGTGTCCTCGGGTTCGGCGGAGAGCATCACCTTGGCGTTGGTCCGCCAGACGTCGCTGCGACGCAACCGGCGCAGGCTTCGACGTGGGGAGTGCTCCCGCAGGGCGCACGAGTCGGCGCCGATCGTCCGACCGAGGGCCTCGCGCAGTTCCGGGCTGAGGGCCGCGAGCAGGAGCAGTTCCACCCCGAGCACGACTCCGTGGGTCAGGGTGGGCGTGGCCGCCACGTCCCAGCCGTTCGGTGCCAGGCCGACGGTGGCCGCGGCCGCCACCGCGAGCAGGGACGCGCGGGTGAGCGTGCGCCACCCGATCGGTTCGCGGCTCAGACCGCCGAAGCATCCGCAGCCCGCCTCCGGATCGCGCCTTCGCACCACCGACAGGACAACGACGGAAACGGCGAAGAGCGACACCGTGAGCACTCGCGCCACCTCACCGAGCGGCCCGGTGAGGGTCAGCAACGCCACCGCCAGGACCACCTCCAGCAGGCAGGTGAGGACCGTGACGGGGCGACGCCATCCTTGCGGAACCAACACGGTGACGCCTGTGCCCTGCGAACGCGGGGCGGCCTTGGCCACCGCGCCCATCAGCAACAGCGCCGCCAACAGTGGCAGTTGGAGCTCGCGGACCGCTGCGAAGATCTCCGGGAACATCGATTCACCCCTCCTGGTTCGCGACGGTCACGGTCGCGTTGAAGCAACCGGCCTCCAGCCGCCCGCCCAGGGCGACGAAGGAGATCATGGTGAGGGAGGCGATGCGTCCCGCCGCGTGCGTCCCACAGGACGGGCACAAGTCGCAGAACCAGCTGTCGGCGGCGGCGCAGTCGATGACGGGCACGACCGCCGTCTCCCGGGTGCAGTCGTTGCGCATGCTGAGGGTGGCGCCGGTGGACAGCAACGGCAGGGGAAGACAGGGGGTACGCCGGTCGCACCGTCCCTCGTGGCCGGACCGATCCAGGGACGGATAGGCGGCACCCGCCGCGTGGGCTCGCGGATCCAGGTGCGCGGAGCGCCCCCAGGCCGGGTCGTACCAGGTGGCGATGCCCTCGATCGTGTTGGAGTGTTCGCGGGTGAGCGGCCTGCGCGGGGCCGAGTCGAGTGGGTGTGGCGGCTGTGTGGTCGCCGGTCGCGCGGCCCACACCTCGCCATCGCGCCAGACGCCGACGACGTCGAACAGGTAGCCGGGCTCCAGCCGTGGATGCCGGACGGAGACGCGCCCGGACGTGCGGTAGGGCAGGACCACGGTGAGCCGAGGACGCCCGTGCCCGGGATCGATTTCGAGGTTGTCGCCCTCACTGTCGACGATGACCCCGCTCGCGCGCGCCGTCTGCGCCCAGACCCGTTCGGCGACCAGTCTCCCGTCGCGCGAACACAGCACCACGGCGTCGTCACCGGGCCTCAGTTCGGAGGGCAGGACCTCACCACCGCGCCAGAAGCCGGTGACCCGTTCGTAGAGGAAGCGCTCCTCGCCGTTCGGGGTGGCCAGGCAGAGCATGTACGAGGTGGCGTCCACGACCACGCCGCGAACGACGCGGTGGTGGACGGGTGTGGGTTCGGGTGCCGCCGTCGAGCCGAGCAACGCCGCCGTGAACCGCCGACGGTCCCGACCACTGTCCATGATCACTGACATGTCCCTCGCGCCCCCTGCCGCCCGACTCGTCCATCCGTGACCCATTGTGACCCCGAGTCACGCGATCGGCCGTTCACACGCCGACGCGCCCCGATCGTGTCGATGAGACACCTCGCGAACACGACCTGATTCATGTCGCTTTCACTCGGTTTGTCGGCACGTGGTACCAAGCTGCCTGGGCGTTTGCGTTCATTATGTGACAGTTGAAGGCCAAGGGCGGACGTACACCGCCGTGCACACAGCGATGCCGCTCGACGAGAGTGAGCGCCACCCGTGAAGGGCGGTGGTCCACGTGACGGGAACGACCCGGACTCCCAATTCCGAAGAGTTCAGCCGCTACGTGTCCGAACGCGGGCCCGCGCTGCTCCGCATGGCCCGTTCCCTCACCAACAGCCACGCCGACGCCGAGGACCTGCTCCAGGCGGCGCTGGTCAAGACCTTCCTCGCCTGGGGCCGGATCGCCGACCCCCGCGCCCGCGACGGATACGTCCGGCGGGCCATGGTCAACACGCAGATCTCCGAGTGGCGCCGCAAGCGCCTGGACGTCTACCCCACCGACGAGATCCCCGAGCAACGTGTGGACGACCCGACCTGGCGCAGCGACCTCGCCGACGTGGTGGGGCGCGCCATCGAACGTCTCCCCGAACGTCAGCGCGCCACGGTGGTCCTGCGTTACTACGACGACCTCACCGAGGCACAGATCGCCGAACGCATGGGCGTGACCATCGGCACCGTGAAGAGCACGCTGTCCCGCTCCGTAGAGAAGCTGCGCCGCGACGCCGACCTCATCATCGAACGCATCACCGCTTGACCCCGCCCGGCTTCGGGAGCCCGCCCCACGACTTCACGTGAGTTCGATTCGTACACGGATTCGGATCGCGACTATCCCACGAATTCCAGCGCGCCGTCCGCCCACTCCTCTCCCACCCGCTCGGGGGCCGCGCCGAACCCCCGTACGATCCGGACGGTCCACAACCACCATGGACGCCCGCGCCGAGCACGGATTCTTCGCCTCCGTCCACACGCACGCCCGACGTACCGGCGCCACGGTCGTGTTGATCACTCATCGCCTCGCCTCGGTACGCATGGCCGATCACATCGTCGTGCTCGAACACGGCCGGGTGACCGCCCAGGGCACCCACACCGAACTCATGACCGCCGGTGGCCTGTACCGGGAACTGTGGGAGCTTCAGGCGGATTCCTATCGCGCCTCCAACGTCCCGGAACCCCGTCGACCCTGATCCACGGGGGAGACCGGAACATCCCGGTCTCCCCTCCTCGGGTCCGTCCGGAGGGTTCGTTTTGCGCCCGGACCCCGCGCTCTGTAGTCTGGTCGCAGCCAGGAGGATTCGCCTAGAGGCCTAGGGCGCCGCACTGCTAATGCGGTTGGGGGGCAACCCCCTCATGGGTTCAAATCCCATATCCTCCGCCTGGTCAGAGGGGTCTCGTGCTTCGGCGCGAGGCCCCTCTGCTTTACCCGGAGCCCCGCCATGAGGCCGAACGGTTCCAACGGGCTCACACCGATCCCGGCTTCCTCCAGAGCGGGATGATCGCCGTGATCGCCGCCGCGGTCCGCGCGGCCACCTCCGGAACCACCGACGTATACGTGTCCGCTGTGAAGCCGTACCGCGAGTGCCCTGACGTCGCCGAGGGGCCCCGTTGCGTCCGTCCCACCCTTCGACCGAGGATCTACGCCGTTCTTGGAAGCGGCCTATCGGGCCGGGCCGTCGAACAGCACGAGAACATGACGACCGTGCTATCGCTTCTGCCTTGACCTGGGGTTTCTCTCTACCTCTGTTGCAGGGAGACCCCCAGGTCTTTTTTGGTTCGGGGACAAAGGCAGCGCAAAGGGTCCTTTATCGGCCGCTGCTCGATGTTCCGGCCCGGGGTTCTCCCGCTGCCCGGTAGTGGTTCGCGACCATTGCGCGACGCCTTCCGTTCGGCCCCGCGGCGGTGCGGGATAGTCTGCTCGGGTGTCCGAGACGACGGCGTGGAGGGAACGGGTGCTCCACCCCGTGCGAAGAGTGAGAATCATCGACGCCCTCCTCCCGATGGCCCTCATGGCCCTGTCCTTCGTTCCCGGAATCGCCCACCAGGGAGTCGACCTGGCGGAACTGCCGGACGACCGGTCCTTGGACGCCCTGGGTCTGACCCTCATCGCCGCCCAGGCCGCGCCCCTCGCCCTCCGGCGCCGGTTCCCCGTCACCTGCCTGGTCGTGGTCGCCGCCGCGTTCACCGCCTTCCAACTGCTGCGCTATCCCACCGCCTTCGCCTCCCTCGCCCTGGTCGTGGCCCTGTACACCGTCGGTACGCTCCCTCCGCGTCGCCCCGCGCCGGTGGTCGTGGGGGCGGTCGCCGCCTACGCACTCGTCTGCCACTTCCTGCGCCTCGCGGGCTCACCTGCCACCGTGGCCGACTACTTCGCCTTCGGCCTCGTCCTTGTCGCGTGCTGCGCCCTCGGTGGGTGGGTGCGCGCCCGGGCCTTGGAAGCCGAGGAGCGCCGCCGCCGGGTGGAGGCCGACGCCGCCGCCGCCGAACGGGCTCGTATCGCCCGCGACCTGCACGACGTCGTCACCCACCACGTCACCTCGATGGTGGTCCAGGCCGACACGGCGGGCTACCTGCTCGAACCGTCCGACCGGGTGGGGACCGCCCTGGCCGGTATCGGGGAGTCGGGGCGGCGCGCCCTGGACGACCTCCGACACCTGCTCGGTGTCCTGGAGGCGAGAGAGGACCCGTCCGGCCCCTCGCTCGGCGAACTCGCCGGCCTCATCGAGCGTTCCCGCAGGGCGGGACAGAAAGTGGACCTGGTCGAGGACGGCGATCCCCGACCGATGCGACCCCAAGTGGAGGAAGCCCTGTACCGCGTCGTCCAGGAGTCCGTCACGAACGCGCTCAAGCACGCGCCGGACAGGCCCGTCGTCGTCCGCATCGACCACGGGAGCGAGGCGGTAGGCGCCCAGATCACCACCGGGGGCGCCACGTCTCCGACCGAGGGGATCGGCTCGCCCCGGGCCCGCCTCGGCGGCGGCCGCGGCTTGAGCGGCCTGCGCGAGAGGGTGGGTTCCGTCGGCGGGGAGCTGCACGCGGGTCCCTCCGACGATGGGGGTTTCACGGTGCACGCGAGCATTCCCAGGGGGAGGTCGTGAACGGTTCACCCATCCGCGTCGTGGTCTGCGAGGACGACGAAGTGGTGCGCGCCGGATACGCGGCGGTGCTCGACGCCCAACCGGACATGGTCGTGGTGGGGCGCGCCGGCGACGGTGCCGAGGCGCTGAGCCTGATCCAAGATCTGCGGCCCGACGTCGCGGTGATGGACATCCACATGCCCGGTCTGAGCGGCATCGAGGTGACCGCCCACCTGACGGAGCCTTCGGGCCCCCACCCGGTGCGGGTCCTGGTGGTGACGACCTTCAACCTGGACGAATACGTCTACGAGGCGCTACGTGCGGGGGCGAGCGGGTTCCTGCTGAAGGACGCCCCGTTGCAAGAGCTGATCGCTGGTGTGCGCACGGTCGCCCGAGGGGAGGCCCTGCTGGCACCGGCGGTGACCCGGCGGCTCATCGGCGAGTACGCCCTGCGGATCCGCCCCGCCGACCCCGCCCCTCCCACGGTGCACGCCGAGCCGCTGACCGAGCGCGAGCACGAGGTGCTGCTCCTCATGGCGGAGGGGCTGTCCAACGGGGAGATCGCCGAGCGAATGACGATCGCGCACGAGACCGTCAAGACCCACGTGTCGCGGATCCTCACCAAGCTCCGATTGCGCGACCGGGTCCAGGCCGTCGTGTTCGCCTACCGCTCGGGGCTGGTGCGGCAGGGCTGAGAGCCGGCTCCCCCTCGAGAGCCACCGAATCGCGCTCGCGTGGGTGATGTGGTCGACGGCCTCTCCTTCCTAGCCTGGGAACCGGTCGGAGCGCCCCCGCGCTCCGCGTTCCAGGAAGTGGTCCCGACATGCCCAACGACGCCGCACCCGCGTCCGCCCCTCCCAGGTTCCGCCGGATGCTCCCGCGCTTGGCACTCCTCCTACTCCTTTTCGGCGTCTTGTCCGCGATCCTCCCGGGTGTGACCGGCGCGGTGGGTGCGTCGGTGTGGGCCCTGCCCATCGGCGTCGTGGCGGCGGCCCTCGGTCTGTGGGCCTACCGGCTCGCGATCCGCCGGATCGAGGGGAGGGAGCCGCTGGAACTCTCCCGCGAGGGGGCGGCCCACGGCCTCGGGTGGGGGACGGCGGCAGGGCTCGGCGTGTTCACCGCGACCATCGTGGTCATCGCCGTCTTCGGGGGCTACCGGATCACCGGTTGGGGGTCGTTCGAGGCGTTCCTCGCCGTGTGCGGACTGATGTGCGCGGTCGCGGTCGCGGAGGAACTGCTGTTCCGCGGGGTGCTCTTCCGCGTCGTGGAGGAGGTCACCGGGACCTGGGGCGCACTCGCCATCAGCTCCGCGCTCTTCGGCGGGCTGCACCTGGTGAACCCGAACGCGACCCCGTGGGGCGCGCTGGCCATCGCCCTGGAGGCCGGTCTCATGCTCGGCGCCGCCTACGTGGCCACGCGCTCCCTGTGGTTGCCGATCGGCCTTCACCTCGGTTGGAACACGGCGCAGGGCGGGGTCTTCGGCACCGCCGTCTCCGGCAGTGAGGAGGCGTTCGCCGGGCTGTTGGCCGGGGAGACGAACGGTCTCACCGTCATCAGCGGTGGCGCCTTCGGCCCCGAGGGCAGTGTCTTCGCGGTGCTGTTCTGCGGCGCGATCACGGTGTACCTGCTGCGCGTGGCCCACCGTAGGGGCCACATCGTGCCCCGGCGCGCGCGCCGGGACCGAGCCTCGGAACCGAGTGCGACGCCGCCCGGGCCACGGAACGTTTGAGTCATCGGGATCGCGGCCAGGGCAGAAGGGAGTACCGTTTCGAAGGGGGACACCATGGCTGAACACACGCCGTCGTTGCGCGTCTTCGCCTCACCGAGTCGTTACGTCCAGGGACGGGGCGCACTGGAGGAACTCGGTTCCCTGGTGGGCACCCTGGGGGAGAGCCCGTTGGTCCTGACCGACGATGTGGTGCGTGGTCTGACCGACGAGATCCTGGAACGTTCCTTCGCACGGGCGAAGGCCCCGCTCACCTTCGAGCGGTTCGGCGGAGTACCCACCAGGGTGGAGTCGGAGCGGGTGGCCGAGGTCATCGAGAGGGGCGACCACGACGTCGTCATCGGACTGGGCGGCGGCACCGCGATCGACGCGGCCAAGGCCGCCGGTGACAACGCGGGTGTTCCCTGGGTGAGCGCGGCGACGGTGGCCTCCACCGACGCACCCACCTCGGCCCTGTCCGTGGTCTACACCGAGGAGGGCGCCTTCGAGTCCTACCGGTTCTACGACCGCAACCCGGCCCTGGTGGTGGTCGACACCCAACTCGTGGCCCAGGCCCCCACCAGGTTCCTCGCGGCGGGTGTCGGGGACGCGCTGGCCACGTGGATCGAGGCCCGGGCCCTCCGTGGGACCGACGCGGCCAACATGGTGGCGGGCCGCCCCACCCGGGCAGGGACCACCTTGGCCCGGTTGTCCTGGGACATCCTGTGGGAGTCCGCGCTTCCCGCGTTGGACGCCGTGGACCGGAACCTGGTGACCCCCGACGTCGAAGCGACCGTCGAGGCGGCCACGCTTCTCTCGGGTCTGGGTTTCGAGTCCGGAGGACTCGCGGCCGCGCACGCGGTGCACGACGGCCTCACCGCGGTCGACGAGGCCCACCACCTGACGCACGGGGAGAAGGTGAACATCGGTTCGCTCACCCAGTTGCTGTTGGAGGGCGCCGCGACCGCCGAGGTGGAGGAGTTCGCCGAGTTCACCGCACGGGTGGGGCTTCCCACCACACTCACCGAGGCGGGCCTGGGCGACGCCGACGACGCGGTGTTGGACCGGGTCGTGTCGGCCGCCATGGCCCCGGAGGAGACCATTCACCGGTTGCCCTTCACCCCCTCCCACCAGGACGTACGGGACGCGCTCCGTGCGGTGGAGGGGGTCGGCCGACGGGCCCGCGAACGCGCGGGCTTGGGAGAGCCGCGGTCTCCCGAGAAGGGTTGAGTCGACGGGGTTCGGGACGGAAGGGGACGGGTCGGAGAGGCCGCGCGGGGAACCATGGCAGACTGGACCTTTGCCCTCCGACCCAGACACCGCACACGAGAAACGGGCCCATGGACGACTTGGAAATCATCGAAAGCGCCTCCGATCCGGCGGTCCGAAGGATCCTCGATGTCACCAAGAGTTCCAGGGCCAACATCAAGACGACCCTGATCGAAGACCCCGAGCCCCTCGTCCAGTGCCTCAAGGCCGGTGTGGAGTTCGCCGAGATCTACGGGATCGAGACCCAGCCGCCGTCCGGGGAGCTGATGGACCTGTGCCGGGAGCGGAACATCCCGGTCCGGCTGTTCGCCACCTCGGTCGTCAACCAGGTCTTCAAGGGCGAACGCAAGCCCAAGACCTTCGGTATCGCGCGGGTGCCGCGACCGTCGCGGTTCAGCGATCTCGCCAGGCGCGGCGGGGACGTCATCGTGCTCGACGGGGTGAAGATCGTCGGCAACATCGGTGCCATCACGCGTTCGGCGTTGGCCTTGGGCGCTTCCGGGATCGTGCTCGTCGACAGCGACCTCACCAGCGTCGCCGACCGACGACTGATCCGTTCCAGCCGCGGCTACATCTTCTCCCTGCCGGTGGTCCTGGCCACTCGCGAGGAGACCATCGACTTCGTCCGCAGGGAGGGCGTCCCGATGGTGGTGCTGGACGCCGATGGCGAGGTTCCGCTCAAGTCCCTCGGGGACAACCCGGATCGGCTCGCGCTGCTGTTCGGCGGGGAGAAGGGCGGCGCTTCGGAGATGTTCGAGGAGGCGGCCTCCGCTTCCATCTCCATCCCGATGCTGACCTCGACCGAGTCCCTCAACGTGTCGGTGTCGGTCGGCATCGTGCTTCATGAGCGGACCGGCCCGAACTTCGCGGCACACAAGGCCGACCGCCGCTGAGCGGAGGGGCCGCTCCGAGATCGGAGCGGCCCCTCCCCGCCTACTTCAGACCCTTGCGGGCCAGCAGCGGCTCCATGCCGGGCTCACGGCCCAGGAACTCGGTCACCGCCTCCATCGGGTCGACGCTGCCACCCACGGCCAGCACCTTGCGCCGGAAACGGTCGCCGTTCTCCCGGAGCAGTCCGCCGTTGGCCTTGAACCACTCCACGCTCTCGGCGTCCAGCACCTCGCTCCACACGTAGGAGTAGTAGCCGGCGCTGTAGTCGTTGGAGAACACGTGCATGAAGTACGAGGTCCGGTAGCGGGGGCGGACCAGCGGGTGCAGGGCGCCCACCTTCTCCAGCGCCTCGTTCTCGAAGGCCAGGGCGTCGTCCACCGTCGTCCCGGGCTCGATACGGTGCCAGGACCAGTCCAGTAGCGCGGCGGCCAGATACTCGAAGGTCGAGAAGCCCTGGTTGAACTTCTCCGCCGCGCTGAGCCGCTCCACCAGTTCGGTCGGGACGGGCTCACCGGTCTCATGGTGCTTGGCGTAGTTGGCGAGGATCTCCGGCCAGGTCGCCCACATCTCGTTGACCTGGGACGGGAACTCCACGAAGTCGCGCGGCACGCTCGTGCCCTCCACCCGCGGGTAGCGAACCGCCGACAGCAGTCCGTGCAGGGCGTGGCCGAACTCGTGGAAGGCGGTCTCCACCTCGTCGAAGGTGAGCAGGGTCGGCCCCGACACCGGCTTGGTGATGTTGAGGTTGTTCACCACCACGGGCCGCTCGTCCATCAGGTACGACTGCTCGACGAGGTTGTGCATCCACGCGCCACCGCGTTTGGTCGGCCTGGCGTAGGGGTCGAGCAGGAAGAGACCCAGCGCGTCACCGTCACCGTCGAAGACCTCCCACACCCGCATGTCGGAGTGATATCCCCGCAGGTCGGAGCGTTCGGTGAAGGTGACGCCGTACAGGCGGGTGGCCGCGTACAGGACCCCGTCCTCGATCACCCGGCTCAACTCGAAGTAGGGGCGCAGGGCGTTCTCGTCGAAGTCGTAGCGGGCCTTGCGAACCTGCTCGGCGTAGTACGGCCAGTCCCACGGCTCGATGTCGTGACCGGCGTGCTCGGCCAGCGCGGCGGCCTCACGTTCGACGTTGCGCCGTGCCGGCCCCACCAACTGACCGAGACGCTCCTCGACCGCGTCGACGGTCTTGGCGGTCTGGTCCGCGACCTTGTAGGCGGCGTGGTCGGGGTAGCCGCGCAGTCTGGCCTGCTCGGCCCGGATCGTCGCGACGCGCTTGGCGATCTCCAGGTTCTCCGGGGCGCGCTCCACGCTGAGCTTGTAGAGCTTCTCGCGAGTGGCGCGGTCGTTCAGCCGTGCCAGGGCCGGCTGGACGGTGGTGTTGAGCAGCGGCAGCACGTACTCGCCATCGTTCTCGATGGCCTGGAGCCAGGCCTCGTCCAGCCCGTCGAGGTCGGAGACGTCCCGGGTGACCAGGGCGGACTCGGTGGAGGCCCGGACCAGGTTGCGGGCGAACTCCGTACCGAGCTCGGAGACCTCGGTGTTGAGCTCGCGCATCCGCTCCTGTTCGGCGTCGTCCAGGTCGGCGCCGGCCTGGACGAAGTCGAGCCGGTACCGCTCCAACAGCCGGGACTCCTCCGGATCGGTGGTGGTGACCCGCTTGACGCGCTCCCAGAGCCCGCGGTCGAGCAGGATGGCGTCCTGGTGTTGGGTGGCCCTGGGGGCGAGTTCGGCTTCGAGTTCCTGGATGGCGTCGGTCGCGTCCGAACCGGCGAGGGTGTGCAGGACGGTCTCGACCCGCCGCAACGTGCGCCCGGAGCGTTCCAGGGCGGCGATGGTGTTCTCGAAGGTGGGTTCTGCGGGGTCGGCGACGATCGCCGCGACCTCGGCGAGGTGCTCGGCCACGCCCTGGTCGAAGGCGGGCCGGTAGTGCTCTTCGCGGATCCTCGCGAAGTCCGGGAGCCCGTAGGGCAGTGTGCTGGGTGACAGGAACGGGTTGTCGGTCAAGGGAACGTGCTCCTCGTTCGTCGGCGCCGGATCACGGCATCGGGGACGTCCGTGCTGTTCTATCGCGCGTCCCGCCGCATGTCACACGCCTACTCTCCGTTCATGGGGGATGACGCCGCCACGAACGGTGTCTCAGGGCGTGCTCTCCCCTCCGTCGATGACGTGCGGTTCCGACTTCGGTTCGGCGTCGGCGTCGAACGGCAGCTCGACGATCGGGACGTACCGTCCGATGGCCTCGCCCGCGCCCTCGGGGCTGTAGCTGAGCGTGCCGCCACCCGCCGTGACCTGGCTGTTGCGGGTGTTGAGCAGCATGAGCCGGTCCCGGACGGCCTCGGCCTTCGGTGCGACCGGCTCGTTGCCCTGTTCGTTGGTCATCCGCAGGGCCGCGGCGGCCACGGCTACGGCGTCGTGGTTGACGAGTGCGTAGCCGTTGGCGAGCCGTTCGAGGTCGGGGTCCTGCTCGCCGAAGTGCTCCAGGTAGGCGTCACGGAAGGCCGGGTAGCCCTCCGGAACGCCCGGGGAACCGGCGGGCGCGTCGTTCCATCGAGGATCGACGCCGGTGGCGTACACGAGCGTGATGTCCTGTTCCTCGACGATCCGCATCTCCTCCTCCTGGTTGAGCATGCTCATTCCGGTGGAGACGAAGAGGACCCGCATGTCGCGATCACAGACGCTGTACCTGAGACTGTCCAGGAACGCGTCCAGGTCGGGTGCGCGTCCGGCGAAGAGGATGGTGTCGGCGTCGGTCGCGCACACGTTGCCGGACACGTCGGAGAACAGACCGGCGGGCGGGGTGTCGCCGACGGTGGTGCCCCTGTAGGTCTGGACGGAGCGCCCCTCGGTGTACGCGCTCAGGTGTGCGTCATAGGCGCTCTTGAGGGTGGAGACGAACAGGTCGGGTTCGGTCTGGTCGTGCACGATGACGGCGCGGGCGGGTTCGTCGAGACCTTCCAGGTAGGTCCTCAGCGCCTTGACGTACTCGTTGTTGCTGGGCGCCACCCGGATCACCCCGGGCGAGGCGGGGTTCTCTTCGTCGCCGGCGTCGTCGATGCCCTCCGGTCCGTGCGCGAGCCCATCGGCGGTGACCGCGGAGGAGACCATGGGGATGTCGTACCGGTGGAGCTCCTCCGCGACGCTCTTGGTCGACTCGATGCTGACCCCCAGACCGGTGACGGCGACGAGGGGACGGTCCTCGTCCTGCGCCATGGCGACCAGGTCCTCCACTACCGGCTCCCAGGACCCCTGTCGACCGCCCATGTTCGCCAGGACCAGCTGGATCTGGGGGGTGGGGTCACCGTAGGCGCGGGTGTCGTTGGCGCGGATCTGCGCGGTGTAGGCGCCCTCCAGGGCTCCGCGCATCCGGGTCGGGTCCATCGGGCCGACCTCCTCGAAGCTGAGGGTGCCCAGGAAGGCGACGCGGACGATGGACTGCCCGCCGGCGAGGGCGTCGATGCGTTCGTTCTCGGCCCGGATGAGTCCGGAGACGTGTTCGAACTCGTCGGCGAATTCGAAGGAACCGTCCGTGACGCCGACGCACTCGCCCTGGATCTCCCGAACGCCGCTGCCCGGACCTCCACAGGTGAAACGATCGCCCAGCATGAGGGCGGTCGCCACGACTGCGAGGACCAACGCCGCCGCACCGCTCAGCAGCAGGCTCCTCCTCCTGTTCCCGCCGCCTACGTCGGCCGGGTCGGCCATCCGGGGTCACCTCATTCTGTTCGGCGGCTCGCCAACGACTTATGATGCGCGTTCTCGGGCGATATATGAGTATCGCGGCCATTCGTGACGCAGGCGTTATACGAATTCGTCCCTGTTCGGTGCCGAAATCACCGGAATCACCAGAATCACCATGGGAATCGGTGACGAGAGGGGAATGGGAGCCTCGTGCCCGAAGTGCTGCGCGAACGCGTCGTCCTGGTCGACCAGGAGCACCACGTGTTCACGGGTTCGTTGCGGGAGAACGTCGCGATCGCCGGCCCGGACGCCGATGACGCCCGGCTGCTCGAGGCGTTGGACGCGGTGGACGCCGATTGGGTCCGGGAGCCGCCCGAGGGGTTGGACACCCTGGTGGGCTCGGGTGGCGCGGACCTGGACCCGGCCAGGGCCCAACAGGTGGCGCTGGCCCGGGTGGTGCTGCTCGACCCGCACACGGTGGTGCTCGACGAGGCCACCTCGCTGTTGGATCCGCGGACGGCGCGAGCGGCCGAACGGTCCCTGGCGGCGGTGTTGGCGGGCCGGACGGTGATCGCGTCGCGCACCGGCTGCACACGGCGCACGACGCGGACCGGGTGGCGGTGGTGGAGGACGGTCGGGTCACCGAGATCGGGTCGCACGACGAACTCATCGCCGCCGGTGATGCGTACGCGTCCCTGCGATCCTCCTGGCACGGCACGGACTGAGGATCCGAGGACGCGCGCTCGGGCCGGACGTCGCCTCCCGGCCCGAGCGGCGGGTGCTTGCGCTCACTCCTGCGGGCTGAGGAACTCCAGCCGGTTGCCGTTGTTGTCGAAAACGTGGAAACGTCGATAGCCGGGGAAGGCGTCATCCCAGGTCACCTCGTGTCCTGCCGCGGTGATCCGCTCGGCGAGGGTGTCGATCTCACGCACGAGGATGCCGGGGTGCGCCTTGCGCTGCGGGGTGAATCCCTTCTCGACTCCCAGGTGGATCTCCAGGGCGTCGGCGCGCACCCACAGGCCTCCGCGGGCCGCCAGAACCGGGGGCTTGGGGATCTCGACGAATCCGAGGACGCCCACGTAGAAGGCACGGCAGTCCTGCTCACCACCCGGGGGAAGAGCGATCTGGACATGGTGGAGACCGAAGCCGAGTGCGGTGGAGGTGTCGGGGGCCGTCATACGTTCCTCTCGGTTCGGTCCAGGGTTCCGTTGCCCGTGCCGTTGGGTCCCAGGGGCCCGTGCACCTCGCCCTCGGGGATGTCGAGGGTGACTCCGCGCAGGGCGGCCAGGTCCGCACCCCCTTTTCGCCGGTAGACACGTCTGAGGTCGGTGATCTCCAGGGCACTCACGTGCGTCCTCCGGGGGTCGAGGCTCGAGTTTACCTTGATGTCGAGATACCTAGGAGAACGTCACCCTCGAGTCGATTCCTCCGGCAAGGGTGAGGGGCGCTCGAAGATGTGCTCCAGACCGTCACGTTCGTCCCACTGCTCACCGACCCTTTCAAAACCGAAACCGGCGATGGTGGCGAGCGAACCGACGTTGTCCGGACTGATCGAGGCACAGATCGTCACCACGTCCGGCGACGCGTCGGCCCGCCGCAGCAGCTCCACCACCATCGCCCGGGCATAACCCCGCCGCCGCAGTTCCGGCACGACGGAGTAGCCGATCTCCACGCTCCGGCGCTCGTCCGGTGGCCCGTGGAAACCCGCGTGACCGACCGCCCTGCCGTCGTCGGCGTCCACCACGACGTTGGTCAACCAACCGGCACGCGCCGGCACCGCACGCAACTGGTCCAGGCGGTAACCGCTGAGCCAGCGCATCTCCTCCTCGGCGAAGTGCGGTCCCAGCTCCGCGCCCACCAACCTCCCGGCGGTGGAGGTGTCCCCCTCCTTCAGGGCGACCAGGACTGGTTCGGTCATCTCCACCAGGCGCACCCGAGGGGCGCCGGTCGGTACGGTCCCGGCATTCGTGTTCGTCACCCACGCATCCTCGCCTGCTCCGACGAACGGCTCAACGTGTTTTACCGAACGCGTCACGTGTCGGATGGTCAGCGATCTAGGGGACGATGGACGTGCCCCGCACCGACCAGCCCATGAGGAGCCCCGTGCCCGACATCGACGATCCGCGCTGTTCCTGGGCCCGGAACACCTCCGAGCCCATGACCTCCTACCACGACGGTGAATGGGGGCGACCCTCGCACGAGGACCACTACCTGTTCGAGATGCTCGTGCTGGAGGGTGCGCAGGCCGGCCTGTCCTGGGCCACCGTGTTGAACAAGCGCGAGAACTATCGGCGGGCGATGGACGGTTTCGACTTCGATCGGATCGCCGGCTATGGACAGACCGAAACGGACCGGTTGCTGTCGGATCCGGGGATCATCCGCAACCGGCTCAAGGTCGGTTCGGCGGTACGCAACGCCCAGGCCTTCCTACGGGTGCGCGAGGAGTTCGGAAGCTTCGACGCCTACCTGTGGGACCGAGTGGACGGCACCCCGGTGGTGGGCCACTGGATCACACCCGAGGAGGTTCCGGTGACCACCCCGCTCGCCGACCGGCTGAGCCGCGACCTCAAGCGGCGCGGGTTCACCTTCGTCGGCGGCACCATCACCTACTCCTACCTCCAGGCCACCGGCGTGGTCGAGGATCACCTGGTGGGCTGTCCGGCCAAGCCCTGACCACCGCACTCGTGGCGAACGCTTCCGCCCACCGGATGGACCTTGCAACGTCCCGTGACCTAGCGTGAGCGACATGACGACCGCTCCTCCCACTCACGGCGCGATGGCCATCATCACCAACGGCGCCGGACGGTACCTGCTGCACCTGCGCGACGACATCCCCGGTATCGCCTGGCCCGGCCACTGGAGCACTCTGGGCGGCGGTTGCGAGGAAGGGGAGGCCCCGCGCGAGGCGATCGTCCGCGAACTCCAGGAGGAGGCCGGCCTCACCGTCGAAGGACTCACCGAGTTCTGCGAGGCCCCCGACGTCAACGGCTCCGGGCAACACCTCACTTTCTTCTCCGCCACCTGGGAGGGCGACCCCCACTCCCTGCCCCTCACCGAAGGTCGAAGACTCGACTGGGTCGCTCCCGAACGGTGGGGCGCCCTCCTCGTCCCCGGCTTCGTCCTCGAAATCCTCCACCGACACCGCACCACCACCTCCTGACCCTGTGAGGCCCGCCCTGCCGGACTCGACCCGAACCGTTCACCCGGGCAGGGTCGCCCGCACCGGCTCCGCTTCCACCGGTGGGCGGTCGCGTTCCACCACCCACCGGCGTCGAACCCCGACCTCCGTGAGGAAGGCGTGGTCGTGGCCGAGGCGGTCGCCCGGGGCGAGGCCCCCGAGGAGACCGACACCGAGGAGGTGGTCCGGGCGTCGGTCGCACCGATCTACCGCCGACTACTGGTCTGCCGGGAACCCGTCACCGCAAGGCACATCCACCGGGCCGCCCGGATCACCGCGGACGCCGCTGCCGCCGGGGCGTTCCTCATCGAGGAGCATCCCGACCAAAACCCGACCTGACCTGCGCCGACAGAAGAACCACAGAACTCCTTATGGCATAAGGAATCATTCGACGAGGCCACGCGTTCCCCTTTCCGTACGCCGTACTGTACGAGGTACGAACCAAGAGAGGGGCTCATGGCACCCACGCGAAAAGCGATCAGCGCACGAGGACTCGGCCGTAGGTTCAAGGACGGGTGGGCCCTGCGCGACTTCGACCTGGAGGTCGAACCCGGCACCGTGCACGGACTCCTCGGACCCAACGGCGCCGGAAAGTCCACCGCCGTGCGCGTACTCACCACCCTGCTCCGCCACCACGAGGGCACCGCCGAGGTCGCCGGGTACGACGTGGCCGCCCAGGGCTCCGAGGTCCGCTACCGGATCGGCCTGGTGGGCCAGAACGCCGCCGTCGACGAGATCCTCAGCGGACGCCAGAACCTGAGGCTCTTCGGCCGCCTCTACCACCTGGGCGGCCGGGTGGCCGCTCGTCGGGCCGATGAACTCCTTGAGCGCTTCGGGCTGTCCGACAGTGGAGACCGTCCGGTCGGAACCTACTCCGGGGGTATGCGCCGCAGGCTCGACCTGGCCGCCGGGATGATCCTGTCGCCGCCGGTGATGTTCCTCGACGAACCCACCGTCGGGCTCGACCCACGCGGTCGCGAGGAGGTGTGGTCGGCGGTGCGCGATCTCGTCGAGGACGGCACCACCGTCCTGCTCACCACCCAGTACCTGGAGGAGGCCGACCGGCTGGCCCGGACGATCTCGGTGATCGACACCGGCCGGGTGATCGCCCAGGGCTCCCCCACCGAACTCAAGACCCGGATCGGTGGGGACCGCATCGACGTGGTCCTGACCGACGGGACGGCCCTGGAACGTGCCGCCGCACTGGTCGCGGAGGCCACCGGACACCCCGTGGACGTGGACCTCGAAGGGCGCCGCCTCAGCGCCGAGGTGGACGACCGCGTGGCCGCCCTGACCCGCTCGGTCCGCGTCCTGGACGAAGAGGCGGTGGGGGTGGCCGACGTCCTGCTGCGCCGCCCCACCCTCGACGAGGTCTTCCTCCAGTTGACCGAGAGCGGAGAACACTCTCCGAACACCACGACAGAGGTCGCCCGATGAGCGTCACCGAAACGCGCCCCACGACGACCGAAGCCCCCCTCCCCGGCAGGCCGCGAGGCCTGGCGTCCCGAGCACGTTGGGCCGTCGCGGACGGCTGGGCGGTGGCCGGGCGCGACCTCACCCACTGGATGCGCCAGCCCTGGGAGATCGGTTTCGGTCTGCTGTTCCCGGTGCTCATGGTGTTGATGTTCGTGTACCTGCTCGGCGGGTCCATGTCGGTGCCCGACGGTGGGGACTACACCGAGTACCTGATGCCCGGCATGTTCGCCATGGCCATGGTGTTCGGTCTGGGGGAAACGGTCACCGCCGTGACCACGGACGCCGCACGCGGGGTCACCGACCGGTTCCGTTCGCTGCCCATGGCTTCCTCCGCGGTGGTCGTGGGACGCTGCCTGGCGGACATGCTGCGCTCGACCCTGGCACTGAGCGTCCTGGTCGGGTTCGGGATGCTCGTCGGTTGGCGGTGGCACGGCACCTTCACCGAGGCCCTGGCCGGTTTCGGGCTGCTGCTCCTGCTCCGTTTCGCCTTGGTGTGGATCGGCGTCTACGTGGGCCTCCTCGCCCGGGGACAGGGCGCCATCAGCGTCATCCAGACCCTGGAGTTCCCGATCGGCTTCCTGTCGAACGCGTTCGTGGCCACGGCGACCATGCCCCTGTGGTTGGGGACCATCGCCGACTGGAATCCGATGTCGTCCACGGTCACGGCGGTACGCGGGCTGTTCGGCAACCCGGTGGCGGTCGGGGACACCTGGATCACGCAGAACGCGCCGCTCATGGCGGTCGTCTGGCCACTGCTTCTCGTGGCCGTGTTCGCTCCACTGTGCGTGCACAAGTACCGCGACCTGAGCGGCTGAGCCCAGGGGCCTTGCACCCGCCCCGTCCTCCCCCGGCCGCCGCGGTCCGGCCCCACCGGTCCCCCCTCCCGTTCCCGCCGCCGGACGGCCGAGAGAGCCCGCGGGACGTACACTGGCCCGTACGCCCTACGGGCCAGGATCAGGACCAGGACGGACCCATGCCCTCGCAGCACGGTAAGAGCGGTGACCCCGCGCGCAGCCTGTCCCTCCTGTGGCGCACCCAGGAGCCGACCAGCCGTGGTCGGGGGAAACCGGGGCTCAACGTCGACCGGATCGTGGCGGCGGCCACCGGACTCGCTGATTCCGAGGGCATCGCGGCGCTGTCCATGCGCAGGGTCGCCGACGCGCTCGGCGTGGGCACGATGTCGCTGTACACCTACGTCCCGGGCAAGGGCGAACTCCTCGACCTCATGGTCGACGCCGCCTACGGTGACCTGGACACGGACGACCGATCCGGTGCCTGGCGCGAGAGGTTGCGACGGATCGCGTTCGCCAATCGGGCCCTGTACGTACGCCATCCATGGATGCTGCAGGTGGTCACCACACGCCTTTTGGGTCCCAACCTCATCGCCAAGTACGACCACGAACTCTCCGCGGTGGACGGTCTGAACCTGAGCGAGGTCGAGATGGACTCCACCGTCAACCTGGTCAACGGCTACGTGGAGAGCACCGTCCGACAGACCCTGGGGGCCGAGCAGGTGGCCCGGGACTCCGGTATGGACGACGAGCAGTGGTGGCGGACCTACGACCCCTTGTTGGCGGCGCTGGCCGACGACACGAGGTTCCCGACCGCCTCACGGGTGGGCACCGCCGTCGGCCGAGCGCACCAGGCGGTCTACGACCCCGACCACGAGTTCTCCTTCGGCCTGGAGCGGGTGCTGGACGGGGTACGTGCGCTCGTGGACTCCCGCGCTCCGACCGACGACTGAGCGCGGCCTCCTCGTCCGAACCCGGCCGAACGGCCGACGCGATCCTCTCGGTCGTTCCGGGGAGATACGCCACCGCCGACCGTCGGCTTCCGAGCGACGGTCGGCGGTGTGCGGTCCGCGGTATCGAGGCTCAGGAACGCAGCGCGGCGGCCTCGCGGGCCAGGGCCGTGATGTCGTCCCAACGGGCCCCGGCGACCAGGTCGCTCGGGGTCAACCAACTCCCGCCCACACAGCCCACGTTCGGCAGGGCGAGGTAGTCCGGCGCGCTCTGGAGGGTGATCCCACCGGTCGGACAGAAGCGCACCTGCGGCAGCGGTCCACCCAGGGACTTCAGGAACCGTGCCCCGCCCGACGCCTCCGCCGGGAAGAACTTCAGCGCGGTCAGGCCCGACTCCAAAAGGGTCATCGCCTCCGACACCGTGGCCACCCCCGGCAGCGAGGGCAGTCCCGTGTCCGTCATGGCGCGAGCCAGGTCGGGGGTGCACCCCGGGCTGACAAGGAACCGAGCCCCCACCTTCGCGGCGGCGTCGGCCTGTTCGGCTGTGACCACGGTTCCGGCGCCCACCACCGCTTCGGGCACCTCCTCGGCGATGCGCTCGATCGCGTCCAGCGCTGCGGGTGTCCGCAGGGTGACCTCGATGCCGGGCAGGCCGCCCGCCACCAGCGCGCGGGCCACGGGCACCGCGTCCTCGGCGTTCTCCAGCACCACCACCGGCATGACCGGGGCGAGGGCGAACAGGTCCTCACCGGAGCGGGGGACGGTCCTCATGTGCTTCTCCAAGTACGGGTTCGGTACGGATGGGGTCGTGCGGATCCTTGACGCGCGGATTCCTCAGTGACCGAAGACGCCGGCGCCGGACTCGGCCGGGCCGACCGCCGCGCGCAGAGCCGCGAAGAGCTCACGCCCGGTGCCCACCGAGGAGTCGACGGAAGGACGTGCGTCCTCCCTGCCCTCCAGGTCGGCCAGGACCTCCAGTGTGCCGTTCACCGCGTCCAGACGGATGAGGTCGCCGTCCTGGACCCTGGCCAACGGACCACCCGCCTCCGCCTCCGGGGACACGTGGATCGCGGCCGGGACCTTCCCGGAAGCCCCGGACATACGCCCGTCGGTCACCAAGGCCACCTTCTGGCCCCGGTCCTGTAGTACCCCGAGCGGCGGGGTGAGCTTGTGCAGCTCGGGCATCCCGTTGGCGCGCGGCCCCTGGAAGCGCACCACCGCGACGAAGTCACCGGTCAGCTCTCCCTCGGTGAAGGCCTTCTGCAATTCGGCCTGGTCGGCGAAGACCTTGGCCGGGGCCTCGATCACACGCCGTTCGGGGTCGACGGCCGACACCTTGATGACGGCACGGCCGAGGTTGCCGGAGAGCATGCGCAGACCGCCGTCGGGGGCGAAGGGATCTCCCGCACCGCGCAGCACCGTCTTGTCGGCGCTGTCCTTCGGGCCGTCCACCCAGGTCAGACCGGTCTCGTCCAGGTGGGGCACCTGACGGTAGCGGTCAAGGCCCGGACCGGCGATGGTGCGCACGTCCTCGTGGAGCAGACCGGCGTCGAGGAGGCTCCCGATGAGGAAGGCCATGCCGCCCACCTCGTGGAACCGGTTCACGTCGGCGGCACCGTTGGGGTACATGCGGGTGAGCAGCGGCACCACCTCGGACAGGTCCGCGAAGTCGTCCCAGGTGAGCCGGATACCGGCCGCGCGAGCGATCGCCACCAGGTGCAGCGTGTGGTTGCTGGAGCCACCGGTGGCCAGCAACGCGACCACCGCGTTGACGATGGCCTTCTCGTCGACCTGCTCACCGAGCGGGGTGTGTTCCTCCCCCAACGCGGTGTGGCCGAGCACGCGACGTCCGGCCTCCGCGGTCAGGGCCTCCCGGAGCGGGGTCCCCGGCTGCTCGAAGCTGGCACCGGGCAGGTGCAGGCCCATGACCTCCATGAGCATCTGGTTGGAGTTGGCGGTGCCGTAGAAGGTGCAGGTACCGGGCGAGTGGTAGGCGGCGGACTCGGCCTGGAGCAGATCCTTGCGCCCGATCCGTCCCTCGGCGAACTTCTGCCGGACCCGCGCCTTCTCCTTGTTCGGCAGCCCCGAGGGCATGGGGCCGGCCGGAACGAAGGCCACCGGGAGGTGTCCGAAGGAAAGCGCGCCGATGAGCAGGCCGGGCACGATCTTGTCGCACACGCCGAGCATGAGCGCCCCGTCGAACATGTCGTGCGACAGCGCCACGCCGGTGGCCATCGCGATCACGTCGCGGCTGAAGAGGGACAGTTCCATGCCCTCACGGCCCTGGGTGATGCCGTCGCACATGGCGGGAACACCGCCCGCGAACTGGGCGACACCGCCGGCCTCGGACACCGCGGCCTTGATGGTCGCGGGGTAGGACTCCAGGGGCTGGTGCGCGGACAGCATGTCGTTGTAGGCGGAGACGATCGCCAGGTTGGGGGTGACGTCCCCGGAGAGGGCGAGCTTGTCGCCCACACCGCAGGCGGCGAACCCGTGGGCGAGGTTGGCGCAGCCCAACGATGAACGGGCCGGCCCCCTGCTCACGGCCTCACGGATCCGTTCCAGGTAGGCCGATCGGGTGTCGACGCTGCGGTCGGCGAGGCGGCGGGTCACCTCGGCGACGACAGGGTGGAGGTCGGGGTGCGCGGTCATCGGGCTCTCTCCTCTTCGTGCCACGTACGGCCGGTGCGGCCGATGAGCCGGTCGGCGCCCGCGGGGCCGGCGCTTCCGGCGGGGTAGGGCTCAGGGGCGACGCCGAGGTCGTCCCAGGCCTGGATGATCGGGTCCACCCACCGCCATGCGGCCTCGACCTCGTCGCGGCGCATGAAGAGAGTGGAATCCCCGGCCAACACGTCCATCAGCAACCGCTCGTAGGCCTCGGGTGAGCGGGTGGCGAAGGTGTCGGCGAAACTGAGTTCGAGCGGGACCGGCCGCAGCCTCAGCGCTCCGGCGCCGGGTGTCTTGGCCAGCATGGTCAGGTGGATGCCCTCGTCCGGTTGGAGCCGGATGACGAGGGAACCGGCGTCGCTGGGCGTACCGGCGCCGGGGAAGATCGTGTGCGGAACGTCCCGGAACCGGATCACGATCTCCGAGTCGGCGTTCGCCATGCGTTTGCCGGTGCGCAGGTAGAAGGGGACGCCCGCCCATCGCCAGTTCGACACCTCGGCGCGCAGGGCCACGTAGGTCTCGGTGTCACTGGTCGGCGGCCCGCCCGCCTCGTCCAGGTAACCGAGGACCTCTTCTCCCTGGACCTTGCCCCGGGTGTACTGTCCGCGCACGATGTGCCGGGCGACCTGGTCCCCCGTCACGGGTTTGAGGGACTGCAGGACCTTGAGCTTCTCGTCGCGGACGGCGTCGCGGTCGTAGCTGGACGGCGGTTCCATGGCGGTCAGGCAGAGCAGCTGTAGCAGGTGGTTCTGGACCATGTCGCGCATGGCACCGGAGGAGTCGTAGTAGCCCCTACGGCCGCCCACGCCGACGGTCTCGGCCACGGTGATCTGCACGTGGTCGATCCAGCGAGAGTTCCACAGGGGTTCGAGGAAGACGTTGGCGAACCGCAGGACGAGCAGGTTCTGCACGGTCTCCTTCCCCAGGTAGTGGTCGATCCGGTAGATGCGGGACTCGTCGAACACCGACCCGACCTCGTCATTGACCACCTGGGAGGAGACGAGGTCGCGTCCCAGCGGCTTCTCCATGACCACTCGGGATTGCGGGGTGACCAGGTCTGCGTCGCGCAGGCCATGGCAGATGGCCCCGGAGATCATCGGCGGTACCGCGAGGTAGAAGACCCGGTCACGGCCGCGGGTGAGCGCCTCGGTCAGACGCGTCCAACCCGAGGGGTCTCCACCGACGTCCACCGTGACGTGTCGGAGACGACCCAGGAAGCGACGCAGGACCTCGGGTTCGACCACCTGGACGGCGCTGTGGCCGCGTACCGCGGAGTCCGCCTTGTCGCGCAGGTCGGCGTCGGTCAGTCCGTCCTTGGAGACGGCGATGACGCGTGTCCCCTCGTCCAGGTGACCGTCTCGGTCCAGGAGGTAGAGGGAGGGAAGGAGTTTGCGCATCGACAGGTCTCCGGTTCCGCCGAAGACCACCAGGTCGGTGGGGTGGCGGGGCACGGGCTGCTGCATTCGGTCGGCTCCTGCGAGAGGGAGGAAGGAGAGGTGTGATCGGGGGGTGCCGGGGCGGGGCACGAGGACTTCCGGCGCGGGGTCCGGGACGTCGTGACCAGGGGGACTAACGACCCTGTTTCGACCCTAATCCCACTATGGTAAAAAACCAATCACACTTCAGAACAATAATTTACAGAAGTACACGATCTTCATGGCGATCGACCTAGTGAATGGTTCAATGAGGCATGGCCAGAACCCCAGGACGCCTGTCCTCCACCGCGACCAGCGGCCACATCCTGGAGATGATCCGTACGGGAAGCGCCGCCAGCAGGTCGGAGATCGCCCGCGCGACCGGCCTCTCCCGCCCGTCCGTCGCCCTGCGGATCACCGAGCTGATCGAGAACGGCCTGGTCACGGAGGGCACCCGCGCCGCCTCCAGTGGTGGTCGGCCACCCACGTTGCTGGAGTTCAACGCCTCCCACGGCCTGGTGTTGACCGGGGCCTTGGGCATGGTCCGCAGCCAGGCCGCCGTGTGCGATCTGGACGGTCGGGTACTGGTCCGCACGCCGGGCTCGCCCGACATGGAACAGGGACCCGACGCCACCGTGCCCTGGTTGTTGGACACCTGGAGCGAACAGATCGCGTCCCTGGAACGCTCCCCCGACGACGTCCGCGGTGTGGGGATCGGCCTGCCCGGGACCGTGGAGTTCCACGCGGGTCGGGCCGATGATCGGCCCGTCCTGAGCAAGTGGGCCGGCGTGGCCCTGGCCCCGCTCGTGGCCGAACGCTTCCCGGTCCCGGTCATGGTGGACAACGACGTGAACGTGATGGCCCTGGGTGAGCACATCTCGGGCGGCCACGGCCACACCGACGACATGGTGTTCGTGAAGGTCTCCACGGGGATCGGCGCGGGGCTGCTCTCCGGCGGCAACCTACTGCGCGGTGCCCTCGGCGCGGCCGGGGAGATCGGGCACATCCCCGTGCGCGACGGTGGCGGTCTGCCCTGCCGCTGCGGCAACACCGACTGTCTGGAAGCGGTGATCGGTGGCCGACGCCTGTTGACCCTCGCGAGACAGGAGGGGCGTGCGGTCGCGGGACTGCCGGAACTGGTGACGCTGGCCCGGGAGGGGGATCCGGTGGCCGTCACCCTGGTGCGCGACGCGGGACGACGGCTGGGTGAGGCCCTCGCGGGGGCGGTCAACCTGCTGAACCCGGAGGTGATCGTGCTCGGCGGCGACCTCTCCGGGGCCTACGACCACCTGGTCGCGGGGGTGCGCGAGGTGGTCTTCCAACAGTGCACCGCGCTCTCCACTCGCCGGCTGCGGATCGTTCCGAGCACTCTGTGGGACGACGCCGGGGTTCGTGGATGCGCGGCCATGGTCACCGAGGAGGTCATCTCCCCCGACTCCGTGAACAAGCTGCTCGCGGGCTGAGCGGTGTTTTCGGGCGTCCGTCGGCGTTTCGGCCTGTTCGGGCACCCCTCGTGGTCCACAGGACACACCATGGGTCGTGGGTCTGCTCCCCGATGGACGGATCGGCTCGGGCCGGCCCACGGACGGCCCCTGGGCGGTCTCTAGGACGACCCTTCGGCCTGGAACGGCGGGACGCTCGTCCACAGCCTGTGGACGGCCGTGTCCGACCTCGATCTTCCGGGTAGGTGACGGGCGAGGGCGATCCGACACCGGCCCCCACCGCCCCTCCCCGAGCTGCGCGGTCGTCTCTTTTCGCGTGCCCGGCATGTCATGACACTTGACAAGATGTACCGAACTACCGAATAGTCACGCACCCGAGCACCTCCCCGCACGCTCCCACCTCCGCAATCCTGCCCCGTGCGGCCCCCTCCGGAAAGGCCTCCCGTGGACATCCTTGAGAACCCCGCCGTGCTCGTCTTGTTGGGCGCCGGCATCAGCCTGGTCACCAGCGCCGTCGTCACCGCCCTGCACGCCAGACAGATCCGCCGAGCCGAGCTCCGGTCCGGCACCCGCAACTCCGCCCGCAACCTCACCAGCGCGTTCATCGCCGAGCGTGACGGCGACGGCGACAAGATCGAGTTCCTGCGCGACGCCGAGCTCACCGTCATGTCGATGACCGACCGCAAGACGCGTGAACGGCTCACCGCCGTCGTCCGACTGCTGCGCGAACACGAACTGCCAGAGGTCGAACAGCTCAGCGGCGTCGGCTCCAGTACCGCCAAGCGGGTCCTGTGCGACCACGCCCTGGACGTCCTCGGCGCCCACCTGCGAGCGGACCGCCTGCCAGAGATCCCCTCCGCGATGCGCAAGATGCTGAGCGTGGAGGAAGAGGCCCTGAGCATCCACTCCGGGGAGACGCCCAAGCCCGCCGCACCGATCGAGAAGAGTTCGGTCACCGCGCGCCCCCGGCACACCGGAAGCACGCCCGCCAAGAGCACCCCGGCCCGCAAGACGCCCACCAAGACGACCAAGAGCGGCACCAAGCCGTCCGGCAAGACCGGCGGCCGCACCGCCACACCTGCGAGCCCGGAGAAGGAAAGCGCGTTCTGGGACGACTGACCCCGGTTCGTCACGGGGCACGCGGCTCCACGCATCCCGATCGGAAGCATCCTCGATACGGTGCCGGATCATTGCGCGCGGCCCCACGAGGACGCTCCGAACCGATGTTCCCACGGCGGGTCAGAAGTGATTCTTGCGGTCACACGTGAGAAAGTCGGGCAAGAAAGCCTCCGTGGACTTCCATCCGACGAAGGAAATTGTGCGGCGCAATTGTGGTCAGGAACCGCGCGCATGGGCATCCCGAACGCGCACTCTGCGAGAACTTCACCTAGGATCACTGCCACGCGCGGGTTCTGGTGTCTTAGCCACCCCCTACCCATCGGTGCTGCACCATCTTCCACAGATGCCACGTCTTCCCTCGATGACTTTTCGGCCTGGATTCCGGACAGCCCGCGCGCATCCCCTGCGCGACCTCCGCCATTCCCCGGACCCGGACACGAGGCCCGCTCGGGTCGGTGTCCGTCCGTTGGCACGTCCAGCCGTCCGAACTCACCGAGATTGTCACGATGCCCGCTGACGAGAACTCCGCCGATTCCGGCGTGGACCAGACACCAGACGAGATCCCGGAGAACGACCCCGTGTCCGAGGGCCGGGGGAACTCCGAGGAACAAGAGAGTCCCGAGGAAGCCGAGACCTCGGCCGACGAGCCTCGTGCCGAGGATCCGAACGATGAACCGGACCAAGCCCCGGGCGAGGATACGGGCGGAGAGTCGGCGCCGGACGGTGTGGGCACGCCTGATGGTGAGAGCGCTCCGGTGCCCGCCGACGTCGACGAGCCCGTGGCGGCCACGGAGAAGTCCGGTGAGGACGCTTCACGAAGCCGGGCGGAGGACGACGTCGCTTCGGATGACGAGAGCGCCGAGAGCTCCGAGGCGGAACGGGCCGAAGGCACCGAGGAAGTGACCGGTGAGGAGTCGACGGCCGCGGTGACCGCCGCCACCACCGGTGCCGGGGCCGACGAGGATTCCTCGAACGTCCCCGGGGCGAGCCCCGAGAGCACACCCGGGACGGGCGGCGAGACAGAAGGTGCCACCGCCTCGGCCACCGTGACGACCGGCAAGAAGGGGCGTCGCCGTCTGCGTCGCGTCGTCCTGTGGACCGCGGCATCGGTCGCGATCCTCCTGTGTCTGGGCGCCGCCACCGCCTACGGCTACTACCACTCACTGCGTTCGGAGATGACGCAGCACGACATCGGTTCGGTACTCAGCGAAGAGGACCGACCGGACAAGATCAGCGACGCGGTCAACATCCTCTTCATCGGATCCGATGGATACGAGGAGGACAGCCCCGCCTACACGCAGGAGTTCGAGGGCGAACGCTCCGACTCCCTGATGCTCGCGCACATCTCGCCGGACAAACGAGTCTCGGTGATCAGCTTCCCGCGTGACTCCCTGGTGCAGCTTCCCGAGTGCGACGCCTACGCCAAGACCGAGGGCACCTACGGCTACTTCGGCATGATCAACGCCGCGATGTACCACGGCGGCCCGCCCTGTGTCGTTCGGACCATCGAATCGCTCACCGATATTCGGGTCGACCACTTCGTCCACCTGAGCTTCGCGAGCTTCCGAGACGTCGTGGACGCCATCGGCGGGGTGGACATGTGCATCCCCGAGCCCATGCGGGACGAACGGTCCAAGCTCGACATCGAAGCCGGCCGGCAGACCCTCAGTGGGGAGGAGGCCCTGTCCTTCGTCCGGGCCCGCTACGACATCGGCGACGGTGGGGACATCGGCCGCATCGACCGACAACAGATGTTCATGGCGGCACTCGCCGACCAGGTGACCAGCAGCGACGTGCTGACCAGTCCGCGCAAGCTCAACGGGATCATGCAGGCGGTGGCTCAACACAGCGCCACCGACCATGAGCTCTCACTCGATCGCATGTTGTCCATCGCGGTCACCATGGCCGACGTTGACCTGTCCGACATCGAGTTCCACACCGTGCCCTGGTACCAGGCTCCGTACGACCCCAACCGGGTGATGTGGCACCAGGAGGACGCCGACGAACTGTTCCGGGCCGTGCGCGAGGACCGTCCTCTGCCCGAACTGCTCGCCGCCGATGACGCGTCGGTTCCGCAGGAGCCGCCGATGTCCTCTCCGACCCCGGTGGATCGGTCGGTCGTGGAGGACGGCGAGGCGCCGGAGGGAGAGGGTGCGGGCGGGGATGACGTGACGGAGTCGCCGTCCGCCCGTCCGGGCGAGGGCCGCGACGCCACGTCCAACCCGTGCCAGGACGGGCTCGGGTTCGGTACCGGCGAGGACGACTGGTAGCGGTCACACGAATCGACCTCGACGTGGAGGGCTCCGCCGAAGGGCGGGGCCCTTCGGCGTTCACGGGTTCGAGGGACCCGTGGGTTGGAGGAGGATCACCGGCTCGGGACGTCCCACGATCCGGGCGGGCCGAGCCCGATGTGCGGCACCCGACGCGGGGCGAGTGAACGGGGCGCCGGGGTCTCCCCGACGCCCCGAATGCTCTCGAAACCCCTGGGTCGCCCTCCGCCCCGGACCGGAGCGGGCGGTCCGGGCGAGGAATCGGTGCGCCCACCATTGTGGGTGGGCGCACGTTCGGAATCAGCTCAGGCCCAGCCCCAGGTCCGCGGCGGAGCCCTCGGCCACGGGCAGCTCGTCGGTGGAGACGGGCAACTGGTCGGTGTCGACCCGGGGCTCTCCCAGCTGAGGCAGACCCTGGACGTCGACGAGGTCGCCGCCGGGGGTCTGCGGCAGCAGATCGCCCACCAGGTCCGTGGCACCGCTCTGCGGCAGGGTACGGGCCGAGTCACCCGTGGGGAGCGGCAGTTCGAGTTCGTCGGCGGTGTCGGTGATGGGCGCGGTGACCTCGTTCAGCGCCCCGGCGTCCACGCCGTCGACCACGTCGGTGGCGGCCAGGTCCTCGGAGCCGCTCATCGGGAGGGTCCCGGCGACGTCCGCCGGCAACAGGGTGGTGACCCCGCCGGTCAGGTCGGCGTTCTCGCCCGCGTCGATCCCCACGGGGTCGCTCATGGGGACGGTCCCGGCGATCCGGCCGAGGTCGACCTCGTCCAGGCCGACCAGGTGCGGGTCGGTCTCCTGCACCCCGTTCTTGACCCGGTTCCCCAACTCGCCTGCGGTGTCCTCGACGACGGATGCGTGGTGCCCCAGGTCGAGGGGCGGCTCGGAGTGGTTCAGCGGGAGGGTCTGTCCGCCGCCGCCCAGGGGCAGGGCGTCGAGCAGCCCCGTACCTCCCAACAACCCGGAGAGGGGGTCGACCGCACCGCCGACCGGGGATCCTCCGGCGGCTTCGGTCAGCGGCAGGGTCTCGGTGGCTCCGTCCAGAGCGAGCGGGCCGAGTTCGGTGGCGTTCTCCTCGCCGACCTCGATCGGTGTTTCGGCGGAGACACCGTCACCGACGACGTGTCCGGCGGTGTCGGTGGGGGTTCCGGACTGGTGCTGGACGTCGGGTCGGGCGGAGATCTCGCCGGGCTGGACCTGGACCAGGTCACCGACAGGGGTGGCGACGCCTTCGGTCAGGGCGGTGGGGACCTGGTTTCCCAGGTCTCCCAGGGGGAGGCCGTCCGTGACACCGCCGAGCGTGTCGGCCCCCG
This sequence comes from Nocardiopsis listeri NBRC 13360, assembly GCF_001570765.1. Taxonomy (GTDB): domain Bacteria; phylum Actinomycetota; class Actinomycetes; order Streptosporangiales; family Streptosporangiaceae; genus Nocardiopsis; species Nocardiopsis listeri. Next base: position 14,217 of record NZ_BCSH01000052.1, on the reverse strand, counting down.
CGATCCCGGCGCCGAGGGCGACGAATCCGGCGGTGCCGGCCGCCAACAGCATGGCCTGGGCGCAGGAGCGGGCGGTGTGGAACATGTGTGTCCTTCCAGAGTGGTTCTCGTGTCGGTTCGTTCGGGTGCGGCGGGGCGGTGTCGCGCCCCGTCACGGTGGCCCGTCTCCCTGGCCAGGGGATCGGGGCCGGAAGGCTTGTTCCGGCGGTTGAACCATCGCGCCCCTGGGAGGGGCGAGGTCGGTTCCGGCCGGATTCAGTCGGTCGATCTGGCGGATCACCGGCTGACGTGAACCTCGCAGGAGGTGCGGGGCTCACGTCAGCCCCCAGAGACGTGGCTGGGAAGGGTGCGCCGGTGCGGGGCCGGTCGCGCGCGGTGGGACGCCGAAGAGATGAGGAGCGTGTGGGAACGCTCGGGACGTGGCGGCGCGGTCGGCCTATGGGGTCCGTTAGTCCGGGGAGAAGGTGGACTCGTCCGTGGGCTCGACGGGCGCCGCACGCAGGACGTGTCGGGCGGCCTCGAACAGTCCGGGGGCGGGGGCCGGAGCGGCCGCGGTGGTGAGGTAGCCGGCGACGGTGGGCGCGGTCGCGGTGCCGCCGGTGGTGGGCGCCGTGGTGGGCGCGGTGCCGCCGGAGGATGAGGTGTCGAGGGCGTCCGGGCCGAGGCGATCGCTCTCGCCGTCGGTGTCCGCCGCGTCGGCCCCCTGGACCGGGTCGGGGATGGCCCGTTCGTGAAGAGGCGGGGTGTCCAGAGGTGCCGTGGTCTCTTCGGCCTCGGGCTCTTCGGAGGTCCGCCCCGTCTCGGTGCGCACGCCGGTCTCATCGGAGCCGTCCGCGTCCTCGGACCCGGGGTGTTCGACCTGACCGGTGACCGGGACGAGCGTCTCGGGAAGCTCGCCCGGTTCGGGCAGCGGGGCCGAACGCACGGCCTCGTGAACGTGCAGAACCGGGTCCGGGGTCTTGGTCTCGACCGCTCGTGCGGCCTCCGAGGCACCACCGACCGCTCGGGTCGCGTGACCTCCTACCTCGGCGACGGTGTCACCGACCGGGCCGAGTTCCTCCGCCCGTTCCACGACGGTGCTCGTCGAGGGCAGCGCGGGTTCGGAGAGGGAGAGTTCCTCGGCGTGCGCCGGGGTGGAGGAGAGCCATACGGTGAACAGGATCCCGGTGACCAGTCCCGCGAACAGCAGGGCCCCGCGGAGTGGTTCCGGCCACACGGCGGGACCGACGCCGGTGGCGCCGACCGTACCGTGGTATCCAGACACCGAGGTTTCCTTCCGCCGTACTGTGGGGCCTCCCCGAGGCGTTGCCCGGGTCCCGACAGCCTGTAGGGGTTCATGTGAATGGCACCGGAAACATCGTGTTCCAGATGCTCGACTCCAGGTCAGAGAGGGCTTGCCGCGCTGACTGACCGCGACGTTAGCATGAATTGCCCAACCGTCGTCCGCGTTTTCGAAGTAATTGATCCGACCCACAGACGGGCTTCACAGCGGCCAGATGTGGCAAAACGGGAAAAAACCAACGACAATTCGAGTATTAGCCCTCAACCCCTCAACGGCTCTGCGGAGGTTGAACCACACATGACCGAGATCCCCCAGAGCCACCGGTTGTCCCCCAAGCCCTTGGGCGAGCTCCTCGCGGAGATGCATTCCGGGGCACGAACAGGACTATCCGCCCAGGGACGAGTGCATTCCCTGCTACAGGCGGTGCTGACCATCGGTGGTGATCTGGACCTGGCCACCGTACTGCGCAGGCTGACAGAGGCCGCCGCACAGCTGACGAAGGCCAGGTACGCCGGACTCGGAGTGATCGGCGAGGACGGTAACTTCACCGAGTTCATCCCCGTGGGTCTGAGCCGAGAGCACGTCGAACGGATCAGTCGCTTCCCTCATGGCAGAGGCGTGCTGAGCGCACCCCTGTACGACCGCGTCGCGTTGCGCCTGTCCGATCTGCGCGACCACCCGGAGTTCGACGGGTTCCCCGAGGGGCACCCCGGCATGTCGAGTTTCCTCGGTGTGCCGATCCAGGTACGCGACGAGGTGTTCGGCAACCTCTACCTGACGGAGAAGGAGAGCGGCGAGGAGTTCGACGAGGAGGACGAGGCGATGGTCACCGCGCTGGCCACCGCCGCCGGTGTCGCCATCGAGAACGCCCGCCTGTACGAGGAGACCCGGCTACGCGAACGCTGGCTGGGCGCATCCAGCGAGATCACCACGCGGCTGCTCTCGGGTGCGGACACCAACCAGGTGCTGACCTACATGGCGGCCCAGGCCAGGGAGATCAGTGGGGCGGACACCGCGGTGGTGATGCTGCCCGACCCGCACGCGCGCGGGCACCTCTTCGCGGAGTTCGCGGACGGCCCGGTCGCCCAGGAGATCCTGGGTACGCCGGTAGAGATCCACGACTCCGTCTGTGGGTGGGTGTACGAGTCCGGGGAGGCCGTCACCATCCCCGATCTACGGCAGGCCGAGTGCCCGATGCTGACGCACCGCGGGTACGGTCCCGGGCTGTTGGTGCCGTTGGGCGCCCCGGGGAACACCCGAGGCGTGTTGTTGCTCGGCAAGCTCCTCGAACGGGCTCCGTTCGACGCCAACATCCGCCGGATGCTGCATTCGTTCTCCGCGCAGGCGGGGGTCGCCCTGGAGTTGGCGGACGCCCGCCGCGACACCGAGCGGATCGTGGTGTTGGAGGAGCGCGACCGGATCGCCAAGGACCTGCACGACGTGGTGATCCAGCGGCTGTTCGCCTCGGCGATGACCCTGATGAGCACGGTCCGGCTGATCAATTCCGCCGAGGCCGAGGAACGGGTCCAGCTCACCATCGACGAACTGGACGGCACCATCAGGGAGATCCGGTCCACCATCTTCGACCTACAGAACCCACCGAGCCGGCAGGACACGTCGTTGCGCGGCCGGATCCTGCGTCTGGCGGAGAACACCGCGCACAGCCTCGGTTGTCATCCGGGGGTGGGTCTGGACGGGCCGATCGACGCCTCGGTCCCCGAGGACGTGGGTGAGCAACTCCTGGCGGTGCTCGGCGAAGGGTTGACCAACGTGGCCCGACACGCCCAGGCCTCGGAGGTGCACGTGTCCGTGGTCGTGGAGGAGAGGGCGGTCACCGGCCGTCAGACCACCCTTGCGTTGAGCGTCACGGACAACGGGGTCGGGTTGCCGGAGACGGGTCGCCGCAGCGGGCTGCGCAACATGAAGGAGCGGGCCCTGGCTCTGGGCGGGGAATTCGAGGCCAAGCGCGGTGAGGTCTCCGGGACCGTCCTGACCTGGAAGGTTCCGGTCCCCGACCCGATTCCGGAACCGCACCCCGACCTGTACTGAATCGGCCCCCTTCCGGGCCCGGAAGGGTTGTCCACAGGCCGCGGATCGGGGCTTGGCAGGCGATCTCCGGTCGTGTTCAGTGGAAGGTGAGGGTCACCGGAAGGCCATCCGGTCCCTCCCCGTCCCCGATCAGTGGGAGGTCACCGTTTCCGCGCCCACCTCACCCCGACCATCGGTCCTTCACCGCTTCGATCCGAACACCATCACCGCCGGTGACCCGCACACCGGTAGCGCACTTGCCCGGCCGGGGACGGAACCGAGTCGATCGAAGCCGGATCACCCGAGCCTTCGAAGACGGTGACGACCGGCGGGGTGGAACCACCCGGCCGGCGCCGTTCCCGGTCTTTTGACCTGAGGCTCCGAGTCGTGCCCCGGACCGATCGACGGATGAACACCCGGATACCCCGGAAGAGCTTCCTGCAGAGCGAGCAGGACCGGTGTCCGCAACCACCGGCGACACCGAATCGAGGAAAGACGGGGAACGGCGAAGAACACGGTCCTCAGGTAATCGAGCCGGGTGACCACCGACGCGATCCCTCCGGCCTCGGCGAGACCGGGGTGCGTCGACGCGATCACCACAAGGGAGATTGGCCATGCCGCCGAGCCCGAACACGTACCCGGCGACCTCCTTGGAGGTGGAGGGGTACCTCGCGACCACCCTCTGCCCCTCCGGCATCACCGCGTTCGGCGCGAGACCGGACGCGTACCGCGATGCCACGGCCGCCCTGGTCGCGGCCCACGAAGGTTCGAGCCGCCGTTCCGCCGGTGACCGCACCACGAACGGCATCGTGGGGACACCCCCACAGGGGGACCGCGCCGTGGTCCGGATCATGGGGTCGCCTCGGGGGATGACCGTCAGAGGGGCCGGCGAGGGCGGGCCTGAAAGAGTCCCACCCGGCCGGTTCGTGTCGACGCGCACCCGCCCACCGAGGTCGAGGCCGCGAAGGCACGACGGTGCGCGGCGACCGAGGGTCGGAGCCGCCAGGGGGTCACCAGGGGCACGAACGTCACCGGCGAGACCCTCTGCCCGACCCACGAGAAGACCACCCCGAGTGAGGGGCGGGATCGGCGTTCCGACGAGTATCCCGATCGCGCGACGGCGCCGTTCGGACGCCGGTCGTTCCCCGCGACGAGCGGCCCTCAAGAGGAACGGCGATGCGTACGGAGCCCGGGAGATCCGGGGGCACGGACACCGGACGTCAGTGGTCCGACATGGGCTGTCGCCGGGAAGGTACGTCTCGGCGCGGAGGGAGGGTGGCGAGGGGACGGTGTCCCCCTGGAAGCCGTCACCGGTCGGTTCGATGGTGGTCGAGAGGACGCCGACCGCGACGGCCCCGGGGAAGACGCTCTCGGGTACCGGTTCATCGAGGATGTCCGGTTCGGCTCGTCCCGGATCCACCTCGCGCGCCGCTGTGGAGGTCGCGTCACCATGCCCGTCGCGGGTTCCGGTTCGCGCGGTCGCGGCCCGAAGGAAGGTGGCCACGGGCTCGGGCTGTTTCAGCCCGCGCCGGCCGGCCCGTGCGTCTCGGGCTCCACCAACAGGACGGTCCACTCCGGCGGGCCGATGGTGCCTTCGGCTGTCCGGCACGTGGCCGGCCGGAGGGGTGCCGAAGGGGTGAGGGAGCGAACCTGAGGAGTGTCGCCGACGCGAGAGCCTGGCATCAGGTGTCTCGTGTGGCACGAATGAAACCCTGGCCCGTTCGTTTCGTCACCGCTCCCTGAAACGCTCCATGTGTACCAGGAGCGACGAAACAGCGCCTACGCAATGTGCCTGACGGATCACGGGAGTGACGAAACAACGCAACGAAAGCGCGTCCGAAGCCACCGTCGAAACGGGGAGGGAGGAGGCGGGTTCATCGCCCGGCAGGGCCTCTTCTAGGAGCTGCGTCGACGGCCTACAAGGGCGAGGTCCGGTCAGGTGCGGGGTCGAGACTCCGACTCCGCGGATCCGGGTTCGGAGGCCTCGGGAAGGGTGCCGGACCAACCATCGGAGCGGACGGTGAGCAACCGGATCCCGTGTGCGGCGACCAGAGCGCAGACCACGGCGGTCACCGCGCCGGGAATGCCGCCGGCGTAGGTCTCCTCCATGAACGCCACACCCACGACCGCCGCCGCCACCGGGTTGGCGAGCGTGGTGATGCCGAGCGGCGCGCCCAGGTCCATACCCTGGTAGGCGGCTTGCGCCAGGAAGAGCCCGAAGATCGCGATCACCGGGGTGGCCAGGGTCGCGGGGTGGACGAAGGCGGTGACCCCGAGGTCTCCGAACGCCCACACGGCGGTCCTCACCGTCGCCGAGGAGACCCCGAACGCGACACCGGCGGCCCCGGCCAGCAGGTGGCTTCGCCAGGCCATCGAAGGAGCCCTGCCCGCCGCCCAGGCGACGGCGGAGACCAACAGGACCGTTCCCACGCCGACGAGCACGGAGTCCGACTCCGACATCACCCCGCCCACGCCCCCGGTGACGGTGACCGCGAGCAGGACGCCAAGGGCGATCATCGTGAAGACGGCCCCACGCCATTCCGCCGAGCTCACCCGCCGCTGCTCCAGCCGGGCGGACCAGGGGATACCGAAGACCAGGACGAGCACGCCGAGGGGCTGCACCACGGTGAGCGGGGCGAAACCGACCGCCGCCACCTGGAACCCGGCACGGCCTCCGTTGAAGACCAGGGACACCCACCAGAGCGGGTGCCGCAGCAACAGACCGAGCTGCCGTCCACCCGTGAGCGGCTCGGAGAGCCGGACCGCGAGCCTGCGTTGGGCCACGGCGGCGACCGTGTACGCCGCACAGGAGAGCACACCGAACGTGACCCCGAGCCACATGCCGTAGGAGAACAGCGTCATGCGCGCCATTTTTCCGGTATGGGACGAAATACGGCAACTGGACGGCTGAGGGGGTGGCCAAGGTGGTGGGAGGGCACACCGAAACGCGCGAAGAGCGAGGCTCCCCCGTATGCCCACGGTAGGCCGAGCACGTCGGGCGGGGACAGGTCGGCCCTCACCCCTGTGGACAACCGGCCCCCACCCCGAAGACCGAACCAGGCGGTGACTCGGTGACTCGGTGACTCGACCGATCAGCCGCCGGTGAGCAGGGCGCGGTCGATGACGGCGCCCCCAACGTCCGGCCGTCCGCCGTCCTCCGGGTGGGAGGGGCCGTCTTCGACGCCGGTGGCGGCGAAGTAGCGGCCCGAAGCGGGGAGGAACGCCATCACGGTGGCCACCACGACCGCCGCCACGTACACGACGGTGTGGACGATCCGGAGCACCAACGTGGCACCCGGGCCCTCATAGCCGAGGCCGGCGAACGCACCCGGGCCGGACAGCACTCCCAGCCCCATGGACGCCAGCACGCTCGCCAGGCCCACACCGGTCATCAACACCACGAGCGTCACCCTGGACCAGCGCCGCCCCCTGGCGAACCAGACGACCAACAGGGCGGAGAAGGTGTAGAGCAGCCCGCGGACCGACAGGGCGAGCCACGGTACCGCGGCGCCCTCCGCCAACCCGGGAGCCACCGCGAGGGAGGTCTCGATGATGCCCGCCGCGATCGCCGACGCCCACAGGAACGTGGACCAACGCACCGGGCTCGGAAGGGTTCTGTCCATACGACCGAGTCTTTCGGGTGCCGTCCTCGGATTCCATGGTGGTGATACCACCACCACGCGTGGTGCCCGCTCCCCTCACCGCATCCGAACACCGCGTCCACACGCTTCAGGATCCGTCCGCCCGCTCCACCGACACCGTCCCTCGATAGAGCGACGACACCACCGTCTCGATGTCGGGTTCGCGCAGTGTCAGGTCGACCACCTCGTGGTCCCCGGCCACCTCGGCGATCACCCTGGCGGGGTTGTCCCGCAGCTCCAACCACTGCCTGGGACCCTCCACCCGTACGGCATGGGCCCCGGGAACCTCGATCCTCGGCGCCGGAGCCGCCAGGTCTACCACCAGGACCCGCGGTACCGGCACGGTCGCGCGCAGTTCCGGGAGGTCTCCGTCGAAGACCAACCGACCATGGTCGATCACCATCACCCGGTCGCACAGACGTTCCACGTCCCCCAGATCGTGCGTGGTGATGAGGATGGTGGTGCCCCGTTCGGCGTTGGTCCGCAGCAGGAACTCGCGGATGGTCGACTTGCTCACCACGTCCAGTCCGATGGTCGGTTCGTCCAGGACCAGCAGCCGTGGAGCGTGCAGGAGGGCGGCGGTGAGGTCGCCCCGCATGCGCTGACCCAGGCTGAGCTGTCGGACCGGCGTGTCCAGGAAGGGACCGAGTTCGAGGAGTTCGGTGAGCTCCGCCAGGCGTTCCGCGTGCTCACGTTCCGGCACCCGGTACAGGTGCCGGGTCAGGGACAGGCTGTCGCGCAGGGGAAGGTCCCACCACAGGGTGGTGCGTTGTCCGAACACCACCCCGATCTCCGCGGCCAACCGGGTGCGTCGGCGGGCCGGTTCCAGGCCCGCCACCCGGACGGTCCCCGAGGTGGGGGTGAGGATGCCGGTGAGCATCTTCATGGTGCTGGACTTCCCAGCACCGTTGGGACCGAGGTATCCGACGATCTCCCCGGCCCGGACCGTGAAGGTGACGTCGCCGACCGCGCTGACCCGGCGACGGGTCCGGCGCAGGAACGGGCCTTCGGACAGGACGAAGTCACGTCCCAGACCGACCGCCTCGATGATCGGTTCTCCGGGTGTCTCACGGTGGAGGGTCTCGTTCGGGGTCATCTCTCAGCTCCCGGTGGATCGGTAGTGACGCAACCCGAACCGCCAGGTGAGGGCTGCGCAGAGGCAAAGGAGGACCGCGACGACCGGCCCGAGGTAACGCAGCTGCTCGGGCATTCCGAGGGGGTCGGGGCGGTCGAGGACGAGCAGTGCGGGCTGCCAACTGATGAAGGCCAGCGGCACCACGTAGGTGACCGAGCGGACGACCTCCTGACCGTAGATCGCGATCGGATACTCGGTGAGGGCCTGCCCTCCGTAGGTGAGCGAGTTCGCGGCCTCGCGCGCATCGGCGACGAAGAACTGCAGGCACCCGGTGATCACCCAGATCGCGGCACAGATCAGCGTGCCTGAGAGCACCATCAGGACCGGCAGGCCCACCTTGGCCGCGGACCACTCGACGTCGACCTCGGACAGGGCGACCCCCAGGATCGCCAGGGCCGGGACGACCTTGCCCAACCGTCGCGGTGAGAACTCGTCCGCGGCCACCTGGACCAATGGGGACACCGGCCGGATGAGCATGGCGTCCAGGGTTCCCGACCGGATGTGGTTTCCCAAGCGTTCCACCGAACCCGCGAACATGTCCGCGATCCCGAAGGCGCTCGAGGCCAGCCCGAACACCAACAACCCCTCCATCACACTGAATCCTGCGAGGGCACCGGCGTGGCCGAACAGGATCACCACGGCGCCGACCTGGGTGAGGACGCTGACCGTGACGGCCAAGGACATGAGCACCAGGGAGAGCGGGTACTGCGCGAAGGCCCGCACCCACAGCCAGGCCAGCCGCCGGTAGTCGACGAACGGCCGTAGGAGTGTCGTGGCGGTGTACCGGACCCGACCAGGCCGCCCGCTCCCGGGCTCGGGCCGCCCGCTCCCGGGGGTTCCTGCGTGGTCCTTGGTGTCAGCCACCCTGGATCACCACCCTGCGCGTGGCCGTGGCGGTGATCCAGGCCCCCAGACCGAGCAACACCGCCGCCCACAGCGCCTGGAGGGCCAGACCGCTCAGAATTCCGCCCCCGGGCAGTGACTCCTTGCCGAGCAGGATCTCGGCGGGAATCTGCACCATCGACGCCCACGGCAGCAGCCGTAGAAGGTCCCCGATCGCAGGTGGGAACAGGGGAAGCGGCAGGATCATCCCCGCGAGGATCGGCCCCACCAGCCCGGCGACCGCCCACACTCCACGGCTGTCCAACATCCAGAACCCGCAGAGCGAGTACAGGTAGCGCAGGGCGAAGCCGACCAGTGCGGCGAGGACCACCGAGGTCGAGAACGCGAGCGCGCCCGCGATCTCGTACGGCGCCACCACGTCGAACAGGACCACGCCGACCAGAAAGGTCGGCACCCCGCGGAAGAGGAAGCCACAGGTGGCTCGGCCCAGGTCCTGTGACAGGCACCATCCCTGGAGGGAGACCGGGCGGAGCAGGTCGTTGGCGACCTCACCCGTGCGGATGCGCTCTGCGAGGTCGAGTGAGGGCCCGGTGTTGACGATCATGGTGACCGCGATGAGCATCTGCCCGACGAACACCTGGGTGACGGCGTCGGAGGCGTCGTACCCGTTGATCTGTGGGCGCGCGGAGAACACGGCCAGCAGGACCATCGCGTTGATGGCGCCGAAGACCGAGTTGGTGATGAGGCCTGCGACGAGCGCGGCACGGTAGGTCGAATGGCGGCGTAGCCCTCGGGCGTACACCGCGAAGTGGACACGCATGGGCGCGACTCCCCTTGACGGCTGAAGAACGTGCAATCGGCACGTCCCTGGGCCAGGGGGCCAGGTCCGGGTCGCCTAGAGGAAGCGACGCTAGCACAGCGGACAACGCCTCCACCCGTGATTTCGGAAGGTCCGGGAACGGTGGGACGCGTGGGTTCTCCTCGACGTACCGCGGTCAGCCGCGGCCCGCGAAGGGCATCTCCCGGGCCATCACCGTCAAGGTGGGCACGTTGACGTCCAACGGTAGGGACACGATGTGCGCGATGGTGTCGGCGACGTGCGCGGCGTCGATGGTGGGCTCGGGGCGCACCGAACCGTCGGCTTGGCGGGCGTTGGCGCCGAACCCCGCCGTCATCGCGGTGGCGGCGTTGCCGATGTCGATCTGGGTGCACGCGATGCCGTGACCACGCAGGTCCAGGTTCATGGACGCGGTGAGTCCACTGATGGCGTGCTTGCTCACGGTGTACGCCACGCTCGACGGTCGGGGCACCTGCGCCGAGATGGACCCGTTGTTGATGATCCGGCCACCCCGGGGTTCTTGGTCCCGCATGACCAACGAGGCCTCTCGGGCGCAGTACAGCGCCCCGGTGACGTTGGTGTCCAGGACCTCACGCCAGTCCTCGTCGGTGATCTCCTCCACCGACGCCGCCGGCCCGAACACACCGGCGTTGTTGAACAGCACGTCCACGCGACCGTGTCGTTCGCGCACCTCCCGGAACAACGATCGCACCGAGTCGGATGAGGTCACGTCGGTCTCCACGACGATCGCCCCGGGACGGCCCTCCGCGGTCTCCGCCAAGGTGGTGGCACGACGGCCCGCCAGGACCACCGAATGACCGTCGTCGAGGAGACGTCGCGCGGTGACACGACCGATCCCCGCGCCGGCCCCGGTGATCACGATGACCCTGTGGTCGCCCCTGTCGTCGCCCTTGTGGTCACCGGCATCGCTCCTGGTTTCGCTCATGCCCGTCCCTCGCTCCCGCTTCCGCGTGCTCGATCCGTCTTCTCGGTGTTCTCGGTCCGCGGAACGGGAGGCTATCGGCCCCGGGGCACATCCTCTCCTCAGGCCCCCTCGGCGCACTCGAAGAACCACGCCACGGCCACCGCGCCCGGATCGAGCACGTCCTGCGCGCGTTCGCCCAGGTAGCTGGCTCGTCCGCGGTGCGCGATCATCCCACCGGTGGAGTCCGCGCCCGCGCGGGCGGCCCGCGCCGCGTCCGCCACCGCATCCCGCCAGACGCCCGTGGAGGTCTCGGTGAGCGCGTCGGTCGCCGGCGCCATCGCGTCCACCATGGTCTTGTGCCCCACCTCGGCCTTGCCGAGCCTGCGCACCGCCCCGGTGGCCCTGCCGAAGGCCGCGCCCAACTCCGGCACGTCCCAGGGCGCGAAGGGTCCCGAACCGAGTCGACCGAACCACAGCCCGAACAGCGGACCACTGGTTCCGCCGGAGGCGAGGAAGGCGTCGGACACGGTCTGGAACACCTGGGCCGGGTGTTCGCCCTCGATCCCCGCCAACCCCTCCCGGCCCCGCTTGAGCGCGGAGGAGATGTTCCATCCGAAGTCGCCGTCACCGGCCTTCCGGTCGAGTTCGGTGAGTTCGTCGGCGTCGGCGATCACCCGTTCGGCGAACGCGAGCAGCCACGCCTTGGCCTCCGCGCCGGTCAGGTCGGCCGCGTTCCCATCACCCGTCATGTCCACCACTCCCGTCACCACACCAGCGCCGGGGTACGCACCGGCGCGTCCCAGAACTTCACCAGATCGTCGGTCAACGCCGTGAGCGTGATCGACAACCCCTTCATGTCCAACGACGTCACGTACGGTCCGACCAGGGATCGGGCGACGCCGATCCCCCGCCCGTCCAGGACCCGTCGGGTCTCGCGGGCCGCGACTCCGAGTTCGAGTCCGTGGGTGGCGCCCAGGCCGTTGACGATCGCCAGGACCGAGTCGCCACGGCGCAGACCCACCGACTCCACCAGGGGTGTGACCAGGCTCTCCACGAGTTCCGCCGCACCGGTGGTCGATCTGGTCTCGATGCCGCGTTCACCGTGGATGCCCACGCCGAACTCCATCTCTCCGGGTTCCAGGTCGAAGGAGCGTCGTCCGGTCATCGGGTTGGTGCACGCCTCGAACGAGACACCGAGCGTCGCCGACCGCGCCACCACCTGCCGGCCCAGTTCCCGCACTTCGTCGAGGGGTGCACCCGCCTCGGCCGCCGCTCCGCAGATCTTCTCGACCGCGACCACGGCGGCGGTTCCGCGCCGGCCGGGTCCTCCCTCGTCCTCCTTCTGCGTGGCCAGGTCGTCATCGACCAACACCTGTTCGACCCGATGCGTCTCGGAGAGGAGCTCGGCGGCGATGGAAAAATTGAGAACGTCCCCGGTGTAGTTCTTGACCACCATGACCGTCCCCTCGCCGGTGTCGGCGGCCTGGATCGCCGCGCGCACCTGAAGGGCCGTGGGACTGGCGAAGACGTCCCCCGGCACGGCCGCGTCGAGCATGCCTTGACCGACGAAGCCGGTGTGCAGGGGTTCGTGCCCGGAACCACCGCCCGACACCAGCGCGACCTTGCCCGTGGTGGGCACGCGCCGGGTGACGAACAGTGGATCGGTGCGCACGTCGACCAGGCCGCCGTGGGCTTCGACGAGCCCCTCCAACGCCTGTTCGACGAGGGTCTCGCGCTCGTTCATGAAGAACCGGCTCATGCCGCCTCCCGGATCGTCGAGGTTCTGACGGGGCGCCGCGCCATGGGCCTGGCACGGCGTCCCGCCCACACGACCTACCCGCTTTCGACGACTCCCCACTCCGGGGACCTCCCGCCGGTCGGATCCGATCGTGGCCGACCGACCCACCATGGCGGCCCCGATCCGGCCGGTCGGCCGGCCCACCGACCGATGCGCCGCGCCCCTCCCCCGACGGAGACTGGAGTCCGCCGGCACCGGCCGGACCGGGAGCACATCGATCGAGATCGGCCGAGATAAGGACACGTCGACATGTCGGCACCGACGGACGGTTCCACCGGTTCCGTGATTCCACCGAGGGCGGCCCGCAAACTCGCCCCCGACCTGGCCGCGGCGTCATGCTGCTGCTCATCGCCATGGCCTACGCCGGTGTGTACGCCGGGGTCGGCTTCGGGGTGGACGTGTCCGGCGAACCCGCCCGGGATCGACTCGCCGCCCTGTTCACCACGCTCTTCCTGGACAACCGTTCCTTCCCGATGTTCGCCATCCTGTTCGGTTACGGGATGGCCTGGATGGTCTCCCGGCAGCGCGCCAAGGGCACCTCCGACCGGGAAGTCCGCAGGCTGCTGCGCCGACGGGGCTTCTTCCTGCTGCTGTTCGGTGCCGTGCACGCCCTCCTCGTCTTCCCCGGCGAGATCCTCACGTCCTATGGCCTGGCGGCTCTGGTCACCGGTTGGCTGCTGCTGCGTTCCGAGAAGGCGATCGTGCGGGCGGCGGTGGTGTTCGCGGTGTTCTACGCGATCACCGTGCCGGTCGCGATGGTCGGGATGAGCGTGGGCAGCGCGACGCAGGGACCGGAGGCGTTCGCGCTGCCCGGGTACCTGACCGTCGAGGACTGGATCGGTCGTGTGGTGGGGTTGCCCTTCGGCCCGGTGTTCATCGCCTTCGCGTACCCACTGCTGCTCTTGGTGGTCCTGGGCTACCGGGCGGGCCGCGCCGGGCTGTTGGACGACCCGGCCGGGACACCGCCGCCTCGATCCCGGCCCCGGCGAAGCCCTTGTCACACACGATCGGAGTGGGCCCTGGGGCGGGAGGTTGCGCGTGCAGCAGGTGCAGGGCCTGTTCACGCTCGTCCAGCTCTTCGGGGTGGGCCAGGCCGAACGCGCACACCGCACCATCGGCGGTGGTGATCAGTACCAGCTTGGCGCCCCGGTAGAAGGCGTGCTGGGAGGCGCCCATCCCATACCCGGCGATCTGGCCCAGGTCGGAGCGGTGGACGGTGACCCGCGAGGCTCCGCATCGGACGGAGGTGCCATCCAGCAACCGGAGTTCCTCGTGCCGGGTAGGGGTTGCTCGGGCCGACCACATCGTCGCTTTGAGCAGGATCGGGGCCGGGTTCCGCAGGTGACGGTCGTACTCCGGTTGGCAGGGCAGACGGGGGAACAGGTGCCCGATCTGGTGCGGGGCGGCCCGCACCCAGTGGTGTTCGGAACCGTGGCGCAGCCGAACCTGGGCGATGGCCACGCACACCGGTTCGGCGTCGGTGAGCAGCGGTTTCGGTCCACGTTCGCGGGGTTGTTCCCGGGAAGGGATCACCTCATCGTCCAGGTGGACGTAGAGTGCTGTCAGAAGGGCGTCAAGGTCATTGGTCACACTCTGATCCTCGACGCCCTTCGCTGTGTTCGCAGGAGTTCCGAGAAACCCCCTCAACGCTCTAGATGGGTGATTCCAAGGGGTGGGTGTGGGGTGTGGCCGGTGGGGCGCCTGGGGTCGGGAGTCTTGGGGTTGTC
>NZ_BCSH01000051.1 GCF_001570765.1 Nocardiopsis listeri NBRC 13360 | reverse complement strand
CAACCCCAAGGCTCCCGACCCCAGGCGCCCACCAGCCACCCACCCCCGCACCCTCGCACCTCACTCAGCCTCGGGCATGCCGCACGGCCTCTCGCACGGCCGGGGCGACCTCGGCGGCGAACAGCTCCACCTGTTCCGGAGACTCCTCCGCCGGTCCGAGGACGAAGGTGTCCATCCCGTACTCCACGGCGAACTCGGTGATGCGCTCCACCCACTGGTCGACCGGACCGTCCAGGCCGCCACCGGAGGAACCGGCCGAATCGCCGATGGCGCCCCACAGGTTGTACACGCGACGGATGGCGGCCGGATCGCGGCCGGCCTCGGCGGCGCCCTCGTCGATGCGCGCGTGCATGTCGGGAAGCTTGTCGGTGCCCGCGTAGGCGTGGGAGGGCACCCAGCCGTCGGCGACCCCGCCGACCGCCTTGAGCAGACGGGGTCCGAGCACGCCCAGCCAGATACCGATGTCGTGGGCCGGCGGCGGGCCGGGCTTGACCCCGGCCAGGCGGTAGTGCTCGCCCTCGAAGCGCACCGAGCTCTGATCCGACCACAGCAGGCGGATCACCTCGATCGCCTCCAGCAGGGCGTCGGCGGCCTCGCGTGGGCTGCGCCGGGGCCCGCCCATGGCCTCGATCGCCTCCCAGAACCCGCCGGCGCCCAGCCCCAGTTCGAAGCGGCCACCCGAGAGCACGTCCAGGCTCGCGGAGTTCTTGGCGATGATGGCGGGCGGTCGCAGCGGCAGGTTGGCCACGTCCGGAAAGACCCGCAGGCGTTCGGTGCGGGCCAGGACCGTGGCCATCAGCGCCCAGGTGTCCAGGTGCCGGCGTTGGTAGGGGTGGTCCTGGATACCCACGAAGTCCAATCCGCCCCGTTCGGCCGCGTCGATCACCGCCCAGATGCGGTCCGGCTTCGCGGCCTCCGGCGAGGGGAAGACCCCGAATTCGATGTCACGTCCGTAGTCGATGCCCAACGTCGACGCCTCCTGGTTCTCGGCTGTCCCGCGGTTCTGCCCGGTCGGACCGTGGCCACACGCTCAGCGATGGACGATGTCGGTGTACTCGGGATGGCGTTCGATCCAGCCCTTGACGAACGGGCACATGGGCAGCACGGACAGGCCACGGGTACGCACGTCGTCGAGGGCCTCGCGAACGAGGGCGCCGCCGATGCCCTTGCCCTCGAAGGCGGGATCGACCTCGGTGTGGGTGAAGGTGATCATGGTGTCGGTGAGGATGTACTCGGCGAAACCCGCCTCCTCGCCGTCGGCGGTGATCACGTAGCGGTTGTTCTCCGGGACGTCCTTGACCTCGGCAGCCATGGGATTCCTTTCGGTATCGGGAACGGGTGTCGGAACCCGGGGGTCCCGCACGGGCACCTGTGTTCCCGTGCGACCCCATTGTCACCCCGACCGAGGCCCTTCCCCCCTTGCGGCGCGCGCCCCGTGGACATAGGGTCGCCTTGACATACCGACCAGTCGGTCTAAGGAGTACGCATGACTTCGCGGTTCGGCGGCCGCACCGCCATCATCACCGGTGCCAGTCGCGGTATCGGCCTGGCCATCGCCCAGCGCCTGGTCTCCGAGGGGGCCCGCGTGTGCGTCACCGCGCGCAAGCCCGAGCCCCTCAAGGAGGCGGTCGAGGCCCTGGGCGGCCCCGAACACGCCATCGGGGTCCCCGGGCGCGGTGACGACCCCGAACACCAGGACGAGGCCATCGCCGCCACCAAGGAGGCGTTCGGCGCGGTCGACACGTTCGTCAACAACACCGGCATCAACCCGGTCTACGGACGCATGGTCGACCTGGACCTGGACGCGGCCCGCAAGATCTTCGAGGTGAACGCGCTCTCGGCGGTCTCCTGGGTACAGAAGGTGTACCGGGCCGGCATGGCCGAGCACGGTGGATCGATCGTCAACGTCTCCTCCGTGGCCGGTCTCAAGCCCGCCCCCGGAATCGGCTTCTACGGCGCCTCCAAGGCGATGCTCCGACACATCACCGAGGAGCTCGCGGTCGAGCTCGGCCCCGACATCCGGGTGAACGGGGTCGCCCCCGCCGTGGTCAAGACCCGCTTCGCCGAGGCGCTGTACGACGGGCGCGAGGAAGAGGTCGCCTCCCAGTACCCGTTGAAGCGGCTCGGTGTACCCGAGGACGTCGCCGGAGCGGTCGCGTTCCTGCTCTCCGAAGACGCCTCCTGGATCACCGGCCGCACTCTCGTCCTCGACGGCGGAATGACCCTCACCGGGGGTATCTGATGCCGCTGGACCCCAAGAACGCCGGAGTCGTCGTCACCGGCGCGGGTAACGGCATCGGCGCGGCCGTGGCCCGCCGGTTGGCCTCCGCCGGGGCACGGGTGGTCGTCAACGACCTGGACGCCTCCGCGGCCGAGGCCGTGGCCGGTGAGATCGGCGGGATCGCCGTGCCCGGCGACGCGGCCTCCGAGGCGGGGGTCACCGCGCTGATCGCCGAGGCCGACGCCCATCTGGGCGGGATCGACTTGTACATGGCCAACGCGGGCATCGCCCGCAGCGGCGGCCCGGAGGCCCCCGAAGCCGACTGGGAGGCGTCCTGGCAGGTCAACGTGATGTCGCACGTGCGCGCCGCCCGTGAATTGGTGCCCGGTTGGTTGGAGCGAGGCCGCGGTCACTTCGTCACCACCGCCTCCGGGGCGGGCCTGCTCACCATGCTGGGCAGCGCGCCGTACTCGGTGACCAAGCACGCCGCCCTGGCCTTCAGCGAGTGGTTGTCGGCCACCTACGGGGGCCGAGGGATCACCGTGCAGTGCCTGTGCCCATTGGGTGTGCGCACCGGCATGCTCGACGACGCCGGTGACCAGGGTCAGGCCATCCTCTCCCCCGGGGCCATCACGCCCGAGGAGGTCGCCGACACCGTGCTGGTGGCCCTGAGCGATGGCCGGTTCCTGATCCTGCCGCACCCGGAGGCCGCCGACTACTACGCGGCCCGAGCCACCGACACCGACACCTGGCTGGCGGGGATGCGCCGCCTCCAGGCCAAGGTGTTCGCCGAGGAGGAGAGCGAATGAGTGACGGGAACGAGGGCGAACTCCCCGGCCTGGACCTGGACCGGTTGCGCTCCTACCTGGACCGGGAGGTCCCCGGCCTGGTGTCGGGCCCGCTCACCGGTCGGGTGGTCACCGGCGGCAAGTCGAACCTGACCTACGTGGTCACCGACGGCACCGGGACGTGGGTGGTGCGCCGTCCACCCCTGGGGCACGTGCTGGCCACCGCGCACGACATGACGCGCGAATACCGGGTGATGACGGCGCTGCGAGAGACCGACGTGCCGGTTCCACGTACCCACCACCTGTGCGAGGACACCGAGGTGGCGGGAGCCCCGTTCTACGTCATGGAGTACGTGGGCGGGACCGCGTTCCGCACCCGGGAGGAGATCGCGCCGCTGGGCCCCGACGGCGTCCACGCGGTCGCCGAACGACTGGTCACCACCCTGGGCCTGCTGCACGCGGTCGACCCCGCCACGGTGGGTTTGACCGACTTCGGTCGCCCGGACGGGTTCCTGGAGCGTCAGGTACGTCGGTGGAGCAAGCAGCTGGAGGCATCGCGCAGCCGCGACATCCCCGGCATCGACGAACTCCGCGACCGGTTGGCCCGCTCCATCCCGGAACCGTCCGCGCCCGCGATCGTGCACGGCGACTACCGGCTCGACAACGTGCTGGTCACCGACGACGGCGAGCTCACCGCGGTACTCGACTGGGAGATGGCCACCCTGGGCGATCCGCTCGTGGACCTGGGCCTGATGCTCGTCTACCTGGAACGCCCGGTCACCGGTGGGGACCGACCCGCCACCTCCGCCGAGGGTTTCCCGTCCTCCACCGAGATCGTGCGGATGTACGCCGCCGCCACCGGGCGTGACGTGTCCCGGCTCGGCTGGTACGTGGCCTTCGGCTGCTTCAAGCTCGCGGTGATCGCCGAGGGCATCCACTTCCGGCACACCCGGGGGCTGACCGTCGGGGCGGGGTTCGACGGTATCGGCGACGTGGTCGCGCCCCTGGTGGAACGCGCACACACCATGCTCGAGGAGGACTGATGGACTTCGCCTACGACGCCGAGACCGAGGAGCTGCGACAGCGGCTCCTGGCCTTCATGGAAGAACACGTGTATCCGGCCGAAGCGGTGATGGAAACCCAACTCGCCGAACGCGACGACCCATGGGCGACCCCACCGATCGTGGGCGAGCTCCAGGCCGAGGCCAGGAAACGGGGTCTGTGGAACCTGTTCCTGGCCGGGCACCCCGAGCACGGCGGACTGCCCAACCTCCGGTACGCCCCGTTGGCCGAGATCACCGGGCGCAGCCCCCGCCTGGCCCCGGCCGCCCTCAACTGCGCCGCGCCCGACACCGGCAACATGGAGGTGCTGACGATGTTCGGCACCCCCGACCAGAAGAAGCGCTGGCTGGAGCCGTTGCTGGACGCGCGGATCAGGTCCGCGTTCGCGATGACCGAACCCGCGGTGGCCTCCTCCGACGCCACCAACATCACCACGAGCATCGTCCGCGAGGGCGACGAGTACGTGATCAACGGTCGCAAGTGGTTCATCACCGGGGCGCTCAACCCGGCGTGCGAGATCTTCATCGTGATGGGCAAGACCGACCCCGACGCCGACCGGCACAAGCAGCAGAGCATGGTGCTGGTGCCGCGCGACACTCCCGGGTTGACCGTCGAGCGCGGCATGACGGTGTTCGGCTACGACGACAGCGACCACGGTGGCCACGCCGAAGTGCTGTTCGAGAACGTGCGGGTGCCGGCGGAGAACCTCATCGGAGCCGAAGGGGAGGGCTTCGCCGTCGCCCAGGCCCGTCTGGGCCCGGGCCGGATCCACCACTGCATGCGCGCCCTGGGCATGGCCGAACGCGCCCTGGAGATCACCTGCCGGCGCGTGCTGGACCGGGTGGCGTTCGGCCGCCCGCTGGCCGAGCAGGGCGTGGTGCGCGAGTGGATCGCCGAGGCACGGGTGCAGATCGAGCAACTGCGACTGTTGGTGCTCAAGACCGCCTACCTGATGGACACGGTGGGCAACAAGGGCGCACACACCGAGATCCAGGCGATCAAGATCGCCACCCCGCGCACCGTGGAGTGGATCCTCGACAAGTGCGTGCAGGCGCACGGCGCGGCCGGGGTGAGCCAGGACGTGCCGATCGCCGCCTGGCAGGCGGGGGTGCGTTCGCTGCGGCTGGCCGACGGGCCGGACGAGGTGCACCTGCGTTCGCTGGGCCGCGCGGAGCTGCGCAAGTACAGGTAGCGGACCGCGCGTTGAGGAAGGGCCGGGGCCAAGGTCCCGGCCCTTGTCGCTTGTGCGAGATCAGACCTGGGGACGCAGGCCGGCCAGGAGCAGGTCGGCGAAGTGCCCGCCCACGTCCTTACCGGTCAGGGCGCCGTCGTGGCGGTACCAGGTGCTCAGGTGGTGCACGGAGCCGAAGTAGTAGTCGATGACCAGGTCGGCGGGGACGTCGGCACGGAAGACGCCCTCCTTCTGCCCCTGTTCGATCATGGACCGGAACAGCTCGTGGTACTTGCGACGCTCGGCGCGCACGCTGCGCTGCTTCTCCGGAGCGAGCTGGTGCATGGAACGGAAGAAGATGGTGCTGTCGTCGAGGTTGGCGACGGTGGTGACGATGACGTCGGCGGCGGCCGCGTGCACTCGTTCGGTGACGGGCTCGTCCCGGGCGGAGATCTCCTGCAGGTGCTCGGTCTGCATGCGCAGCACGCGGGCGTAGACCTCGTAGAGCAGGTCGTCCTTGGAACCGAAGTAGTGGTACATGGCGCCCTTGGTGACGCCCGCCGCGGCCACGACCTCCTGTACAGAGGTGCCTTCGAAGCCGCGTTCGGCGAAGAGCCGTGTGGCCGCGCTCAGCAGTCGTTCGGGCACCGTGCCCCGCGGGGTGTCCCCATCGGCCGTCCGCTGTGCACTGCGCATGTCCCCTACCACCTCTTGCCCCCGTCCCCCGGTGGCGAGTCGACTGTCGATCCGAGACAGCATACCGACCGGATGGTACCCCTAGCACGTACACCCGCAGGTTCCCCGACGACCCCTCGCGGCCCCGTCGGGTGTTCGGGTGCCGAACAGGGCGAAACCTTCGGCACACCCGAACGGGTGACCCCCGTGGCCGACGAGACGGTGGCTAACCCACTCTGGCGTGGTCGGAGTCCTCGCGCTCGCGCGGCCCTTCCGGTACGGCCCGCTCATGCGGGATGACCAGCGGGGTCCGGGTGCGCGGGTCGGGCATCACGTCGCAGTTCAACCCGAACACGGTGCGCACCCGGTCGGCGGTGACCACCTCGGCGGGCGCTCCGTCGGCAACGATCTCCCCGTCGCGCATCATCACCAGGCGGGTGGCGAACCGGGCCGCCTGCGCCAGGTCGTGCAGGACCGCCACGACGGTGCGACCCTGCCGGTGCAGTTCGGCGAACAGCTCCAGCAGGTCGTACTGGTGGGCGATGTCGAGGAACGTGGTGGGTTCGTCCAGCAGCAGGGTGGGGCTGTCCTGGGCCAGCACCATCGACACCCAGGCACGTTGACGCTGACCGCCCGACAGCGAGCCCACCTGGGTGTCGGCCAGGTCGGTCAGTCCGGTGAGTTCCAGGGCAGCGGCGATGGCGACCTCGTCCTCGGGGCTCCACTGGCGCAGCAGCGTGTGGTGGGGGAAACGTCCACGAGCGGCCAACGCCCGCACGGTGATGCCCTCCGGGGCCAGCGGGCTCTGCGGTAGCAGGGCGAGCTTGCGGGCCACCGCCTTGGCGCGCTGGGAGCGCACGTCCTCCCCGTGCAGCAGGACCTTGCCCCGGACCGGACGGTTCACCCGACCCAGCGCCTTGAGCAGGGTGGATTTCCCACAGCCGTTGGGGCCCACGATCACCACGAACTCGCCCTCGTCGACCTTCATGTCCAGGTCGGACACGACGGGGTCGCCCCCGTAGCCGAGGGTGAGGCTCCGAGCGGACAGCACGGGGGTGGTCTCGCCGTTCAAAGGGTTCCCTTTCGCCATTCGCGGATGAGCAGGTAGCCCAGGTACACGCCGCCCAGGGCCATGGTGAACACGCCGACCGGCAGACCGTCACCGACCGGGGACTGTTGCACGGCCAGGTCGGCGCAGACCAGGATCAGTGCGCCCACCACCGCGGACAGCACCAGGTTGGGGCCGGGCGCGGCACTGAGTCGGCGGGCGATCTGGGGCGCGGTCAGGGAGATGAACGCGATGGGTCCGGCGACGCTCACCGCGGCCGCCGACAACACCACCGAAAGCACGACCGCTCCGGTGCGCGTGGTGGTGGCGCCGGCCCCGAGGGAGTCGGCGAGTTCGTCGCCCATCTCGTTGACGGTGATGGGGCCGGCCAACGCCAGCACGAACGGTACGGCCAGGGCCACGGCCACCCAGATGGTGGCGGCGTGGTCCCAGGATCTGGCGGACAGGCTTCCGTTGACGTAGGAGGCGAGCACGCCGGCCTGGTCGCGGGCCATCACCGACACCACGAAGTGGGTGAGGGCGGTGGCCATGGCGGCCACTCCGATCCCGGCGATGATGAGACGGCCCGGGTCGCGCAGTCCCGTTCCGGTCACCAGGTACACGATCACGATGGCCAGGGACGCTCCGGCCAGTGCCCCCAAGGGGACGGGAACGATCCCGGGCAGCGCGAGCGCGGCGACGGAAGCGCCGGCCCCGGCACCGGCGGCGAGCCCGATCACGTCGGGGCTGCCAAGGGGGTTTCGGGTGACCGACTGGAACAGGGATCCGGCCAACCCCAGGGCCACACCGGTGCCGGCGGCGACGACCAGACGGGGGCCGCGCAGGCGTTCGAGGGCGAACAGGTGGGTCGCCTCACCCTGCCCGCCGAGCGCGGCGGGGATCTGGGCGAGGGGAATGCCCAGACGGCCGAGGCTGAGGGTGGCCGCGGCCGCCACGAGCAGCACCACCAGCAGCGCCGATCCGATGACGAGGGAACGCGGGTGGACGGGGAGGGCGAGCAGCCGCCCGACCCGCAGCACCCGTCGTGCGGGTTCGGGCGGCCCCCCGCGGGTGCTCTCGCTCTGCGTGGGCTCGGAGATCGTGCGGCTCATGAGGCCCCCTTCGTCCTGCGCAGCACGTACAGCAGTACCGGAGCGCCCACGAACGCGGTGACGACGCCGACCATGAGTTCCATGGGTCGCACCACCGTGCGCCCCACCACGTCGGCCACCAACAGCAGGGTCGGACCGACCAGCGCCGCGAAGGGCACCTGGACACGAAAGTCCACCCCCACCAGGGAGCGCACCACATGCGGCACGGCCAAACCGACGAAGGCGATGGGGCCCGCCGCGGCGGTCGCCCCGGAGGCCAGCAGCACCCCGGCGACAAGACCGCCGGCCCGGGTGACGGTGACGTTGGCCCCGGTGGCCACGGCCGCCTCGTCCCCTAGGGCCAAGGCGTTGAGGCCGCCCATGACGAACAGGGCCAGGACCAGGCCCAGGCCGATGACCGGCAGGACCGCGAGGACCACGTCCACGCCACGTCCGGCCAGGGAGCCCACCACCCAGTAGCGGTAGCTGTCGAAGACGTCGGGCATGCTGAGCGCCACCGCCTGGACGTAGGCGGTGAGGACGGCCGAGACGACCGCGCCCGCCAGCAGCAGACGCACCATACCCCCGTCGCCGCCGCGGGTTCCCACGGTGTAGGCGGCCAGTCCGGCCAGCAGGGCACCGGGCAGCGCCCACCAGACCGTTCCGGTGACCGAGGTGGGCCCGAGCAGTGCGGTGGCGGTCACCACGGCCGCCGCGGCACCCGCGTTCACGCCCAGCAGACCGGGGTCGGCCAGCGGGTTGCGGGTGACGCCCTGCATGAGCGTGCCTGCCAGCGCCAGGGCGGCACCGGCCAGCACACCGACGATCGTCCGGGGGATCCGGCTCTCCACCACGGTGACGATGTAGGGGTCGGCGCCACCGGTGAACACCCCCAGCACCTCCAGCGGAGGCGTGGGCTTGCTGCCCGCGACCAGACTGAGCAGAACCGCCCCGGCCAGGGCCGCCACGCCCACGCCCAACATGAGCGTGGCGCGGACGGGCCCGGCCTTGGGCGGTGCCGTCGTGCGTGTCTTCACGTTCACCTGGCGATGGGTCAGTCGTCGATCTCGGCGGCGGCCTCTTCGATGAGGGGCACGTACCGGTCGATGGTCCACGGAACGGTGAGCGGGTTGATCAGGGAGGAGGCGGTGACGAAGGCGTTGTCCTCACTGGCGACCACCGCACCGTCCTCGATCGCGGGGATGGCCGCGTACAGCTCCTGCTCCTCGATCTCCGCGCGCGACTCGGGGTCGCTGTAGAAGGTGAAGATCAGGTCGCTGTCGGAGAGTTGGTCGGCGTTCTCCAACCCGATGAGGGCCGAGTCGGTGCCCTCGGTCTCGGGGAAGGTCTCGACGATCGGGTCGACCTCCAGGCCCAGGCCGCGGACCATGGCCACGCGCTGTTCGTCGGGCAGGAAGACGCCGAGGGTGCCGGGGCCGTCGGTGTAGACGTAGGAGAAGGACAGGTCGGCGAACTCGGGGTGGTCCGCGGCGGCCTGCTCGAAGGTGTCCTCGATCTCGGTGACGAGGCCGGTGGCCTCCTCCGGCTTCCCGAGCGCCTCGCCGATGATCTCGATCTGCTGGTCCCAGTCGGTGCTCCACGGCAGGTCGGGGTAGGCGACCGTGGGGGCGATGTCGTTGAGGATGTCGAAGTCCTCCTGGGTGATGCCGGACCAGGGGGCGAGGATGACATCGGGGGCGAGTTCGATGATCGCTTCGAAGTCGATGTCGGCGGCGCCCGCGAACTGTTCGGGGAGTTCTTCGCCGGACTCGGTGACGGCCTCGTGGATCCAGGGCAGGTAGCCGGTGTCGTCGGCGCCCCACTCGTAGCTCTCGATTCCCACCGGGACCACGCCCAGGGCGATGGAGGTCTCGGCCGATCCCTGGCCGAGGGTGACCACGCGTTCGGGCCGCTCGGGGATCTCGGCGGTCCCCAGCGCGCTCTCCATCTCGATCGGGAAGGTGCCGTCGGCGGGGGCCGCGTCGCCGTCAACGCCGCTGTCGTCGGTACCGCAGGCGACCAGGCCCAGTGCCAGGGCGGTGGTGAGGCCGAGACCGCCGAAGCGGCGCAGAGTGGGGTTCATGCTCACTGCTTTCTTCGTCACGGGATGCGACCTCGTCGTACTCGGCGGGCCGTTTCGTACCGGGGGAGCGCCCGAGTCCGGGCAGCACGAAAGCCGGGCGTATCAGGACGAACCCGACCACAACCAAGGTTAGTCTAACCTCACTTGAGCCGATCCCAAAAAATCCGAACCCGCGCCCGGACCCGTTTCGAGGCTCAGGGGACCTCGGATCCCCCGGTGGGGTAGGGCTCACCCGGAGGGCTTGCGGCCTCCTCCACGACTCCACCATGGCTGTGGCCCGACAGGAGGACCGGCACCGGTTCGCCCAGGGGGTCGCCCTCCCTGCCGGCCACGTACTCCAGGTCCCCTCCCGCCCCGGAGACCGCCATCGCGCCGTGCAGGTAATAGAGCCGGTTCCGGACCTCCTCCGGGGGTCAGGGAGTGCGGTCGGTCAGCACGTTGCTCACACCGCCCAGATAGCCGATGAACCGCCGGGTGGCCATGGCTCCGAGCCGTTCACGACCCAGGAAACGCGGTGGGGCCAAACGCATGATCGCCTCCGCGCCGGAGGCCATCGAGGCGAGTGAGGCCGGGCCGCGGCGAGCCTTTTCGTACCGACGCAGCGCCCACGCGGGATCGCGTTCGACCCCCTCCTCACCCAGTACCCGGGTGAGCGCCCAGGCGTCCTCCAATGCCTGGTTGGCGCCCTGCGCGGTGGAGGGAGGGAACGTGTGCGCGGCGTCGCCCAGCAGGGTCGCCCCGCCCTCGCCCCAAACCCGCGGCACCCGGTGCCGGACGTGTTCGAACAGTTCGGGTTCGTCGTCGGCGGCGTGCTCCAGGACCGCGCGCACCCAGGGGTCCGTCCAGTCACCGAAGAGTCGGCGCAGCACACTCGCCGGGGACACCGGATGCCGCATGCCCGAACGCCAGCGCACGTCGAACCACCACTGCACCAGCCCGTCCCCGGCCGGCATGATCCCGCACATGCCCTGGCGGCCCTGGACCACCGCCGCGACCGTGCCCTCTGCGGCGTCCATGGGCACCTCGGTCAACGCCTGCCAACTGGCCCACCCGGTGGGGCGGACCGGGTCGCCGTCCCACAGGTCGCGTCGGGCGGCCGAACGCACCCCATCGGCGCCCACCACCACGTCACCGTCGGCGGAGGTCCCGTCGCCGAACAGCGCGCTCACCGAACCGTCCGGGTTCACCCGCACCCGGGTACAGATCCGCCCGTAGCGGATGGTGCCCTCGGGCAGACCGGAGGCGAGCAGCGCCAGCAGGTCCCGCCGGGGCACGGTGCGCGCCTCGAAGCCGTAGTGTTCGCGGGCCGCCTCCACGTCCAGGGTGTAGCGCACACGGCCGGAGGGATCACGGTTCTCCAGGCCGTCCAGACGGCGGCCGATCCCGGACACCTCGATCCCGAGCGCGTCCAGGGCGGCCACACCGTTGGAGCACAGGCCCAACCCGGCCCCACCGGTGCGCGGCCCCGTCGCGCGTTCGTGCACCTCGACCTCGTGCCCCTGGTCGAGCAGTCCGCGGGCCAGGGCGAGCCCGCCCACACCGGCTCCGACGATGACGACCCTCATGAAAGCTCCCAATCCGCTCGCTCGGCCTACAACACCGTACTGACGGATCGGGCCTGGGCGACGAACGGGCCGATCACGATCCGGTGATCGGCCCGCGGACGAAACGTCGATCGAGGCTCAGTCCAGGAGGTGGACGCGCGCCTCCCAGGGGCGCAGCGGGGCGAGCACCCGTTCGGGTTCGGGATAGTTGCCGATGAGCATCCGCCCACCGGTGCCCACGATGTCCCCCGACAGCTCCACCGGGGCCGCTCCCCCGCTCCAGTTGGCCAACACCAGCAGGGTCCGACCGTCGAGGGTACGGGTGTAGGCGAACACCCGGGGGTCGTCCTCCAACAGCGGCGCGTAGCGACCGTGCACGATGATCGGGTGCTCCTTGCGCAGCTCGATCAGGCGCCGGTAGTGGTGGAAGACCGAGTCGGGGTCGGCGACGGCCGCCTCCGCGTTGATCTCGGTGTGGTTGTCGTTGACCGCGATCCACGGCGTTCCGTCGGTGAAACCGGCCTGAGCCGAGGCGTCCCACTGTATGGGGGTACGGGCGTTGTCCCGGCTCATCCTGGCGATCCCCGCCATCGCCTTCTCGGAGTCGACCCGCCCGGTCACCACCATGGTGCGGTGGTGGTTGAGGGTCTCCAGGTCCCGGTGGTCGGTGATGTCGGAGAAGCCGGCGTTGGTCATGCCCAGTTCCTCGCCCTGGTAGACGTACGGGGTGCCCTGCATCATGTGCAGGGTGGTGGCCAGGGCCTTGGCCGACTCCACCCGGTACTCCCCGTCGTCGCCATAACGCGAGACCGACCGCGGCTGGTCGTGGTTGTTGAAGTAGAGGCTGTTCCATCCCACGTCGCCCAGGCCGGTCTGCCAGCGGCTCAGTGAGGCCTTGAACTCGACCAGGTCCAGTGGACGCGGATCGAACTTGCCGCCGGGGCCGTGGTCCAGGTCCACGTGTTCGAACTGGAACACCATGTTCAGTTCGCGGTTGATGGGGTTGGTGTGGACACGGGCCTGTTCCACGCTCACCCCGGGCATCTCACCGACGGTCAGCACGTCACGGCCGTCGAAGACCTCCCGGTGCATCTCGTGCAGGAACTCGTGCAGTCGGGGACCGTTCATGGCGTGGTCGGCGAAGATCCCGTAATCGCCGACCATCGGGCCGTCCGGCAGCTTCGGGTTCTTGGACACGAAGTTGATGACGTCCATGCGGAAACCGTCGGCGCCCCGGTCCAACCACCACCGGGCGACCTCGTGCACGGCCGAACGCACCTTCGGATTCTCCCAGTTCAGATCGGGCTGGGAAGGGCTGAACAGGTGCAGGTAGTACTCGTCACGGCCCGGGTCATGGGTCCAGGCGGGTCCGGAGAACACCGAACCCCAGTTGTTGGGCGGGCCGCCCTTGGTCCCGGGACGCCAGAAGTAGAAGTCGTCCTTGTCGGGGACCCCTGCGCGGGACGCTTCGAACCAGGGGTGCCGGTCGCTGGTGTGGTTGACCACCAGGTCCATCACCAGACGCATGCCACGCTCGTGCAGTCCATCGCGAAGCCGGTCCCAGTCCTGGAGGGTGCCGAATCGCGGATCGATGTCGATGTAGTCGCTGATGTCGTACCCGTTGTCGTCCCACGGAGAGGGGTAGACCGGGGACAGCCACACCACGTCCACCCCCAGCCGCTTCAGGTAGTCGAGTCTGCCGATGATCCCGGGCAGATCCCCGATCCCGTCACCGTTGCTGTCGTTGAAGCTGCTCGGGTAGATCTGGTAGACGACACTGGACTTCCACCACTCGGCACCGGCCTCGGGCATGG
This sequence comes from Nocardiopsis listeri NBRC 13360, assembly GCF_001570765.1. Classification (GTDB taxonomy): domain Bacteria; phylum Actinomycetota; class Actinomycetes; order Streptosporangiales; family Streptosporangiaceae; genus Nocardiopsis; species Nocardiopsis listeri. The sequence goes on along the minus strand of NZ_BCSH01000051.1, from coordinate 47,948 downwards.
GCTTCCTCCCCCATTGGACGTTGCGACCATTCAATCGGTCCGACCGCCCGAACGGGAGGGAAACGGCCACCCGGAACCAGAATCCGGTTGAAGCGGGTGGCGCACCGGGGATATCCCGGGCGAGACCACTCAGGCGGCAGGAGGACCCATGTGTCTGCACGGAACCGGTGAGACCGTTCGTTCGCGTACGGAAGGGGCCACGCGCGCCCCGACGCCGACGCGGCCCGCGGGCGTGCGTTCGTGGCCCGGCGGGTTCGGTCGGGTCGTGGACCTCACCCACACCATCTCCCCCGACATGCCATCCTGGGACGAGGTGAAACCGGCTCGTGAGACGTTGAGCCCGCCCGCACCGGAGGGTGGGTTCGGGTTCTACCTGCAACGATGGAGCCTGACCGAGCACACCGGGACCCACCTGGACGCACCCGGACACGTGATCGGCGGCGGACGGCTGGTGCCCGACATCACGCCCGAGGAGCTCGTCGTGCCGGCGGTGGTACTGGACATCCGGGAGCGCGCGGCGCAGGATCCCGACACCACGGTGGGAGTGGACGACGTGCTCGCGTTCGAGCGCGAACACGGGCCGATCCCCGAGGGCACGGCGGTGTTGATGTGTTCGGGGTGGAGCGCCAGGTGGGCCGAGGGCGACGCGGCGGTACGGGGTCTGGACCAGGACGGTTCCTGGCACTTCCCCGGCTTCTCACCACAGGTGTGCGAGTTCCTGGTGGAGCGGCGCTCAGTGGCCGGTTTCGGGGTGGACACCTTGAGCAGCGACCCGGGGAACTCGACCGACTTCCCCGCCCACGAGGCGATCGGCCGCGCCGACCGGTGGGGGTTGGAGGCGCTGACGGGGTTGGACCGCTTGCCTCCCATGGGCGCGACGCTCACGGTGGGGGTGCTGCCCGGCCTGGACGCCTCGGGCGGACCCGGTCGGGTACTCGCGCTGTGGTGAGACGGCCGGCCCGGGAGGGTCGGTTCCGGCGGTCGGTCGGTCCCGAGGTGCGGGAATCCTCGTATCGGGGGCCCACCCCGGCAGCAGGAACGTCGCCTTCGACGCCCACGCTCCACGCGGGGTCCGGGTCTCCCGGCACGAGCGCCACCCCGACCACGAGACCGGGGCCTGGAACCACACGGCGGGGCCCACTCGGGATGGCTCCCCCTCAGTCCGCGGTCGCCGCACCCGTCCGCACGGGGTCGGCGGCGAAGGCGGCCACCGCGTGACCCGCGCCCCGCCCCTCGGCCCGAGCGACGATCCGGCCGTCTTCGACCCACAGCGCGGACTCGGTCTCTCCATCCGGGTCGACCACGCCGGCCATGGCGGCGACGTCGGACTCCGGCACGATCCGCGCCCGGGTCCACGCCCGGGCCGGGAAGGCCCGGGACAGGTGCCCCCGCAGCTCGGCGACGACCAGTCGGATCAGCGGCAGGAGTTCACCCGGATCGTCGGTGACCGGGACCAGGGTGACCGGCGCACCCTCGGGCGCGGCGCGCAGAGCCTCCTCCAACGCCTCCAGCCGGTGCGGACCGAGCACCACCACGATCCCGGTGTCCACCGTCACCGATGCGCGGGTCAGCAGGTCGAACCCGGTGGGGGCCTCCCAGGGCTCGTTCGCGGCCCGAGCGAGTGGGACGTGGGCGATGTGCGGCAGCGGCCAGGCGTCCTCCAGGTCGAGTTCGGCCAGGTGCTCACAGGCGCGGATGACCGCGAAGGGGTCGGTGAAGCCGGGCGCCGCGGCGGCGAGCCGCTCCGCCCCATGCAAGGTGGTGAGCACGCTCTGCGCCACCCGGACGCGGCGACCACGCGGATCCAGGTGTTCCAGGGCGATACCGAGCAGGACCGACTCCAGCATGGCGAGTCGGGCGAAGACCGAGCCCAACCGGGCGTCGGCGGTGATCTCGGCCATGACGTCGGCGCCCGCTCGTTCGTCGCCGCCGATGGGCGGTCGGGCCACCCGGGAGCGGGCGAAGTCGCCCAGGGCCCGTTCGACGGTGGTGTCGTCGATCTTCCCCGGTGGGGTCTCTTCGGCGGCCTGGGCCAGGGCTGCGAAGTACAGGGCGCGCTTGCCCGGGAAGTTGGAGTAGACGGCCCCGCGGGTGAGTTCGGCGCGCGCGGCGATGCGGTCGATGCCGGTGCCACGGAATCCGTGTTCGGCGAACTCCTCGCGGGCCGCGGCGAGCACCTTCGCCCGATTGTGTTCCTGCTGCTGGGCCCTGTTGAGCCGAACCATCGTCCTCCTAGCCGCGGTGTGCCACCCATCCTACGTTGAGATACCGCAAACACTCGGATACCTTAACCATCCAGATGACGCCATCATTTCAAGTTGAACACCGCTGCGAAAGCGAGTGAGGCACACCATGACCGACTACGCCTTCCACGCCCGGGGGCTGGTGAAACGGTTCGGGAAGACGACCGCGCTTGCCGGGGTGGACCTGTCCGCCCATCCCGGTTCCGTCCTCGGCGTCCTGGGCCCCAACGGAGCGGGCAAGACCACCGCCATCCGGATCCTGGCCACCCTCGCCCGCCCCGACGAGGGCACCGCCACCGTCGGCGGCCACGACGTCGTCCGCGAGGCGGCCCGAGTGCGTCGACTGATCGGGCTCACCGGGCAGGGCTGCATGCTCGACGAGGAGCTGACCGGCACGGCCAACCTGGTCCTGATCGGCCGACTCCTGGACCTGGGCAAGGCCGGGGCCACAGACCGGGCCCACCGACTCCTCGAACGCTTCGAACTCACCGACGCCGCCCGGCGTCCGGTCACCACCTACTCCGGAGGGATGCGACGCCGGCTGGACCTGGCGGCCTCGCTCGTGGGCCGACCCCACGTGGTCTTCCTCGACGAACCCTCGGTCGGCCTGGACCCGGGCAAACGCGAGGAACTGTGGCGCATGGTCCGCGAACTCACCGCCGAGGGCACCACCGTCCTGCTCACCACCCAGTATTTGGAGGAGGCCGACGCGCTGGCCGACGCCATCGCCGTGATCGACCACGGCCGGGTGATCGCCGACGGCACCCCGGCCGAACTCAAACGCGTGGTCGGCGGTCAGGCCGTCTCGCTGCGCCCCACCGACCCCGCCCTGGTTCCGACCGCCGCCCTGGCCATGGAGCGGGTCACCGGCCGCGCGCCCGACCACACGGGCGGCCACACCCTGTCCGTCCCGGTCGATGGCGACGCCACCGCCTGGGAACTGGCCCGTGCCCTGCGCGAGGCGAACATACGGGTCACCGAGTTCTCCCTGCACCTGCCGAGCCTGGACGAGGTGTTCTTCGCCCTGACCGGCGCCTCTCGCGACACCCACGAGGAGGAGACCGCATGAACGCCCCCACCATGCTCCGACGACCGGCCGCCCCGGCCCGGCCCGCCGCCCTGATCCGACACGGCATCGTGCTGGCCCGACGGAGCCTGGCCAAATCCCTGCGCAACCCGGGGAGCCTGGTCAACGGGGTGATGACCCCGGCGATCTTCATGGTCCTGTTCGTGTACCTGTTCGGTGGCTCGGTGTCCTGATCCACCGACGCCTACCTGCAGTACCTGTTCCCCGGGGTGCTGGTGATGGGCGCGGGCATCGCCGGGATGCTCTCCTCCGGACTCAACATCAACATCGACATGGAGAAGGGTGTCCACGACCGGTTCCGCAGCCTGCCCATCGGTCGCTCCGCGCCGCTGCTCGGTTCGGTCCTGGCCGACCTGGTCCGGTACGTGATCACCGTGCTGATCCTGTTCGCCATCGGGTTCCTCATGGGCTTCCGGGTGGAGACCGACGCGGTTTCGGCGATCGCCGCCTCCGCCCTGGCGATCGGCTTCGGGTTCGCGCTGAGCTGGGTGATGGTGTTCCTCGGGGTGCTCATGCGCGACGAGACCACCGTCATGGCGTTGACCTTCATCGCGATCCTGCCACTGCTCCTGGGCACCAGCATGGCGGCACCGGTGGAGACCCTGCCCGACTGGCTGCGGAGCTGGGCGGGGATCAACCCGGTCACCCACGTCATGGACGCCGGTCGGGCCTTGCTCACCGGGACACCGATCGGGAACACCGTCACCTGGACGCTGGCCTGGTCGGCGGGGTTGGTCGCGGTGTTCGCCCCGTTATCGGTGTGGGCGTTCGACCGCGAACGCTGACCCCGGTGCTTCCCGGTCGGTGCGTCCACATCGGCCGGGAAAGCCCTTCCCCGCCTCGTCTCGACGTCTAGAGTGGGCGAACGGTACGGGTGGTTCGTCGGCGGGCGAGGCCCGCGCCTGCTGGACGGCGATCCACGACGAACCGCCCGCGGAGTGGCGGCTGTGGCATTCGTCGGCGCCCGCCCCGAAGCGTTGAAGGAGGAACCGACATGAACCTCGAACACCACCACGTCGAGGTCAACGGACTGCGGTTGCACGTGGCCGAACAGGGTGAGGGACCGCTCGTCCTACTCCTGCACGGTTTCCCGGAGAGCTGGTACTCCTGGCGGCACCAGTTCGCCCCACTGGCCGAGGCCGGGTACCGGGTGGTCGCCCCCGACCAGCGCGGATACGCGCGCAGCGACCGGGCGGCGAGCGTGGACGAGTACTCCATGCCGCACCTGGTCGGTGACGTCGTCGCGCTGATCTCCGCGTTGGGTGCCGAGGACGCCGTGGTGGTGGGACACGACTGGGGCGCCCCGGTCGCGTGGAGCACCGCACTGGTCCGCCCCGACCTGGTACGGGGCGTGGTGGGTCTGAGCGTGCCGCCCGTGCCACCGGCGGGCATGCCCTCGATCGAGTCCTCTCGGAGGATCTACGGGGACCGCTACTACCAGTCCTACTTCCAGGAACCCGGCCGCGCCGACGCGGAACTGGCCGCGGACCCGGCCGTCACGCTTCGCCGACTGCTGGTCACCGCCTCCGGTGATGGCCCCTCCCCCGAGCCCGTGCCGTGGATCGTCCCCGAGGGCGCGGGTGTGGTGGACTCCCTGCCCGAACCGTCCGAGCTGCCCGTCTGGTTGACCACGAAGGACCTGGCGGTGTTCACCGAGGACTACTCGGCTCCGGACGCCTTCACCGGGCCGCTGAACTGGTACCGCAACATCGACCGGAACCAGGGGCTGATGGCGGCCTTCCAGGGTCTGCGGATCGAGGCGCCGGCGCTGTACGTGGTCGGTGACAAGGACATGGTCATCGCGCTGAAGGGCGTTCCGGAACTACGGGAGGTGTTGACGGGGATCGTGCCGAAGCTGCACGCCGACATCACGCTTCCCGGTTGCGGCCACTGGACCCAGCAAGAGCGCCCCGAAGAGGTGAACACGGCCCTGTTGGACTTTCTACGATCCCTATAGCCCTCGCTCATCCAGGCGCCCATCGACAACTCGGTTCGGTCCACGCGAAGGCCGTCGGCCACAGGCCGCTGTCGTTGTCCAGGCAGGCCTGCGCGGAGAACCCGAACGTGGGATAGCGCTCCTCGTCCATCCGGCCGCTGCGGAAATAGCACACGACCTTGCCCTTCCTGGCGTAGGCGGGTTGGCCGTACCAGAGCTCGGGGGCCGGGTCCGATGCGGCGGTCCTCACGAGGGTGCGCACCCACTCGGCCGGTTCCCGGCCCCTTCCGGCATCGAGGCGCTTTCGTCCCACACCTCCCGCGCGTCGGCCGCCGCCTTGTCCGCGGAGGTCCTTGTTCCCACCGCTGCTCATCGCTGTTCCCGTGCCCCTCGTACCGTGTGGTGGTTCCCACGGTAAAGACCCGGGCCGGGCGAGGCGTATCGATTCCTGCCCGGTTACGCAAGACCGTTTCCAGGAGGAACGATGGAACGACCCTGCGGGAGGGACTCGGTCCTCCGACAGGGTCGTCCCGGGAAAGTGGCTTCCGGGTGGATCGGCCACGCCCCGGCCCGGCTCACCACCATGCTCCGAACTCTCTCCGTCAGGTGGCGGGGGCACACGCCTTCCGGAGACTAGCCGGCGTAGGTCTCGAACTCGGCGACGCGCGGTGTGCCGTTCGATCCGGTGATCTCGAAGTTGATCTTCCGAAGCGTCGTCGGTTCGAAGGTGATGGCGCCCGCTCCACCGCCGCTCGCCAGGACGGCACCGGTGGCGTGATCGGTGACCCGCCACGAGCCGATGTTGCCTTCGGCTCCGGCCGCCTCACGGATGTTGATCGCGGAGACCGTGGTTTCGGAGCCCCACTTGACCGAGATACGACCGGTCGAGCCACTCGGTGACCAGTAGGTACTCATGTCGCCGTCGAGGACGTTCCCGTAGCTGGTCCCAGAGGCCTTACCGGAACCGTCTGCGCCCGCTCCGATGCTGAGGTTGGTCCCGTCGGGGGGATCCGTCGGCTCCGGGTCGGTCGGCTCGGGGTCCGTCGGCTCGGGGTCGGTCGGTTCGGGGTCGGTCGGCTCCTCCGCTTCGCAGTCGCCGTCCGAGGTCCGGTTGCCCTTGTCCGCGCCCGCCGTCCGGTCCAGCACGTCCAGCACGCAGCCGGCGTCGTCGAGCTCGTAGGGGTACGGGATACTCACCGAGGTGTTGGACCGCGGGTCGGGCCCGGCGGGGTGGTTCTCGTCGCCCTCACTGGACCAGGTCACGTTGTCGAAGATGTTGCCACCGACCTCCCAGGAGCCCATCTCATCGGTGTAGAAGGTGCCCAGGACGTCCTTGGAGTCCTCGAAGTGGTTGTTCTCCACCTTCGCGCTGGCCCCGGCCCTGGAGTTGATGCCGGACTTGTGCAGGTCCACGTAGTAGTTGTTGTACATGTGCCCGATACCGCCGCGCAGGAGTGGGGCGCGCGAGTCGATGTTCTCGTAGCGGTTGTGGTGGTACGTGACGTAGCCGTTCGAGCGGTCGCTCTCGCTGGACCCGACCAGTCCGCCGCGGCCGGAGTTACGCAGGATGCTGTAGGAGAGGGTGACGTACCGGGTGTTGTTCTTCAGGTCGAAGAGACCGTCGTAGCCCTCCGATTCCCCACCCGACGCCTCCAGGGTGACATGGTCGACCCAGACGTTACGGACGTCACTCTCCATACCGATGGCGTCGCCGCCGTTGGAGGTGGGGGAGCCGGACTTCTTGACGTTCCGGACGGTCACGTTCTGGATGATGATGTTGCTGGACTCCCGGACGTGGATGCCCAACTGGTCGAAAACGGCTCCGTCGCCGGTACCGATGATCGTGACGTTACTGATCTTCTTGAGCTCGATCACATCGTCGGCGGTGTCGCAACCGTCGCCCGACACCTTGGAGGTGTTGCCGTGGTCGATGGTCCCCTCCACCTCGATGATGATCGGGGTGTCGGTGCCGGCCCGGTCGCACAAGGCCTCGTGGATCTGGGTTCCCGTCGTGGCACGTACCGTCTGCCCGCCCGCCCCGCCGGTGGTCCCGCCGTTCTGGGTCGCGTAACCCGTGGCTTCACCGACCTGCGCCGACGCAGAGGTCGTCGGCAGGGCCAGACCGGCCGCCACCGTGACCGCAGCGGCCGCCACGGCCAGCGTCGGCACGAGCCGACTCTTGTTTGATCGCCTCACTGCTCACCCTTCGTAGTAGAGCATGAGCATTCACCTGCTCTACACCCGAGAGTAAAGAAAGCGCTTTCCGTGTCAAGAGGGGTTAATGCAACCGTTTGTAAGAAGTCAGAACCTCCACACCGTCCATCATGCCTGTGTACTGCGACCTCATAAGCAAGCGACCGGATTTCGGAATCGATCGCCCTGAAGCCTGCAACCGCTTGGCTTGGAGGGGTTCCCCTCTGACCGACACCCGGGCCCTCCGGCGGGCCCGGAAACGAGAGGTCCCGTGAACGATCAGGTGACGAGACGATCCGGCGAGGTGGCCGAAGGCCACGAACCCAGGGTCGCCCTGAGCCCATGGACCCTGGGCAAGCCGACTACGACCCACGAAGCGCAGCCTCGCGTTGTAAGAGATCGCTCCACCCACCCCGCCGATCTGCGCGGCCCCGGCCGCAGGGGGTGCCTCGGGGGGTCGGGGGGTCTCCCCCGGCGGGAACGACGAAACGACCCCGCGAAGCGGCCGGAGGCCGCCGAGCAGGGTCGTCCGAGAGTGGAGTGGGCGCGAAGGGACTCGAACCCCTGGCCTATTGCTTGTAAGGCAATTGCTCTAACCAACTGAGCTACGCGCCCGCTGCTTCGCGAGTGATCATACCGCTTCACGGAGCCGGATGCGCCCGGTTTATCCGTTCAGGGACCGGACCCGCGCAAGGTACTCGGTCACGTCCCTGGCCTGACCGATCGGGGTGAGGGTCGACCAGGCGACGGTGCCCTCGGAGTCGATGAGGAAGGTTCCTCGGCGGGCGACCCCTCGTTCGGGGTCGAACACCCCGTAGGCCTGGGCGGTGGCGCCGTGCGGCCAAAAGTCCGACAGCAGCGCGAACGGGAAGTCCTCCCGGTCCGACCAGGTGCGCAGAGCGAAGGTGGAGTCCACCGAGATCGCCAGCACGGTGACGCCGAGCTCCTTGAACCCGGCGTGGTTCTCCTTCAGGTCGGCGAGTTCGCCCGAGCAGATACCGGAGAAGGCCAACGGGTAGAAGACCAGCAGCGCGGGTGCGCCCCGCGGCAGGGTGGTGTCCTGACCGTACTGGTCCTGAAGGGTGAACGCGGGGGCGATGTCGCCCTCGGTGACGTGTCTCATGTTCACATTCACTCGGGTCGGCGCACGGATGGGTGCCGGCGCCCGCCACTCGGCGGGCGCCCTGCCGCGTCTTGGCCCGTTTACCGCTTGGGGACGACCAGGCGGGTGCCCGACCACTCCTCACCGATGCTGACCGCACTGGTCTGGGACAGCCCCGAGGTGTTGGCCGCCTCGGCGACGTCGTTGGGGGACACGTGCAGATCACGTCCCGCCTTAGGGGTCAGGACCAGGATGGTCCCGCCGTCGGCGATGGTGGTCACCGTGTCCATCAGGGCGTCGGTGAGGTCGTCTTCCTCGTCGGACCGCCACCACAGAAGTGCGGCGTCGACATCGCCGTCGTAGTCCTCGTCGACCAGCGCTTCGCCGGTGAGTTCGGCGATGGAAGCGCGCAGTCCCTCGTCGACATCGTCGTCGAAGCCGAATTCCTGCACCACCTGACCCGGCTTGAATCCGAGTCGGTCAGCCAAGCCGCGTTCGCTTTGTGCCTGGCCCGCGGTCGCGCTCACGAAAGTTCTCCTCCACAGATGGTTTTTATCAATCTTGCCTGCCGAAGCAGTCGTCATAACGATGTCGGGCTTTTCGCCGCCCGTCGCGTGGGTCCGTAACCATCGCTGATGGTCTAGTTCACACGGTAGTGCCTTCTGGCGTCAACGCGCCGGCGATCACGCCACACTCGGGGCCCGCACGCGCCGTCTAATCGGCGTTGAGGTAGGACAGCCGGACCTTGCGGTCGGGGTTGTCCACGTTCAGGTCGACGACGGCGATGGACTGCCAGGTTCCCAGTTCGAGTCTGCCCCCGACCACCGGGACGGTGGTCTGTGGAGCGACGTACGCAGGCATGACGTGCGAGCGCCCGTGCCCCTGGGTGCCGTGCTTGTGACGCCAACGGTCGTCCGCCGGAAGCAGGTCGGCCAAGGAGGCGAGCAGGTCGTCGTCGGACCCCGCTCCCAGTTCGATGATCGCCACGCCCGCCGTCGCGTGCGGGACGAAGACGTTGAGCAATCCGTCGCCCCCGGTCTCGGCGACGAAGTCACCACACCGCCCGGTGATGTCGGTGATGCTCTCCGAGCCACCGGTGTGCAGCTCAAGGATCTGTGTCCGCATAGCGCCCACCTTCGCGCAGCGCGGGCTCGGGTGCAACCATCCGCCGTGAACCTGTGGATGGCGGAACCCTCCCGTAAGGGCCATACTCGTCGTCAACGTGCACGGACATGAACGAAAGAAGGGATAAGGGTGACTGTCTCGTTACGTCTGGGACCGCAGCTGCGGCACGTGGGAACCTCCACGGCGACGGTGTGGATGGAGACCGACGCCCCCTGTGACGTGCGGGTCCGGTTGGAGAACGGTCTGGTCGGCACCGCACGGACCTTCACGGTCCACGGTCATCACTACGCCGTGTGCGAAATCGAGGGTCTGCCGTCGGGCGCAGCCCTGTCCTATGAGGTCTTTCTCGGTGAGGACCGGGTCTGGCCCGAACCCGAAAGCCCGATGCCGCCCAGCGTCGTGCGCACCCTGGACGGATCGGCGCGGACCCGATTGCTGTACGGATCGTGCCGCACGCCCACCGGCGATACCCCTGAGGGGCTGGTGCGCTATGGCCCGGACCTGTTGCGCGCCACCGCCCGGCGCCTGGTCACCGAGTCGGTGGAGGGCAACCTGGTGCTGTTGCTCATCGGAGACCAGGTGTACGCGGACGAGCTCCAGGAGCCGATGCGCGCCTACCTGCGCCAGACGCGCGGAGACGACACCGACGACGCCCCCGACGATGAGGTGGTGCGCTACGACGAGTACGCCGAGCTGTACCGACAGGCCTGGTCGGACCCGCAGGTGCGGTGGCTGTTGTCGACCGTGCCCACCCTGATGGTCTTCGACGACCACGACATCCGCGACGACTGGAACACCTCCGCGGCCTGGCGTCGGTCCATGGACGAACGACCGTGGTGGCGTACGCGGGTGACGAGCGGCCTGGGCGCCTACTGGGTGTACCAGCACGTGGGTAATCTCTCCCCGGAGGACAGGGCCAAGGACCCCTTGTCGGCCGAGTTGAGGGACCACGCCGAGCAGGGGAAGGACGCCGCCGACGCGGTCGACTCCTTCGCCTGGCGCGCGCACGTCGAACCCTCCTCCTACCGGTGGAGTCACCGGCACGACATCGGCGACGTACGGGTGTTGGTGACCGACACACGTTGTGGCCGCGCGCTGGGCGAGGGCGACCCCTGGGACGGCTCCCGATCGATCCTCGGGCCGCGGGGCCACACCTGGCTGGACGAGAACCTCACCGGCGGCCCGGAACACGTCGTGGTGGCCTCCACCGTGCCCGTGCTCCTGCCACCCGCCGTGCACCATCTGGAGGCCTGGAACGAAGCCGTGTGCGGCGGCGCCTGGGGATCGGCCATGCGAGGGCCGGCGGAGAGGCTGCGTCAGGCCCTGGACCTGGAGCACTGGGGTGCCTTCCAATACTCGTTCCACCGACTGGCCGACGCGGTGCTGGAGGTGGCCCGCGGGGAACGCGGCCCGGCTCCGGCCACGGTGCTCCTGCTCGGCGGGGACGTGCACTTCTCCTACCTGGCACGGGCGCACGCCCGTTCGGGTAGGACGACCTCCCGGGTGACCCAGTTGGTCTCCTCGGCGCTGTGCAACCAGTTGCCGGTCAACTTCCGTCGGGCGGCCACCCTGTCGGCGAGCGCGCCCTTCCATCTTGCGGGCGTGGTCATGGCCAGGCTGTCCGGGGTCCGGCGTGGGCCGCTGCGGTGGCGGTTGGCCGAGAAGCCCTACTTCGGCAACACCATCGGCGAGGTGGACTTCGACGGCCGTGAGGCGTGGGCGCGTTGGTACGACTGCCCGCGGGGCGGCGACACCACCCCGGCCGAGGTCCGTCGTTCGGTGGAGTTGTGACCGGGGCCGAACACACGTGTGGTGGTGTCCCGGAGCCGGGACACCACCACGAGCGGTCGTTCTAGGGCTTGTGCGAGGGCGGGCGGCGGCCGGCGTGGCCACGGCGGCGGTTGCGCACGCTCAGGCCGAGGGCGCCACCCTGGTCCAGGATCTGCCGGGCGGCCCGGCCCACCGTGGCGCCCGGACCCCATGAGGAGGCCGCCACCTCGTTCTTGGTCGATTCGGCCGGGATGTCGTTCTCGTCCCCGTCCTTCTTCGCCTCTTCCTCGGCGGGCACGTCCTCAGCGGACGCGTCCCGTTCCCGCTCCAAGTGCGGGATAAGCGCCGTGGGCTCGTTGTCCGCGTCCTCCTCCGGAAGCGCCCGCAGCTTGCGCGTGCGCTGTAGCGTCCCGTCCTCGGACCCGGCCTTGTCGTCCTCGACGGCGGGCGTGGTCGGCTCGGTCGGGTTGGCCCGCTCGGTCGCCACGGCGTTCTTCCAGGCCTTGTCCTGCTCCTGGTCCTGGATCTTCTGCTGGGCCAGACGACGGGCTCGTTCGGTGCGCCAGGCACGGAAGGAACGGGCCAGGGGTGTGGCGATGGGCCAGGTCACCTTGGCCGGGCGCGACAGGGCGTGCCATAGGTAGGCGGTGGTGCCCCAGGCCTCCATGGCACGGCGCGCCCGCGTGATGGTGAAGAAGGTGGGCATGGCCAGCAACAACTGCGGCCAGGCCAGGGCCAGCGCGGCGAACAGCGGGTACATGCCACCGCCGATGATCGCCGCGCAAGCGCCGATGACCATCGGGGCCAGCGCCAGGGCCAGCCTGAGCTGGGTGAACTGACGGAACCGGTGCAGGGACCGCCGTGCCGAGACCGGCGGAGCCAACCCTTCCGGCAACGGTGTGGGCTGCACGACGGCGGCCAGCAACAGCGAGGCCACGCCCACGCTGGCGGCCAGAAGGATCGTCCAACCGGCCGCGGAGAAGGTGCCTCCCACCAGGAGGTAGACCAGCCCCAGGAGAGGGAGCGGAGCCGGGACCCAGAACAGGACCCGTCTGCGGAGCTCGCCTTCCTGCGTCGGCTGCAGAACGAAATCGATCACCGGGCGTAGTACCCGAAACCTCTTCCTCGGTCGCTCGACCACTGCGTTGGACCCCCCAAGAACGTCGTGACGGAGCGGTGCGGGGAACCTCGCCCGAGGGTTTTCGTCGCCTCTTGGTTCGACCCGCAACCTGCCCGTATCAAATCTATCTCTTTCGCGTGGTCCCCGGGCGCAGACGGTCGGTAACAGACATACCCGACGCTGGTGAAACTTCCATAAGAGAAGCGATTTGCCAGGCAACGATCAGGTTACGCCGAATCCCGACCGCTGTCTCGACCTTGGCTGATTCCGGTCTCACGAGGCGTCAGGATCGGGTTTCGGACAATCTTCCGAGGGCCACCGCCACACGCAGAACGAAGGAGCCTCGACCGTCCGACGGAATGTGTCCGGTGAGTTCGGCGATGCGGCTGAGGCGGTAGCGCACCGTGTTCGGGTGTACGAAGAGCATGCGCGCGGTGGCCTCCAGTGAGGACGCGTGCTCCAGGTACACCGAGAGCGTGTCCAGCAGTGGGGAGCCGGCCCCCTGCAGGGGCAGGTACACCTCCTCCACCAACTGGCGGCGCGCGTCGGTGTCGCCTTCGAGGGCGCGTTCGGGCAGCAGGTCGTCGGAGAGCACCGGCCGGGGCGCGTCGGGCCAGGCCACCGCCGCGCGCAGCCCCTGGACGGCGGCGCGCACCGACGTTCCGGCCGAGCGTAGGTCGGGGACGGCGGGACCGACCACCACCGGGCCGGGGCCGAAGAGCCCGGCCAGGGGTTCGGCGGCCGCGGCGGGCAGGTCGTCCGCCGGGTAGCGATCGCCCACGCCCACGACGACGACCACGCGGCTCCCCTGTAGTCCGGCGAGCACGTCATGGCCCAGTCGTCGAGCGGCGGCCCGCAGGTCGTCCATGGCCTTGCCGCCTTCGCGGTCGCCCAGGTCGCCGACGATCGCGATCACCGAGGTGTGCGACCACCCCAGGGCCGACCCCCAGGTCTGTAGTCCGTCCTCTCGGTCCCCGTGCAGCAAGGCGTCGACGATGAGCGCCTCCAGGCGCGCGTCCCAAGCGCCCCGGGCCTCGGCCGCTCGGGCGTAGACCTTCGCGGAGCTGAACGCGACCTCCCGCGTGTAACGCAGGATCGCCTCGCGCAGTTGCTGGGCGCCGCCGGGGGCCGCCAGGTCGTCGACCTCGCCCTCCACCACCTCGATGACCACCCGGATCATGTCGACGGTCTGTTGGAGGGAGACCGAACGGGTGAGCTCGCGCGGGGCCGTGCCGAAGACCTCCACGGTGATGGCGGGGCGGCCTCGTTGCGGGTTGCGGAACCAGTCCACGAAGGCGGCCACCCCGGACTGGGCGACCAGCCCGATCCAGGATCGGTCCTGGGCGGACATCCTGCGGAACCAGGCGAGCCGCTCCTCCATGCGGGCCACGGCGGCGGTGCCCAGGGTCCCCATGGAGCGCTCCAGGCGGCGTACGGTCTCCGTGCGGATCTCGTCCGGTTCTACGACGGCCGGAGCGTCCGTGCCGTCCTCTGAGTGGTCCTCGGGTTGCCTGGCTTCGGTGTTCACACTCTTAGGTTCGCATCCCGCACCGACCTGTTCGCGGCCTCACCACCGTGTCGGCGGTCACCCCCTGGGCGGGAGTCGGTCGGCGCGGCACTCGGAGGGTGCGCGTACGGTCGGAAACAGTGACCTCTTCCACCGGTTCCGGGTTCTCGCGGACGGCCCCGAACCGGTTTTGTGGATCCCCTACAAACGAGTTCGATCGAACTTCGTGTCCCTCCCCATCCAACTGGCGATCTCCTACAGGGCAAGGTTGATGTCGTGCTTGTAATCGTTGCTCCCGGCCAAGGCGCCCAGGTCCCCGGTTTCCTCTCCCCGTGGCTCGAACTTCCCGGCATGGCCGAGACGTTCGCCTCGTGGTCGGAGGTGGCCGGGCTCGACCTCGTGCACTACGGCACCACCGCGGACGCGGACGAGATCCGTGACACCGCCGTGGCCCAGCCGCTCCTGGTCGCCGCGGGACTGGCCACCGCCAACGCCATGCTCGGACAGTTGTCGACGCCCGAGGCGCCGCTGCCCGCCGACCCGTCCTATGTGGACGCCGTCGCCGGTCACAGCGTCGGCGAGTTCACCGCCGCCGCGATCACCGGCGTGCTCTCCCCCAAGGAGGCGTTGGCGCTGGTGGCCGAACGCGGTCGTGGCATGGCCGACGCCGCCGCCCGCACCGAGACCGGCATGACCGCGGTCCTGGGCGGTGTACGCGAGGACGTCCTGGCCGCGATCGAGGCCGCGGGGCTGACCCCCGCCAACGACAACGGTTCCGGGCAGATCGTGGCCGCGGGCACCACCGAGCAGTTGGCCTCCTTCGCGCAGAACCCGCCCCACCGCGCCCGCACGCGTGCACTGTCGGTCGCGGGGGCCTTCCACACCGAGCACATGGCCCCGGCCGTGGAACGGGTCCGTGAGGCCGCCGCCAGGACGAGTCCGTCCGACCCCACCGTGCGTCTGCTCTCCAACGCCGACGGCGCCGTGGTCGAGAGCGGCGCGGAGTACCTGGACCGTCTGGTCTCACAGATCTCCTCCCCGGTCCGTTGGGACGCCTGCACGCAGACCCTCGCCGATCTCGGCGTGACCGCCCTCATCGAGCTCACCCCCGCCGGCACCCTCACCGGGCTGGCCAAGCGTGGCCTGCGCGGTATCGAGCTCCTCGCGGTGAAGACCCCCGACGACCTCGAACGCGCCGGCACCCTCATCAAGGAGCACGCGGGCGTTTCCGCGGACTCCCGGCAGGAAGGCTGATCATGTTCAACGTCCCGAGCACGCCCGGTGGCGCCGCGATCCGCTCCTTCGGCGAGTTCCAGCCCTCCAACGTGGTCACCAACGCCGACCTGGCCGAACGCGTCGAGACCAGCGACGAGTGGATCCAGAGCCGGGTGGGGATCCAGGAGCGACGGGTCGCCGGCCCCGAGGACACCGTCCTGAGCATGGCCGTGGCCGCCGGTGGCAAGGCCTTGGCCTCCAGCGGCCTGTCCCCCGAGGACATCGACCTGGTGATCGTGGCGACCTGCACCGTGCAGGACCAGATCCCCAACACCGCGGCGAGCGTCGCCGCCCGGCTCGGCATCGTCGCTCCGGGCGCGTTCGACGTCAACGCCGCCTGCGCGGGCTTTTGCTACGCGATCGGGTTGGCCTCGGACAGCGTCCGGGCCGGCAGCTCCCGCAACGTGCTGGTGATCGGCTCCGAGAAGCTCAGCGACTGGGTGGACTGGGACGATCGTTCCACCTGTGTGATCTTCGCCGACGGCGCCGGCGCCGCGGTGGTCTCGGCCTCCGAGGAGCACGGCATCGGCCCCGTGGTGTGGGGTTCCTCCGGCGAGCGCGCCGAAACGATCTTCCTGCGTGAGGGCAAGTACCTCTACCAGGAGGGGCAGGCCGTCTTCCGGTGGACCACCACCGAGTTGTACAAGGTCGCCCTGGAGGCGTTGGAGCGGGCGGGCGTGGAGCCCTCCGAACTGACCGCCTTCGTCCCCCATCAGGCCAACCTGCGGATCGTCGAGTCGATCGCACGCAAACTGGGAGCTCCCCAGGCACGCGTGGCACGCGATATCGTCACCGCCGGCAACACCTCCTCCGCGTCGATCCCACTCGCGCTCTCGCGCATGGTCGGCAGGGGGGAACTGCCGTCGGGGAGCATCGTGCTCACCCTCGGTTTCGGAGCGGGTCTGGTCTACGCCGCTCAGGTGATCCGTATCCCCTGAGGAACGGATCCACCTCTGCGCACGCGGGGCCGTTCCCCGACATCGAACGTCGAACAAGGAGAAACAAGACATGGCTCTCAGCGAGCAGGAGATCCTGGCCGGCCTCGGCGAGATCATCGAGGAGATCGTCGGCACCGAGCCCTCCGAGGTCACGCCCGAGAAGAACTTCGTGGACGACCTGGACATCGACTCGCTGTCCATGGTGGAGATCGCCGTCGCCGCCCAGGACAAGTTCGGCGTGGAGATCCCCGACGACCAGCTCAAGGACCTCAAGACGGTCCAGGACGTCGTGAACTTCATCCAGAAGTAGCCTCATCGGGCCGCCGGCGCACACCCCGTCCCGGCGGCCCCGCCCTCATCCGGGGGCAGACCAGACCTCATCCGCAACGCCTCTCGGCCCCGGCCGGGAACGACCCACGAGAAGGGCGATCGGATCATGCCTAAGACCGATGTCGTCGTCACCGGCCTCGGCGCCACCACCCCCCTGGGGGGTGACGTAGCGACCACATGGTCCGCGCTCCTCGATGGCCTCTCCGGCATCAGCACCCTGCCGGAGGAGTGGCACGACAAGCTCCCGGTGCACTTCGCCGGGCAGATCGCGCAGGAGCCCTCCGAGAAGCTGCCGCGGCCCCGGCTGCGGCGTCTGGACCGCACCCAGCAGTTCGCGCTCATCGCCGCCCAGGAGGCCTGGGACCACGCCGGCGCGCCCGAGGTCGACCCCCTGCGTCTGGGTGTGGTCGTCTCCAGCGGGATCGGCGGCATCCTCACCATCCTGGAGCAGTACGACACCTTCCGTGAGAAGGGCTGGAAGCGGGTCTCCCCGTTCACCGTGCCCATGCTCATGCCCAACAGCCCCGCGGCCGCCGTCGCCCTGGAGTTCACCGCGCGCGCCGGAGCCCACGCCCCGGTCAGTGCCTGCGCCTCCAGCGCCGAGGCCATCGCCAACGCGGTCGACATGATCCGTGCCGGGCGGGCCGACATCGTCATCGCGGGCGGGACCGAAGCGGCCATCCACCCGCTGAACATCGCCTCCTTCGCCTCCATGCGCGCACTGTCCACCCGCAACGAGGACCCGCAGGGCGCCTCCCGCCCCTGGGACGCCCAGCGAGACGGCTTCGTCATGGGCGAGGGCGCAGGCATCCTCGTACTGGAGTCCGCGGAGCACGCCGCCAAGCGCGGCGCGAAGGTGTACGCGCACGCCTCCGGTGTGGGCTACACCGACGACGCCCACGACATCGTCATGCCCGACCCTGAGGGCGCCGGGCAGGCCCGCGCCATCACACAGGCGCTGACCGACGCCGACCTGAAGCCGAGCGACATCGTGCACGTCAACGCGCACGCCACGTCCACCCCGGCCGGTGACGTCGGTGAGACCCGGGCGATCCGCGCGGCCCTGGGCGACTCCGCCGCCGACCAGGTCGCGGTCACCTCCACCAAGTCCATGACCGGTCACTTGCTGGGCGGCGCCGGCGCGGTGGAGTCGATCGCCACGATCCTGGCGTTGCACGAGGGTCGGATCCCCCCGACCATCAACATCACCGAGCTGGACCCCGACGTGGCCGTGGACATCGTCCGCGACAAGCCGCGGGACATGCCGACCGGTGACGTGGCCGCCATCAACGAGTCCTTCGGGTTCGGCGGGCACAACATCGCGGTGGCCTTCCGCCGCGCCTGATCCGCGCGGGCGGGCGACCGTTCCATCCATACTGTGGGCGTCACTCTCGGTGGCGCCCACAGTCGTGTTCGCGAACCTTTGCCGACCGAGTGTGAACAACCGGCACCGTCCGGCTCAAGAACGGCTGAACAGGTGGGCACAGGGCTTCAGGTCCGCCCTCTCCGCGGGCCACCATGGTGGTGTGTCCACCCTGCACTCCCAACACATACTCCCGGCCCCCGGTGCGCCCGAGCCGGTGTCGAAGAAGCGCCGGGGACCGACCTTCCGCCCCATAGTGGACCTGGACTCCGGCGCGGTGGTGGCCGTGGAGGTCGTCGCCCCGGTACCGGAGGGTCTGGGTCGCCCGAACGGGTCCGGCCGCGAGGCCGCGCTCGTCGCCGAGTGGCTGTCGGCGCTGGTGCGCTCCGTGGGTGGAACCGAGAGCCTACTGCCGTTGGTGCTTCCGCTGCCGTCGGTGGCGTTGGCCGATGGCGGGGGTCTTCCCGCGATGGCCGAGAGCGCGTTGCGGCGGGCGGGTCGACGTCCGCGCGACGTCACCCTCATGCTCACCCCCGACCTGGTGGACCTGCCCAGGGACATCGTGATGGCCGGGGTCTCGGGGTTGCGTTCGGTGGGGTTCCGGTGCGGTTTCGGTACCGGGATGGCCCGACCGGACATGGTGTTGGAGGCACTCCCCTTCCTCATCCGGTTGGATCCGAAGCTGGTGGCGGGGATCGACTCCGACCAGCGCCACAGCGGCATCGTCGAGGGTCTGTCCCGGATCGGTCGCAGCAGCGGCGTGTACGCGCTCGGCGCGGGGGTGACCCGGGCCGAGGAGATCATGCGCCTGCGTGAGTGCGGGGTGCGCCTGGGCAGTGGAACGTTCTTCACCGACCCCGGTTGGCGTCCGGGCGAGAAGGTGACGCCCGTACCCGAACCCGCGGCCACCACCCTGGGCGACACCGACGCCGGGCCCCGGGTCACCGAGTTCATGGTGCCGCCGCTGGACTTCGACTCCGAGTCGACCGGCGAGCACGTGCTGGAGGCGTTCACCGCCGACGCCGCCCTCAACAGCGTGGTCCTGATCGATCACCGGGAGCGGCCCACCGGGGTGATCGACCGGACCCGGTTCCTGCTGTCGGTGACCGGACGCTATGGGCACGCGCTGCACGCCAAACGCCCGGCCCTGCGCCTGGCGGAGTCACCGCGAACGGTACCGGCGTGGATGTCGGCGATCGAGGCGTTGCGTGTGGCGGGTCAGGACCGCGAACGGGTCTACGACGACCTCATCGTGACCAATCCCTACGGCCAGTGCCTGGGAGTGGTACGCGTCAGCGACCTGATCCAGTCCCTGTCCCGACGGTGAACCCCGACCCGGAGAACGCGACGGCCACCCCGCCGAACGCGTACGGGGTGGCCGAGGCGAGGGACGCTCACCTGGAGGGCTCGGGTCCTTTGGTCCCCGACGGGCTGCTGGTGGGCAGCGAGTCACCGGCCGGGTAGCCGTTGTAGTGGGTGTCGGCGCCGGCCTCGCGCAGCTGTCGGCGCAGCCGCTCTCGGGTCTCCTCGTCGTGCAGGTATTCCAGTTCGGGCCGGCGGGCCATCCGTCCGTCTCCGGAGGAGCGACCCATGGCGCGGCGACGCAGCCACGGTACGAGGTACTGACGCGCCCAGCGACGACCCTCCCGGCGTCGCAGGATCCGCGGGAGCTGCTGGGGCGGGGTGGACCACGGGTCCGTCCAGGACTCGGGCGGGCCCATCGGGAACCCGAGCAGGTCGGCCACGCGGGCCGCGACGATCTGGTGACCGGCGCCGTTGGGGTGCAGCCGGTCGTCGCTCCAGGCACGAGAGTCGTTGAGGGCGTTGAGCGCCCACAGGTCGATGATCTCGGTACCGGTACGTTCGGCGACCGCGCGCATGTGCATGCTGAACACCGCGATGCGTCCGCGGTACAGGCGCAGGACCGGGATCCACCCGGTGTCGTGGCCGGCCAGGATCACCACGCGGATGCCCTCGTCGCGCAGCCGACGTACCCCCCACTCGAAGTGTTCGGCGAGTTCGTCCGGGTCGTGACCGGGCCGCAGCACGTCGTTGCCGCCCGCCAGCACGGTGACCAGGTCGGGCTTCCACTCCAGCGCTCGGTCGAGTTGTTCACCGAAGATGTGCTGCATCCGTCGACCACGAACACCGAGGTTGGCGTACCGGAAGTCCGGGGACAGAGTGCCCAGGTGTTCGGCGAGGCGGTCCGCGAAACCCCGGTAGGTACCGCCCGGCCCACTGTCGTCTTCCATCCCCTCGGTGATGCTGTCACCGATGGCCACGTAGGACCGGATGAGTTCCGGTCTGTCCGTGGCATCGGTGGCAGGGGGATTCATCTCAAGGTCTGTCACGTCAACCAATCATCCGGATCGACCGTTCCACGCCTGCCGAGCACCGGGGTGCGCGGAAACGGAAGTCTTGGTGGGGCGCGGTGTGCCGCCGGCCCGTGTCGTCCAAGCACCGTGGCCCCGGGGGCGGTTGCGGCCACCCGGCCGAAGTGGGCGCTTCGGGCGAGAACAGTGCCCATCCAGCATACCCGTGTCCGACATTCACGTGTGGGCTTCGGTTTGGCCGATACCTGCCGGCACACCCCGTGTCCAGGGCACCTCGGTACACCGTTCACGTACGAACGGTCCGGCCATCCGTCGGCCACTGCTCTCGGAACAACGTCCGATACGCCGGAGAAGAGCCACACACCATATATGAGGTAACTCACACTCCCTGTCACGGTTTCGTCATGGAACTTCGGCGCCACAGCGATCACACACCGTGGCGAAACCGCGCCGGAGACCGATGAAACGGATCGGGGCTACCCTTGTGCCCTCCGGCCACGTACGATCGCGTCAAGTACTCCCGGCACCCCCGCCCCTCGGTCCACCGTTTCCTCTCATGGCAGGGCCGGAGCGTTCTCAAGGGCCTGTCCCTCTGATGGTCCGAGGCGCGTACTGTGGTGCATCGAACCGAAGGCCCGTGCGGTTCCTCCTCAATTCACGAGCAGACACCAGGAGGTCGAGGTCCCCAGCGGATGAACGCCGTCTCTCCGATCTGCCTCGTCGACCTCGCACCCGCCCTGCGCTGGTCGAGGTCTCCGGACGTGGCATCCCTGCTCAGACACGACCGGCTGATCGACGGTTGGTGGCACTCCCTGCCCATCACCCGCGTTCTGGACATCGCCGGCCCGCCCTGGTTGGCCCAAGGCCTGGCCCGGCTCGCGGTCGAGCAGTGGGACCACGTACCCCTGTTGGAATTCCTGCCCAGCCTGCGCGGCCAGGCGGTGGACTGCGCCGAACTCTCCGAACCCGTACGCGGAGCTGTCACGACCACCGCCGGCAACTGGGACAAACTCGTCTCGGCCACCCCTCGCGAGATCCTCGAGTGGGAACCGACCCAGTGCGGTGTCCTCGACATCGTCAGCACCGTCGCCTGGCGTGCCCTACAGCCGTGCTGCGAGCTTCCCGGCGGGCCCACGCCCTCCCCGGCGCTGATGCTGGAGGCCGTGCGCACCATCACGCACTGGCTTCCCGAGTCCGCGCCCGATCACGTGCGCAACGCGCTCGACTACCTCGACGCGGCCACCGGCGCGCACGACGCCCCCGGCTCCTCGGTGAACGGGCCCGACCCGGCACCGCCCCAGTCCCCGGCCACGCGGGCCATCCGCACCCTGCGGGCCCTACGCGCCCAGCGCGAGGAGGGCAGGCCGGACACCGACGACGTCCCCGCGGGAATGGCGCCCACCCCGAGCTCCGCCCCGCCGCCCTCGCCGACTCCGCTGGGCGGCATGGTGAGTTCGGCCGCGATGATCCCCGGTGACGCCGCCGAGGACGCCCCTGAACACCCCGAGTCGCAGGACGATGTGGGCGATCTTCGTTCGCAGTTCCGCAGTTCCCTGCTGGGTCCGGGCCGTACCCTGCGTCGTCCCAGCTTCAGCCGTCCCAAGCTGCGCCCCGAACAGCCCGAGGAACGTCCGGCCCCCGCGCTGGGGCAGCACCCCCTGGTGGACGCGGTCGAGGAGATGTTCCGCTCCTGGCCCGACCTGGAGCGGACGGTGGCCGCCGAACGGCTCTTCGCCACCGACCCCATCAGCATCCGGGTGCTCTCCGAGCAGATCGCGGTGGACGTCACCGAGATCCGCGGCGCCCAGCGCAAGGTGGAGGAGCGGCTGTTGCAGTGGCTCTCCTCCCCCGAGGGCGCCACCATCACCAAACACCTGCGCGAGCTGTCCGAGCAGTTGGGTTCGGCGACCACCATCGACCGACTCATCAACGCGCACCCGGACCACCCGGTGGACGTGCCCACCCTGCACACTCCGCTGTGGCGGGTGATCATCACCCTGTTCACCGACCGCCGCATGCACAGCGGCTGGCTCATCGCCGACGATCCCAACCGGCTGCGCCGGCAGACCCGAGAGATGCTCGATGACGCACCCGACCTGACCGAGGCCGGCATCCGGCTGGGTCGAATCGGTATCCGCCAGCAGGAACTGCGCGCGTGGTTGCTGAGCACCCCGGGCGTGAACCTGCGCGAGGGCCGGGTCCTGGTGGACACCTCCGTGCCCATGGAGGCTCCGAGCGGCGGTCACTCCCCCGAGGGTTCGGGCACCACCGAGAACGGCCTGCCGATCCGGCGCCGCTTGGAGACCGCCCCGGACTCCCCCATGGAGGCCCCCACACCGGCCCACGGGTACAGACCCGACTCGGGTACGTTCCCACAGGTGGCGCCACCACCCGCACCGATGGCACCGCACCTCGGACAGCAGCCTCGGTCTCCGATGGCGCCCCCGGCGCCGATCCGTCATGGCGCGAGCGAACCCGCGATGTCGGCCCGCTGCTTCCGTGCCCCGGACGGGCGTTGGTGGCACCGCATCGACGTCACCGCTGACCATCTCAACGGCGCACCGGTGGCCGTGCCCGCCGGGTACGCCACGCACCTGGGGCTGCAACCCGGTCGTCTGTTGTGTCTGACCGCGCCCGGAGCGGACCTGCTGGTTCTGGTCTGGCGCGATCAGCCTGCCTTCGACTCGTTGCGTCCGTTGCTCCGTAGGCAGGCCGCCCAGCCCGGCGACCGCATCTTCATCACGGTCTCCGGTGACAGGTTGGACGCGCGCAAGCTCCCGGTGAGCGACCTGAGCGGTCACTCCCCCTATGCTCGGGCCCTGCACCTGATCGGCTACACCGCACCGGCCGCCACGGACGAGGCGCTCAAGATCCTCTCCCGCAGGATCACCGACAGCGGCGATGAGTCGCTGGCCGCCCCGCAGGCCCTGTTGGACGTGCTGTCCCTGCGCGGTGACGAGGACATCGCCGGGGAGCTGCGTTCGGGCATGTTCGCCACGCACTGACACCCCCCGTCGACCGCACGAGGCCCACGGACCGGACCCCTTCCGGCCGTGGGCCTTCGTCGTGTGCGGCGTCTTCGCACCTCTTTTTCACCGTCCCCGACGTGACAGGACACCCCGAAGGGATATAGGTTAGCCTTACCTAAGAGAGCTGAGGTGATCCTGGTGTTCACGCACACCCTGGCGCCGACCCCCGCCGAAAGCGCCCGTTCGGTCCTGGCGCGCCCCAACCCCGCCACCGTCACGACCTCCGACGTCTCCCTGCACCTGACCGGCCCCGCCTGCCACACCGGCGCCGATGGGGAGATCACCCTGCTCGTGCCGGACCAACACCGGGTATTGAACGAGATCGACGCCGACGGACTCGAAGCCACCATCGAGTTCACCGACACCGCCCCCGTCGACCTGCGCGACCGGACCCGTTCCCTGCTGTGGATCAACGGCGATCTGAGCCTGCCCCCCGCCGCGGAGGCCCGCGACCGCGCCCTGGCCGTGCTGGAGGGGGAACCCGACGAACGCCTCCTCGACCTGGGCCACGGGCGCACCATGATCGTCCTGCGGCCCCACCTGGTGGTGTACTCCGACCACGATGGCTGTCACCTGCTGGAGCCGGCGGAGTTCACCTCCCTGAGCCCCGCCCCCTTCGACCGCTGGGAGGGACCATGGCTCCGCCACCTGGAGCAGGACCACGGCGACCTGCTCGAAGCGGTCGTCCAGCACTGCCCCGTACCGCTGCCCGACGGCCGCCCTCGTCCCCTGGGCGTGGACCGCTACGGCCTGCGCCTGCGCCTGGAGAGCCCCGGGGGCGACCACGACGTGCGCATCCCCTTCCGTCGCCCGGCGCGCACCGCGCACGAGGTCGCCCACCAGGTCCAGGAACTGGCCCGTCTTCCCCTCCACCACTGCTGAACGCATCGACCCCCGGGCGGCCCCTCACGCGCACGACGACGGGCCGGGTCCCCGAAGGGTCCCGGCCCGCTCGCACGTCCGCTCAGGTCAGACGTTGAATCCCAGCATGCGCAGCTGATCCCGGCCATCGTCGGTGATCTTGTCCGGACCCCACGGCGGCATCCAGACCCAATTGATCTTGACGTCACGCTCGAACTCGTCCAGGGCGCTGTTGGTCTGATCCTCGATGACGTCGGTCAACGGGCAGGCAGCGCTGGTCAGGGTCATGTCCAGGGTGATCGACTTGTCGTCGGCGTTCACCCCGTACAACAGCCCCAGGTCGACGATGTTCACCCCGAGCTCGGGGTCGATCACGTCCTTGAGGGCCTCACCGATCTCCTCGGCCAGCTCCTCCTGCTCAGGAGTGAGCGGAGCGGCCTCGGCCTTCTCGGCGGTCTCGGTCGTCGTGCTGTCGTTCTCGCTCATTCAGGCGCCTTCCTTCTCGAAGGACTGCGACACCGCGTCCTTCCAGGCCATCCACCCCAGCAGGGCGCACTTGATCCGGGCCGGGTACTTGGACACGCCGACGAACGCCACGGCGTCCTCCAGCACGTCCTCGTCGGGTTCACCCTTGCCCTTGGACTGCATCAACTCCGTGAAGGCTTCCAGGGTACGCATCCCCTCGGCCACCGACTTCCCGATGAGGAGATCGGTCAGCACCGAGGTGCTGGCCTGGCTGATCGAACAGCCCATTCCCTCATAGGAGACGTCGCTGACCGTCGCCTCATCGTCCAGTCCCGCACCTTCGGAGGCAGGGGTCAACGCCACACGGAGCGTCACCTCGTCCCCACAGGTGGGGTTGATGTGATGCGCCTCGGCGTCGTGCGGATCCCGCAGCCCTTTGTGGTGCGGGTTCCGGTAGTGGTCCAGGATGATCTCCTGGTACATCGCGTCCAGCTGCATGGTCAGGCAGAATCCTCGTTGCTAGGCCCGGGTTCCGAAGAACCTCTGGGCGGCCCGGATGGCCTCCGCGAGCGCTTCCACGTCCTCCAACGTGTTGTAGAGGTAGAAGGACGCGCGCGTGGTCGCGACGATACCGAGCTTGCGGTGCAGCGGCCAGGCGCAGTGGTGACCCACCCGCACCTCGACCCCCCGGTCGTCCAGAACCTGGCCCAGGTCGTGCGGGTGGATGTCCTCCACCACGAACGACACCGCGCCGCCCCGGTCCACGGCCTCCGTGGGACCGACGATCCGTACGCCCTCGATCGCGCCGACCAGCTTGAGCGCGTACTCGGTGAGTTCGTGCTCGTGCGCGGCGACCCGGTCCATGCCCACCTTCGACAGGTAGTCACAGGCCGCGGCCAGACCGACGGCCTGCGGGGCCATCGGCACACCGGCCTCGAATCGCTGGGGCGCGTCGGCCCAGGTGGAGTGGGTCATGTGCACCACGCCGATCATCGAACCACCGCTGATGAACGGTGGCATGGCGGCGAGGAGCTCCCGGCGCCCCCAGAGCACACCGATCCCGTTGGGACCGAGCATCTTGTGTCCGGAGAAGGCCAGGAAGTCCACGTCCAACGCCGCGACGTCGACCGGCATGTGCGGCACCGACTGGCAGGCGTCCAGCAACACCAGGGCACCGACCTCACGGGCCCGAGCCGTGATGGTGTCGACGGGGTTGACCGTGCCCACCACGTTGGACTGGTGCGCGAACGCCACCAGCTTCGTGCGCTCGTTGACCAACTCGTTCAGGTCCGACAGGTCCAGACGACCCTCGTCGGTCACCGAGAACCAGCGCAGCGTCGCACCGGTGCGCTGACACAGCTGCTGCCAGGGCACCAGATTGGCGTGGTGCTCCATCTCGGTGACGACGATCTCGTCGCCCGGACCCACCTGGAACCTTCGGAGGTCGTCCTCGGCCGTGGCGGCGTTGCTCATCGCGTACGCGACGAGGTTGACCGCCTCGGTGGCGTTCTTGGTGAACACCACCTCGTCGGAGTCGGCCCCGATGAACGACGCGATGGTCTCTCGGGCCGACTCGTAGGCGTCGGTGGCCTCCTCCGCGAGCTGGTGCGCTCCCCGGTGCACCGCCGCGTTGTGGCGTTCGTAGAACTCACGCTCGGCGTCCAGTACCTGCCGGGGTTTTTGCGAGGTAGCCCCGGAGTCGAGGTACACCAACGGGCGCTCGTCACGGACGGTCCGGGAGAGGATCGGGAAGTCCTCCCGGATCGCCGCGACGTCGAGCGGTCCCAGCTCGCGTTCACTCATGTGCTACGCGCCCGCCTTCACGAAACGCTCGTAGCCCTCGGACTCCAGGACCTGCGCCAGCTCGGAGCCGCCGGACTCGGCGATGCGCCCCTCGGCGAAGACGTGCACGAAGTCGGGCTTGACGTAGTTCAGGATGCGGGTGTAGTGCGTGATGAGCATGACACCCAGGTCGTTCTCGTTCTGGGCGCGGTTGATGCCCTCGGAGACGATCTTGAGCGCGTCGACGTCCAGGCCGGAGTCGGTCTCGTCCAGGATGGCGACCTTCGGCTTGAGCAGCTCCAGCTGGAGGATCTCGTGCCGCTTCTTCTCACCACCGGAGAAACCCTCGTTGACGCCGCGGGCGGCGAAGGAGGAGTCGATGGCCAGGTTCTTCATGGCGCCCTGCAGTTCCTTGGAGAACTGACGGAGCTTGGGAGCCTCGCCGCGCATGGAGGTGACGGAGCTGCGCAGGAAGTTGGACATGGACACGCCCGGAACCTCGACCGGGTACTGCATGGCCAGGAACATGCCGGCGCGGGCCCGCTCGTCGACCTCCATGTCGAGGACGCTCTCACCGTCGAGGAGGACCTCGCCTTCGGTGATCTCGTAGCGCGGGTGACCGGCGATCGCGTAGGCGAGGGTGGACTTGCCGGAGCCGTTGGGGCCCATGATGGCGTGGGTCTCACCGGAGTTGACGGTCAGGTCAACGCCCTTGAGGATCTCGCGACGCTCGTCCTCACCGATGAGGACGTCGGCGCGCAGACCGCGGATTTCGAACTTCGTCATTTCAGGCCTCAGGAATTCTTCTCAGCCAGCGACACGAGCACGTCGTCGCCGTCGATCTTCACGTCATAGGTGGGGACCGGCTGGGTCGCGGGCGGGTTGATCGGCGCCCCCGAACTCAGGTCGAAGCACGAACCGTGCAGCCAGCACTCGATGGTGCCGTCCTCGACCTCGCCCTCGGAGAGGCGGACCTCCGCGTGCGAGCACACGTCTCGCAGCGCGAAGACCTCACCCTCGGAGCGCACCAGCGCGATGGGCGTCTCGTCGTCGGTCTCGACCCCCAGGACCCCCTCCTCGGGGATCTCGTCGAGCTCGGCGACCTTGGTCCAACCGCCCTGCTCACTCATGTGCGGCAAGCTTCCGCTCGACCTTCTCCATGACCCGCTCGCGCAGTTCCTCGTCGTCGATGCGGTTGACGATGTCCAGGAAGTAGCCGCGGATGATCAGGCGACGAGCCTCCTCCTCCGGGATACCGCGCGAGCGCAGGTAGAAGAGGTGCACGTCGTCCAGACGCCCGCTGGCGCTGGCGTGGCCCGCGCCCTGGACCTCACCGGTGAAGATCTCCAGGTTCGGGACGGAGTCCACCCGGGTGTCGTCGGAGAGCTGGAGGTTGCGGTTGTGCTCGTAGGAGTCGGTGCCCTCGGTGCCCTCGCCGATGATCACGTCACCGATCCAGACGGTGTGGGCCCCGGAGCCGTTGAGCGCGCCCTTGTAGTCCACCCTGGAGCGGGTGTACGACAGGTTGTGGTCGATGAGCGAACGGTGTTCGTGGTGCTGCTTGTCACCGGCGAAGTAGAGCCCGTAGAGCTCGGCGTTGCCGCCGCGACCCGTGTAGGACACGCGCGGCGACAGACGGACCAGGTCCCCGCCCAGGGTGACGATGACCGACTTGAAGCTCGCGTCCTTGGCCACCCGGGCGTTGTGCTGGCTGACCTCGACCGCGTCGTCGTCCCAGTCCTGGAGGCTGACCAGGTCGAGCTTGGCGCCCTCGCCGACGTGCACGTCGAGGTTGCCCGCGCGCACACCGGTACCGGTGTTGGTGATGATCACGGTGGCCTCGGCCATCGGCTGCACGTCGATGACGAGCTGCTCGAAGGCGGTGCCGCCCAAGGCCTTGCGGTCGATCGTGATCGCCTTGTCGGCCACCAGCGAGCGCGGCACGGTCACGACCGTGGCCTGCTCGAAGGCGCTGTAGGCCTGCGCGATGACGCGGTCCACGGGAAGGCCCGCGGTGCCCAGGCGCTCATCGTCCCGGCCGACCTGCTCGACGGTGACGCCCTCGGGCGCGTCGACGACGGTCTCGTCGGTGCCGTCGGTCTCGCCCTTCCAGTCCTGCAGACCCTTGAGACGACGCATCGGAGTGAAGCGCCACTCCTCCTCGCGTCCGTTCGGGACGGGGAAGTCGTTCACGTCGTGGGAACCGTGCGTGTCCAGCTTCGAGACCGGGATCTGGCCCAGTCCGTGGCTGTGCGCCTTGGGTTCGGTGTTCGTGGTGGTCAACTTAACCAACCGATCCTTCCATCTGGAGCTCGATGAGACGGTTCAGCTCCAGCGCGTACTCCATCGGGAGCTCCCTGGCGATGGGCTCCACGAAACCTCGAACGACCATGGCCATGGCCTCTTCCTCGCCCATCCCCCGACTCATCAGGTAGAAGAGCTGGTCCTCGCTGACCTTGGAGACGGTGGCCTCGTGCGCGAGCTCGGTGTCGTCCTCGCGCAGGTCGTTGTAGGGGTAGGTGTCGGAACGGCTGATCGTGTCGATCAGCAGCGCGTCGCACTCCACCGAGGACTTCGCCAGGTGGGCACCCTCCTGGACCTGGATCAGGCCGCGGTAGGAGGAGCGGCCGCCGCCGCGCGCCACCGACTTGGAGACCACCTTGGAGGTGGTGTTGGGCGCGCAGTGCACCATCTTGGCGCCGGTGTCCTGGTGCTGGCCCTCGCCGGCGAAGGCGATGGAAAGGGTCTCGCCGTTGGCGTGCTCGCCCATCAGGTACACGGCGGGGTACTTCATGGTGACCTGGGAGCCGATGTTGCCGTCGACCCATTCCATGGTGGCGCCCTCTTCGGCGATGGCGCGCTTGGTCACCAGGTTGAAGACGTTGTTCGACCAGTTCTGAATGGTCGTGTAACGGCAGCGGGCGTTCTTCTTGACGATGATCTCGACGACCGCGGAGTGCAGCGAGTCCGTCTTGTAGATCGGCGCGGTGCAACCCTCGACGTAGTGGACGTAGGCGCCCTCGTCGACGATGATCAGCGTCCGCTCGAACTGGCCCATGTTCTCGGTGTTGATCCGGAAGTAGGCCTGGAGCGGGATCTCCACGTGCACGTTCTTGGGCACGTAGACGAACGACCCGCCACTCCACACCGAGGTGTTGAGCGCGGCGAACTTGTTGTCGCCGGGCGGGATGACGGAGCCGAAGTACTCCTCGAAGATCTCCGGGTGCTCCTTGAGGGCGGTGTCGGTGTCCAGGAAGAGGACGCCCTGCTCCTCCAGGTCCTCACGGATCTGGTGGTAGACGACCTCGGACTCGTACTGCGCGGCGACACCGGCGACCAGGCGCTGCTTCTCCGCCTCGGGGATGCCCAGCCTGTCGTAGGTGTTCTTGATGTCCTCGGGCAGGTCCTCCCAGGAGGTGGCCTGCTTCTCCGTGGACCGCACGAAGTACTTGATGTTGTCGAAGTCGATCCTGGACAGGTCCGCGCCCCAGTCGGGCATGGGCTTCTTGTCAAAGAGCTTGAGCGACTTGAGACGGAGCTTGGTCATCCATTCCGGCTCGTCCTTCTTCGCCGAGATGTCCCGAACGACCTCTTCGTTCAGGCCACGACGGGCCGAGGCGCCGGCCGCGTCGGAGTCGGACCAGCCGAACTCATATGTTCCGAGCCCTTCGAGCTCGGGATGCGCGACAGAAGTCATGTGCGCGGACTCCTCCTGGACTCAGACGTCCTTGTGTTGCGATCCTCCGTCCGCCGTGCGGCGGACGCTGGTGGTCGCGGGGGCGTGTTCTTCCCCGCCCGCCACGTCTCCCCGAGGGGTGACGTGGGTGGTGCACACACCATCGCCGTGGGCGATGGTGGCCAACCTGCGCACCGGTGTGCCCAGCAGCCGCGCGAAGGCCTCGATCTCGGCCTCACAGAGTTGCGGGAACTCGGCGGCCACGTGCGCGACGGGGCAGTGATGTTGGCACAGCTGGTCACCGCCACCGGGTGCGGGCGCCTGGCCCGCACTGGCGGCGTAACCGTCGTTGGAGAGCGCCTCGGCCAGCAGCCGGACCCGCTGTTCGGCGGGGACGGCGTCCAGCAGGGGCTTGTAGCGCCGCTCCAGGTCGGCGACCTGGCTGCGGGCGAACTCCCCGATGGCCTCGGGACCGGCGCTCCGCGCCAAGAAGCGCAGCGCGTTGGACGCGAGGTCGTCGTAGGCGTGAACGAAGGCGTCGCGTCCGGCTTCGTTGATGACGAAGACCCGGGCGGGGCGACCACGACGACGGCGGCCCGGCGTGGGCCTGGCGTCGCGGGCTTCGATCATGCCCTCACTGGTGAGGTTGTCGAGGTGACGGCGAATGGCCGCCGGGGTCAACCCGAGCCGTTCTCCCAGGTCGGAAGCGGTGATCGGACCCTTCTCCAAGATGAGCCGGGCGACACGGGCGCGGGTTCCGTGATCGGGCCCGTTGAGGGGGCGGGGCACGCTGGACGATGCTTCGGACACGCGATTCCCCTCCCTCGGTCACAACCGGCTCTGTCATTAGACAACATCAGTGTGCCGTAAATAAGTCCACCTAGGCAAACCCGCCCCCATGCGCTTCGTCACGAAGGTCAGCCTTGCCTAATCTGGGGTTTCGCGCCGACACGACCCGCGTGACCGATACCCCCCGGCTCGCCGGATTCGATCCTTCGTCTTGTATAGCGAGACGCCAATCCCGCGATACGGTCGCACTCTCGTTCGACACGGGACGGTGACGGGCACCATTGGTGCACAACGAAGTGATTATGCATCATCATCCCCTTTCGACACCGTGCGCGTCCCACGCTCCCTCTCCGGACGGGGTGGTGAGGCACGACGGCGAAGCGCACGTAAACTCAGGCCCCATGGACACAGCCGCCCTCGAAGTCGTCGACCTGGTGAAGCACTACGGCTCCACCAAGGCCGTCACGGGCCTCTCGTTCACCGCGCGCCCGGGCGCGGTGACCGCCCTGCTCGGCCCCAACGGAGCGGGCAAGACCAGCACCATCGAGATCTGCGAGGGTTTTCGCCGCGCGGACGGCGGGAGCGTGCGCGTACTGGGCCTGGACCCGATCGGTGACGCCACCGAGCTCAAGCCCCGGGTCGGTGTGATGCCCCAGTCCGGTGGCGTGCCCACCGGCGCCCGCGCCGCCGAGTGGCTGCGCCTCATGGCGTCCTTCCACGCCAGCCCCATCGACCCCGACCTGCTCCTGGAACGGCTGGGTCTGACCTCGGCCGGCCGCACCCCCTTCCGCCGTCTGTCCGGCGGACAGCAGCAACGCCTCTCCCTGGCCTGCGCCGTCGTGGGTCGCCCCGAGATCGTCTTCCTCGACGAGCCCACCGCCGGGTTGGATCCCCAGGCCCGCATGGCCACCTGGGACCTGGTGTCGGCGCTGCGCACCGCGGGCGTCGCGGTCATCCTCACCACCCACCACATGGAGGAGGCCGAGCGCCTCTCCGACCACGTCGTCATCATCGACCACGGCGCGGTGGTCGTCGAGGGCACACCGGAGGAACTCACCGGTCGCCGCCGCGACGTGCGTTTCTCCACCGAGGCCCCCATCGACGTCGACTCCCTGCGCACCGCCCTGCCCGAGGGCGGGACCGTGGCCACCACGCTCGCGGGCGGCCGACACCAACACACCGTCACCGCGGACGACCCCGATGACCTGGGGCCCGAGTTCCTCGCCACGGTGACCGCCTGGTGCGCCTCGGCCGGCGTCCTCGCCGAGGACCTGCGCGTGCGACGGCGTACCCTCGAAGACGTCTTCCTCGAAACCACCGGCCGGGAACTGCGCGACTGATGATGACCGAGCACACCTTTGGCGCGACCGTCGCCGACTCAGACACCACACCGACCCTCTCGGGCGATCCCGGGCTGTTCACTCCGGCTCCGGGCGCCGCGCCCATGTGGCGCATGATCGCCGCCCAGGCCCGGATGGAACTGCGCGTGATGCTGCGCCATGGCGAGCAGTTCCTGCTCACCATGGTGATCCCCGTGCTGTTGCTGGTCGGGTTCAGCCTGGTCAACGTGTTGGACGTGGGCGAAGGCGCCCGGGTGGACGCGCTCACCCCCGGCATCCTGGCCCTGGCGATCATGTCCACCTCGTTCACCGGGTTGGCCATCGGCACCGGTTTCGAACGGCGATACGGCGTGCTCAAGCGACTGGGCGCGACCCCGTTGTCCCGGTTCGGGCTGCTGGCCGCCAAGACACTGGCCGTATTGGCCGTGCAGACCATCCAGGTCACCATCCTGTGCGTGGTCGCGGTCCTGCTGGGTTGGAACCCCGCGTTGAGCCCGACCGGTGTGCTCGCCGTCCTGGTCCTGGGCCTGCTGGCCACCGCGGCGTTCAGCTCACTGGCGTTGCTGATGGCGGGCACTCTGCGCGCCGAGGCGACCCTGGCCGGCGCCAACCTGGTGTACGTCCTCCTACTGGGTCTGGGCGGTGTGCTCTTCCCCACCAGCAACTTCCCCGCCCCGATGGAGCAGGCGGTCTCGGTGCTGCCGATCACCGCGCTCGCCTCGGGGCTGCGCGAGTCGCTCGCGCACGGTGCACTGCCGTCCGCGGGCACCTTCCTGGTGCTGGTCGCGTGGACCCTGGTGTGCGGGCTGCTCGCCTCGCGTCTGTTCCGCTGGGAGTGACCCCGGGGGCGGGGCCCGGACCAGGGGTCGCGCGGTCGTAGGCTGTCGGCCATGACGATCGACATCGACGCCGTGACCAAGATCCTCCGCGAGGCCGCGCAGGAGTCGATCCTGCCGCGCTTTCGGTCCCTAGGCCGGGACGAGGTGACCGAGAAGGCACCCGGCGAGATCGTCACCGTGGCCGACCGTGAGTCCGAGGTCGCCATCACCCGCAGACTCCGCGAACTCCTGGACGTTCCAGTCGTGGGCGAGGAGGCCACCTCCACCGACCCGAAACTGCTCCGGGCCCTGACCGACGAACCGGCGGCGTGGTTGGTCGACCCGCTGGACGGCACCCGCAACTTCGTGCGCGGCTCGGAGGACTTCGCGGTGATGGCCGTGTTGGTGCGCGAGGGCGAGGCCGTCGCCTCCTGGATCCTGCGCCCGACCCAGGACCGTGTGTACACGGCCGAACTCGGTTCGGGGGCCTGGTGTGACGGACGTCGGCTGCGTCGAGAGCCCGCACCGGCCGAACCCGCGCGGATGCGCGGAGCGGTGCAGTCCCGGTTCCTGTCCCCCAGTGCACGAGAACGCGTCGAGGCCGCCGTGGACCGATTCGCCGAGGTGGGTCCGGGCGCTTCCTGCGCCGGGGTGGACTACCCCCTGTTGGCCGAGGGCGAGCTGGACTTCGTTCTCTACCATCGGACCCTGCCCTGGGACCACACCCCCGGCGGCCTGCTGATCACCGAGGCCGGTGGGGTCGCACTCCGGCCCGAGGGCGACCCCTACCGTCCCGGCGACGACCGGCTGGGCCTGTTGAACGCCGCCGACGAGGCCACTTGGCGGACGGTGCGCTCCCTGTTGCTGTCCTGACCCGGCGCTCCGGGCCGGGTCGGTTCAGTCCAAGGGGGCCAGGCGCCATCGTTGGTGGGGGTGGTCCTCGTCCTCGGCCGGGGCGGCGAGGGTGCCGTTGTCCGGTTCACCGCCCTGCCCTTCGAGGGCCTTGCCCGAGGCGCGGTTGACCAGGCGGACCACCCCGTCATCGGCCTCGACCACGGTCCAGTGCTGGTTGGGCTCGCCGGTGCGGGTGAGCAGGGTGGCCGCCGGCTCCGCCTCGGGGTCGGGTTCGGCGGGGAACTCCAACAGCTTGCCGCTGCCCACGCCGACGATCTCGTAGAAGTCGTCCTCGACGGGGACGAACCTCCACTGCTGGTTCTGCTCGTCGTGGCGATCCCACAGGTGCACGTGGGCCCCGTTGTCGGTGGAGCCGCCCGCGACGTCCAGGGCCCGTTCGCCGTTCACGTTCAGCAGGGCGTAATCGACCGTCGGATCCAGACCGGCCGGGTGGGTCCTCTCCTGCGGCTCGGGGTCCTCGGAGGGTTCGGGCTCGGGAACTCCGGAGGGGTCGACGAGGATCCCGGAGGTCACCGTCATCTCCTCGACCTGTGACGTGGTCTCGGCGAAGAACATCCCGCCGGTGTAGCCACCCACCACCACCGCCAACAGCAGGGCCAGCGCACCGGCCACCATCGGCCAACGAGGCAGGCCCTCGGGGGCTGTGCGGGTGCGGACTCTACGTCGGGAGCGGGACATCGTGGGACTCTCCAGCGAGGACGG
Organism: Nocardiopsis listeri NBRC 13360; assembly: GCF_001570765.1. GTDB lineage: Bacteria > Actinomycetota > Actinomycetes > Streptosporangiales > Streptosporangiaceae > Nocardiopsis > Nocardiopsis listeri. Next base: position 13,249 of record NZ_BCSH01000051.1, on the reverse strand, counting down.
GGTCATCCGGGATCGGACCGAACCATTTCACACCATGCCGGTCGTGTCTCGAACCTCCCCGATAGGGTTCCCGACATGGAGAGCATCGGCGTGCCCTGGTTCATCGTGGTCCGTTATCTGGGCCCGCCCCTGTTCCTCGTGCTGGTGGGGGGTGCCCTCCTGTGGTGGCGACGTCCGCCCCGGGCCGGGTTGGCGTGGACCGCCCTGGTGGTGAACCTGTTCGCGGCGACGCTGCCGTTCCTGTGGATCGGTGTGCAGTCGCTCACCGGCGAGGGCGACCTGACGGTGATCGGTCTGGTGATGACGCTCCTGCAACCCGCCGTGGTGGTCATCGCGTGGTCGTTGCTGTTGCTGGCCTTCGTCGGGGGTCCGCGCGAACACTCGGACGCGACCGAGGTCGAGGGGGCCGAGGCGGCGGCCCGCACCCCGCAAAACGTAGGATGACTCATCATGAGCACCAGTACGTCCCGCCTCTCCCCCGGCGCGGTACTCGATTCGATGCCGCCCGTGTGGCTGATCCTGATCGGCATCGTCTCCGTGCAGACCGGTGCCGGGGTGGCCAAGAACCTCTTCGAGGCGTTGCCGCCCGCCGCGGTGGTCTGGCTGCGTCTGCTCACCTCCGCGGTCGTCCTGGTGGTCCTGGCGCGTCCGGTGCTGCGCGCTCGGAGCCGCACCGACTGGATGGTGGTGGTCGGCTACGGGGTGGCGCTGGCCGGCATGAACTTCCTCATCTACCAGGCCTTCGCCCGCATTCCGTTGGGCATCGCCGTCACCATCGAATACCTGGGACCGCTGGCCATCGCGATCCTGGGCTCACGTCGACGCGTCGACCTTCTGTGGGCCGGTCTGGCCGGACTCGGCGTGGCGGCCCTGGGCGTGGAGTTCGCCTCGCTCGACCCGCTGGGCGTGCTCTTCGCGGTGCTCGCCGCGGTCGCCTGGGCCGGCTACATCCTGCTGAGCGCGGCCACGGGGCAGCGGTTCAGCGGCGCCTCCGGAGTGGCCATCGGCAGTGTGGTGGGGGTCATCGTCCTGGCTCCGGCGGGGATCGCCGAGGGCGGCGCCGCGCTGCTCGACTGGCGGCTGCTGCTCTTCGGGCTGGCCGTGGGCGTGCTCTCCTCCGTCATCCCCTACACGATGGAATTGAACGCGCTGCGTCGGATCCCGCCACGGGTGTTCGGGGTGCTGATGAGCCTGCAACCGGCGGCCGCCGCCCTGGTGGGGCTGGTCCTGCTCGGTGAACTGCTGACCGTGTGGCAGTGGCTGGCGGTGGCCTGTGTGATCCTGGCCAGCGCCGGTTCGACCCGCACCTCCTCTCCTTCGAGCTCCTGACCCCCTCGATGCGCCTTTTGCTTCCTATCTGGAACTGCAAGACGACACAAAAAATAAGCACAGAGAGTTTCCAGCCACGAGCGAAGGGCTATCAGGGCTGGTGGGCAGCGCGCCCAAGCCGTTGTAGTCGCTCGAAAGGCAAAGCAATGCGAACCATGACCAAGTGTGCGGTCGCCGCTCTGTTCACCGCGGGTCTGCTCGGAGCGGGTGCCGGAGCCGCGACCGCCGGCACCCACTCCGAGTCCGAGGTCTACCAGGCGTGTGTCAAGGAGCAGAACACCCTGGGCCTGATCAACCTGGACCTCGACCTGCTGAGCCAGTGCATCGCCAACTACAACGACTGATCCGGGTCCGATGACCCAGGGTCCCGGGGTTCGACCCCGGGACCCTTTCCATGCCACCCGGCCCCATCGACGCAGGTGGAGCCACTCGGCGGGGTCGCGTAATCGCCACCACGACGATGTACTACAGTCTGTCGTATGTCTGATTCCCCGGTCGCCGCGACGACGACCAACGCACTCTCTTCGATCGCGGCCGACGAGCTCGAGGACATCGTGCTCCTCGGCGTGCCCCTGTGGGGTTGGCAGGTCGCCTTGGCCGCCCTCGGCGTGCTGGCCCTGGTCCTGTTGGCCGGCACCATCTGGAAACCCACGCAGAGGTCGCTGCGCGGTTGGGCACTGGGGAACGTCGTGGTCAACGCCGGGATCGCCGTCACCGGCGCCACCGTCCGGGTCACCTCCTCGGGGTTGGGCTGCTCCGAGTGGCCCCGGTGCACCCCCGACAGCTTCGTGCCGATCGACACCGGGCACGCGGCCTTCAACGCCGCCATCGAGTTCGGCAACCGCACCCTGACCTTCCTCGTCCTGGCGGTCGGCGTCATCACCCTGATCGCCGTGCTGCGGTCGACCCCGCGTCGCCGTGACCTGACCCGCCTGGCCACCATCATCCCCCTCGGCGTGCTGGGTCAGGCCGTGGTCGGCGGCATCACCGTCTGGACCGACCTGCACCCGGCCTCGGTCGCCACTCACTTCCTGTTGTCCATGGTGATGGTCTTCATCGCCGTCGCGTTGTACGTACGCTGCCAGGAGCCCGAGGGAACTCCCAAGGTCGTCGTGGGACCGATGCTGCACACCGTGGGCATCGCCCTGGTCGTGGTCGGCTTCCTGCTGCTCATCGCCGGAACCGTCGTCACCGGCACCGGCCCGCACGGTGGTGACGCGGCCGCCCCGCGTTGGGAGATGGACCTGCCCGCGGTCACCCGCGTGCACTCGGTCCTGGGTTGGCTGACCCTGATGGGCAGCGCCGCCGCCGTCCTGCTCGCCCACCGGGGCGGGGCCGGTCGGCCCGCCCGCCTGAGCAGCGTGGCGCTGCTGGTGATCGTGCTGCTCCAGGGTGTCTTGGGCTACACCCAGTACGCCCTGGAACTGCCCGAGACCCTCGTGGTGCTGCACGTGCTCGGTTCGGCGCTGACCTGGGTCGCGATCGCACGACTGTACTTCGCCACCACACGGCTGACCCCGACGGAGGAGCGGATCAGTACCGAGGCGGGTACGGAGGCCGGCCCTGAGGCTGGCCGTGACGGGGAACGTAGTCCTGCTGAGCCTGCGCCTGGGCGATGACGTGCGCGAAGTCCGCGCGCCGCATGAAACCCGAGTCCGTGGGACGCTCCGCCCAGCCCGGGGTGACCGGCTGGGGTAGCCGCCCCAGGAAGGTGTCCCGGGCCACGTGCATCAGGGCCAGGAACGCGTCGCGGTTGACCTTCCAGTCCTTGCGGGCCACCCCCGCGTCCAGCTTCTGGTGCAGCAACGCGAGCTCCGTGGCGGCCAACTGGTAGTCCTTCATCGCCGTGCGCCCACGGGCGCCGGCGTTGTGCACCGCCCAATCCCTGGCCTGGCGTCGGCCCTGCATGGAACCGAGCATGGTGATGTCGGCGGGGGTCACCAGGCCGGTGGAGATGTAGGGCGGCAGGTAGCGGGCGATCGCGGTGATCTGGTCGCGCCGGTCCCGGCGGGCGATGCCCAAGATGGCCATGAGCACCACGAACAGAACCAGGTAGGCCACACCCAGACCGCCCCACCCGAAGAGGGTCGCGCCGTTCCACATGCCGTGCAGCAACACCGCCAGGACCCAGCCGGCGATGGGGGCGAGGAAGCGTGGTCCCCCACTGCGCATGGCCGCGTAGGCGACACCGATACCGATCATCGCGGTGTAGAGCGGGTGGCCGAAGGGCGCGATGATCCCGCGGATGGCGAAGGTCGCGACCAGTGTGCCGTCGAAGAAGGCGCTGAGGAAGTACAGGATGTTCTCGGTGAACGCGAAGCCGGTGGCCACCATGCCCGCGTAGACCACGCCGTCGGTGAAGGTGTCGATCTCGTGGCGACGCCGCCACAGCAGGATGAGCAGCACCAGACCCTTGGCGCTCTCCTCCACCACCGGGGCCACCAACGAGGTACCGAGGAAGTCGCCCAGGTCCGGCCCGAAGAACGGCACCATGAGGTAGGCGATGCCCCAGGTGTTGAGGAGGAAGGACGCCACGACCGCCACTCCGGCCCCCCACACGAAGGCGAAGAACAGCACCCACCCGGGCTCGGGTTCGATGCGGTCCAACAGGAGGATGAGCGGGATGAGGATGGTGACCGGGACGATGGCCGCGAGCAGGCTCACCGTGAAGCCGACCGCCCCGTCGATCCCCGCGGCCGCGCCCCCCGCCATGGCCAGGAGCCACAGGTAACCGAGCATGCCGATCATGCACACCACGCTGATGGTGATGCCCAGGATGAGCGTCATCGAGTAACGGGATCTGCGGCCCTGGAGAATGGCCTTGCTGTCGAGTCGGGGCATGAGCACAGATCGTAGCGCTTGCCATCGGCGGCGCCGACTCCCCCTCCACCCTGCGGGGATTGCCTCGGAGGGGCCGTCCGTGTACGACAGGAGGACAGTCCCACCCGACCCACTCGGAAAGGCCCCACCATGGCCCCGAACGACACCGCCCGGGCCCGCCCCGTCACCGCCTGGGAGTGGGTGCTGCGCGTGACGGTGCCGGCCGCGCTGGCCGCGCTCCTGTGGGAGTTCGTCACCGCCGGCCAACTGATCACCTACAACCTGGACGCCCTGCCGTTCCACTACGCCGGAGCGTTCGCGGTACACGTGACCACCGGCGCGCAACTGCTCGCCGCGGGCGCGCTGTGGTCGTCCAAGGGCCGAGGTCCCGGGACTCACCGCACGGTCCTCCTGCTCAGCCTGGGGGCGTTCGTGGTGGGCTTTCCACAGGCGGCGCTGGGCACCTACGGCCCCCTTCAGGCACACGTCCCCCTGGCGTTGCTGCTGGTGACCCTGGTGGTGTGGTCGGCCGCGCTGATCTTCCGCCGTCGATCCACCTGAGTCGGCCCGCGTAACGGAAACGGCGCCCGTCCCCAGCGAGGGACGGGCGCCGTCGTCGTCTATCGGGTCGACCTTCAGCCGAGCACGCCGGCCAGGAGCGGGTCGATGGTCACGGCCGAGAACAGCAGCGCCAGATAGGCGTTGGACAGGTGGAAGAAGCCCATGGTCTTGAGCTTGGCACCGGTCACACCCGCCTTGGAACGGCTCAGCAGTCGGTGGGCCTGGAACACCAGCAGGGCGCCCAGGATCAGCGCGACCGCGCCATAGAACCAGGTGGTGCCGGCCACCGGCCAGAAGGCGAGGGAGACGATGACGGTCGCCCAGCTGTAGAGCACCGACTCCAGCAGCACCCGGCGGTCACTGGCGACCACGGGCAGCATCGGCACCTTGGCGGCCGCGTAGTCCTCGCGATAGCGCATGGCCAGGGTCCAGGTGTGCGGGGGCGTCCAGAAGAACACCACCAGGAACAGCACGAACGGCGCCCAGTCGAGGCTGTTGGTGACCGCGGCCCAACCGATGAGCACGGGCATGCAGCCGGCGATACCGCCCCACACCACGTTCTGCGCGGTGCGCCGCTTGAGCAGCATCGAGTACACGAAGATGTAGAACCCGATCGCGAACAGCGACAGCACGGCGGACAGCACGTTGACGAACACCAGGAACCCGACCGTGGAGCCGACCGCCAGGATCAGCCCGTAGACCAGGGCCCCCTTGGGGGTGACCAGGTCCATCGCGGCCGGACGCTGACGGGTGCGACGCATCTCACGGTCGATGTCGCGGTCGATGTAGCAGTTCATCGCGTTGGCGCTGGCCGCCGACATGGTGCCGAACAGCAGGGTGGCCACCGCGATCCACAGCGGCGGCACACCGCCTGCGGCCACGAACATCACCGGGATGGTGGTGATGAGCAGCAGTTCGATGACGCGGGGTTTGGAAAGCGCGACATAGGCGCGGACGTACTCGCCCAGGGAGGCCTTGCGGGGAGCCTCGGGGGTGGACGATCCGACCTGAGGGGAACGATTGGTAAGCGCCATCAGTACCGCGTCCCCACGGCCGAAAGCACTCCTGTCCCCTGCGGGGCCGGCTCGGTTTCAGACACGCGGATACCTCGACAACTCTTCGGGAATTTCAACACTGCTCGCCACGCGGGGTCGAGCGGACCGACAAACCGTCAGGATCAGCGAAAACCCCGTCAACGACATACTGTAGTACTTCCTTGAGCGGGCCGATGACCAACCCCCTGGGAACGAAGCCCCACCCGTCAGGTGACCTTCGCCCCATGACGAGCGGCCACGGGAGTGAGGCGGGTGTAAGGAAGGTTCGCACAAGCCCCATCGTGCCACCAACGTGCCACGCTTCCGTTACCCACGGGTAAGAGGAGGTGTCGGCCAACGACACGTCTCGACACGGACGATAGGCTCGCAAACAGCGCCGTTCTCACCCTCCACACCCTTTCGGCCCACCCCATCGGTGGGCCGTCACCGGGGTGCCCGGCGACCGACAAGTACACACCACCCCACACCGCCCCGAACGCCGGATGGTTCGGGTGCCCGAGAAGGAGGACGTCAGTCCGTGAACGCCCACACCCCGCAGACTCTGGAGTGGTCGGACCTCGACCTCCGCGCCGTGAACACGGTCCGGGCACTGGCCATGGACTCGGTGGAGAAGTCGGGTAACGGTCACCCCGGTACCGCGATGAGCCTGGCTCCCGCCGCCTACCTGCTGTTCCAGAAGATCATGCGGCACGACCCCTCCGACCCCGAGTGGGCCGGCCGCGACCGCTTCGTCCTATCGATCGGTCACTCCAGTCTCACCCTGTACATCCAGCTCTACCTCGCCGGATACGGCCTGGAGCTGGAGGACCTGAAGTCCCTGCGCCAGTGGGGCAGCCGCACCCCGGGCCACCCCGAGTTCAGCCACACCCCCGGTGTGGAGACCACCACCGGCCCGCTGGGGCAGGGCGTGGGCAACGCCGTGGGCATGGCCATGGCCGCCCGCCGCGAACGCGGCCTGTTCAGCCCCGAGGCCGGACCGGGCGCGAGCCCCTTCGACCACCACATCTACGCGTTCTGCTCCGACGGTGACGTTCAGGAAGGCGTGAGCCACGAGGCCAGCGCCCTGGCGGGGACCCAGCAGCTGGGCAACCTCATCATGATCTACGACGACAACAAGATCTCGATCGAGGACGACACCCGCATCGCCCACAGCGAGGACGTGGCCGCCCGCTACGCCGCCTACGGCTGGCACGTCGAGGACGTCGACTGGACCGCCACCGGCGAGTACGTCGAGGACATCGAGGCCCTCCACCAGGCGATCCTGCGCGGAAAGGCCGAGACCGAGCGTCCCACCTTCATCCGTCTGCGCACCGTCATCGGGTGGCCGGCGCCCAACAAGCAGAACACCGGCGCCATCCACGGTGCCGCGATCGGCGCCGACGAGATCTCCGCCACCAAGCAGATCCTGGGCCTGCCCGACGAGCCGTTCGGTGTCGAGGACTCCGTCATCGAGCACACCCGCAAGGCCGTTGACCGCGGCCGTGCGGCGCACGACGCCTGGAAGGTCGAGTTCGACGCCTGGCACAAGGGCGCCGGTGAGCGCGCCGAGCTGTTCGATCGCCTGATCGAACAGCGGCTCCCCGAGGGCTGGGAGGAGTCCGTTCCCACCTTCGAGGCGAGCGAGAAGGGCATGGCCACCCGTAAGGCCAGCGGTGAGGTGCTCTCCGCCCTGGCCCCGGTGCTGCCCGAGCTGTGGGGCGGCTCCGCCGACCTGGCCGGGTCCAACAACACCACGCCCAAGGGCGAGCCGTCCTTCCTGCCCTTCGACCGTGCCAGCGAGATGTTCCCCGGCAACCCCTACGGGCGTGTGCTGCACTTCGGTGTGCGCGAGCACGGCATGGGTTCGATCCTCAACGGCATCGCCCTGCACGGCCCCACCCGCCCCTACGGCGGCACGTTCCTCGTGTTCAGCGACTACATGCGTCCGGCCGTGCGTCTGGCCGCGATCATGCAGCTGGGCATCACCTACGTGTGGACTCACGACTCCATCGGTCTGGGTGAGGACGGCCCCACCCACCAGCCGGTCGAGCACCTGTGGTCGCTACGGGCCATCTACGGCCTGGACGTGGTCCGTCCGGCGGACGCCAACGAGACCGCCGTGGTGTGGCGTTCGATCATGGAGAACGGTGACCGGCCCTCCGCCCTGTCGTTGACCCGCCAGAACCTGCCCGTCCTGGACCGTCAGGAGTACGCTCCGGCCGAGGGCGCGGTCAAGGGCGGTTACGTGCTGGCCGAGGCCGACGGCGAGAGCCCCGAGGTGATCATCATCGCCACCGGAAGTGAGGTGCAGATCGCCCTGGAAGCCCGCAAGTCCCTCCAGGAAGCGGGTACGCCCACCCGTGTGGTCTCGATGCCGTGCGTGGAGTGGTTCGACCGTCAGGACGAGGAGTACCGCGAGCAGGTGCTGCCCTCCTCGGTGCGCGCCCGTGTGTCGGTCGAGGCCGGTATCGCCATGGGTTGGCGCGCCTACGTCGGCGACGCCGGCGAGTCGGTGAGCCTGGAGCACTACGGTGCCTCCGCTCCCTACCAGGTCCTGTACGAGAAGTTCGGCTTCACGACCGAGGCCGTCGTCGAAGCGGCTCGCAGGAGCCTCGCCAAGTCCGGCAAGTGATCAGGGGGTCCGCCGCGGATGAGCCCCGCGGCGGGCCTCGTTCCCGCCAAGGAAGGAACACGTATGAGCAACGCACTCCGGGACCTGTCCGAGGAGGGCGTTTCGGTCTGGCTGGACGACATCAGCCGCGAACGTCTCCGGACCGGCGATCTGACCGAGCTGATGTCGACCAAGCACGTGGTCGGCGTCACCTCCAACCCCACCATCTTCGACAAGGCCCTCGCCGAGGGCGACGCCTACGACGAGCAGGTCCACGAGCTGGCCGTGCGGGGCGTCTCGGTGGAGGAGGCGGTACGCTCCATCACCGCCTACGACATCCGGTGGGCCGCGGACGTGCTGCGTCCGGTCTACGACGCCACCGACGGCGTGGACGGCCGCGTGTCCCTCGAGGTGGACCCGCGCCTGGCCGACGACGCCGAGCGCACCGCCGCCGAAGCCAAGGCCCTGTGGTGGCTGGTGGACCGGCCCAACCTGATGGTCAAGATCCCCGCTACGGCAGCGGGTCTGCCGGCCATCACCCGGACCCTGGGCGAGGGCATCAGCGTCAACGTCACGCTGATCTTCTCCCTTGAGCGCTACCGACAGGTGATGGACGCGTTCTTGGAGGGCATGGAGCTGGCCCGGATCAACGGCCACGACCTGTCCAAGATCCACTCGGTGGCGTCCTTCTTCGTCAGCCGGGTGGACACCGAGGTCGACAAGCGTCTGAAGGCGATCGGCACCGACGAGGCGCTCGCCCTGACCGGCAAGGCGGCACTGGCCAACGCGCGCCTGGCCTACGAGGCCCACACCAAGGTGTTCTCCTCGCCCGAGTGGCGTGCCCTCGCCGACCAGGGCGCCAAGCCGCAGCGTCCGCTGTGGGCGTCCACCGGCGTCAAGGACCCGACGCTGGAGGACACCCTCTACGTCACCGGTCTGGTGGCCCGCGACACCGTGAACACCATGCCGCAGGCCACCCTGGACGCGACCGCCGACCACGGTCGGATCACCGGCAACACCGTTCTGGGCACCTACGAGCAGTCCCAGGACGACTTCGCCGCTCTCGCGGACGTCGGAGTGAGCCTGACCGACGTGTTCACCGTCTTGGAGAAGGAAGGAGTCGACAAGTTCGTCGATTCCTGGAAGAGCCTCCTGGAGGCCCTGTCGGCCAAGCTCGAAAAGCTCCGCTGACACCGCGGGCCGTTCCGGGGCACGGCTTTGGAACGGCCCGCGAGCACACCACCGAAGCACCGGCCACTCTCCATCGGAAAGAGAAGAGACCGTGAAAGAACCGGTGATGCCGGGGGCGGTACCCAACCCGCTCCGCAACGCCCTGGACCGAAGACTTCCCCGGATCGCCGGGCCCAGCGTTCTGGTGCTGTTCGGGGTCACGGGTGACCTGGCGCGCAAGAAGCTGCTGCCTGGCATCTACGACCTGGCCAACAGGGGACTGCTGCCGCCGGGCTTTGGTCTGGTGGGTTTCGCCCGCCGGGACTGGGAGGACCAGGACTTCGCCCAGGTGGCCCAGGAAGCCGTGCGCAAACACGCGCGCACGCCGTTCCGTGAGGACGTGTGGCGCCAACTCAGCGAGGGCGTGCGGTTCGTGCAGGGCGACCTGGACGACGACGAGGCCTTCGACGAGCTGGCCCGGACCGTGACGGAACTGGACCACGAGCGCGGTACCGGCGGCAACTACGCGTTCTACCTGTCGCTGCCGCCCAAGCTGTTCCCGACCGTGGTCACCCAGCTCAAGCGGTCCGGTCTGGCCCAGGCCGAGGAGGGTTCGGGGCCGGGCGGGATCACCCCGTGGCGCCGGGTGGTGATCGAGAAACCCTTCGGACACGACCTGGAGAGCGCACAGGAGCTCAACCAGGTCGTGGACGAGGTCTTCCCTCCCTCGGCGGTGTTCCGCATCGACCACTACCTGGGCAAGGAGACCGTCCAGAACATCCTGGCGTTGCGCTTCGCCAACACCCTGTTCGAGCCGCTGTGGAACCGCAGCTACGTCGACCACGTGCAGATCACGATGGCCGAGGACATCGGTGTGGGCGGTCGCGCCGGCTACTACGACGGCATCGGCGCGGCTCGCGACGTGATGCAGAACCACCTGCTGCAACTGCTGGCGCTCGTGGCCATGGAGGAGCCGGTCTCCTACAACGCCGACGCGATCCGCACGGAGAAGGAGAAGGTGCTCTCCGCCGTCACCCTGCCCGAGGACCTGGCCACCGGCACCGCCCGGGGCCAATACGCCGCCGGGTGGCAGGGCGGCGCGGCGGTGCGCGGATACCTCGAAGAGGAGGGCATCCCCTCCGACTCGGTGACCGAGACCTACGCGGCGTTGAAGGTGAACGTGGGCACCCGCCGTTGGGCGGGTGTTCCCTTCTACATGCGTACCGGCAAGCGTCTGGGCCGCCGCGTCACCGAGGTGGCGTTGGTGTTCCAGGCCGCGCCGCAGCAGATGTTCTCCCGCACCGATGTCAGCGAACTGGGGCAGAACGCCTTGGTGCTGCGTATCCAACCGGACGAGGGTGTGACCCTGCGGTTCGGTTCCAAGGTGCCGGGCACCTCCATGGAGGTGCGCGACGTGAGCATGGACTTCACCTACGGACAGTCCTTCACCGAGGCCAGCCCCGAAGCCTACGAGCGGCTCATCCTGGACGTGCTCATCGGCGACCCGCCGCTGTTCCCGCGGCAGGAGGAAGTGGAGCTGTCCTGGCGGATCCTGGACCCGGTCGAGGAGTACTGGGCCGCGAACGGCAAGCCCGAACAGTACGGTTCGGGTACCTGGGGTCCGGAGTCCGCCCACGAACTGCTCGCCAGGGACGGCCGCCAGTGGCGACGTCCGTGACCGACGGGAGGAATCGATGACGCTCTACCTGCCGCGCACCACCACCTCGGAGATCACCGAGGCGCTCATGGCCGAACGGCTCAGCGTCGGTGGCGGTGCCATGAACATGGTGCTCACCCTGGTCATCGTCACCGACGAGGCCGACCACTACGACGCCGTACGGGCCGCCACCGAGGCCGGGCGCGAACACCCCTCGCGGGTGGTGGCGCTCGTTCGTCGTGACCCCAAGGCCGAACCCACCATCGACGCCGAGATCCGTCGACCGGGCACCTCGGGGCCCGGCGAAGCGGTGCTGTTGCGCCTGTACGGGCCCCTGGGCGAACATCCGGACTCGGTGCTCACCCCGCTGCTGGTGCCGGACGCGCCCGTGGTGGTGTGGTGGCCGGGGCAGGGTCCGGTCGACCCGGCATCGGACCCGGTGGGCCGACTCGCCCAACGTCGGATCACCGACGCCCTGCGCTCCCCGGACCCACTGCGCGACCTGATGGACCGGGTCGCCCACTACCGTCCCGGTGACACCGACCTGACCTGGACCCGGCTCACCCCGTGGCGCTCACTGCTGGCCAGCGTCATGGACCAGCCCTGCGGGTGGGTGACCGGGGCCAAGGTGACGGCCGAACCCGACTACCCGAGCGCCGACCTGCTCGCGGCGTGGCTGTCCGAACGCCTGGAGATCTCGGTGGAGCGTCACTCCTCGGACGGTCCCGGACTGACCGAGGTGAGTCTGACCACCGACCAGGGGGACATCGTGATCTCCCGACGCGATGGCCGCGTGGCCACCCTGAGCAGGTTCTCCCAGCCCGACCAAAGGGTGGCCCTGGCCCGACGCGGTGCCGCCACGGCGCTGGCCGAGGAGCTGCGCCGCCTGGACCCCGACGAAACGTACGCGAACGCGGCCCGCCATCTCGGGCCGATGCTCGCTGGAAGCGGAGCTTGAGATGAGCGAACCGGAGATCGTCCGCACCAACGACGCCGCACAATTGGCGCAGAGCGCGGCCTCACGGTTGGCGCAGCTGATCGTGAGCGCTGAGACGGCCGAGCGCGACTTCCACCTCGTGCTGACCGGCGGTGGGGTCGGTATCCAGACCCTCGCGGCCCTGCGCGACGAGGCCAAGGCCAGCGGTATGAAGTGGTCCCACGTGCACCTGTGGTGGGGCGACGAGCGTTTCCTGCCCGAGGGGGACGCCGAGCGCAACGAGACCCAGGCCCGCGAGGCGCTGATCGACGACATCGAGATCCCTGCCGACAACGTGCATCCGATGCCGGCCTCCGACGGGACCGACCTCGCCGAGGCCGAGCGCGCGGCGACCAACTACTCGGCCGCGCTGTCGGTGGCCGCACGGGGCGAGGGGCCGGTACCCGATTTCGACGTGTGCCTGTTGGGCCTCGGGCCGGACGCGCATGTCGCCTCGCTGTTCCCGGGCCTGCCGGGCGTCCGAGAGGACGGGGCCGCCGCCGTGGCGGTCCATGACTCCCCCAAGCCCCCGCCGACCCGGGTGAGCCTGACCCTGTCGTCCATCAACTCGGCGCGTCAGGTGTGGGTACTGGCGTCGGGTGAGTCCAAGGCCGAAGCGGTGCGTCTGGGGCTGTCCGGTGCGAGCGTGGACGAAGCACCGGTCGCGGGTGTGAAGGGCGACGAGAAGACGGTGTTCTGGTTGGACGAGGCGTCCGCGTCGAAATTGTAGTGGTGCGCCTACAGACGTAGGAAAGAACGCACGGAGAAGCGATGCCCTGGCCGGGACCCGGCCAGGGCATCGTCATGTGCGGGGTTGGAGGCGGATGGGGTGGGGGTGGATGGGTTGGAACCGGGGGTGGAGGTGGGGATGGGGATGAGCGCGGGGCAGAGGCGAAGACGAGGGCCGGCCCCAGAGTTGTCCACAGGTGGACGGGGTGGGGTGGCGGTTGGCGGGTGAGTTGATGTCTTCTTGATATGGGGGAGCTTCTGGCTCCGCCGACTTCGTGCTGCCTCGGGTCGGGGTATAGGTGTCGAGTACAGATGAGTGCGTGGGGCGCCTCGGGTCGTGGTCCTTGGGGTTGTTGGGCGGG